>NZ_JAOARO010000018.1 GCF_025211055.1 Vallitalea sp. | reverse complement strand
CCTTAAAGACCGTACCGGTTCGATTCCGGTCTCCGGCATTAAATTAAAAAAAGTATTGACACATGCTCTATTATCTGGTATAATTGTTTTTGCTGATTCAGCACAGATAGCTCAGTCGGTAGAGCAGAGGACTGAAAATCCTCGTGTCGGTGGTTCGATTCCGCCTCTGGGCATTAATCGAAACACTAACAAAAAATATAATATGCGGGTGTAGTTCAATGGTAGAACACCAGCCTTCCAAGCTGGATACGTGGGTTCGATTCCCATCACCCGCTTTCATGCGTGAGTGGCTCAGTGGTAGAGCATCGCCTTGCCAAGGCGAGGGTCGCGGGTTCGAATCCCGTCTCGCGCTTTTGTGTTTTAAAAAATTAATATTATAATGGGTAGTCGCCAAGCGGTAAGGCACTAGACTTTGACTCTAGTAGGCGTAGGTTCGAATCCTGCCTACCCAGTTTAAAGATACGAAAGTATCTTTTTTTTGTGTAACAAAACTAGGACTTACAATAATTATTAATAATATGCATATAATAATTGTAATAGACTGAAAGGGTGATAAAATGTACAAACCTAAAGTTTTTAATTTTAACACTGTGGATGGTATTACAAAAAAACAATTAGAAGAGCATTATGATCTATATGTAGGTTATATTAACAAATTTGGAGAAATTAATGACTTGCTTAAACAAAAAGATAGTTATGAGAATCCTAACTCAACATATAGCACATTAAGGAGCCTAAAAAAAGGTGAATCATATTCATTGAATGGTATTATACTGCATCAACTGTATTTTGGTAATATAACTGGGCGTAAGTCTAAGATACATGGTAAAATACTGGATATGATAAATAGAGATTTTGGTTCTTACGATAATTTTGTAGAGATGTTTACTAATACAGGGTTAAGTATGAGAGGATGGGTAGTATTAATCCAGGGAGAATACAATGGAAAACTTCGTATAATAGGTCAAGACAGCCATGATGATGGAACTGTATATAATGGTAAACCAATACTGGTTTTAGATGTATATGAACATGCTTATATGATTGATTTTGGTATCGACAGAAAAGAATATATAAAGGTATTTTTTGAGAACATAAATTGGGATGTTGTAAATAAAAGATTAGAGGGGACTAAGATAGTTTCTTATAGATAGATATATTTAATTCGACTTATATAGATTGAATTCAAGTTTTTGGCATTCTATTATTATGCATGAATATAATTAGGTAACTATATATTTAGAGGTTGTATTATGTTAAGAAATGTATTTTTTATTCTTATCTTAGCTATCTTTATATTCATAGCAGGAGGATGTAAAAAAGAAGTAGCCAAAGAAGTAGAAGCTAGATTTGTAATCAATGATGAAGTTATAGAAGATATAGTAGAGGGGTTATGGGTAGAAGTAGCTCTAAAAGAAGAAGGACATATAGTTATTGTAAGAGAAAATAATAAAATAAAAAAAGAAATGATATGTTCAGGTGGAACAAAAGAAGAACCTACTTTACTTGGAACTTTCAGTTTAGAAAATAGAGGATTATGGTTTTACTCCGAGAGATTTAAAGAAGGAGCAAAATATTGGGTAAGGATTACAGAACAATATTTATTTCATGGTATTCCTAGAGATAAAGATTGGAACATTATAAAAGAAGAGCAGGATAAGCTAGGAAAACCTGCAAGCCATGGATGTATAAGGCTTGGTGAAGAAGATGCCCAGTGGTTCTATGAAAATGTTCCAGATGGAACTACAGTAATTATTCATGAATAGATTTAAAAATACCATGAAATATGTTAGTATTAATTAAAGTTATAGTTTAAGAACTGCTAAAATTGATAAAGATAAAAATAATAATATAAAAGTAATACTATTGTAAAATCTATATGATACAATAAAACAATATAAATATAGTGCAAATGAACTGCTTGAAAGAACCTAATTATTTAGGGGGAAATGAAATTGAGAATAAATAAATATATAATTATCCTAATGGTTTTTATATGCTTTCTTCTAACAAGCTGTAAAAAAGAAAAGAAAGTAGAAGTAACCATTGTGGATAATGAAACAACAAGTACAAAATCTGCGGACTTAGCAAGTACAATTTCAAATATTAACTTTAATGACTGGTTATACTTTGGAAATCCTGATGATAATTACAAAATATATAGAATGAAGATAGATGGAACTGGACTTACAAAAATAGCTGATGCCAGATTTGACGGAATAAGCAATTTAGAGAACTGGATTTATTATATTGATACTAATGAAAAATATACTCCGGCAAAATTAGCACGTATTAGTTGGGACGGTACAGGCAAAGAGATACTTTCTGAAGAGGATGTAAATGCTTTTTGCACAAGTGAAGATTATATATTCTATATATTTGAAAATAACATTTATAGAATACAGAAAGATGGTTCCCTAAAAACTAAAATAGTATCTACCAAAACCCAAATCTATTCTGTAAAATATAATGGGGATACGGTTTTTTATAGTACTGACCAAGGATTATTCAGTATTGATAGTGATGGGAAAAATCCTATGCTATTATTAGAAGGAAATTTTACTAATTTTAGCGTAAGCAATGATAGGATATACTATTTTGATAATAAAATGTATAGTTGTGCATTAGATGGTAGTGATGAAAGACAATTATTTGATTTAAATGTTAGTGATGTTTTTGTAGTCAATGATGTAATTTATTATAATCAGGATGAATATCTTTATAAAATAAACAGCTATGATGGTAAGACTAATAAAATATTTATGGAAAAAACTATTAAAGATTTTTATGAAAAAGATAATTACTTATATTTTTATGGTCAAAATAGAATATGGAAGGTAAAAACTGACTTATCGGAGAAGAAGATTTTTATTGGAACAGGTGGAGAACAACATCATAAGATGTATATTAAAGTTGATAACAGAATATTCTCCAAAAACTTTGAAAGTCTAGATAGTGCTGATGATTTATCATCTTACAAGCTCTATGAAGTAGTTGGTGATGAGATGGGTAAGAAGATATCAGATATAGCTATCAACATGTTTGACACTAACAACGGTAATGTATATTATACTGATGCAGTAGATAAAAGATTATATTGTCTTGATATTAATATGAATGAAAAAAAATTAGTTATAGATAAGATGATAGGTTCGTTCATCATATACAATAATCTCATCTACTATACTGATATGAATGATAATTATAAGTTACATGCTTTTAATATTAGAAACAGAGTAATTACTAATATAACTAATATACCAGTAAGTAATATTAAATGTTCAGGGACTACTATATATTTCTTGGATAACAAGAAGAGGATTGGGATATATAACCCTAGTACAGGTAATGAAAGCAGATATATCAATGTATTTACTACTACCTATGATATTATTGGAGATATAATATATTATAAAAATGAAGACGATGATGGTAGACTATATAAAATTAAAAGTGATGGAAGCGAAAACATTAAAATTACAGAAAATACTATAAAAGATATATATGCTAGCGATGCAAATATCTATTATGTAGAAAAAAACGGAGCTAATCTATTATATAGAATCTCTAACAAGCAAACACAAGGAGAATTCTTGGATATTATTAATATGGCTTATACTGATATGGAAATAATTGATGGTAAGTTCTATATGAGTGTCGCTTCGGAAGGTGGAAGTTACTATACTGTAGAAAAATACCTTGAAGACCTAAAATTCCATGTATCTTTTGATATGGAAAAACAAGTAGATGAAAAATGGAAATACTTTGTTTACAAAGTTGATGGTTATATGGGTTATCTTTATAAGTATAATGTTGATACCAATGAGATAAGACTTATTGTTGATAAATGGGTTACTGATTTTCAGATAGAAGGAAAATATGTATATTATAGTGGATTAGATGGAATTAACATTAATTTTACTACCTATATAGATAGAATTAATTTAGAAACTGATGATATTAATAGTATAATTATTTTTATTGATCCTAAGATATATAATATCTCCTTCCAAGTCATGGGGGATTATATATACTATTCTCTGGATAATTCTACAGATGGGTGTATATGGAAAAAGAACCTGATAAGTAATGAACAAACAGTTATAGTAGATGATAGTAGCAATCTAGAGAATATAATTGATGGATGGCTTTACTATCAAAATAACAACAAAAGGCTTGGAAGAGTTAGATTAGATGGTTCAGATAAACAGATTCTAACTAATACTTATAGTGAATTCATATACGCTGATAAGAATGAGTTATACTATCTAAGCATAAGTGGTGAAGATAGTTTCAAAGGTATTATCATCAAAAGAAATATTGATAATGATTCAAAGGAAGTTGTTGTAAACAAGGAAATAGCAATAAGTGATTTAATTGTTATAAACGATAAGTTATATTATAATTTCGAAGGTATAAATAAGTATGACTTTAGAAATGATAACACTACTAAGGTTTATAATAAGGAAGTTGACTATTTTTCCTTGATAGGTGATTTATTGTATATCTCCATACATGAAGGTGAAAATTATAAAACAATAAAAATGCCTTTACAATAAATATTGGGGCTGTCTTATAGACAGCCCTTTGCGTTATAATAAGATTAGAAATTAGTTTGGAAAGGACTTTATATATGAACGTACTATTAGTTGGGATAAATGCCAAGTTTATTCATTCTAACTTGGCAATAAGATACTTGGAGAAATATTGTAGAGATTATAAAGATAACATTGTAACAGTAGAATTTACAATTAATAATCAATATGATTTTATATTACAAGAGATATATAAGAAAAAACCAGATATATTATCTATTTCCTGTTATATATGGAACATAGAAATAGTTAAATCATTGGTAAGAGATTATAAGAAGATATCTCCAGAGACAATAATCATTCTTGGCGGACCAGAAGTTTCGTATGATTCAACAGAATTAATGGAAAGATATAAGGAAATAGATATAATAATTGTTGGAGAAGGAGAAGAAACCTTCAAAGAGCTTATGAAACATTATGTAGATGGCTTAAGTACAATTAATATGATCGATGGAATTATATACAGAAAAGATAAAGAAATATATAGAAATACACAACGTAAGCCCCTTGAATTAGATCAATTACCTTTTGTCTATAATGAAGGGTTTGGGGCATTTGAAAATAAAATAATCTATTATGAATCATCTAGAGGATGCCCTTTTAACTGTCAGTACTGTTTATCATCTATTGAAAAAGGAGTAAGGCTTAGAAGTCTGCCTATTGTATTAAAAGAATTACAATGTTTTCTTGATGCTAGAGTGGTACAAGTTAAATTTGTTGATAGAACATTTAATTGTAATAAAAAACACGCTCTGGGGATTTGGAAATATCTACATGAACATGACAATGGATATACCAATTTCCATTTTGAAATATCAGGAGACTTGTTAGACGATGAGACGATAGATTTTTTGTCAAAAGTTAGACCAGGATTATTTCAACTTGAGGTTGGAGTACAATCTACTAACGAGGTGACAATAAGCAATATTAAAAGGAAAACTAATTTTGAAAGACTTTCAAATGTTGTCAGTAAAATAAATAAGGGAAATAATATACATCAACATCTAGATCTAATAGCAGGGCTTCCTGGGGAAGACTATAACTCCTTTGGTGAGTCATTTAATGATGTCTATAATTTGCAACCACATCAGCTACAATTAGGATTTCTAAAGATATTAAAAGGTTCAGGGCTGAAAAAGGATGTAGATAGATATGACATCCTGTATAAAGATAAAGCACCATACGAGGTACTTAGAACTAAGGAATTAACATATCATGATATTTTGAAGTTGAAGATGATAGAAGAAATGGTAGAGATATATTATAATAGCGGAAATTTCTATTTTGCTATAAAATATATAGAGAGAAGTTTTGAAACACCATTTGCCCTATATGAATCCTTAGCAAAGTATTGGTTGAAGAACAATTATCATGAAGTTAATCATAATAAGATTAAGCTGTACACAATTTTATTAGAATTCTATAATGATATTATAGAAAAAGACGATGTGAATATTAAGCATATTCTTAGATTTGATATGTACTTACAGGAAAAGGTTAAGAAATTTCCCTATTGGTTAGAACGAAACGATAATCATAAAGAAGCTATAATCGAGTTCTATAAGAATGAGGAAAATATTATTAAGTTCTTACCAAGCTATAGAGATTATACCTCTAAACAGATTAGTAGAATGGCACATCTAGAAATATTTCCTATTAACATCATAAAATGGGCTGATGACTTCAATAAACCTATAGAACACAAGGAAATAGCAGTATTATTTGATTATCATAATAGAGATGTATTTAGAAATAATGCTAAATATGTTCAGGTAATAAATAATTTACAATATTTCCCAGGAAATGGTAATATTTCCCAGGAAATTGCAAAGAAAGGAATAAATTTTTATGGCAAATAATAAAACGATAAAAAAGGTTCTTAACTTATTAGATGAGAATTATCCAAAAGACATAAAATGTTATTTAGACCATGAAAACCCTTGGCAATTACTTATTGCTACTATATTAAGTGCTCAATGTACTGATGATAGAGTTAATATAGTGACAAAAGATTTATTCAGGAAATATACATCTGTTAAAGATTTTGCTGAAGCAGATATAAGTGAATTGGAACAAGATGTTCGATCGACAGGTTTCTATAGAAATAAAGCTAAGAACATTATTGGATGTTGCAGGACATTATTAGAACAACATGATGGACAAGTCCCAGAGGATATAGAGAAGCTAGTTAAACTTCAAGGGGTTGGGAGAAAGACGGCCAATGTTATTAGAGGTAATATCTATAATATCCCAAGTATAGTTGTTGATACACATGTGAAGCGTATATCAAAAAAATTAGGATTTACTGAATATACTGACCCTGTTAAGATAGAATTCCATTTGATGGAAATATTACCAAAAGAGCATTGGATTAGATATAACACCCAAGTAATTGCTCATGGACGAGCTATATGTACTGCTAGAAGTCCGAAATGTGAAAGATGTTTTTTACTACCGTATTGCAAAACAGGACTGGAAAATATGATTAATGGTATTGATGAATAAATTAGTCTATATACCTTAACATATTGTAAAAACATATGAATCATGATACTATAATGTATGTTATAAAAAGAATAATTAGCTAATTTCATATATGGCATTATTTTACTATGACCGTTATAACAAATAAATAATTCATGCTTGCTTTTAAGGTAAGATAGGGAGGATGAACATGGAAAAACCAATAATAATTGGTATTGCTGGAGGTACTGGTTCAGGTAAGACAACTCTAGTGAATAAACTAAAAGATGTATTAGGGAATGAAGTAGTTGCTTTAACACATGATTATTATTACAAAGCAAATGATCACCTTGAATTTGAAGAAAGAAAGATGCTTAATTATGATCACCCGAATGCATTTGATACGGATATTTTAATAAGTGATTTAATCAAGTTGAAGAATGGTGAATCTATACAACGTCCTATCTATAGTTTTGTGAAACATACAAGAGAAGAAGAAACAGTAACAGTAAAGCCAAAAAAAGTAATTATTATTGAAGGTATCTTAATATTTGAGAACAAGGACTTAAGAGATTTGTTGGATATTAAGGTTTATGTGGATACAGATGCTGATGTACGTATTATCAGAAGGGTTCTAAGGGATGTAAAGGAAAGAGGAAGAAGTCTCGATTCTGTTATCAGTAGGTATCTTAACACAGTGAAGATAATGCATGAGGAATTTGTGGAACCAAGTAAAAAACATGCAGACATTATTATACCAGAAGGCGGTTATAACGAGGTGGCATGTTCAATGCTCATTGATAAAATTAGGGTACTACTTAATGAGTAAAACCTAATAAAAAAGAGAGGTATTTAAAAAGTGTGTATTATTAATATAAACGCTGAAAATATTGATTATGAAAGTGCGCTGGGGAAATTGGGGAATTCAATAAAATTATATAAAATAATTCTAGTAGGCTTTAAGAATAAGTATGCTAATGCATATGATGAACTAGTTACATTAGGCATAGAAAATAACTATACAGAAGCAAAGATTTTATCACATAGTTTAAAGGGGGTTTGTGGTAATCTTGGGGCTAATAATCTGGAAATTATATCTCGAGAGCTTGAATATTCCTATTTAAATGAGGATAATAAACATTTACAATTACTAGATGACTTTAAACAAGAGGTCCATGTGGTTTTAGAGGATATTAATAGTATTTTAGAATGTATTAATGGAACTAATGAGTCTAATAAAAAATTTTAGCCATGAACGAGGTGTCATTATGAAAAACTTTGTAGTATTTGATATAGAGACTACAGGTATAAGTCCGATGGATAGTAGAATTACTGAAATCGGAGCAGTTAAAATAGTTGATGGTAATGTAGTAGATGAATTCAATCAGCTAATTAACCCAGAAATATCAATTCCTGATAACATAGTATCACTTACTGGTATTACTGACGAACTAGTAAAGAATAAACCTACAATCAATTTTGTCTTACCAGATTTTATTGATTTTTGCAAAGGATTTGATATACTTGGACATAATATAAAATTCGATTTCAGCTTTATAAAAACATATGCATTAAAATTAAATATGACTTTTGAGAAAAATGCCCTTGATACATTGACCATATCAAGAATGGTATTAAAAGATTTGCCTAGCAGGAGATTGGGTTGTTTATGTGATTATTATAGAATAGATTATCTTAATGGTCATCGTGCATTTAATGATGCTTATGCCACATATCAGTTATATAATCAACTTAAAATGGATTTTTATGAAGATAATAAGGAATTATTTATTCCTAAACCAATCTTATGGAAACCTAAGAAAACTGCTGCAATTACATATAAACAAAAAGCTTATCTGGCTGCACTAATAAGAAAACATAATGTAGTCCTAGATAAGCAGATTGATGAATTATCTAAAAGTGAAGCTAGCAGAGCTATAGATAATATTATTAATACATATGGTAGAGCAAAATAATATATATGTTGAATCATATAATAAAAAAATTATAAAGAGCTTAGAGCATTTAATATTTTATCCTTCAATATAAACTCAGTATTATTGATGAGTGAGTATAGGGAATTAAAGCTCTTAGTATCTTTTTTTATTTTATATAATCTTCCTAATAATATGTAATGACTGCTGATATCAGTTTTGATATTTATACCTATCTCTAAAACCTGAATAGCGGCATCTATTTTACTATTTTCGTATAATAACTTTCCCCACTTGTATAGATATTTTATAAGCATTGTATAATGTTCTTCATACATGATAAGAGTATCTAAATTGGCAGTACCGTACTCTATTTTAAGATCGGTATTTGTTTTACCGTGAAAATTGACTATTTTATGTTCTAATAATTCTAGGACTTTATTTTGAATATATATTATGTCATCAGAACACTCTTCTTTAGATAATATTGGTAGTTCACTTTTATCAATATAAATATAATCAAGATTTTCAAGGGATTTTTTTCTTGTGAACATTGCCTTTTCTTCTCTTGTCCAGAAAGTTTTACTGGTATTTGTATTTTTTTTATCAGCCTGGGTCATTTTTAATTTGATAATAATAATTAGTATTATAAATGATAATAAAAAAATTGGTATTGGCATAATATCACCTCATCTTGTCAAAATAACTTCTTTTATCTTTTGACTAATAGTGTTATTATAATATATAATTAGTAGTAACTCAATGTTTATGAATATAAAAGACTAGTATATAAATAAAAAAGGGTATAAATTATTATTCATGGAGGGAACAAGATGAACATATTCAGAAGTAGAAAATTTATGAAAAGAGTGGCTATAATAATAACTGTTATAATGGTTGGTAGTGCTGTTGCAGTAGCATTAATTCCATTTATAGCGTAAATTTGGAATGGTTATAATTAGACTCTGTAGGATAGTAGCTTAAGGTTAACATTACTATCTTAACAGAGTCTTTTTATAGTTCTTAATTGAATTGTTTGTAATTACCTAGAATTTTGAAATGATGACAATCCTTAGACATCTTTTTTAGAGCTTGTCTTATTATATCATTATTGATATTACCCTCAAAATCAATATAGAAATTATATTCCCAAGGAGTAATTCCCCTGGGCCTTGACTCTATTTTTAACATATTGATATTATTTTCTGCAAAATGCTTTAGAACGTGATACAAAGCTCCGGCTTTATGTTCAGTAGATAATACTACACTGATTTTATCACATTCTTTATTAACTATTAATTTCTTCCCTAATATTATAAAACGTGTTGTATTGGTGTTATTAGAATTGATGTTTGATGCTAGTATGTCTAGATTATATAGTTGAGCTGCTTTTTTACTACCTATTGCTGCTATTTTTTTATTTCCCTGTTTCATAATGTATTCAGCACTTTTAGCAGTATTATAATAGGGTACAAGCTTCCATTTATAATTATTCAAGTAATTTTTGCTTTGTTCAAATGCTTGTGGATGAGAATATACTTCTTCTATGTCTTTCATATTACAACCTTTTATTCCCATAAGATTATGATTAACTTTAACATGAGTTTCTCCAACAATATGACATTCATACTTATTAATCAAATCATAAACATCAGAAATAGCTCCTGTTGAAGAGTTCTCAATAGGAAGTACACCATATTCTATGGAGCCAGATTCTAATGAGGTACATATATCCTCAAAATTTTTAACTGCTATTGTATGAACTTCTTCTCCAAAATAATTATATAATGCTTCTTCACCAAAAGCTCCTTTAACACCTTGAAATCCTACTCGTAATAATGACATGAAATCACTCCATTCAGGTATATTTATAATTTTATAGTCTAATCCAAATTAATAGTAATTTATAAACGGTATTAACTAATAAATATACAGAAACATTAGTATAAAGTCAAATGTTTATATATTTGGTTTTAATAGATATATTATATATTTACCAATTATTAGGAATTACGAAAAAAATAATAAAAAAAGCTTGACATTTAACCTTTTATTCTATATAGTTAAGAACTAATAAAACAATTTTCAAAATAAAACTATGAAATTATGAAATATAAATATAGGATAAGAAGTGATATTATGATAGATATAATCAAGAACTTAAACTCAAATTCATATTATTTTTACTTTTTTAGCTGGGGCTTTTACTTTTTTAGCGCTAGTTATTTTGCATTAAAAAAATTGAATGGATTTGAGAAAAATTATCATAAGAAGCTAATAATGAATTTTTAGAATGATGAAATTTAGAGAAGCTCTTAGGGGCTTCTTTTTTTTATATATTAATTAAGAATACTATGCGCAGAGTATTTATTATAAGTAAGTCAACTATTGTTTTATAAATATGAATGGAGGAATAACAAATGGTTATAGTAATGAAGGCTAAAACACCAAGAGCAAATATTGATAGATTAATTAAAAGGTTAAAAGATATGGGATTAGGTGTCCATGAAACAATTGGACAAAACTACAGTATATTAGGATTGATTGGAGATACAAGTAAATTAAACAAAGAGCAAATAGAAGTTTATGATGATGTGGAAAAAGTAATGAGGGTACAGCATCCTTTTAAATTGGCAAGCAGACTATTCCATCCAGAAGATTCTGTTATTACCGTTGGGAATACAAAAGTAGGTGGGGATAATCTAACTATTATAGCAGGTCCTTGCTCTGTTGAGACTAAAGAACAAATGATAGAGGTTGCCAGAGATGTTAAAAGAGCAGGAGCTACTTTACTTCGTGGAGGGGCATACAAACCTAGAAGTTCACCATATAGTTTCCAAGGTCTTGGTGAAGAAGGATTAAAATTGTTACAACAGGCAAAAGAAGAGACGGATCTTCCTATTGTAACAGAAGCAATCTGTTTAGATACAATAGATGTGGTTGCTAAATATTCAGATGTAATTCAAATAGGAGCAAGGAATATGCAGAATTTCGCACTCCTTAAAAAAGCAGGGAAACTTGGAAAACCTGTTTTATTGAAAAGAGGTTTGAGTGCTACTATTGAAGAATGGTTAATGGCTGCTGAATATATCATGTCAGAGGGAAATAAAGATGTAATTTTATGTGAAAGAGGGATACGTACTTTTGAAACATATACTAGAAATACTCTTGACCTAAGTGCAATACCTGTTATAAAAGAAATAAGTCATCTACCTATTATTGTTGACCCAAGTCATGCTACTGGTAAATGGAAAATGGTAAGACCTTTATCAAAAGGCGCTGTTGCAGTAGGAGCAGATGGTCTTATGATAGAAGTACACAATAATCCAGAATGTGCTTTGTGTGATGGAGCTCAATCATTAAAACCTTCTAAGTTCAAGGAGCTTATGGATGAGTTGAAGATTGTTTAATGATATTGTGATGTGAATGTTATGATTTGGTAACTTATTAATTGGAAAAGTATGCTATAATAAATATATTGATATGATGCAACTTAGAGGTGGAAAAATAATTATTTAAGAATCTAAAATGACATAAGGGGGATAATTAGTGAATAAGAAGATAGTAATATTGTTAGTAAGTATTCTGGTAACATTTAATATAGCAGTTGTTCCTGCATCAGCAGCTACTGATAGACAAAACTATGCAGGAGAACAGTTACATATACTTGGACTTTTGAAAGGTTATACTGATGGTACACTTGCATTAGATAATAATATCAAAAGAGCAGAAGTTACAGCTCTTCTAGTAAGAGCATTGGGCTATAGCCACAAAGAAGTTCCAGGTGAAGGTAAACAATTTAGTGATGTAAAATCTGATTATTGGGCTGTTCCTGATATACAAAAGGCTTATAAATTAAAGTTGATTGTAGGAGATACTGGAGGAACATTCAGACCACTTGATAATATAAGTTATGCGGAAGTTGTGACCATATTAGTTAATGCCTTAGGTAAAAATGATAATCTTGAAGGAGAATGGCCAGCCAATTATATTAAAAGAGCAAAAGAAATAGGTATCATTTCTGAAGAGAACAACGGAGATATCAGAAGAAAGGTTACTAGAGGTGAAGTAAGTGTTTTAATATGGGATACCATATTGATTAATCTTAATACATAATTCCATTACCAATAAATTAAAGAGCCAAAATAGCTGTCGGTAATTACCGACAGCTATTATATTATCAAAATTTTCTATGATATCTCCAATAATCTTCAGTGTCATCTACTTTTACAGTTACTTCATCAACTTCAATGTGGCCGTTACTATATATAACTGTAAATCTAAAGGTTAGATTTTCTATTGTGTTTCGTCCCCATTTATGTATCATGTCTTTGTTCCATAATATTCCATTCCATTTATTTAGGTTTTTACCTTGGTTTAAGTAGCAGTATATAGCAGGTGATTGATTAAGTATTTCTACTTTTACAGAAGTAGCTTTTATTAAACTGTTATTATTAATTAATGTTGTTTCTCCATTAAGCATAAATCTTTCTCCAGACCAATAAGTATTAGAATCTCTAGGCTTATCATCTGTACTAGTTTTGGATTGGTTAAATTTTTTTCTGTTTTCATCCCACTTAATAGTATGACTAACCTTACCTTTTATAGACAAATCATTAACTATTAGATCACAGGAGGTTTTGGCAATCCCTCCATTTTTATCATCTACAGTTATCATTACTTTATATTTAGCTAATGGGAGATTATTATATTTTTGTGTAAAAGATTTTGTATTATAAGTAGTATGCTTAATTGTATAGTTATCAATACTAATAGAACTTTTTTTGGGTTCAATCATTAATAGTTCTATCTGTACCGAGAGCTCATCGTTATCAGCATCATCCAAAGCTATATCAAGTGATACATTGTCACCTTCGTAAATAAATATTGGACGTTTAGATACAATATTTACAGTTGGTGGAGTGTTATTAACTAGATAAACTTTCCATTCTTTTGATAATTGCTGACCATCATCTGAAATTGCTGTTATCTTAAAATTATACCAATCCTCTTTTGTATCTTTTGGTATGAAATAATTTATATCTTTCCATGAAATAGTGGTACCTGTTTTTGTACCTGTTATTTGCTCAGTAAAATTAACTCTTTTTGTTTTTAATATTTGTTTAGAGTTATTTTTATCAAATAAAGCTAATTCTAAATGTACTGGGAATGGACAAATAGTAGAAATATCATAAGTTATTAAATTCTGACCTGTAGATACGTGATTGAGTGATTGACCCTTTTCAGTTTTAAGCTTAGCATCAAATTGTAAACTAAGGTTAAGAATGAATGTTTTGGGTTTGCTCCATGCCCCTTCAATATCTTTTACTTTATATCTAATAATATATGTAATTTCATTATTATTCTCTATGGCTGGTACAGTATTAGGTAATTTTCCTGATATATAATGGCTGTCACTTACTTTTTTCCATTCCCACATTTCGTCAACAATTCCCTTGTTAGACATATCCATATGATCAAGGTCATAACCACTGCCATTAACATTGTTAATTATCCAATTATTATCATTAAGTGTAGCATTAATAGTTAAACTAGCGAAAGGTCGTCTATGTACCAATAGTTCAATGTTATTTTTGTTTCCCCATTTACGATAATTGGAGAAATTATTTTCTCCTGATTGTATAGGGGTATCTTGTGCCTGGTATTCTAGGCTATATTTTCCAACTTCGTGAAATGAGTTTCTTGTGGTTGCTGTATTACCTACTATGTCTGGAATACCATTAGGATTGGTAAACATAGAATTATCAAAAGCACTAAAAACAAATCTGTCTGTAAATTTTTTATCACCTTCATAATCGTCAAATATAAATTCGTAGTCTACCCGATCTTCATCCGAAAGTATACATATAGATGAAGATATAATATTTTCATATGGTAGTACAAAGTCATCTCTTCCAGGTATAAGTGAACTTAAGGAATTATCATATCTAAATATGATTTCATTCCCTTCTACTGTTATATCAATTATTTCAGGAGTTTTACTGTCAATTAAAATGACATTTTTATATGCCGTAGATACATTTTTCCCCCGATCTACTGCAAATAAACGATATGCACCATTTATCATAGGAACTGTTAAAGTGGCATTATTGGTACAATCTCCAATTTTAATACCCTTTCCATTCACTACTGCATTTTGCACATTTTTATAAAAATTGTAGGGGACATCATTTTTTAAAAGAAAGATTTCGCTTTGTTCATTTGTAGATACTTGTATATTGTTTCCACCTTTTAATACATAATTGTCCTGTGTGGTAACAGTGGGATTTACTCTATCAATATATATCGTATATGTTGCATAGTGTTTATCCCCGAAATGATCTGTTGCCGTTATTTTCAGAGTTTTATTTTCGTCAGTTGGATGCTGATACATTGGGAATGTAAACTCATAATCATAATCAGTTCCTTTGGCTACATTTGGAATATCTATATATTTCGATTGAGTAACTCCACCTAAATCTGCTGTAACGGTTATATCGTCCTGTTCTCTATCCCATACTCTACCTTTTACTGTTATGGAATTACTATTTTTAGCATTCATGTAATTCCTATTGATTTCATTAGATAAACAAGGACCATAATTTAAATTCCAGATATATTTAGGATTATGATAGACACTTTGGGTTGTACCTGACCATGCATCATAGGTGTAAGCGGATAAATTAACTGTAATATCCAATTCCATAGGTCTATCCCATTTTTTAGTCACATGAGCTGTATGTTCTATACCTCTAAAACTAACACTTTGATACCAATCTGTATAGTTAGAATCATCACACTGGAGTTGTGTTGAGTTTATTCTCAGGTCAGTTGATCTACTACCACTATACTGTCCTTTATATACCTTAGCGTGTAAATATCCTGTGGCTTTATACTTTACTATCCAATAATTGTCATCATCTGAATTTTTCACATCCAATATTTCTAAGCTAATACCATCTGTTTGAATGTGAGTTTGTTCAGATTTTCCATATTCTGTGGAACCATCTCTTTTTTTAATATCTCCTTTTTGATTAAACCCATTAAATTTATAAGTAAATGTTTTTTTATAAGGCTCTCTATTTATTTCCCTAGCTTGTATAGTTAGGACATTACCAATACCTGTTACTATACTAAGAAACAGAAATATAATTAGTAATCGTTTCCATTTCATAATTGTTTCACCTTCTTTCTAAATTTTACAAATTTTCTGCTACTGATTTCATATAGCTATAACGAATCGCTCTATTTTTATCATTAACCTCTACAACACCAATGTAAACTCCATTTGGGACTGATATTATATCTAGGTCCTGTACTTCAGTCCAAGAATCATCTATTTCTTCATTTTGTAATATTTCTTGAACTGAATCTTTATTATCAAATATTTTGTATTTAAATACAACTCCACCATCTAAGTGCTTACCGATATGAAATTGCGTTGATTTTAGTGGTTGTAAAGAATAAACACTATTGGAAAATTTACCAATATACCCTATTTGTATTCCTTCAGGTGAAATATATACTTTTTCTTCTTGCCCCTTAAGCTTTAATGTAATAAACTTCGGAGTGACAAGCATATTCTCGTATGTTTCAAATTTTTTCCCTTCACCATATTTACTTAATGTTCCGTCTTTCATTAAGTAAATCATATAGCCATTTAAATTAAACATATCTTGTACGTTTGTTTCGATAAGCTTTAACTCATTTGGATCTGTACACCATACATTACCTTGTGTATCAAGTCCAAATAATCTATTATAGGAGTAACCTTCTTGTTGTCCTGAACAATATTTTTTAATCTTTTTATTTTTAAAATCATGATAATGACCTAAGTACTCATTAAAATTCCCCTTATAAACTGGTATTATAGTATTATCATCTTTGATGATCATAATTGCAGAACTTAAAATTATGTCCTTTATATTACTTTGATTTCTTAAATAATAATCTAAATAACTCCAGTTATCTCCCTCTTTTCGATATAAATTCACAGTCCCATTTTCTTTCAAGCAAATAAAAGCATTTTCTCCAATATTTATTACCTTTTTATATTTTCCGCTAAATCTTCTGTGACTATAATATGTATATCCAGGTTTAGCGTATTGTGGTACCACCGTCGAATGATAATATCCATTATTTAACATATATGAAATACCATAGTTATCAGCCCAAAAATATGTTGCATTTGATGGAACACTATATGCATTAATTGAATTTATCAAATTATATCTCTTTCCATTTTTCATGATGATAATCATTTGTTCTGTATTACCATAACTATATGGTATTAAACTAGCTATATCATCAATTTTGATATATCTTGAATTTAATGTGCTTGTTCCTCCTCCTGTATTAAATTCACTATTTGTTCCTTGTACCCATCCACCATTACCAACAAATGAAATATTTTTATATTCACCGATATTTGATAATTGATTATATGTATTATTGTAGTGGTAATCATTTTGAAGACTGCTTTTATAATTCTCTGAAAAATAGATTGTATCATCTTGTTTTATAACCATAAAATAGCTTGAACCTATTGGAATTAATTTTTTTATATTCATGTTATTGATTTCATTAATAGGTTCTATAGCTTTATCATAGTCACGTATACATTTATAATATTTCCCATACATCTTTATATAAATTTCATCAGTCGTTCTATTGCCAATTACTTTAAAATTACTGCTATATTTTTCTTGTATTTTACTAGGATAAAAAGGTACATATCCATAATTACCATATGACGTATACTTAATTATTCCTTTATCATCTCGATACATTATAATTACTCTATTTGCTGTTTCAATCACATCATAAAAATTGTACTTTGACTCAGAATAATCTTGTTCCTCATCTTGATAATTATTATTAGCTCTACCGTATGTAAGTATTTTATTATTATGTGTAATTCCTACAAACAGAGAATTGGTTGATGCTATTTGTGATACATTTTCCCATTTGCTTCTATATGGTTTATTTCCAAAAATTTTAACAGTACCATTATTATAAAGTAACATAATCGTTCCACTTGATATAGCTTTAATATCTTTAACATTTGTATAATCAAAACTATTTAATTCTATTACATTTTCACCATAATATCTTTTTGCATTAACTTCATCAATCACTTGAATTTTTTTCTGATTATTTTCCATATAAATTATAATAGAATTTGTTACTTCTATAATTTTAATATCTTCCTTTTGATATTGTTCTACCAGAGGGTTAGAAAAACATAAGCTTGACAATTCTTTAATACCTCTATCTTCAACAGTCACTTTATATTTAATTTCTGGTATTTCAATCTTATTACCTACTAGATCAGATATTTTCAACTGTTGTTGTAATAGAGTTAAATCTAATTCTTCACCCTCTTTAAACTCTTTATCAAATTTTAGTCGCAGAACATTATTCTCAACAGTAACTTCATTTGGCATTATCACATTTTTCTTTGTGATATGCATAAGCTGCTCTTTCCATAAAGGTGTATTAACATCCCCTATAATATATTTACCACGGATAGATGAACTGCGTGCAAGTTCTCTTAAAGTAGCGTATTGAGTACTGATATCTGTTGAATGATTATTACTATCAAATTTAATATCTAATATATCTTCACTAGAAGATATAACATAAGTTTCATAATCATTATATATCAGATAATCTGTAAATTCTTTTGTGAGACTTGTTGCAGAATAGTTGTATCCATCTTCATTTTCATAATTAAAATTATTACCTTTAGTAAAATATAGGAAAACTTTCTTACTATTGTCGGCATAAGGAATATCTTTTATTTTTGTAAAATCTAATCCAGTTACGTCATAATAAAAATCGTGTTTCTGTGGATTAGATCTTCTACTCCAATGATTTGTAATATTTACAGATTCGTCAACTACAGTTATACTATTCCATATTTGACAAAATCCCATCCCTTGCTCACTACCATTTGTTGTTTTTCTATGTGTTGTCAATGTTGCTATTTTATTATCAGGATTATAAAACTGGAATTCAACTCCTGACTTATCATAGCCTGTTCCATTATCCTCATTATGATAAGAACTTGAGAAGCTTGTTCTATTCCAATCAACTTTATCTCCTTTTTCAAAAGGTTTTATAGGTGTTGTATATCCTTGTGTTGTCTCATATTCTATATCAGCGGTTCTCAGATCGTGGTTATAATTTATGTTTTGATTACCACCACTGGTCGATGATTGGTAGTTACCACTACCCAAATAATACCTCAAATAGATCATACGAGCATATCTGTAGTAATTTTTTACTTTATGTTGCTGTCCAATTTTTACTTGATCTGTTACATAATGAATTTTAAATTCTTTGTTATTAGCGAATGCTTCGGCTTTTAATAGATTTAATTGGGTTTCTAACTGAATTAAATCTATATCCTTGTAGTCTGTTGCAACAACTATATCATAGACATCATTGTTACTAACATCTACTTTTACAGCTGTAATAGGGGCTATATTGTCAACTTCTGTAATACATTCCTCACCAGGTTTATCGGCTGTATCATCTGTTAATATGTAAGAGGTATCAATGAATTCTAAAAGTCTATTATCATGCTCTTCATATACTTTTAGTTCAAACTTGTATTTGCCGACGTGCTTAGTTTCTACCGTTACGTCGGTCAAGTTACCAGTGTCTACAGTGTCAGCAAAGGTAAATAAATTGCTATATGAAGTCTTGGAATCTACCCAAGTAGTACCATTATTGTAATACCATGTTTCATCACTAAATCGTCCGTCATTGTCACTGTCAAAGGCATAAAACCAAACCCTTTTTGTAATAGAATCATTATCAGGACTGGTTGATTTGTCAAAGGCTTTTACAATAGCCTTTTTGTCATTATCCTTGTCCCTGTAGACCTTTTTAATTAATGTAAAATCAGCTATAGGTGGTGTATCGGCTACAATAGTCCTCTGAATGGTTCTTGTATGGGTATAGCCTAGTGTATTAGCAACTGTAAGGGATATCTCCACATTTCCTATTTTCTTGGAAGTAAAGGCTATCTCTTTGTTTCCTTTAACCTTTTCCCAATGTATATCTTCTTCTTTCAGTTCTCCTAGTGGTTTGATATTCCAACCAGTTTTAGGACTTTCCCAGTCTATAGGATATGTCTTACTAACTGCCTTAGAGTTTAGTCCATCTAAACTCACTGTCTGCCCTACCTTGTAGTCATTATATTCAGTGATGATGGCTAGTGGTTTAGGTGGACACACTTCTATTTGTATACTATCGCTGTCAGACTTTCCGCCACTATCTGTTGCACTTGCTGTTATGGTATAAGTCCCACTTTCCGTAAATTTAGCTGTATTTTCACCGTTTTTAACAGAACTATCAAGAACTAAACAAGATGGTTTACTAATAATAGGTTTCAATATGCCATCTTCTTTATCTGTTGCACTTATCCTAAGCGTTAAATTATCCCCCTGCATAACAATAGTCGGTCCTGTAAGTGTAACAGATGGAGACCAGTTAACTGGTGGACTTGTTTTTTTCTTCACCACAACGTCTTTCATGGCTGTGTCAGTCTTTCCATTGCTGTCTTCTACTGTTAATGCTATAGTAATTGTTTTAGGCTCGTCATAAGTAAGTTTTATAGACTTCTCTCCGTCTTTATCAGTCAGTTTTTTATTTTCCACTTTCCAACTGTAATGAACGATTTTAGCTCCTTCTGGTGCTAATGACTCTGAACCGTCGGCAGTTATTTCTTCTCCCACTAATACCTCATTTGGTGATTTAAGAATCGCCAAAGGGTCACCATCGGGTACTGGTGCTTTCTTAGTAAGCTCACTACTTGTTTGCTCAGTAGCTAGACCATGACATTGCCTATAATAATGTACATAAACAGTACAGATATAATCTTTTGACACTGAATCATTCATATCACTGTCTCCATCTTCAATGCCATTAGGCAAATAATTAAATACAAAATCGGTACTACCACTCAATGAGGAAAAAGAAGTTACTATTTGCTTTTTATCAGTCGTGCCATCACTTATTTCAAAAATCATTTGTCTAATATTAGATGGATTATTTAGATAAGCTTCCATTTTAGGATCATTTGTTTTAAATTCTTTTATGTTTGATAAAGCATGTATTCTTACTTGTGCCGATCCCTCCCCCTTGGACATATCAATAGTATGATCGTCAATGTTGCTCATGACTTCTAAATCAAGTTCTACTGTTATTTCTGAGTAGAGTTTATCATAAGGAGCTTCTTGGTTATAATAATTTTTTAGGTCATTTTGAGTATTAGTACTCCAATTCAATCCATTTGGTAATCCACTTATAATATTTGAAGCTTCATCTGTAAACAACTTTACACCTTGACCATTTCCTTCAACGAGACTTTTAAAATCACCATTCCAATTATTAATAGGTCTTCCATTTGTTCCCATTGGTACATTATTAATAAGAATAACTTGTATTGCATCTGCAATAAGCTTACCATTTTTCCGTTTTAGCCTATCCTTTTTATTTTCCGATTCACTTATTTTATCAAAAATATCTTCCAATTTAATCTTGACATCATCACTACCACCATGATCACTAAAATTATAAGCTAAACGTGCTGTTCGTGGACTCTCCCCATCAGGGATAAAAGTTATATCCCATCCAATAGTTTTATATTTGTATTTAGCGTTACTGGATGTAGATGATACTTTGAAAACTAAATATTGAAGTCCATCACTACCAGGTACAACTTTAGCTATATTAGTAGTTCCACCACTCCATCCACCATATACAACAAAAGGTATATTATTTATAATCAATACAAATACTATAATATATGCTAAAAATCGTTTCATTCAATCACCTACTGTCCTTCAACTAATTGTATATTGCTTAGATAATTATAACGACCTAACATATATTTACTTGTTTCCCATGTAATGTTAAGATTAGTCATAGGTCTACCCATTTCCACATCAACATCAACATAATACCATTTGTTGATTTGTAAATCTTTTATTTGAGTATACATTTGTTCAGGTAATTCGAGTTCATATTTAATATTATCAAGATTTTCATGCTTATTATATTTAAAATACATACGACCTCTTACAGCAGTACCATCATTAGTCCCATAAATTGATCTGTATGAATCTGTAACGAAAATTATATCTTGTTGTACTTTCCACTTTTCCGTTTCATTAGCCCAAAGTTCAGCAAATTCTTGTGGTTTATATTCAATATTTTTATAATTCCACCACGCTCTTAACCAATATAATAGTTTTTCAGAATAATTATCTCTATCTAACATTGTGTAATCACGATTAAACAATGTTTCTAAGCATTCTTTTGTTTCTCTGGAAAGGTAATCATATTCTTGTCGTTCAATTTCTTGATCTGTATACATTTCATTATTCTCAATAAAACTGTTTGAATCCATATTCTCAATAATAGGATATTTTTTCAATATCTTCATAATCTTTTCAGTACTATAAACAACCTTCCCTTTTTCAACCTTATGAATATACTCAATAGGTGTATTAATACTTGTATCTGTATCAGCATTGTTATTAGCACTATTAAGCTCATTGCTGCTGTCATTATCTGTATCACTAGTATTACTATCAGGCTCTTTCATTTGTGGCTTGAAAGGCTTTCTTTGATTCTTGTCAATCATTCTATGAATGATGGTACTTGCTTCGGCTCTAGTTGAATAATTAGTAGGTCGAAATGTTCCATCAGGAAGCCCTGTAATAATACCTAGTGCGTAAGAATCCTTTACATCTTCTTGGTAGCGATATGATGTTGTTAGAAAGTCTTTAACATAGCTCTCAACTAAATATCTTGTATCCGCTTTCTTTTCTTTCTTTATAGCCTTTACTATGATACTTGACATCTCTTCCCTTGTAATAGGTTTTTGATAAACTGGAAACTGATCTTTTGTTATTAAACCAAGTTCTAAAGCTTTGTCTATATAATTAGCTGCCCAATAATCGTCAGCATTTTTAATATCCTTATAGCCTAGAGCTGTGACAGTCATCTTAATGAAGGCGTCTATATTTATGTTAAAATTAGGCTTGAAAGTACCATCAGGGAAACCGTTAATGACATTGATAGATACTAGATGATTGATATTAGGCATAGCCCAATGATTTTTAGGAATGTCTGTAAAGTTATTGTTTGTTGCACTGATACTTGTAGAATTAAATGTTAAAGATAAAAATATAAATGTAACTAATATTATTTTTTTCATATTAAATCATCCTTTTCTTTTGTATTTAAGTAAATAGTATTATTGTTATTACTATAAACTTTCAATTTTTTATGTTATTCACCATTATTAGACATAATGTACTGTTATTTTAATATATTTAATTAAAACTTTCAATTAAATTTTATTAAAATTTTTTAATTAAAAAAAATAAATTAGAGAGATAAATATTGTAATTAAATACTGATTATTATTTTACGTATTATAAATAGAACAGGATATTTGACTTTTAATAATTATTTATTTGAATATCTGTTAAAATAATCTAATAAAACCTAATAAATTAGTTACATATTTTTCCATATAATTTAATGTAATAATGATAAAATACTTAATAGGGATATGTGTATATTAGAAATTATATTGGACAAAATAAATAAAAGCACAAAAAGTATAATGATGAATATAAATTAAAATAAGGAGTTGTTTTGATATGCGAAATGTTACATCTAATGTACTTGTTGCATATGCTTCTAAACATGGAAGCACAAAAAAAATAGCACAATGGATTGGTAAAGAGATTAGAGGAAATGTAGATGTACTTAATGTAAATAATATTAATAATCTAAACTATGATTATATTATATTAGGAACACCTATATATGAGCATGAACCTCTTCCAGAGATGAGTAGTTTTATCCATAGGAATAAAGAGCAATTAGAAAATAAGAAAAAATCTGTGTTTGTAGTTTCTTCTGATAATGAAGTTAGCTCAAAAAGAGAAATGAACATTGAAGCTTTTACAAATATTATTCCAGGAGAAGTTAATCAAACGGCAGTATTTGCAGGAGAAATTGATAATAACGAGTTAAATTCTAATGAGTTAAATAGTGTGAATAGTTATATGAATTCTATATCAAAACCTATAGGCAGTTATAGTAAATTAAATGAGAAAAAATGTAGAGAATATGGCAAATCACTTAATAGGTATATTTAGCATAGCTTAACTATTATTTTCAATACTTCATCTTAGTAAGGCTATATATACATGTTAATCTATGTATATATAGCCTTATTTAAATAATATACATTAAATTCTACACATATATCATTTTTTAACCAATGAAAAAATAAATTATAATAAAGGGTGAAAACTTGTATAGAGGGAGGATGCTCTAATGGAAGAACTAAAGAATAATAAGAAAAAAAGAAAATGGCTAATAGTAACAATAATCACTATAATAGTAGTTATTGTTGCTTTAGGATGCTATTTTTTTATAAGATACAAAAATATGGAGAAAGTTGTGAAAAGGGATGTTATATACGAAGGAATAAGTATAGAGGGGATAGACATAGGTGGTTTATCTAAAGAAGAAGCATTAGATAAAATGAGGGTGATTATCGATGAAAAAATATTTGATAAAGAAATAAAAATATCATATGAAGATAAGATATATACTAAACTATATAATTACTTTGAATTCAAATCCAATTACAAAGAAATTGTAGATAAAGCGTATAATTTGTTTAAGACAGGTACATTACAAGAAAGATACAATAAAATAAATAAGTTAAAAGAAGATAAAATTGATTATAGTATAGAAAACGTATATAATGAAGAAAAAATAAAAGAATTTGTTAGTTCTATCAAAAATGACTTTAATATAGAGCCAAAAAATGCTATAATACATAGAAAAAATAGTGAGTTTATTATAGGCAAAGAAATTAATGGCTCAAAATTGAATGTTGATACGAATGTAGCCAATCTAAAAAATGCGATTGACAATTATAAAGAAGAATTAGATCTTGTTGTTGATGTAATAAAACCCAAATATACCAAAGAATATTATAGTAATATAAAAGAAGTAATAGGCGAATATAGCACTGCACATAATAATAATAAAGCAAGAACTCAGAATCTAAGAATTGCGTGTAATAAAATAAATGGAACTATTTTATATCCTGGTCAAGATTTTGCTACTCATGTAGCAATAAGTCCAATAAGTTCAAAAAATGGGTATAGAGAAGCCCCTATAATTATCTCAGGTGAAGTTAAAGATGGTCTTGGTGGAGGAATATGTCAAGTAGCTACTACCCTATATAATGCTGTTTTAATGGCTGAACTGAAAGTAATTGAAAGACAGAATCATTCAATGCCAGTATCTTATATAGAAAAAGGCAAAGATGCAACAATGTCAGGTAGTCATGTGGATTTTGTTTTTGAAAACAGTAGTAACTATCCAATCTATATTGAAAGTTATGTACAGGGGGGGGAACTCTGTATGAGATTATTTGGTAAAGACGAGAGAAATAGTAGCAGAAAGATTAAATTCCAATCAAAAATCATTAGTAAGATATCTCCTCCAAAAGCTACTTATATAACAGATAGTTCTTTGACATCAGGTGCAAAGGTTACAAAAAGAAAAGCAATATATGGTTATAAAGTAAAATTATATAAGTTGATTTATGAAAATGATAAATTAATTGATAAACAATTAGTAAATACCAGTTATTATAAGCCAGTTGGTGCTATAATAAGAGTAGGAAAGAAAAAGATAGTAAAAACAAATGAATCTGATGAAACTATTCAAACGACTAATATATTAGAAGAAGAGACAGTAGAGACTTTAAAAACTATAGATAATAGTGAAGAAATTAATGAAGATACTGTAAAAGGTACTGAAGAAACAAGAGAAGATATTACAGATAATATAGAAGGTATTAAAGACAATAAGATGGATAATGAATCAGAAGAAGAGTTAGAAAAAGCCATAGATGATAATATTCCGACTCAAGAAGATTCAGAAAACATAGAAGATATGGAAAAAAATGAAGAAGCGATAGACGAAGGAGTCGATAAAGATGAAGCTGGGAAAAGTACCGGAGACAGTACTTAAGAGATCTATATTTAAACAACTTAGTACACATAGAGAAGAAGTTATTGTTAGACCTAATGTTGGTGAAGATTGCTCAGCAATAAAATTTGATAAAGATGAAGTATGTGTTGTATCCACTGACCCTATAACAGGTGCTGTAAAAGATATTGGTTCACTAGCTGTTAATATAACAGCCAATGACTTAGCTTCTAGTGGTGCTGAACCTGTAGGCATCTTACTTACACTACTTCTTCCAGAAGGTTTTATGGAAGAAGAATTAAAAGAAATCATGAAAGATGTTAATTATCAATGTGATCTATTAAATATTGAGGTAATGGGTGGGCATACAGAAGTAACTAATGCAGTGACAAAGCCTATTATCTCAGTAACTGGAATTGGTAAAGCCCATGAAAACAAGTTAGTCCTAACTGGAAAAGCAGAAGTGGGACAAGATATCATTATAACAAAATGGGCGGGACTTGAAGGTACTGCAATAATTACTAAAGATAATGAAGATAAGCTGAGAAAACATTTTAATTCAGAACTTATTGATAATGCAATTAAGTTAGGTGATTATATATCTGTTGTAGAAGAGGCAAAGATAGCAGTGGAATATGGAGCCACATCCATGCATGATGTGACAGAAGGTGGTGTATTTGGAGCTTTATGGGAAGTTGCTGCTTGTTCTAATGTAGGTTTAGAAGTTAAACTTGAAGACATTCCTATTAAACAAGAAACAATTGAAATATGCGAATATTATAATATCAATCCTTATAAATTGATTTCTAGTGGATGCATGATTATTACTACATATAATGGGGAACTGCTGATAGAGAAATTGGAAAAGGCAGGAATTGCTGGTTCAGTAATAGGTAAAATAGTAGAAGGAAAAGATAAGATAGTTATCCAATCTGATACGAGAAGAGCGTTGACCCCACCAAAAACAGATGAATTGTATAAAGTTATTAATGCCTAGATTAATAAATAAATGAAAGTGGAGGGACTATATATGAGACAAGAGATTTTAGGTATATTAGAACAGAATTGTAAGGTAACAGTTGATGATCTGGCCACAATATTAGATAATCCAAAAGAAGATATTGCAAAAGAGTTAACTAAACTGGAAAAAGAACAGATTATATGTGGCTACCATACAATAATTAACTGGGATAAAACTAATATTCATAAGGTAACAGCGTTGATTGAAGTAAAAGTAACACCACAAAGAGGACAAGGTTTTGATAAAATAGCTGAAAGAATTTATAGATTCAAAGAAGTAACAGCTGTTTATCTAATGTCAGGTGGTTTTGATTTAACAGTTATAATCGAAGGAAAAACAATGAAAGAAGTAGCATTATTCGTAGGACAAAAGTTAGCACCTCTTGAATCAGTATTAAGTACAGGTACTCACTTTGTACTAAAAAAATACAAAGACCATGGTATTATATTAGAACAAAACAAAAAAGATGAAAGAATGGCGGTGACACCATGAGTTTAGAGGACAAATTATCAAAGAAAGTAAAAGTTATTCCACCATCTGGTATTAGAAAATTTTTCGATATAGTATCTGAGATGGAAGATGCTATTTCATTAGGTGTAGGTGAACCTGATTTTGACACTCCTTGGAATATTAGGGAAGAAGGAATATATTCTCTAGAAAAAGGAAAGACTTTTTACACTTCTAATTCAGGTATGTTAGAGCTGAGAGATGAAATATGTAAATATTTAAAAAGAAAATTTGGATTAGATTATGATTACAAGGCAGAAACACTGGTAACAGTTGGAGGTAGCGAAGGAATAGACCTTGCATTCAGAGCTCTAATCAATCCTGGTGACGAAGTATTAATTCCAGAACCTTGCTTTGTATCTTATAAGCCTTGTGCTTTTTTAGCAGGGGCAACTCCTGTTACAATACCTTTGAAAGCTGAAAATGAATTTCGATTAACGAAAGAAGAAGTTGAAGAACATGTAACAGATAAAACTAAGATATTAGTATTATCATTCCCTAATAACCCAACAGGTGCTATTATGGATGAGAAAGATTTACAAAAGATAGCTGAAGTAGCTATAAAGCATGATTTGATTGTTTTATCAGATGAGATCTATGCAGAACTTACATATGGTGAAAAACATGTTTCTATAGCATCTTTAGATGGTATGAAAGATAGAACAATAGTTATAAACGGATTTTCAAAAGCATATTCAATGACAGGTTGGAGAATGGGATATGCAGTAGGTCCAAAAGAAATAATAGGACCTATGACCAAAATACATCAATATGGAATTATGTGTGCACCTACTACCAGTCAATATGCAGCTATTGAAGCAGTCAAAAATAGTGATTCAGATGTAGAAGAAATGAGAAAAGCATATAATGGTAGAAGAAAAGTAATGATTGAAGGTTTCAGAAGTATGGGACTTGAATGTTTTGAACCATTAGGAGCTTTTTATCTATTTCCTTCTATTAAAAGAACAGGTTTAACATCAGAGGAATTCGCTAATAGATTACTTATGGAAGAAAAAGTTGCTGTAGTACCAGGGACAGCATTTGGTGACAGTGGCGAAGGATTTATCAGATGTTCGTATGCTTATAGTATCAATGATTTAAAACTAGCTATTAGTAGAATAGAAAAATTTGTAGGTAGATTAATCAAATAATATATAAACTTATCCAAGTTCCAGACTTGAACAGGTTACGAATGTTCAGATACGTTATGATGAAGCAAAACAATCTTATATAGTCACTTGGAATTCTGTTAAAGATACAAAAGGATACAAGATAGAAATGTTTAGAAATAGAAGTGATAATAGAGAACAATATGAAAATACACTAACTAACCAAGCAGAATTCAAAACATGTGAAGTTGGAAAATGTAGAGATTTTAATAAAGTATTATTTAAAATATATGCATATAGTCCTAAACATTTAGTTAGTCACAGTATTGTATGATGGTATTTACACGGAAGAACTAGTCGACGTTCTGCATTAGCCATTTCTCAGTAAGTTAAAAACCTCCTAGATAATATTTATATTTACATTAATCTAGAAGGTTTTTAATTTTACACAAGATTAGTTATATGCTTGTCTATTTTACTACTTGTTCTTTTTACAATCTGCACATACCCCATAAAAAAATATTTTTTCATACATGATTTCAAAATCAGTATCTTCTTCGACATATTTCTTAAGATTCTCCAATTTCATAGTGTCCAAGTCAAAAACCTTATGACATTCTAAACATATCATATGTGGATGAGCTTTGACATTGGCATCATATCTAAAGCTGTCTTCTCCTACATTAAATTCTTGAATTAATTCTGCTTTTTTTAGAGTATCTAGAGTTTTATATACAGTAGCTAAACTCATTGTTGGATGTGTTTCTTGTAAGCATTTATAAATATGTTCTGCACTAGGATGCTCTTTGCTATCATATAATATTTTGAATATAGCAATTCGTTGAGGAGTAACTTTTAATTTGTGTGCTTTTAATAGCTCTGCTATATGTTGCATACTATAGTCTCCTTTCAATAATAATTATTATCTAGTAACTATTATACTATACTTATATAGTTTGTCAAGTTGAATAAAGGTATTTGAAATAGTTGAAATAATTGTTTTAGATGGATATAAAAGATTTAAATGTCATTTACCATAATTAGGCATATGAGCTTAAGAAGTATATGGTTGAACAAATAAGGGTAATATGGTAAAATATTTTTTATTGGAATATTTATTCAGATTTAGTATTTTGATATTTCTAACATAGATATGGACTAGAATTGAAAGGATGAATAGCATATGTCAGTAATAAATGTAGAATATATTAACCCATTTATTGGAGCGGCCCAAAAGATTTTAAAAGATGTATGTCAATTAGAAACTAAATTACAAAAGCCTTACTTAAAAGATGCAGAATATGAAGGAGACCTATTGGCTGTAATCATAGGTGTTACAGGTAATATAAAAGGACAAGTCATACTATCTCTTAATATTAGTACTGCATGTAATATAGCTTCTAAAATGATGATGGGTATGCCGGTTGAAGAATTAAATAATATGGCAAAAAGTGCTATTAGTGAATTATCAAATATGATACTAGGTAATGCGGCTACAGCATTATCAGAAAAAGGATTGACAGTTGATATAACTCCACCATCAATATGTTTAGGTAAAGATATGAATATTATGGTTAACCATTCTAAGAATATATGTGTGCCATTGAAGTTTTTTGACGATAGTCTTTTTGAAATTAATATATCAATAGTGGAAGAATAGAAAATAAGGTGAATTGAAATGAACATATTATTACATGAACCAGAAATACCATATAATACTGGTAATATTGGAAGAACCTGTGTTGCTTCAGGTACAGCTTTACACTTAATTAAACCTTTAGGTTTTTTTATTGATGAAAAATCTGTAAAAAGAGCAGGACTTGATTATTGGGATCAATTAGAGTTATATTTATATGAAGATTTTGATGACTTTATTAGTAAAAATCCTAACGCAACTATTTACATGGCAACCACTAAAGCCAAAAAAACATATGCAGAAGTTGAATACGAAAAAGATAGCTTTATCATGTTCGGTAAAGAAAGTGCCGGAATACCAGAAGATATTCTAGTTAGGTTTAAAGATACAAGTATTAGAATACCAATGGAACCTAACATTAGATCATTGAATTTATCAAATGCAGTTGCTATAGTATTGTATGAATCTCTAAGACAACAAAATTTTGCTCATATGCAATTAGAAGGACAATTAAGGAATTATAAATGGTAAAAAAATCTCCCTCCTGATTAACAGGTTGGAGATTTTTTTTGTTTTATTTAAATGTTTCTAAACAGTTCCTTGAGCATACATTGCTTGAGCTACTTTTAAGAAACCTGCTATGTTAGAACCAACTACGTAATTTCCTTCATCACCATATTCTTTTGCAGCAGTACTAATGCGAACGAAGATATTTTTCATAATGTCTTTTAATTTTTCATCTACTTCTTCAAAAGTCCATGATAAACGCATACTGTTTTGTGACATTTCTAGTGCAGAAACAGCTACACCACCAGCATTAGCTGCTTTTGCAGGAGCAAACATAATGTTATTTTCAAGGTATACATCAATTGCTTCTGGAGTTGATGGCATGTTAGCACCTTCTCCAACTGCTTTACAACCATTTGCTACTAAGAACTTAGCAGATTCTTCGTCTATTTCATTTTGAGTTGCACATGGTAAAGCAACATCACATTTGATAGTCCAGATACCTTTGCAACCTTCAAAGTATTTTGCATCTGGATGGTCTTTTACATATTCTTTGATACGTTTTCTTTCAACTTCTTTAATTTGCTTTACAGCATCTAAATCAATTCCATTAGGATCATGGATATATCCGTTAGAATCACTAAGAGCTACAATTTTTGCTCCTAATTCTATAGCTTTTTCAGTAGCATAGATAGCTACATTACCTGAGCCAGAAATAACAACTGTTTTATCTTTCATTGAATCATTATTGTGTTTTAAGATTTCTTCCATTAAGTAGATTAACCCATAACCTGTAGCTTCTTTTCTTGTTAAACTACCACCATATTGTAAGCCTTTTCCAGTTAAAACACCTTCATTAAGACCTTTGATTCTTTTGTATTGTCCATATAGATAACCAATCTCACGTGCTCCAACTCCAATATCTCCAGCTGGTACGTCAGTATATGCTCCTATGTATTTTGAAAGCTCAGTCATAAAACTTTGACAAAATCTTAGGATTTCATTATCTGATTTTCCTTTTGGATCGAAGTCGCTTCCGCCTTTACCACCACCGATTGGTAGTCCAGTTAATGAATTTTTGAATATTTGTTCGAAACCTAGGAATTTAATAATACTAGCGTTTACACTTGGATGGAATCTAAGACCACCTTTGTAAGGTCCGATTGCACTATTAAATTGTACTCTGAATCCACGATTGACCTGAGTATTACCTTTATCATCAATCCATGGTACTCTAAAAATGATGAATCTTTCAGGTTCGATAATACTGTTGACTACGCTTTCGTACTCTGGGTATTTATCCAATACAGGATCGATAGAAGCAAGAACTTCTTCTACTGCTTGCAAAAATTCTGGTTCATTTTGATTTCTCTTTTTAACTATTTCAAAAATGTGTTCAGTGTTGTTTAATTTCATAATATCACTCCTTAATGTATAAATATGCAATGGAATATGATTGTGGAATATATAAAAATTGCATAGTTTTTATTAGCTTTAAAAAAATTATATCATAAATTTCACTAGTTTAATAGGGCAATATGTAACTTTATTAAAATTTATATATTATTTTTAATTACTTAATCAAATGTTATGATGCAAGTTAGTAATAATATTGCATCATTAATGTAATGTTGGTGAATATGTACAAATATTATATAAAAAATACTATATAATTATGTATTTAAGTTAGAAATATGAAGATTTTTTAATCTTATAGAACTATAGATTTTATGGTAGGTATTATTAATGAAAATTAATTAAATTAAATAATGGTGGAGCTACAAGAGAATTATTTCTTGTACATGGAGTAGGAGATCAACTGATTTGTATAATTGGTCATTTGAGGGTTAGTTCAGATGGAGTAAACTATGTATACATTACATACTGCCCAAAATTATGTAGTCAGCTATAAATTAAAGATAATTAAAGATATACACAAAAAAGCTCCTATCTGTATTAGCAGATTGGAGTTTTGATTAGTTACATTAGTATATAATTATATAGGAAAATGCAAAATTATCTATATTAGTCGGGGATTTCAACAAATTTAATAGAGTATAGATCTCCAATTACATCTTCGCCGGTTTTAATGTCTCTTAGAACAATATGATCTACTCCTACTTCTTTTAGAATTCCATCTTTATCAATAAATGTACCCGTACCTAGTAGAAAATTTACTTTCATGAATTTACCTATTTTTGTTCTTAGATATCCTTGAAGGTATGCAGGATTAGTGATAATTGGGGGCAATGTTCTTGTAACATTGTTATTATTGCTGTTGGTATTATCATTATTTTTTTCAGTTGTACAAGTATTATTACGTATAGTTGTTTGTCTTGAGGGCATTTGCTTAGGATAGGGATATCCTCTTTTTTGTCTTAGGGGTGAACCATAGGTTGTTGGCATATATTGCTCATTATTTCTATTCATAAAAAACTCCTTTTATAGTTAATTATTTTTATGTGATACAGATATCTGCTAGTTATTATCTTGTGTGTTTTTAACTCTATAGTCTTAATTGTTTAAGTGTCTTTATATAAATCTGTGGGATCAAAGAAGCAATGTTTTCTTATTCTTGAATTATAAATTCCAGTTTCATTATAAGGGAAATATGGAGGACATTGAGGATCAAAAGGATTCATATACCATAAGGTAGAACCTATATTATACAGTTTATTACCTGCTAATGCCCAGTCTGCTATATCATAATGAATCTGCTCTGGAGGACTGGCCCATATAGTTTGAGGATTTGCTACACCACCTAATACTGTTCTTACACAATCAAATTGACCTGGTTGAAATATTACTTTACGTAAATCCCCTTGATTAACCCTCTGATACTCTCCTTCAGCTGCATGAACTCTATTCATTACTACTGTAGCAACTGCTTTCATTCCTGTTTCGCCTTCTCCTCCAGCTTCACATTTGATTATTCTTGCAAGTAATTCTCTAGCTGAATAAGCCATCTTTCCATACCTTTTTATTATACTTACTATCATTATATTAATACTTTATAAAAGTTGATACAGAATTTTCACATAAAAAACCACCTATTCATAAATACACTTTTTAAGGGTAGTTTATAAATAGGTGGTTATAATTATTATTTATTCTTAGATATAGTCAATGTGAAGACAAATTCAGTTCCAACATTTACTTTGCTGTTAACATTTATAGTTTCTCCATGAGCTGTAATTATTTCTTTTACAATAGATAATCCAAGGCCAGTACCTTTTTTATCTTCACCACGTGACCGGTCAGATTTATGAAACCTATTGAATATATATTTGATTTCATCTTCATTGATACCTGGACCATTATCTTTTATAGATATATTCACTTTATCCTTGAACTTTGTTGTTTCAATGGTTATTCTATCACCTTTATTACAGAATTTTACTGCATTATCAATGAGGTTATAGATAACTCTTTCGATTTTATCTTTATCAGCATACACTATGATCTGTTTTTCATCAATTAATAAAGTAATATGAATTTTTTTCTCTCTTATCTTACCTTCAAATTTGATTAATACTTCTCTAATCACAAAATGTATATCAAACTCTGTATAATTAAGCTGTAATCCATTGTTTTCAAGCTTTGTAAGTAATAGAATTTCATTAGTCAAGTTACTAAGTCTATTAGTCTCATCTAAGACTATGTTAAGATATTTGTCTTGATTTTCATGAGGTATAGTACCGTCTAATATAGCTTGTACAAAACCTTTTATTGACGTTAATGGTGAACGGAAATCATGAGAGATGTTAGCTATGAAGCTCCTGCGCATTTCTTCTAACTTTCCTAATTCAGCAGCCATAAAATTCAGATTTGTAGCAAGTTCTCCTATGTCGTCATTGGTATTTATTACGATTCTACTCTCAAAATTTCCATTAGCTATTGATCTTGCGGTTCTATTCATCTGTTGGAATGTTTTTGTAATTCTTCTTGAGAATAAATACATTAACATGATGGAAAATACTAATGAGAATAGTAAGCATATAATAGTAAGATTAAAGAAATAATTAGCTGTTTTCTTGACAGCAGGGTAGGGTGAGTGCATAACTATTATTCCTTTAATGTCATTGTTCATCTTTATAGGAACAATGACAGTTATAAGTGGAGTAGAGGACAAACCATAGAAATCTCCTTTTAAGGTAACAATTTCACCTTTTTTAGCCTTATCAATGCTAGGATTATCTACAACTAGTTTTTCAAATGAATTAACACCTTTTTCTGAATCTATCTGAACTGTACCATCATTAGATAATATCCATATCCTGGAACCAATATTATTACTCATGACTACAATCTGATATTCAAAATTTAGAGCTGCCATTTTGGTTTGATCATAGTATGCGGCCAAATATCCTTCACTTATAGCTTCTCCAACATTAATCATATTCTTTTTTTGGTCGTTGATAAAAAAAGATTCAATAATGTTAGTTAATAAAGTTGTTAATAGCATAAATATAATTAGTGTCAATATTGCATATATTAAGAAGAATTTATTAACAAATGATTTGAACATCACTTCACCTCAAATTTATATCCTATACCCCAAACAGTTTTGATACCCCAATAATCTGTTTCTTTTATTTTTTCCCTTATCCTTTTTACATGAACATCAACAGTTCTCGTGTCCCCAATGTATTCATAACCCCATATTCTATCTAATAGTTGTTCTCTAGTAAACACTTGATTAGAATTGGAAGCTAGGAAATATAGAAGTTCCAGCTCTTTTGGCGGCATCTCAATTTTCTTATCAAAATATATAACTGTATAGTTAGATAAATTGATTGTAAGATTAGGTACTACCACTTGTTTATTCTTATCATCCCATGGTTGATATCTACGAAGAACTGCTTTTACTCTTGCTGTTAGTTCTTTTGTATCAAAAGGCTTTACCATATAATCGTCTGCACCTAACTCTAGGCCTAATATCTTATCAAAAGTTTCTCCTTTCGCAGTTAACATGATTATAGGGATATTGCTTATTTTCCTTATTTCTTTACATATATCATAACCATCCATTCCTGGAAGCATTAAATCTAATATTACTAAATTAGGTGCAAATGTCTGAAAAGTTTTTACTGCATTATTACCGTTATGAACGAATTTAGTTAAATAACCTTCTTTGTTAAGGTATAGAGATATTAACTCTGTTATATTTGGATCATCATCAACTATGAGTATTTTTTGTTTTGATTCCATACTATCTACCTCCTTATTTGAATTCAACTATTGTTACACCAGATTCGCCTTCGCCGTAGTTACCGATTCTAAATGATTTCACATACTTAATTTTTCTAAGGAATGTATGGATTGCTGTTCTAAGAGTACCGGTTCCTTTTCCATGTATAATAGTTATTTGTGGAAGGTGAGACAAATATGCATCATCAAGAAATTTGTCTAGTTCACCTAATGCTTCTTCAACACTTCTTCCACGAACATCATATTCAGGAGAGATTGACATGGATTTGGATGAAATGTTATTTTTATTTTTTGGTACTTTTTTATAATTTACTTCTGCACTTTTAACATAACTTAGATTTTTAATGTTGACTTTTGTCTTCATGATGCCTAATTGAACCTGAACATCTCCCTTAGCATTAGGAGACTCTAGAACAGTTCCTTTTTGGTTAAATGTTGACACAAAAACAGTATCTCCTGCTTTTAGATCTTTTGGAGATTTAGTATTAGCTTTTTTCGTCTTTATACATGTTGATAAATCTTTTTCTAAAGAAGATATAGATGAACGAAGTTTACTTCTCTGCATTTCCATTTCTTTGGAGTTATCAGAGTTGGTACGAAGCTTATTCATGCTTTTTATTATGTTATCTGCATCTTCTTTTGCATTATTAAGTAGTTTATATGCTTCTTCTCTTGCTTCGGTAAGTATTTTGTCTTTTTGTTTCTGAATCTTTTCACGTTGTATTATAACTTTGTTTTTCAATTCTTCAGCTTCTTTGCTGTATTTCAATGCTTTTTCTTTTTCCATTATTGTAGTTTTTTTGCTTATCTCAAGTTCTGTAATAAGGTCTTCGAATCTTATTTCCTTATGTTCTAATAATTGTTTTGCATCTTCTATTATATTATCGGTTAATCCTAATCTTTTTGATATGGCAAAAGCATTACTTTTACCAGGGATACCTATAAGCAATTTGTAAGTAGGTCTTAATGTTTTGACATCAAATTCACAACAAGCATTTTCCACACCTTTTGTAGATAGAGCATATACTTTTAACTCGCTATAGTGGGTAGTAGCTATAGTAAGAACATTCTTCTTATGAAGATTTTCTAGAATAGCCATAGCTAAAGCGGCTCCTTCTGTAGGGTCTGTACCAGCTCCTAATTCATCAAATAGAACTAATGAATTATAGGTAGCATTTTGTAGGATGTCAATTATATTAGTCATATGGGATGAAAAGGTACTAAGAGATTGTTCAATGCTCTGTTCATCTCCGATATCAGCGAATAAATCATCAAAAATTGTAAGCTCAGATTTGTGGGAAGCAGGAATATGCAGACCTGCCTGTCCCATTAATGTTAATAGCCCTACTGTTTTTAATGTTACAGTTTTACCTCCTGTATTAGGTCCTGTAATCATGAGCGTTGTAAACTCTCTACCTAAATGTATGTCTATAGGAACAACAGTATCTTTATCAAGTAATGGGTGACGTCCTTTTTTTATGTTTATATATTTATCATTGTTAAAAATGGGTTCTGTACCACCTAAGGATATTGATAATTCACCTTTTGCAAAAATGAAATCTATTTCTGTCAATATTTTCAAGTCACTAGCTAATTCTTCCTTATGTTCAAAGCACATTGAACTAAGGATAGTTAATATTTTCTCTATCTCTTGCTTTTCCTTTGTGAAGAGTTCTTTTATTTTATTATTCAATTCTACAACAGACATAGGTTCTATAAATAATGTAGAGCCTGAAGCTGACTGGTCATGTATCATACCTTTGAAGCTACCACGATATTCTTGTTTAACAGGAACACAATACCTATCGTTACGTAAAGTGATTATTGGATCTTGGAGCATATTTTTATAAGTACTTGATGTAATGATTTTGTTAAGGTGCTCTTTGATCTTACCATTGGATACCTTCATCTGTCGTCTTATATTATATAATTCATGGCTTGCATCATCAGATATTTCTTCTTCAGAAATAATACATCTAGTTATTTCCTTATATAATGGATTAAGTACTTCTATAGCATCAAATAAACCATATAAGGTGTCTAGATTATTAGCTGTATTAGAATCTTTTGCTGATTTTGCATATGATTTTACATGTCTGGATACTCTTAGTACTTCCCCGATATTCAATAGCTCTATCTGTGAAAGGTCACCACCTATAGCTAATCTTTTAATGGATGAACGAATATCCTTAAGTCCACCCAATGCTAATGAGCCTCTTCTTAATATCATAGTTGCTGCTTCAGAAGTTTCTTTTTGTTTGGTTCTAATAGTATCAATGTCACAGTATGGAATTAAAGAAGATGATAGTTCTTTTCCCATTCTGGATGAAGTTTTACTTATTAACTGTTCTATTATTTTATTATATTCTAATGTTTTTAAAACTTTAGTATTCATTTTAACCACCTTATTATTATTATTATTTAGGTATCTTACATATGATAGGATTCATTTATATTTTACATCAATATGGTCTATTTTAAAAGTTAAAACTGATTATTTCCCTTATATAGTACAGCATATCGTACGGGAGCATGTCAAGTCATATAAAACATTACCCTCTATATACTCTTTAACGACTTTTGAATTTGTCTTATGGTAATACATAATTATATTGTACCTTTCGGGTTGTATGAAATTTACTCAAAAACAAGATGAACATAATATATATGAAACATCAGATAATTTAAGTACCCAAGTTCAGAACAAAAAACAGATTTTTTATATCCTGTAATTTATGATAATATACATGAGTTAAATAATGCTATCTTAAAAGAAATTGTACAGAGCTATTTTCTAGTTTTTGGTTTTGATATGTCTTTTAATGAGGATATAGCGATATAATCAACCATTCCTTTTCTTGGTTTCATCTACTAGAACCAATGTCGGCAACCTCAGCTTGTGAGCCTTCTGCGTAGCAGGGCAAGGGTATAGAACAGATAAATATGAAAATTACACTGATGTCTTGAGTGATGTGATTTTACAGGGAGTCAATGCAATTATAAATGACCTTAAATAATGATTCACTAAATAATTTTAAAATGCTAACTACATTTAAAATGAATATAAAGGGAGTAAGATGACTTTCCAGTTAACGTATCAACTCTTCTCATTTCTGTATTGTAGAATTTCACTGCATAATCTAAATTATTTTACCTATTACTTCAGTGGCTTGATACGTAGAATAGGTATCAGCGTCTCTTAAAGCAGTATTTTTTATTTTAATATAATACTAAAATTTTAAATTTATATTACAAATATATTAAAAAATATGTTATAATGTATTTGGCTAAAGTAGAAAATATACCAATTATATACATAAAATAACAAGATACTGTTAAAGGTGGGGATAAAAAATGAATTGGGGGACTAGGCATAACGTTAAAGAGCATAAAATCAAGAGCCGTAAATATATAACTTTTGTTATAATTCCTGATCCTACCAAAAGCCCTAAGACCATTAAGATTCCAAAATGGATTAGGTTCCCTCTATTTGCTTGTGTTATTTCTGTAATAATATGGGTACTGGTAACAATGACAAATGTAGCTGATGTTCAAAACAAAATGGCAACTGCTAATCTCAATCTTCAAACAAATACATACGAGAATAGTGATAAAGATGCAAAGATCAAGGAATATGAAGTAGAAGAAGCTGAAAGGTTTTCCAAGTTAGATGATCTACAGGAATTATATACACAGATTCAAAACAAGCTTCAAGAATTAGAAGATCAAAAACAGGATATTGATTCTAAGCTTAATGGTACTAAGAAAACTACTGACAGCAAGCCTATAGGTTCCATAGATAGAAAAGCTTCGGCTGAACCTTTGGTAGCTGAATTTTCAGCATCAAGAAGTACTAATATAACTGCATCTTTAGATTTATTACCCATAAATAGCCAAGAAGATAAGTCTGATAGGGCAAAGCAGATAATATCTGTAGAGGAAGATTTTCAAACTAAAGCAGAAGATTTAATAAATAAACTTCAAGAGACAATGAAATTGATTGACAGTGAAACTAATACATATAATGAACTTAATGATAAAGTTGATGAGATAATCCCTTATTGGGAAGCTTATCCTTCAATGTTGCCTGTTAAAAATACGTGGGTAACAAGTCCATATGGTTGGAGAAAAAATCCTTTTGGACGCAAAGCCTTTGAATTTCATAGAGGTGTAGACTTAAAAGCTAGTTATGGAACAAGCGTATATGCTACTGGTAAAGGAACCGTTGTTTTTTCAGGATATGACGGTATATATGGAAGATTGGTAATTATTGACCATGGATATGGTATTACTACCAAATATGCGCATAATTCCAAATTATTAGTTAAAAAAGGTGACAAGGTAAAACGTGGAGATAAAATAGCAAAATCAGGAAGTACTGGCAGAAGCAGTGGACCTCACGTTCATTATGGAGTTCTTATAAATGGTGAAACACAAAATCCAATGGATTATATATATAAATGAAAATAATTATATTTAATTAACAAAATTTAATTACAAAAATTTATTCGAATTTGTATCAAAGGAGAGTTGAAATGATTAAGCAAAAGAAACAAGCAACTTATGATAAACCATCTACTATAATAGGAAAAGATACAATATTAGAAAATTCTACATTAAAATCCAAGAGTTCAGTACAGATAAATGGTAAGTACTATGGAGATATGAAAGTTGAAGCTAGTTTAGCTATTGGGGAAACTGGATATATTAAAGGTAATATAGAAGCAGATTTTTTGTTGGTGGCAGGTAAGATTGATGGTAACTTGAAGATTACAGGTCAGCTTCACCTGACTAAAACAGCGAAAATAACAGGAGATATTAATACAGCTAGTATCATTATTGATGAAGGTGCTCATATAGATGGTAAATGCAGTATGTCAAATGTAAAAAATAATGTTAATCAAATTGTAAATAATAAAGATAAGTCAATTGAAAATAAAAACAAAGATAATAAATAATATTATATTAAAGTTCAATAATAACTAATTTATCCAGATTGTCTAAGTATATTGCTTAGATGGTCTTTTTTATTGTTATTTAACATAATGCTAAATTATTCAAAATTATTAACAAAGAGTTCATATTTTATTCAAAGAAAATGAGTATAATCTTATTATAGAATATATGATTAACCAACTTGGAAGAATTATACTTAGAAAAAAATGCAATGATTAGGTTAATCTAAAAATAAAGATTTGGAGGAATATATATGGATGAATTCAAAAGATATGATGAGAATGGAAATGAAATCAATGGTAACGAAAATAATACTAATAATTTAGAAGGAAATGATTATGATGATATTATAGAAACAACTATTATCAAAAGTCATATCAACGAAAGTAATAATAGCAACTTATCAATGGATGAACATAATCAAGCTTATTCAAATCAATGTTTTCAAGAAAGAATAAAAAATGAAGAGAGAAAAGTTCGTAAAAGAAATTTTACTTGGAAAAAGGTGATAGCAAGTGTTTTAGTAGCAGTTCTTCTAGGAGGAGCATTCCAAATAGGTATGGTAGTTACTAAACCATTTTTTGAAAAATATGTAGGTTCAACAATATCTCAAAAAGATGATTCAAATCAATTTTCTTTTGGAGATACAAGCAATACAACTACTTTATCTGAAGATCTAAAGGAAGTAAGTAGTGAGTATACTTCCATAATTAATGAAAAATATAAATCACCAGTTGTTGCAATAGCGGAAAATATGAAACCTTCAATAGTGACAATTACAAGTGTTGTCACTGCTAAAGATTGGTTTAACAATCAATATGAACAAGAAGGAACTGGCTCAGGTATAATATTTGGAGAAAACAAAGATGATATATATATTGTAACTAATCAACATGTTATAGATGGCGCTAGAAATGTTGTGGTAACTTTTTTCAATTCTGAAAATATCAATGCAAAAGTTGTTGGTTATGAAAGAGATTATGATCTAGCAGTTCTATCTGTAGCAAAAAAGGATATGAAAAATGAATTATTGAATAGTATTAAAATTGCTAAGTTAGGTGATTCTGCCAAGATAAAGGTTGGAGAACTAGCAGTTGCTATAGGTAACCCTCTTGGAAAACAATATAGTAATACTGTTACAGTAGGATATATTAGTGCTATTAACAGAACATTAGAATCTACTGATAAGAGTTTGCCACTTATTCAGACTGATGCAGCAATCAACCCAGGTAATAGTGGTGGAGCATTAGTTAATGCACAGAGTGAAGTTATCGGTATCAATAGTTATAAATTAGCTTCTACAGATATAGAAGGTATGGGATTTGCTATACCAGTCAATGAAGCAAAACCTATTATTGAAGACATTGTTAATCAAAAAGATAGACCAGCATTAGGTATTAGAGGTATTGACGTTACCGAAGAAATGGGTGATTTCTATGGATTACCTATAGGAATACTAGTTAAAGAAGTAACAGAAGGCAGTGGTGCCCAAAAAGCTGGACTTAGATCACAAGATATTATATTTGAATTTGGTGGAGCCAAAATCTTTAATTTTGAAGATTTACAAAAGGAAATTGAAAAATATGAAGTGGGAGACACTGTATCAGTAAAAGTAGCAAGAAAAACAAACAAAGGTTTTAAAAAGGTAGAACTTAATGTGAAACTAACTGATAGACAAAGTATTATGTAATTATTGATAACGGGCTTTGATTATATATAAATACAATAATCAAAGCCTTTTTTAAATTATTATAAAAGAAATCGTGAGTTTCTTTTTTTTTTATATAAAATAGGGTATAATGTAAGATGAATGTTTGGAATAAAATAATACTAAGTTTAAGGTTATTAATATATCTTATTGATATATTGGATAGTATATAGATTATGATATAAATTGATGGTGGTTTTGAAAGGAGTAATATATGCGTTACATAGTAGACATGAAAGAAGGAGAACAAATACAAGACCATTACTTGTGTGTTAATAAGCAAGTATTGAAAACAAGAGCTGGTAAAACTTACTATTCTCTAAAATTACAAGATAAAACAGGTGTAGTAGATGCTAAAATATGGGATTTAAATGATGGTATTAATGATTTTAATGAGCATGAGTATATTAAAATCGATGCTTTGGTTATAACATTCCAAAACTCCATACAGCTTAATATAAGAAGATTGAGAAAAAGTAGCGAAGGAGAGTATGACCCAAGAGAGTATATTCCAGTTTCCAGCAGGGATATTAATGAGATGTATTCTGAATTACTCACATTTGTTAATGATATAGATAACAAATATCTTAGCGTTTTAGTTAAGAAATTTTTTGTTGAAGATAGGGAGTTCATTAAAACCTTCAAAGAACATACAGCAGCGAAAACAATGCATCATAGTTATCTAGGAGGTTTACTAGAGCATACTCTTTGTGTACTCAATATGTGTAAATTCTTTGCTAGTAATTATAAAGTGATTAATAAGGACATATTATATACTTCTGCATTGTTCCACGATATAGGAAAGATAAAAGAGTTATCAAAATTCCCTATTATCGAATATACTGACCCTGGTCAATTATTAGGGCATATAATGATATCTACTGAGTGGGTTTCAGATAGAATCAAAGAGATTCCTGGTTTCCCAGGGGATTTAGCTTACATGGTAAAACATTGTATCTTAGCTCATCATGGAGAATTGGAATATGGTTCACCTAAGAAACCACAAACAATAGAAGCACTTGCTCTACATTTTGCAGATAACTGCGATGCAAAACTAAGAACATTTTCTGATCTATTAGAAACAAGTGATGTGGAAGATAATTGGTTAGGTTGGCAGAGAATCTTTGATTCTAATGTTAGAAGAACTAGATATTAATTAGTAAAAAATAAATTCTATGAGGGGCTTTCTCATAATACATTTCTTTAACTTAGAGAAAAGCGTATTATTGTATTATGGGAATGCCCTTTTTATATTAAAGTATAGAGGATGAATAATCATGAAGGCAAAAAATGTTGAGTTACCCGTAGTTAAGAATGAGTATTATGAAATGGTTATAGATGATCTAGGTATAAATGGTGAAGGTATAGGTAAGATAGATGGCTATACGCTATTTGTTGATGGAGCATTGCCACAAGAGAAAATCAAGGTAAAAGTAATTAAGACAAAAAAGAATTTTGGGTTTGGAAAATTAATTAATATCTTAGAACCTTCAATTCATAGAATTGACCCTGTGTGTGATATAGCAAAACGATGTGGCGGATGTCAGTTACAGCATTTATCCTATGAGGGCCAACTAAGTTATAAACAAAAAAAGGTGCAAGATATTATTGAAAGAATTGGTGGTATAACTGATATAAAAGTTAACAAAGTGATAGGTATGGATAAGCCTTATTTCTATAGAAACAAAGTACAATTTCCTGTAGGAAGCATGGGAGATGATTCTGTCAATATTGGATTTTATGCTATGAGAAGTCATAATATAATATCTACAGATAGATGTTATATACAACAGCCGATAAATAAGGACATTATTAGTGTTATTAAAAAGTATATGTTGATGAATAATGTAAGACCATATAATGAAGTAAGTCATAAGGGTTTTGTTAGACATATTGTTACTAGAGTAAGTTTTCATACGAAAGAGATTATGGTAGGGGTTGTAATTAATGGTAATAAGTTGCCTAATAGTGATGAACTGATCAATAATCTTAGAAAAATAGATAATGTGGCTAGTATATTTATTAGTGTCAATAAAGATAAAACTAATGTTATCATGGGTAATAAAATAAAGATGTTATGGGGCAAACCTTATATAACTGATTATATTGGAGAAGTTGCTTATAATATTTCGCCTTTATCTTTTTATCAAGTGAATCCTGTACAGACTGAGAAGTTGTATAGTAAGGTATTAGAGTTTGCAGATTTGTGTGGAAATGAAGTAGTTTGGGATGCTTATTGTGGTATTGGTACGATATCATTGTTTTTAGCAGATAAGAGTAAGAAGGTTATGGGAGTAGAGATAGTTTCAGAAGCTATAGAGGACGCTAAGAATAACGCTGAGCTTAATAACATAAGTAATACTAAATTTTATGTTGGTAAGGCTGAAGAGGTTATTACAGAAAAGTATAACGATGGTGTTAGGGCGGATGTTATAGTGGTTGATCCACCTAGAAAAGGTTGTGATAGTGAGTTGTTGGAGACTATTATAAAGATGAAGCCAGAGAAGGTTGTGTATGTGTCATGTGATCCTGCGACTATGGCTAGAGATATTAAAGTGCTTGGTGAAGGCGGTTATAGGGTTAAGGAAATTCAGCCGGTGGATATGTTTCCGCAGACTGTGCACGTCGAGACAGTGACAGTACTCTATCGTCAAGACTCTTAATAATCAAGGAATTTACACACTTCTGCGATTATTGTACCTTTAGTACTGACATAGCAAATTTCAGAAATATCGAGAGATTACGGTGCGTGTTGCTATCAAAATAGGTACTGAGTAGATATGTTCAGTCAGTACTGAACTATGGTAGGGCGTGAGTGGATATAAGGATGTTTTTGTTTGGATTACCTTTTAAATAAAAATAAGAAAGGTGATTTGGATGAAACGTATGTTAGAAATGTTGTATTATGGTGAAATTTATAGAAATGAAGAGGATTTCCCAAAAGGAGAAAAATTTGAAAAGATTAATGTGAAAGTTGGTCTAGAAAATGATTTTACAAGTAGACTAGGTAAAGCTGAATTTAGGCTTTATGATGAACTACTGACTACACGTAATGAAAGAGATTCCTATTATTATCTTGAAACCTTCATAGAAGGCTTTAAAATTGGAGCTAGGATGATAATGGAGAGTAAGTTTAAGCCTGTGGAATTGTAGTATGAAGAGGTTGATGGGATATTATATCCTAAGATTCAGATTTCTAATGATGTTAAATATGATGAAATGCCACTTGGGAAGTATGGGAGAATGAGACTCAGGTATCTTAAAGAGTATAAGGCTTATATTTATATCAAATATCATGAATTGATATATCATTATAAACACCGCCTAGTGCTAGTAAATTTAAATATAATATAGTTAGAGTATATACAAAAATATTGTAAACATTAGCATAAGATAATAAAAAATTAGAATTAGATACAGGTTACATTTTATAACAAGTAAGACTATGATAAAATAAAACTGAGGACATAGCACTAATCCTCAAAAAAATAAAATAATCTTAACCAGAGGGATTACATATAATATGTAACCCTAATAGCATGCCATTTACCCAATCGTATCAAGAGAACTATTTGACAAATGCCAAGAAATTAGAAAAAGAAGAAACGTCAATAAAACCCAAGGCAGAATAGACAGATACAGCAGGCAATACACCTTCAGCAGTAAAATAAAATGTGGTTTCTGCCAAGGTGGAGTAGAAAGAAGAGCATGAAATGCAGGCACTAAAAATAGTAAAGTAGTATGGCATTGCATACTATCAAGCAAACATGGCAAGAAAAACTGTCCAGACAGTAAAGGAATACATGAAAAAATCATAGAAGAAGCCTTTGTTAAATGATTCAATGAAATGTGTAAGAATAACAAAAAAATACTAGAAGATTTCCTAGCAACAGTACAAGAAGCATTAAATCAGCAGATAAACGAACTCAGAATAACAGCAGATGAAGAAATAGCCATATCCGAGAAAATTAAAGAATTTAGAAAGCTATTCAAAGACAACAAGATACTGAAAGAATTTGACAAAGAAATATTTGACTCCGTTATAGATTACATCATATTAGGTGGAACAGATGAAAAAGGAAACAGGAAAAGCTAATACTGCTTTTATTTTTCTAGTACCATAGTTGTTTTTACTATCTTTAAATATTCTAATAATTTTATTTTCAAGCTCTGTGTTATTTTTTCTTAATTTCTTTTTATAATAGATTAAGCTTCTAGGGATTTTCAAAACTCTACACATAGCGCTGATGCTGTACTCAGGCGTTCTATTGTCTTTAGCTTTAAAGGATCCAGTATTATCATAATCGGATACCCATTTATTAATAGTTGATTTTGCGACATCATATTCTCTAGCTAATTGAGTTACGCCTTTTCCACTTTTTCTAAGAGCTACTATGTTGCTTTTTAAACTTATCTGTATAATTCTTGCTTTTTCTTGGCATGATATTTACCTTAGTATAGCCTTTCTTAAAAGATTTCTCATGCGCTAAGAAAAGAACTTCATATAGAATTTAGATAAGCGAATTCGACTGCCATCGTGCAGTCGTTTTTATAGCTTAATATAGGTGTTTAGATATTAATGATAAAATAATAAAAAAATCTTGACATTAATACAAGCGATCGTATCATAACGCACACAGTCTAGATACAATCAATGAGGCTATAGGAGGATCTTATACGACTTACTTGTAGATAAAAGACAAGATATTGAGCTTAACAGCATATAAATTGGTGCTGGCAGTTGTCCAAACATTGGGGTGCTGCCAGCATTCATTTTGCATCAAGAGAGGTGCTTTCCAAGTTGGGGTGAGATTCAAAACAGGGTGCGCTTGTAGTTGACTACATATTAAAGTTTAGAGAACCTATTGAATCTTCAAGTGATTTGAGGTTAATAATATGAAATGTCTTGCTGTTATATTCAAGGATTCCTTCCTCATAACAATCTTGAATAATTCTATTTAAGCTTCTTCGAGGTGTACAAACTTCATTTATTAACATTTCTTTAGTCAATGATGTTAGTGTTCCTGATTTATGATGCTGATATATACTAAGCAACACTCTTTCTTTTATCGTCATAGTCGACAAAATGGATGCAAGAGCATTTGCCTGCCTGAAACAAGAAGACAGAAGTTTAATAATATACAAGTTAAATTGAAAGTCTTCCTCCATCCATTGAAGCACAAATTTCCGTTGTACAACAATGACTTGACAATCAGTTTTTGCAATGACACTTTGTGTTTTAAGCTGATCGTCAAAAAGCTCAAGAACACCAAACGTATCAGGAGCAGTATGTAATCGTAGTGATATATTTTTACCTTGGTGACTCTGCATGCTTACTTCGGCTATACCTTCTGTAAGGAGAAATAAACTGGTATTTGATTCTCCTGGAAAGAGAATATGGCGTCCCTTTTCATAATACCGTGTGGTAAGCAGTGGTTTGATATTTATAGGGGCGTGGTCGATCAGGGCTGAAAGTGACATTAGCAGGACCTCCTTTTAGTACTTTATAAGTAAAATTATAACATATTTACCAAACGGGTCAAATGACCTGTTTATTGGCATAAGAATAAGTGATAATAAATCTAAGAAGTTTATAAGGAGGCATTTTATGAGTACACACATTAACGCTAAACTGGGGGCAGTGGCGGAAAAGGTATTGTTACCAGGCGACCCATTAAGAGCAAAGTTTATTGCTGATACATTCCTGGAAGATGTTATTTGCTACAATGAAGTCAGAGGTATGTACGGCTATACTGGTACATATAAAGGGAAAAGAGTCTCGGTACAAGGGACGGGCATGGGAATTCCTTCTGCGTCAATCTATATTAATGAACTGATCGATGACTACAATGTGGAGTCAATGATTCGTGTAGGTACATGTGGAGCTATCCAAGAAGATGTGAAAGTTCGTGACCTGATTATTGCAATGGGTGCATGCACGAATTCAAATATCAATAAGAAGACGTTTGGTAATCTGGATTATGCAGCAATAGCTGATTTTGAACTTTTAAAAGCAGCTTATGACAATAGAGAAATTGCCAATGTGAATACACATGTTGGTAATATTGTTTCAAATGATTCTTTCTATGACGGTGATAAAAATGACATTGAGAAGTTGAGATCACATGGTGTCTTGGGAATAGAAATGGAAGCTGTTGCCTTGTATACAATTGCTGCTAGAAAAAAAGTAAAAGCTCTTTGTCTCTTAACAGTAAGCGATTCATTGGTGACATTTGAAGAAACATCAGCAGAAGAACGTCAAAAAACGTTCATAGATATGATGAAAATAGCTTTGGAAATTATATAGCCATGCCTTTTTGTTCATATTTGGTATAGGAATGAGTCAAATTGAGCTTAGACATAACTGTATTAGGTGGAAAGTTTTCTGAGTCAAAGAATGATGGATAATTTATATGACAGAAATTGTGAAACGAACGGCCTTACGTTTTGTAAGGTCGTCTTTTTTGCTTTTAAGATTGATTTGAATAAAATGATTATGGATAGGTTATAATAAATTATACAATAATTAAAATTATTAGAATATTTGAAGAAAGTAAAACAACCATGGTACTATAAAACAATATAAAGTACATAAATCAACTTGTAATAATGATAAAACAGAAAACATTGTAAATAGAGAAGATTTGGATGTAGTTATAAGTGACTTAACATATATTAATGTTAAGTGAAACGGGTCAAATGACCTGTAAACTGTAATCAAAAAATATAATAATAAAGGAAGATCATCTTGAAAGGAGAGCAAATTATGTATTATCGTTGGATGAAGTATTGGTTAGGATTGATTATTATGGGTATGGGGGTGTCTCTTGTCGTCAGTGCAAACTTGGGAACTGATCCGATATCAACAATTATACTGGGGGTAGCCAATGCGGGCGGTCTGAGCTTTGGTATTGCATCCCAGATTCTACTCATCATCGTAGTTGCTATAGTATATTTCATTGACAAGTCTAGGTTAAAAGTTGGGACGTTGGTTCATGCCATAGCGAGTGGTTCTATTATTGGACTGTGTCTTAAATTACAAATAACTACAGAGCATTTGCCTATAAGAATATCATTACTTGTGAGTGGGGCTATTGTTTTAAGTGTTGGGATTGCAATATACATTTCCTCTAGTCTTGGTGAAGGTGCATTTGATGCATTGATGATGGGGGTACATAATCGATTTGGGCTAAATGTTGGTGTCGTTAGGGTATTTCAGGATGTCGTCCTTACAGCTATTGGATTTATTTTGGGTGCTAAAGTTGGTGTGGGTTCAATATTTATGGTATTAGTAACTGGACATATGATTGGATTCGCCTTGAATGGGATCTCTGTGATAGAAAACAGAAAGAAGAAGACAGCTGGTTTTGCAGGATAATTGTATTATGAACATAATAAGAATAGTATTTAGAACAGACCACTCCGAGAGTGGGCGTTTGTTTTCTGGGATAACAAAGATCTTAGTGATATAATTAAGAAAAGGAGGCAACCATGAATAGAAATTACATCACACAAATATATTTAACTATGGCGTTAGCGCTTTTTACAATGATAGTTATTATTGGATTTCTTGGTTATTATCACTTTAGGGACAGATTGATCAATGAAATAGTTGAAATCAATCAGAATAATGTTGCTCAGTTATCAGACAATATACATGATTTTCTATCAGTAGAAGTAGGAGTGAGTGAGTTGATTGCTTCGGATGTAGAGTTGATAGAGTATTTTAATGAACATGGGAAACCAAAGGACAAGATGGCTGAGAAATCAATAAATGATTTATTGAGCAATATATTGGAGCATTTACATGGAGCAGAAATGAATCTATTCAATGTTCAGTATGTAGGAGCAGCGGAATTTGAAGAGTACGATTTAAGCCCTTTTGATGAATCATGGCTCAGCAGTACTACGGTTGATGATGCATTTGAAAGTATTTATCGTAATATTTTTTGTCTGTATCATGAAATAGAAGATCCCATTACTGGTGAATCATATGGCTACATAAAACTTATTATTAACGAAGCCTTGTTAGCAAGGAAGTATATTAACATGAATAACCTAACAAATGAGTTTTTTATTATGAATGATTCAGGTGAGGTTATTTCACATAAGAACAAGTCATTACTGGGCAATAGATACTTTGATATTAATCTAGCAAATACCAATACAGAATATATGCGATATGAGGAGAATGATAAGTCATATAGTGTTTTTGTGGATCGAATACCAAACACTAGTTGGCATTTAGTTGGTGAGGTCGATGAAGCAATAATAGATAATGTAAGGAAGGAAGTTAGATTCCTGATAATAATCCCAACGATCATAGCATTTATGATTATCATCGTATTAAATTATTTATCAGCAAGAAGGATGAAAAAACCCATCAAGTATATTTATTCAGTTCTTAACAAGGTTTCAGAAGGTGATTTAACAATACGTACATCGTTTGAACATGAAAATGAGTTTTCAAGAATTGGAGAAAGTTTTAATGAAATGGTGGTCAAAATTGGTGACTTACTTGATAAGGTTGCATTAGAAGAAAAGCAAAAAAGACTTGTGGAGATTGATTTTTTAAGAGCTCAGATTAACCCACATTTTATATATAATACTTTAATTTCTATTCGCTTTTATGTAGAAATGGAGAGAAATGAAGAAGCTACAGAAATGTTGTATTTTTTCACACGTATTCTTAGGAAAACATTATCAAGATCAGAAGAATTTGTAACCGTTTCAGAAGAACTGGATATATTAAAGAGTTACGTCGAGTTACAGAAGCATCGCTATACAGAGGAATTTGATGCTGTGTTTACATGTGCGCCTCATCTAAATAAAGCGGTGATACCGAATTTCATACTTCAACCAGTTGTGGAGAACTCAATATACTATAATGCAAATTCAGGCGTTAAGAATATGATTACAGTGGATGTGAGTGAAGTAGATAGCTGTATTGAAATTGTTATTAGTGATGACGGAATAGGGATTTCAAGCGAGAAAATCAAGGATATTCTTGATAGTGAAACCAATATAAACAGGATAGGATTAAACAATGTTAATGAGCGAATAAAACTAATCTATGGCAATGAGTATGGTCTTGAAATTAAAAGTGTTAAGGGGAGTGGAACGACAGTCATTTATAGATTGCCGTTGATGAAATAACTATATTGAAGGAGAAGGTACTATGAAATTAAATATTGTTATTGTTGATGATGAGGCTCCTATTAGAGACTGGTTAAAATATAGAGTTCGTAAGTTAGGTGAGCCTTATGAAGTGATTGGAGTATGTAAATCAGCTCAGGAAGCAGAAACGGTGATAAACAGTGGAGAAGTTGATGTTCTAATAACAGATATTGAAATGCCAGGCATGACTGGGCTTGAGTTAATGTCACGCATTAAGAATAAGTATCCAACAATTTCATTTGTTGTTCTAACAAGTCATGCGGATTTCTCATATGCAAAAGAGGCTATAACATTAGGTACTGTAGAATATCTATTAAAATCTGAGCTTAGGGCCGAAGAGCTTGCTTATTTACTTAATAAGCTTTTCAAGGAGAAAGAGGCAAGTGAAAAGGATAAACTATGGTCTAGTAACCGGCAGAGTTTTGATGTTTCATTGCTAAAATCGAGTAGTGAAAGCCCGAGTGAATACAATAGCTATCTAAGTAAAATGGGCGTGTTAGATGCTGCTTACTGTTGTGTTCTAAGTGTGATAAATAGTAGTGATCTGAATATTGGCAATAAGGTTAGAGATTATACTGAACGAGTCAACTATGATGTAATATTTTATTCGGCAGCAAACGAATATGACTATATTCTATTTTTCGGACAGGCTAAATCAAAAATCAGTGGACATATGGAATATTGGTTAAGTGATGAGTTGGTAAATGAAAATGTTGGTGTAGGTGTAAGTGAACTTGGCAGTGACATGCAAATGATACCAGAGTATATAAAACAGTCCGAGATATCAGCTAAAATTTATTTTTATTCATCAAAGTATACCATATATCATTATAAACAAATCGAAAAGAATAGTTTGCTGCCTCGAAATGAAATATGGCGCTTATATAAAGAAACCTTGTTCAGTCTGAAAACGCAAAAATATGAACTTGTGAAGGACTATCTTGATGAATGGCAGAGTATCTTCGGGTTTCCTAATCCGATGGATGTTTTGTGGGGAATTGAGATGAGCATTAAGATGGTTTTAGCGTTTGAGGAACACTACTATAGCCAGAGAGAGAAGACTCTGGAAAATATGGTGAATATTAACAATATTCTCACACTTAATGACTGTATCTCCCTTTGTGCTATTATGCTTGAGAAAATTGATGATGCTGATAAGCATAACTATTCTAAAAGAATAGAGGAGGCGTTAATATTTATCCATGATAATTATAATAAAGATATTTCCATGGTGGAAGTAGCAAGAAAAATGCACTTAACACCAGAGTACTTTAGTCGTCTATTTAAGGCAGAGGTTAAAGATTCATTTTCAACATATCTTATTATGTACAGGTTGAACAAAGCTGAGTTTTTGTTAGCAAATACAGATATGACTATTTCTGAGATTGCATATGAAATTGGTTATAGTGCACCGGGTAACTTTTCGAGAGTCTATAAAAAGTATAAGGGTATATCTCCTGCTGCTGCTAGATCAAATGATTTGTAGTAAGATGTCATATTCGGAACCTTTCATGTCATATGAGGATATGGAAGGTTTTTTTTGGTTGTTGTATAGTTATAGGTGTAAATAGTTGGTGTGAATTATTAACAGTGATAAAACAGGAGGTATTGGGATGACAAAACTAATCAAACTATTAACCGCACTTGTACTTGTTTTTGTAATGGTAGGCTGCTCACCAAAGAGCAATTCACCAAAAGAAGTCGAGAAGGTGAGTGAGGAGAGTAATGGAACAGAAGCGACAGCAGAAGAAGACAATCAGGCAGATGTTGTTAATCTGAAAGTCGGTATTGTACTTTCAACTGGAGGACTTGGTGACAAGAACTTCAATGATATGGCTTATGCAGGTCTCTTACAGGCCGAGGAAGAGTTTGGGATCGAATTTGATTATTTTGAGCCAAAAGCTGTCAGTGACTATATTGCGAATTTTAGACTTTTTGCAGAAAGTGGAGAATATGACTTAATCATTGGTATTGGTAACGAGCAAGTTGATGCAGTTACCCAGATTGCAGCAGAATACCCGGAGATAAAATTCTCTCTAATTGACTCAGCTGCAGAAATTGAAAATGTAAGAACTGTATATACTGACTGGACTCATCAGACGTTCTTATGCGGTGTAATCGCAGGGCTAGAAACTACAGCAGGAAATTTGCCGAAGACGAACGAAGAAAATGTTATTGGCGTTGTTGTAGGAAAAGAATATCCAGCACTTATGGAAGGTGTAACGGGATTCATGGCAGGTGTAAAATATGTTAACCCAGACGCTGAAATCCTTTCTGCATCAGTTGGAGACTTTGCAGATCCTGCAAAGGGCAAAGAGATTGCTTTATCTATGTATAGTAGAAATGCTGATTTTGTCCAGCATATTGCAGGGGCAAGTGGTCTAGGTGTATTCGCAGCAGCAGAAGAAACTGATAATTATGCATTTGGTGTAGGTGGTAATCAAAATGCTATAGAACCTGACTATATTGTTGCCACGTCAATTAGAAATGTAAATGAAATGGTGTTCAATGAAGTATGGCATGTGATTCAAGAAACTTGGGTTACTGGTTCAGTTGGAAGTGGTATAAAGCAGGGTTCTGTTGGATACTCTGTTGAAGGTTCCAATGTGACATTATCTGAGGAAACTATTAAAATTGTTGAAGAGGCAAAGAAGAGAATTATAGATGGTGAACTTATTCCATGTAGAACTGTAGAAGAGTTGGAAGCTTGGACAGCTGAAAACCAATACTTCAATTAGAGTTATAGCGATATTATTGACTGACGAAGCGATGGAACTTGATGGCTATAATGAGTTCCATCGCTTTTATAGAAAGACAGTCTCTATGAAATCGACTGGAAAGGAATAGTGGTATGGTAGATGCAGTAAGAATGTTGAATATTGAAAAGATTTATACCAGTGTTAATGTAAAGGCTGTTGATAAAGTTGATTTTACACTTCAAAAAGGTGAGATACATTCGCTCTTGGGTGAAAATGGTGCAGGTAAATCAACGCTTATGAAAATTCTTTACGGAATGAACTATCCCTATGAAGGAGAAGTTTATATAAATGGAACAAAACAGATAATGAAACATCCGATGGATGCAATTAAACAGGGAATTAGTATGGTACATCAGCATTTTATGCTAACCCCTGTGATGACAGTGACTGAAAACGTTGTAATAGGTAGAGAACCCAATAAGGGCCTCTTTTTTGATAAAGCCAGGGCGGAGACAGAGATTCAAGAGATGATTGATACGTATGGCTTTAATATGTCTGCATCAGCTAAAGTAGAATCACTGTCCACCGGTGAACAACAACGTGTTGAAATCTTGAAAGCTATGTATGGTGGTGCAGATATCATCATTTTGGACGAGCCAACTGCTGTTCTAACACCTCAGGAAGTTGACGAGTTGTTTAAAATAATGAGTAAACTTAAAAAAGATGGCAAGACGATCGTTATTATTACACATAAACTAAAAGAGACAATTAATATTGCTGACAGGGCTTCTGTGCTTCGGGATGGAAAGATGATAGAAAAGAATATTGATGTGAGCAAAGTTACAGTCGAAGACCTGTCAAAAATGATGGTGGGAAGGGATGTAGAACTTGGTATGCAGAGACCGAGTACATCTGTAGGAGAAACAGCTTTTGAGGTTAAAAATTTGTCATTAGAAAAAAATGGTAGAAACATTCTAAACAACATTAATCTACAGCTTAGAAGAGGAGAAATTCTTGGCATTGCAGGTATTGAAGGGAATGGGCAAAGTGAGTTACTCGAAATTCTTACAGGTGTGAAAAAAGCAACTACGGTTGAGATGTACAAAGACGGTGCTAAGATTGATGGAAATGCAAGAAATATGATTAGCAATAAGGTGGGACATGTTCCAGAGGATAGGATGTCCCAAGGCCTTGTGACAGAAATGTCATTAATGGATAATGTCATTCTTGGCTATCATAAGAATCCTGAGTTCAGTAAAAAAGGGATTCTAAAGAAGGATGCTATTCATGAATTTGCCACAGATAAGATAGATAGTTACAGAATAAAAGCCTCAAATGCAAAAGTTGCATGCAAAACTCTTTCAGGTGGAAATCAGCAAAAAATTGTGATAGCAAGAATATTTAGCCAGGATCCTGATGTTATTATCATTGCGCAACCAACAAGGGGTGTTGATATTGGAGCAATGGAATATATACATTCAAAAATGTTAGAGCTTAGGGATGAAGGAAAAGCTATTTTATTGATATCTGCAGATCTTGATGAAGTGAGAAATCTCAGCGACCGCCTTGCGGTGATTTACGAAGGCGAAATAGTTCTTGAGGCCAAAAGAGATGAATTTACAGAGTCTGAGCTTGGTGTATACATGACCGGTAGCCATACGATTAAAGGAGGTGTTGGCGTTGAATAGACTAAGAGGTTTGTTGACTAGTAAAGATAATAAAGTGTTTATGTCAATTACTGCTATGATTATGGCAATTCTCGTCAGCGGTGCTTTTATTGGTATTAGCGGTTATAGTCCAATTGAAGCTCTTAAAGCAATAATTTTGGGAGCGTTCGATGGAAAAGCTGCTATTGCTAGAACTTTGACTCAAGCAACACCACTTATACTTAGTGGTTTGGCATTTGCGATTGCAGGAAAGGCCAATATGATTAACCTTGGTGTAGAAGGTCAGCTTTACCTGGGCGCACTTGGCGCTGCGTATATAGCAACAACTGTACAAGGAATACCTTCAACCTTAGTTATTTTACTAGCTATAGGTGCTGGTATGGCCATTGGCGGATTTTATGCCGGTATTGTAGGCTTCATGAAAGTTAAGTTTGGTTCCAATGAAGTAATTGCAACCATTATGCTTAACTCTATAGCAGTACTCATTGCAAATTATTTGGTTAGTTTTCCCCTGAAAGCAGAAGGGAGCGTTATTGGCCAGACAGAAATGATTGGAGATCAGCTCAGACTCATAAAACTGGTACCCAAAAGCCAATTAACAGTAGCTTTTATCATTGCAGTATTAGCTTGTTTTATAGCCAAGTATGTAATTGACAATACTATACTTGGTTACGAAATCAAGGTTGTAGGTCTCAATAAGAGAGCCGCAAATACGGCTGGCATCAACGTTGGACGTACAGTAATGACATCAATGTTTCTTAGTGGCGCAGTAGCAGGTTTGGCTGGCGCAGTACATGTTTTAGGTGTAGATGGACGATTTATCGTTGATTTTTCTCCTGGGTATGGCTTTAGTGGAATAGCTGTATCTGCCTTGGCAGCGGGTAGTCCGATTGGTGTTCTTTTTTCTGGATTGGTTTTTGGTGTTATTAGGGCTGGGTCCATGATTCTTGACCTAAAGACGGATATACCTCTAACATATGCAGATATTGTTCAAGCACTAGTAATTATATTTGTTGCTACTCCGCTTTTAATTAAGGAAATTCTATCTTTGCCTAGTAAAGTAAAAAAATGTTTCAAAGAAGGAGGACATCATAAATGAGTTTATTGCAAGGAAACCTTGAATATATACTTATCGCAACAATAAGTATGTCGATACCATTGATATTGGCATCGTTAGGCGGCGTGTTCTCTGCGAGAAGCGGAATTATGGCATTGGGGCTTGAAAGTATGATGATGACCGGTGCTTTTTCAGCGGTTGCAGGTTCTTATGCAACTGGAAGTGCCCTTTGGGGTGTATTGATAGGAATGCTAGGTGGGGCTCTGTTTGCTTTTCTGTATGGAATATTATGTATTAGATACAAGGTTAATCAAGTTATTGCAGGTGTAGGGATGAACTTGCTGGCCCTTGCTGCTACAACTTTATTGACAGAGCTTATTTGGGGCTCAAAGGGTAGTTCACCACAGGTGGCCAGCATTAGTGTTGAATTGGATTTCCTTAAAGGAATTCCGCTAATTGGCAATATAATTGGCAGCCAGTCTATACTATTCCTGTTTATGGTGATTTTCATTATTGTTGGATGGATTATACTTTTTAAGACAGTCTTTGGCATGAGACTCAGAGTTGTGGGAGAGAATCCAAAAGCTGCATCTACAATGGGTCTAAAAGTAAAGCAGATTAAATATACAGGTGTACTAATATGTGGAGTTCTGGCTGGTTTAGCAGGAGCATACTTGTCAATTGATAACATAAATCTATTCCAAAAGAACATGACAGCTGGTAGAGGGTATATTGCCGTTGTTATAGCGATTCTTGGTAGGTACAATCCGTTTTATATTGTATTCTCAGCATTGATCTTTGGTTTCTCCGATGCGCTACAGATATATTTACAGGGACAAGGTGTACCATCACAAATTATGCAGACAATTCCGTATTTTGTAACCTTATTTGTGTTGGCATTCGGTGTTAAACATATTCGCCCACCAGCAGGAATTGGTAAGCACGAGGATGAACACTAGATTTTCTATATAACCTAAAGGAGGTATATTATGAAGGCAATTATGGTGATGTACGATTCCTTAAACAGGCATATGCTACCCGCATATGGATGTGACTGGACTCATGCACCTAACTTTCAGCGTCTTGCTGAAAAGAGTTTAACATTTGATAACTGTTATGTAGGAAGCATGCCTTGTATGCCGGCAAGAAGAGAGCTTCATACAGGAAGATTGAATTTTCTGCATAGGAGTTGGGGACCGTTAGAGCCATTTGATGACTCTATGCCTAAACTTCTACACAAAAATGGTATCCACAGTCATCTCGTAACTGATCACTGGCACTACTGGGATGAAGGCGGTGCAAATTACCACACCAAGTATAGCACTCATTCGTTCTCAAGAGGACAAGAGGGTGAAGGATGGATGGGAGTCGTTGGCGATATTGATATTCCAGATCACCTTGATGGGAAAGGTGGATTCTGGGGTCGACAAGAATATGTAAATCGCCAATTTATGCAAGAGGAGGTTAATCAGCCTCAAGCTAAGACCTTTCACAATGGACTGGAGTTTATTGAATTAAATCATAGTGAGGACAATTGGTTCCTTCAAATTGAAACATTTGACCCACATGAGCCATTTTTTACAAGTGCAAATTATAAAGAATTCTATCCCCATGAGTATGATGGACCAGATTTTGATTGGCCTAATTATCATCCGGTTAGTGAGACAAGGGAGCAAATTGAACATTGTAGATATGAATATGCTGCACTTCTGTCTATGTGTGACAATTATATTGGTAAAGTCCTGGACATGATGGATAAATACAATTTGTGGGAGGATACGATGTTGATCGTAAATACTGACCATGGATTCATCTTGGGTGAGCATGAATGGTGGGGCAAAATGTTTATGCCATATTACAATGAAATAGCAAATACGCCATTGTTCATATGGGACCCACGAGCACAAGTAAAAGGTGAAAGACGATCGTCGTTGGTTCAGACAATTGATCTTGCACCAACACTGTTAGAGTACTTCGACTTAGAGATACCTAAAGATATTCAAGGCAAAGTTTTGAAAGACGTGATTATGAGCGATAAAACAGAGAGGGACTATGCATTGTTTGGACAACATGGTGGCCATGTCTGTATCACTGATGGGCGGTACGTTTATATGAGAGCGCCACAAGGCGGAGTCATTGAGAATCGAAAGAATCTGAACAACTATACACTGATGCCGGCTCACTCCAAAAATCCATTTCCTATCGATGAACTTGAAAACATGGAGTTAGTGGATGGCTTCGAGTTTACAAAAGGTGTGAAAGTTCTTAAGGTTGCTGGGGGAAAATCATTTACATTTAAAGAAATCAACATGGAATTTCCACCAGTTGATTTATTTGAGGAAGGCAACATGCTATTTGATTTAGAATCGGACAAGAAGCAGCTTAGCCCAATTACTGATGAAGATATTGAAGATAGAATGTGTTTTCATATGGTCCGACTGATGAAGGATAATGACAGTCCTATGGAACAATACACTCGACTTGGACTGGAAGAGTATTTTACTAAGATTCTTGATGATTAATGGGTGGAATGGTACCTATGATCTACAAACAATGAACGTGTAAAACGTTGACTAAGACAATAGAATAAAGAGTAAGCAGAAGGAGACGATCATGGATAAAATGTACGAAAAAGTGATGCAATCTGTTGAGTATATCAACAGCAAGGTCAACATTGAACCTGATGTAGCAGTAATACTTGGATCAGGTCTGGGACAACTGGTTGATAGTATAGAGAAACCGACTTATATCAAGTATACAGATATTCCGAATTTCCCTCAATCAACTGTAGTCGGACATGAAGGTCAACTGGTGTTTGGGAACATCAAAGGAGTGAATGTGTTGGCCATGCAAGGTAGGTTTCATTATTATGAAGGATATTCAATGAAGGAAGTTACTTATCCGGTGTATGTGATGAAGCAACTGGGCATTGAAAATCTGATTATAACAAATTCTTGTGGTGGGATTAATACGTCTTTTGCACCTGGAACTTTGATGCTTATCACTGACTTCATCAATTTTGTAAGTGATAATCCATTATATGGTCCAAATGATGAGCGATTTGGTCCACGGTTCCCTGATATGACTGAACCATATGATTTGGAACTTCAAAAGCGTGCTAAGTCAGTTGCAATGGAGTTAGGCATTAGCCATGGCGAAGGGGTATATGGAGGTTTTATTGGTCCTTGTTACGAAACAGCTGCAGAAATTAGAGCTTTTGGTAAATTGGGTGCGGATGCGATCGGTATGTCGACTGTGCCAGAAACGATTGCGGCCAATTATCTTGGTATGAAAGTTTTAGGCATCTCATGTATTACAAATATGGCAACTGGCATTCAACAGCAAAAGCACTCCCATGCTAATGTAGTTGCGATTGCAAAGAAAGCTTCATTAGACTTTTGCAAATGGGTAGGTGGCGTCATTGAAGATTTTGGAAGGGAAGATAATTAGATGAATACAATGGATAAGGCTTTCATGATAGAAGCAATCAATATGGCAAAAGAAGCAAGAGAAAAAGGAAATGAACCATTTGGAGCAATTCTTGTTAAAGATAATAAGATTGTAATGCGTGCTTCAAACCAGATTTTTTCAGGAAGCGATCCGACGTATCATGCTGAGATAGGTCTGATTCGTGATTTCTGCCGTACCAACAACACTAGCGACCTAAGCGAATATACTCTTTATACAAGTTGTGAACCATGCTGCATGTGCGCAGGAGCAATGGTTTGGAGTAAGTTAGGGAAAATGGTGTACAGTGTCACGCATGATCAATTGGCAGAAATTGCTGGTAGTAATATCATGATATCTTCGGAAGAGATATTTGAAAATAGTCCCAACAAGCCAACAGTCCTACCAAAGTTGCTAAATGAAGAAGGGCTTGAAGTTTTTGACGGTTATAAGTTTGGGTAAATAGGCGAGTGAAATCCCGAAAGCCACAGACATCTTACTTCTCATATTATTATTTTATTAGGTGGAGAGATGAGTTGGCGAATAAATAAGATACTTTCTATTCAATGCCGTTAAAAATATAATGATAGAATAGGAATATGGCTGAGGAAATATAATTAAATAACATAGTAGTATACATTAAGAGACAAAATTTCTAGTGTTTAACAAGAGATTTTGTCTTTTGTTTTTAAAAATTATCATTATTAATTGAATAATATTGGAATATGTTATTGTTAGTGATATAATATTCAATAAATACACTATGACGGTGAAAGGGGGCATAATTAATGGCATTAAAGAACAATAAGATTGATGTATAAGGGACAGAGATAACTATAAGTTTAGTGAATAAAGAAGAATGACATTTGAAATTAAAATAAGCTTTGAATTAAAGGGTAAAAAAAATATACATGTATGGTATAATTAGTAATAAATAAAAATCTACTAAAAACAATTGTATAATACTTTGACTATCTTTCAATAGAAGTGATTGAATAAAAATGTGTTTATAAACGAATTTTTCAGCCACTTGCTTATGAAATAAAGAGAGGAGGAATTTACATTAGATGGGAATAGATAGCAGTGTACATGCATGTGTTAGAGTTGTTAAAGACCACCTCTATCATTGGCACGATAATATGACAGTTGTTATGGTAGTAGCAGGTAAAATTAAATTGAGAGTTTGGGCAAAAGATAATATAATGAAATCAGGAGATATATTAGTTCTAAATAAGGGAGAGATACATAAATTAACAGCAATAACAGAAGAAAATTTAGTTGTTGTGGTAACGTTTGATAGGGAATTTTGCCTTTCAGCTTGTTGTGACTATAAAGAATCAATTATATTATGTAATTCAGTTAAATACGGAAATAGAAATAAAGAAAGATATAATGAACTTCAATTGAAACTAAGAGATTTAATTCATGAATATGGGAAAACTTCGTGTAATTGCAATACAAGAAAAAAAGCAAAAGAGATAATAAAATTCTTATGCTATCATTTTGACTATATTTCGTCTGGAAAGAACCATAAACGATTTAGCGAATATATTATTGCAAGAAACAAATTGCTATATAAGAAGATTTTTTTGGAAAATAGTGAGTTATCTGAAATGAGTTTAAAGAATTTATCAAGCTACCTTGGAGTGAGCTATGCTTATTTAAGGATTGATATTCTTGAGCGATTTGGATATGGGTTTAGTTGGCTAAAGCATACAATGATGACAGAGAAAGCTGCAAGAATGATGTTGACAACCGACAAAAGGCTGATAGATATATCTAATCAATGTGGATTTTCTGATCAGAAATATTTAAGAAAGTATATTAAAAAATTTTATCAGTGCAATCCATCTGAATTTCGGAAACAATATAAAGTTCAGTGTGAAAAAGAAGGTTATGTTGAGATACCTTTAAGGTATGTAACAGGGTTTTGTGAGAATTTTAGGAGGCTAGAGGGATAGAAATATCTTCTAGCTTTTATTAGTTAAAAAATTATTATAATTCTGTATTTTCTATAATTTCAGATATTAGATCCTAATAATTCTAAGTAAAAGTTACTTATTAAATAGACTGTAACATAAAATATTTCTTCAAGAAAATAAAAGACCTAACAATAGTCATAGTTATAAAGACAGTTCACTGTTATAATAACAAGTACTATGTTTCGACAAATTAATGGATTAAGGAGATGACTAACAATGAAACTAAGAAATAGATTAGTGTACTTAAATTTAGGTATTATTATTCTAGTTATGGTAAGTATCGTTGGATATTTATTATTCGTGAATCATTCTTTTAGCAAAGAATCAGCTATCAGAGAAATAGAATTGTTTACTGAAAACAAAGCAAATGATTTAGAAAAAGTTTTAGATCACGCTCGACATGCAACTATTGGATTAAGTGAGTCAATAGAATTAATGATGTTAAGTGGTAATAATAATCGAGAAAGTGTAATTAACTATATAAAAGAACAGCTTAGTAATAATAATGATTATGTAGATGCTTGGGCAGTGTTTGATTCCAATGCTTTTGACAATAACGACTTGATTAATAGAAGTACACAAGGTAGTAATGCAAATGGGCGTTTTGCACCACTTATTACTCGTAAGGGGAGTGATTTGGTAATAGACTATTGTAAAAACATTGAAGGAAACGAATATTATGATGTTCCAAAAGAAACTGGAGAATTGTATATTTCTGATCCTAATATATGGAATATTAATAATGAAAGCGTCACATGTATTACAATGAGTCAGCCTATATTTAAGAATGGGAAGTTTATAGGTATTGCGGGATTTGATATTTCTCTTAATACTTTGAAAAATATTTGTGCTGATGTTAAGTTTTTTGATACAGGATTCGGTAGACTAATTAGTGACAAAGGCATAGTACTTGCTCATCTAAAAGAAGATAGACTTAATAAAATTGGTGGAGAATTTACTGGTGATAAAGGGGAAGAAATATTAGATAAAATAAATAAGGGTGAGTCTTTTATTAGCTTCTCATGGTCTGAATCAATGGGTAAAGATGTACAAAAAGTATATGAACCAATAAATTTTGAAGGATCTGATTTAAAATGGTCGTACAGTGCCATTGTTCCATATGATGAAATGATGGCTGAAGCAAATAACCTACTTAAAATAACTATTGTACTAGCTATAATAGGAACAGTTTTAATGACACTTTTTATGTATTGGAATAGTAAGTATGTTGTTAATACAATACATATTCTATCTGAATTAATAAACCGCTTAGCAGCATTTGATCTATCTTTTCAAAAAGAACATAAAGCAATTAAGTTTTTAAATCGTAAAGATGAAACAGGAGATATAGCGAGAGCATTAACTACAATGCAAAATAATTTTATTGAGCTAATTAAACAAGTTCAGGACGTATCAAGTCATGTTTCTGCCTCTTCAGAAGAGTTAACGGCAACTGCAGAACAGGTAGCAAGTAGTTCAGAAGAAGTATCAAAAACCATTGATGAATTAGCAAAAGGTGCAATGGGTCAGGCTCAAGATACGGAGAAGGGAGCTTCAAAAATTACGGATCTTGGTCAATTGATTAATCAAAATCAAAGCTATATGGATGATGTAAATAACTCATCTAATAATGTCTATAGATTGATAGACGAAGGGTTGGAAGTTATCAAAGATTTAATACATAAAACTAGAATAAGTGGACAATCAGCTAATGAAATTTTTAAAATTATTGAGGAAACAAATTATAGTTCTGACAAAATAGGAAAAGCTAGTGGAGTTATAGCATCTATTGCAGAGCAGACAAATTTATTAGCATTAAATGCTGCCATTGAAGCTGCAAGAGCAGGTGAAGCAGGTAAAGGTTTTGCAGTGGTAGCAGAAGAAATAAGGAAGTTAGCAGAACAATCTACTTCTTCGACTAAGGAGATTGATAGCATAGTAAATGAATTGCATAGAAATTCATCAGGGGCAGTAGAGAAGATGGAAGAAGTTAGAGTAACAGTTAATAAACAAGTTGATAGTGTGAAAGAAACTGAAGAAAAGTATAATGAAATATCAGTAGCAGTTAGTTCAACTGAAGATGCGATTGAAAAAATGAGCACCTCTGTGGAAGAAATGGATAATAGAAAATCGAATATCCTTGATATAATACAATCACTTTCTGCAATAGCTGAAGAAAATGCTGCTGGTACAGAAGAAGCATCGGCATCTACACAAGAACAATCTGCTTCTATTCAAGAAATGGCTAATGCCAGTGCTAATCTAGCAGAGTTAGCTATGGAATTGCAGCAGACTATTTCTAAATTCACTATATAAAAGTAGTGAAGTGAAAATTGAGGTAAAGACAAATATAAAATATCTTTTTTGAACATTTATTCATATATGTACAGTATTGAACATTTATATGATATTGATTATTGTTTTCGTTTATATTTAGAATTATAATTACAGTACAATATTAACTAACAGGTATATTGTACTGTTTTTGTAAGGAGGAATATACAATGAAGAAATTAATGGACTTTTTATTTGGTGTTAAGATGACAATTGTATCAGGCATATTCTTAATATTAAGTCTAATATGTATGCTTTTTGGAATACAATCTCCTATTGATTTTGCTTGGGGTGCAGTTTTAATTTCTGGTATTCCCATGTTAATATTAGCATTGGAGAGGTTAATATTTGAAAGGTGGGTATCTTCGGCATTATTAATATCAATGGCTATGGTTGCATCTATTTTAATAGGCGAATTCTTTGCGGCTGGTGAAGTTGCTTTTATTATGGCAATAGGAGCCATATTGGAAGATAAAACTGTAGAGAAAGCACATAAAGGGTTAAAGAATCTTATTAACCTTACGCCAGTAAAAGGAAGAATACTTACAGGAGATGATAAAGAGGAATTAATAGATGCAAAAGATATTAAACTAAATGATAATCTAAGAGTATTACCAGGAGAAAAAATACCTGTAGATGGCGTTATAATAAATGGTAGTTCATCTATTGATCAATCTATAATGACAGGAGAATCCTTACCAGTTGATAAGTCTATGGGTGATGATGTATATTGTGGAACTCTGAATTGTTATGGAACTATTGATATAAAAGCAATAGCTGTTGGAGAAGATTCATCACTTAAAAAGATGATAAAGATGGTTGAAGAAGCTGAAAAAAATAAAGCTCCAATGCAGAGAATTGCAGATAAATTAGCTGTATGGTTAGTTCCTATAGCGTTATTAATTGCCATATTTGTTTGGCTCATTACTGGTAATGTAGTAAGAGGCGTAACTGTTCTTGTTGTTTTCTGTCCTTGTGCGCTGGCATTAGCAACCCCTACTTCAATAATGGCTGCCATTGGTCAGGCTACAAAAAAAGGTATTATTATAAAATCTGGTTCAGCATTAGAAAGTATGGGCAAGGTTGATACAATAACTTTTGATAAAACTGGGACATTAACTTATGGTAAATTGACAGTTAGTGATATATATTTTGATAAAAATATGATAGACAGAGAGAAATTTTTGACATTGGTATCAAGTATTGAAAGGTTATCCGAACATCCACTAGCTAAATCAGTGGTAGAAAAAGCTCAAGAGGAAAATATAGATTTTATAGATTGTGAAAAATTTTCAATGATTCCAGGAAAAGGAGTAAAAGGTATAATTGATTCTAAAGCTGTATATTGTGGAAAAGTAAATTTCTTGAAGGAAAACAATATTACAATTGATAAGCAAATAGAATATAATATCAATGAACTTCAAAACAAGGGAATGGCTTTAATTCTTATGGCAATAGATGGTATATGTGTTGGTGTAATTGGACTATCTGATATATTGCGTAATGATGTAAAAGATATTGTTGATGAATTGAAACATATGAATACAGAAGTAGTATTACTTACAGGGGATAATGAAAAAACAGCTAATTTTTTTGCTGAAAAAATAGGTATATCAAATATTCACAGTGATTTATTGCCAGAGGATAAAGTTTCCCATGTTAAAAAATTAAAAAATAACAAGAAAATAGTAGCTATGGTTGGAGATGGAGTAAATGATGCACCAGCATTAAAAACTGCAGACGTAAGTATAGCAATGGGTACAATAGGTTCTGATGTTGCAATTGAAGCAGCTGATATTGCGTTATTAGGAGATGATATTGGTAAAATACCATATGTAAAAAGACTTGCAAATGCAACTGTAAAAACAATTAAATTTAATATAACAGTGTCCATGATTATTAATGTGCTCGCAATAATAATGAGTGTACTGGGACTTTTGAACCCTATAACAGGTGCACTTGTCCATAACGCAGGTTCTGTTCTTGTTGTTCTAAATGCAGCATTGCTGTATGATAGAAATTATGAGAATAAAGAGGATAACAAAAATACCAGTTTAGCTAAAGTTATGTAAAGGAATACAAAATATATATTATAAAATTAAATTATACTTTTGATTATATATAAATAATAATCAGCCACTTTTTCTGGTGAATCTTTCAAATTATGGTTAAACCACCATCTTATTGTTTCAACAAAGCTTGATACAATATGATTATTTATATATTCTATATCAATGTTATTAGTATTAATTGGTTGAATAACTTTTGAAAAAGAATCATAAATGTATTCTTTAAAGTAATTCATAAATACACCGCTATCTTCAAAGGTTAACATGGATTTAATAATTTTCTTATTATCCTTTAGGTGATATAAAATATGAGTAATATAATCATTAAAATCTCTAGCTTGTGAAAAATCATGAGTTGCTTCTACAAAAACTTTTTCAGCGAATACATGTTGAAAAAGTTTTTGGCATGATTTATATAATAATTCATCTTTTGTTTGAAAGTGAGAATAAAATGTTGATCTTCCAATGTTGGCTCTTGAAGTAATATCCTCAACAGTAATTTTGCTGTATTGATTTTCTGAGAGTAATTCATCAAATGCTTCAAATATTAATTTTTGGGTTCTCATAGATCGTCTATCTAATTTACCATTCATTGTATCACCTTCAATAAAATATTAATATATATATTGCACTATTTGTTAAAAATATAAATATTAAGCTAACTTTTAAATATGATTAATTTAATCTAATATAGTGAATGTACAAGATGTTAAATGCAAGCTAATTATACTATGTTTTTAGTAATTCGTAAAGACATGGAAAGACCTATCTAAACAGTCTATAATCATAATATACACGTATCAACATATTATTTTGAAACAAAGTCTTAAAATCTAAGAGTTATAGGAAATGAAATTGACTGGCATGTTTGTGAATGATATAATTTTTACATATTGACAATTAATAATAATACCCATAAAAAAAGAGAGGTTATACAATGGATAGGCAAGAACAAAAACATAAGCGACGTGTTAGATATAAAGGGACTCATCCTAGATCTTATAAAGAAAAATACAAGGAACTTCAACCAGAAAAATATGGCGATACAGTAGCAAAAGTGATTCGTAAAGGTAGTACACCTGCGGGTATGCATATTTCAATTTGCGTGAAAGAAATATTGGAATTCTTACAAATAGTTCCTGGACAAATTGGATTAGATGCAACATTAGGTTATGGTGGTCATACCTTGGAAATGCTTAAATGTCTAGACTCAAAAGGACACTTGTATGCACTTGATGTTGATCCTATTGAATTAGTACGTACTAGAGAACGCTTAGAGAAGTTAGGTTATGATGGTAAAATATTAACTATCAAGCAAATGAACTTTTCCAACATAGATGAAATAACAGCTGAGTCAGGACCACTGAATTTTGTATTAGCTGATTTAGGGGTATCTTCAATGCAAATAGATAATCCTGAAAGAGGATTTTCATATAAGAATGAAGGACCACTAGATTTACGACTAAATCCGGATAAGGGCATATCCGCAGCAGAGTGCTTAAAAGATATTTCACAAGAGGAGTTACAAGGTATGTTAATAGAAAATGCAGATGAACCTTATGCAGAAGTAATCTCTCGTGCTATTATATCTGAAATAAAAAAAGGAACAAATATTATTACAACAACTCAGTTGCAATGTATAATAAAAGAGGCTCTACAATTTATTCCAAAAGATAAAAGAAAAGATGAGATTAAAAAATCCTGTCAAAGATCTTTTCAAGCTTTAAGAATTGATGTCAATAATGAATACGAAGTTTTATATGAATTTTTGGAAAAACTACCTGATAGCCTCGCTCCAGGAGGACGAGTAGCAATATTATCTTTTCATTCAGGTGAAGATCGTCTTGTTAAAAAATCCTTTAAGCGTTTATTACGTGAAGGTGTCTACCAAAAAATTGCTCCTGACATTATTAGACCATCAGCAGAGGAATGTCGTATTAATAGTCGTGCTCGTTCTACTAAAATGCGATGGGCAATAAAAGCATAGTATTAATATTAGAATCAAACAAATAAGAACCTGAATTTCATGAAATTCAGGTTCAAGAACAGTTAGTATACTATCTAACTGGTAGCTATTTTATAACGATTTCATATAGCATTTTTCACCTTCAAAAGAATCTAATTGAAATCCCATCTTCAATAAATATTTTATATGCTTCTCATTAGAAGAAAAACTAACAAGGTTATAGTAGCCTTTATCAGTAAAATATTCTTTATTCTTATCAAAAATATAATTTGCTATCTTAAAATCCCTGTATTCCGGAACTACAAAATCCAGATTTATCTTAAGGGTGTTATCATTTAGTTGTGCTGACATGAATATTCCTGCTGGAACCATGTTTCTTAGAATATAGAAAGCTACATCTGAATTTTCTATACTAAACTCTGATTCGTGGAATTTATTTATCTCATCCCTATAAAAATCAAGAAAATAGTCATAATAAAGGGAACGTTTCTTGATTGGTAGTATCTTAAAATATTCCTTATAATTATATATCTTGAATAAGAAATAGATATTGATAAAGCAAATACCTAGATTCATAAACCCTACAGGTAAAGCACCTATCAAAAAACCATACAATGAAAATAAAAAAGAACCTAGTAGACTTATCCATCTTAATTTTATTATTGAACTCATAAGTAAAGATACTAAAACAATAAGTGAAGCTAAATAACCTAGCCATTCAAGCCAATTTTCCATGGTGTAACTCCTCTCTAATTACAAAGATTGTTAATATAATTTTATAATGCAAAATAAATGTTAATAATTTGTTTCATTATAACAGATATCATATACTAATAAAAAGGACATTTTAGCTTGTTATCTACTAAAATATTAGATGATATAAAAAAATTATCCCGATTATATGATATATACGATTTATATTTTGTAGATTCACTATCTATGTCTAAAAAGTTAGCCTTAGAGATAATAGGAAAAAGATTAATATAATAAATTGATTTTATTAAGTATTTAGACTAGAATGTATATATAAACCAAACTCTTATTCATAATATATGAAAAAGTGAGGGACTGATATGAAAGCAGAAGTTTTTAATTCATATAACAAATATATGATTCTGAAACATGCTTTGAAAGAGAACAATGTTTCTGAGACATGTGATTTGTTTGGAATTTCAAGAACTACATATTACAATTGGAAAAGAGCTTATCTAAAACATGGTATGATGGGACTAGAGATCAAAGAACACAAAAAGCCTAAAATGCCTAATAAAGTTAATAAAACAATAGAAAATGAAATCTTATCATATGTACAAAGATTTCCTGAAGATGGACCCAATAGAATCTATTATGAGTTAAAAGCTGAGGGTTATGATATCGGGGTATCGGGGATTTATAATGTCTTAAAAAGGAACAACCTATCAAAAAAAGTCCAAAGACTACAATATTCTAAAAATAAAAAACAAAATTCTGGCGGGAATAGAAATAATAGAAAATTAATAAAATGTTTTGATAACAAAAAAAAGTCATATGTAGGTTATCTAGTTATTCAAAGAATCGATTTTATAGGTACATATGAAGGTATTGGCAAAATATATCAATATACTCTCTATGACACTTATTCAAAATGGGGTTCTGTTAAGATATATAATAAAAAACAAGACATAGATATGTGGGATTATTTCGAGCTGAAACTAGGTTACTTAATGAGCACTTTGAACTTAGACATTGATAATTTATTAACAGAAAAAACAAGAGAATTCATACCCTATTTTATTAAAAACAATAAGTATAGGAATATAATGGAAGATTTTAATATTAATCACAAGTTCATTTCACATGAAAACAATTCTATCTTCAATGATATGGATGAATTTAATAAGTTATTGGTAAAAGAGTTCTATAGTAGAATTACTAAAGAAAATATTGACTCTTTCAATAAGGTAGAACGAGCATTACACAAATTCCTTAGACATTATAATTTCGCTAGAAAGATATCTGGTGGCTGCAATGAAGGAAAAGTACCTGCTAAGGTTATCCTAGAAAGAGTAGCTCATAATAATGTTGATTTTGAAACATTACCACTTTGGATTCTTACTTTGATTAATTCTCTAAAGCGGGGTGATTACAATGAAGAAAACTAATTGTAAGGTCGCTGTAATCGGTGGGGGTATTTCAGGGCTTGTAATAGCGGAAGGTCTACAAGAAAAGGGATACGGAAAGGTTACTGTTTTTGAAAAAGATAATAGGGTAGGAGGTAAATTACATACAATATGGTATAAAGGAAAGTCTTATGAGCTAGGTGCTCTTTTTGGACTGCCTTCTCAAAATAGTCTTAAGGAATTAATGAAGACTTATAATATCAAAAATGATGGACCCAAATTATCAAGGGTCAATTATGATGCAAGTGGTAATAGAATCATGCAGATTCCAAAAGAAGATTTAGATGATTTTGTTGAAGAACTAGACAGATTCCCACATATTCTTAATGAATACAAATCTTTAAAAAGAGTGAATATTCACAGCATAGAAGATTCTCTAATGATTCCTTTTTCAAAGTGGTGTGATATGAATGATTTTAGGGTTTTAAAGACAGTATACGTCAATTATTTTACAAGCTATGGTTTAGGAGATATTAATGTTATACCTGCACTTTATGTCCTTAGGATATTGGATTATGATACATTAATGTCTTTTATGGAACTTCCTGAATTCTATACATGGGAGAAAGGAGTTTCAACATTCATAAATTCCTTGAAGCATAAGATAAAAGATATCAGGTTGACACAGAATGTTAAAGAAATCACTAAGACTGATAACGGAAAAGTATGTGTTCATACTAATTTTGAACAATTAGAATATGATAGGGTTATTATTACTGCTTTACTCAATCAATTTTCTAATCTTTGTGATACAAATTACCAAATGAATCATTACTTTAGTTCCATAAAATACCAAGATTTTAATGTTTATGCTTTTATAGTTGAAAAGATCCCAAAAAAAAGTGGTTTTGTACTAGAAAATCTATCTATAGAAAATAGAGGACATGTTATTATATGGAATTCTAGATGGGATTCAAGTGATGGGGAAGAACTGGTAATGGTTTATGCTTATAATTCACCTAAAAGATCCAAAGAAGCATCATTAAAGATTATTAAAAGTGATTTATTGAAATTGGGATTTCTTAATCCGAGACTTTATCAATTTAAGAGTTGGCATCAGTGTCCATACGTAGATACCCGTACTCTGCAAAAAGGATTCTATGATAAAATAGAAGAAATACAAGGTAAAAATAACATATATATAGCTGGTGAAATTATGAGTACAGTATCAATAAATAACTGTATTAAGTTCTCAAACTATATACTCAACAGATATTTTTAGGAGTTGTTAGATGATTTTAATCAATTTAGCAACTTTTTTACTTTCAAGTATAGTTTACATTTGTTCATATATTATTCTCTCTAATCAGCATTATATATAGGATTAGAGGTATCGTTTGTGTGTAAATCAAACTTGAAATAGAAAGTCATAAAAGCTTGATTTTATAAGGTTTTTGCTTTTTTGACAATAATATCATTTTCAAATATACTGAGAGTGATAAAATAATAACAATCTTAATGGATTAAATTTATAAAAGTAAATTAATTACTTTCTATTTTTTAGCATTAGGTCAAAGCACCTAATATGTGTCAAAAACATTCCAAACTAACAAATTTATGAGACATAATACTAACAATTAAAATCTATAAGATAAGGAGATGGATAAAAATGGATACATACAAGGTTCTAGAAATCAAGCAGAGTGTATTTGAGGATAATAATCGCCAAGCAGACTTGCTTAGAGAAGAATTGAAAAAAGAGAAAACTTTTTTATTGAATCTAATGTCATCACCAGGTTCAGGTAAGACAACAACTCTTACAAAAACAATTAACGCTTTGAAAGATGAAATGAATATCGGGGTAATGGAAGCTGATATTGATTCAGATGTTGATGCTAACACAATTTCTCAGACAGGAGCAAAAGTGATTCAACTTCACACAGGAGGTATGTGTCATCTTGATGCCGATATGACAAAACAAGGATTGGTTGGTCTTGGAACAGAAGGAATTGATTTCGCTATTCTAGAAAATGTTGGAAATCTAGTCTGTCCAGCTGAATTTGACACAGGTTCATCAAAAAATGCCATGATTCTCAGCGTACCAGAGGGAGATGATAAACCTCTTAAATACCCTTTAATGTTTAAAATAGTGGATGTTTTACTAATAAACAAAATGGATGTCATTGAATATTTTGATTTTGACTTAGAAGCTGTAAAAAATCGTGCTATAAAATTGAATCCAAATATCAAAATAATTCCAATATCCGCTAGGACAGGGGAAGGGATTGATGAATGGGCTGATTGGATACGTACTGAAGTGAAAGAATGGAATCAATAGTATCATATTATAATAAAATTTGGAGGGAATAGGCATGGTTAACGAAAAGGTATTGGATCTTGCTAATAAGATAAGCAGAACAAAAAAAGGTTCTAAGATGGAAATAAAACCTGAATATCCAGAATATAAGATTTTAGAACCTGTTGTAACAGAAGAAATGGCAGAAGTAGCACTTTGTCTTGAACTAAGAAAACCACAGAGTGCAGAAGAAATTGCTCCCAAGTGTGGTAAATCTGTAGAAAAAACAGCAAAGCTATTATGGGAAATAGCAGTTGCAGGAGTGGCTTTTGTTAATAAGATTGACGGTGTTGATAAATATTGGCATGAAGTTTGGGTTCCAGGTCATATGGAAATGATGGTTAATAACAGAGAGAATGTAAAAAAATATCCACAGATAGCCATAGCCTTTGATGAATACGGAAAAAGAAAAGGTCCAATGGGAGTAGGCGTTTTTTCACCAGGAACAGGTCCTATGCGTGTAATTCCTATTGAAAGTGCAATAGATGGGGAGACTAGAAAAGCATCTTATGAAGAAGTATCTAAATATCTTAATGATAACACTATATTTTCTGTTTCAGATTGTGCCTGTCGTACAACAAGAGAGGTTATGGGAGAAGGCTGTGGCCATCTAAAAGAAGATATGTGTATTCAGATGGGTCATGCTGCAGAATACTATATTCGAACTGGCAGAGGACGTGAGATTACAAGAGAAGAAGCATTTGAAATCATTAAAAAAGCAGAGGAAAATGGATTAGTACATAGTATACCCAATCTAGATGGTTCTGGAAAAACTCATGCTATTTGTAACTGCTGTGGTTGTTCGTGTTTTTCAATGAGAATAGCAGAAATGTATGTGAACCCTGATATGGTACGTTCCAATTATGTCTCACATGTTGATCCAGAAAAGTGTGTTGGCTGTGGTGAATGTGTAGAGGTGTGTCCAGTAAATGCATTAAAATTAGGACAGAAAATATGTGCAAAGACTCCAATCCAAGAAGAGAAGAGAAAGGATTTTCCACATAATACTGAGTGGGGACCAGATAAATGGAATCCAGATTATCGTATAAATAGAAAAAATGTTGTTGATACAGGTACTAGCCCTTGTAAAACAGAATGTCCAGCCCATATCTCTGTTCAGGGTTATATCAAATTAGCATCTCAAGGTAGGTACAAAGAAGCTCTTGAACTTATTAAGCATGAGAATCCATTTCCAGCAGTATGTGGTCGTGTCTGTCCCAGGAAATGTGAATCAGCATGTACAAGAGGAGATATTGATGACCCAGTTGCTATAGATGAGATTAAAAAATTCATTGCTGAACAAGATTTAACAGAAGAAAACAGATATGTACCAGAATTATGCCATGAATATGGGAATAAAATTGCTATTATAGGTGCTGGACCTTCAGGTCTTTCATGTGCTTATTACCTAGCTCTAGATGGTTATAAAGTAACTGTATTCGAGAAACAAAAAGTTCTTGGTGGTATGTTGACACTTGGAATACCAGCTTTCAGACTTGAAAAAGATGTAATTAATGCAGAAATAGATATTTTAAAGCAATTAGGAGTTCAGTTCAAGACAGGTGTTGAAGTGGGAAAAGATATCAGTTTGAAAGAACTGAGAACTCAGGGCTATGAGGCGTTCTATCTAGCTATTGGTGCACAAGCAGGTAGAAAACTTGGATTAGAAGGAGAAGATTCAGAAGGAGTTATAACAGGTGTTGATTTCTTGAGAGAGGTAAATTTGGGTAATGATATGAAACTTGATGGAAATGTAGTTGTTATAGGTGGCGGAAATGTTGCTATTGATGTAGCAAGAACTGCTACAAGAGTTGGTTCACCAAAAGTTGAGATGTTCTGTCTTGAAAATCAAAAAGAAATGCCAGCTCTACCAGAAGAAATAGAAGAAGCATTATCAGAGGATATAACAATCAATAACTCTTGGGGACCAAAACGAATTATAGAGGAAGATGGACGTGTTGTAGGAATAGAATTTAAAAAATGTCTTTCGGTTTTTGACGAAAATGGAAGATTCAATCCTACTTATGATGAAAATGAAACCAAAGTAGTTAAAACAAATCATGTATTAATATCAGTAGGTCAAAGTATGGATTGGGGAGATATATTAGAAAGTAGTAAAATAGAATTAAATAGAAATAATACAATAAAAGTAGATTCATTTACTTTGCAGACAGGAGAACCAGATATATTCGCTGGTGGAGATGCTATGACTGGGCCTAAGTTTGCTATTGACGCTATTGCTTTGGGCAAACAAGGAGCAATATCAATACATCGTTATGTTCAACCAGGACAGAGCTTGGTTCTTGGTCGTGACAGAAGAGATTTTCATGCACTTGATAAAGAGAATCTAACACTTGATGGATATGATCGTATGCCTAGACAAAGACCACTACATGTAGATGGTAAGGAATCAAAGAAAACATTCAAAGATTTACGTACTACATTTACAGAAGAGCAGATCAAAAAGGAAACAGAACGTTGTCTTGGTTGTGGTGCTACTACTGTAGATGAATTCATGTGTCTAGGTTGCGGCGGATGTACAACTAAATGTAAATTCGATGCCATCTCACTTGTAAGAAAATATGATAAAGAGAGTGTAGAGTTAGAAAAACTTAAACCAATAGTTGTCAAAAATATGATTAAACGTAAAGGTAGAATCGCAGTTAAAAAGGTAACAAAAGTTTTTAAAGGTTAAAAGTAGCAAATAAGGTTAGGTGAGTAAATTGCATGAATTAGGAGTTGTAATTGAAGTTGTCAAAACGGTACAAAATATTGCCCAGGAAAATAAATTGACTAAAATAGATTCATTAGTTTTGCAGATTGGAGAATTATCTTCAATGATTCCAAGATATATCAAGGAATGTTATCCTGCCGCAGTTGACGGTACCTTATTACAGGATACCAAATTGAAAATTGAGATTATACCAGGTAACGCTCTTTGCAAAAACTGCAATAAGGTTTTCAATCTCTTAGAAAATAAAGGAAAATGTCCTCATTGTGGGCTAAAAGACTGGGAGTTGTTAAGCGGAAAAGAATTTATGATTAAGGAGATTGTCGCTTGTTAGAATCTCATGCGAGAATAGTGATCTAACAAAAAATACTGTAGGAGAGTTTATATGAAATTAAAAAAAGATTTTTTTAATAGCGTAGCAGACTCGTGGGATGAAATGTGCAACCATGATATGAAGAAAGTAGAATACATTCTGGACTTGGTAGATATACAAGCTGGAAGCAGAATTCTGGATGTGGGTACTGGAACAGGGGTTTTGATTCCAAGTTTGTACAAAAGAGTTACTAGTTCAGGTAAAATCAAAGCTATTGATATGGCTGAAAGTATGATAGAAGTAGCTAAGAAGAAAAATAGTTACGAAAATGTATTCTTTGAATGCAATGATATACTAAAAAACAAAGGTGAAGAAGCATACTATGATTATATCATCTGTTATTCCATGTTTCCTCATTTTCACTGCAAAGAAGAAGCAGTAGAAAAGCTTTCAAAGAAATTAAAGAAAGGAGGAAAACTTACTATCTGCCATTCTCAAAGTAGAAAAGCTATTAACAATCTTCATAAAAGAGTTGATAATACGGTTAAAAAAGATAATCTACCTAATATGAAAATTTTAAAAGAATATTTTTCAGAATCGGGTTTGGAAGTAGTGGAGCAAGTCGATAATAAGGATATGTTTGTAGTAATAGGAATTAGATAATTAAGGTTGTAAAAAGTATAAGATATTAATATAGAAATAAAAATAGTAATTTTGGTGATATTATGAATACAAAATTTTCAATTGGAGAAATGGCAAAACTACATAACATATCAATAAAAGCCTTAAGATACTATGATGAAATAGGTCTATTCAAACCTATTGAAGTTAACAAAGATAGTGGATACAGGTATTATTCACATGAACAATTTGAGCAATTGAATACAATAAAATATTTGAAATACTTAGGAGTACCTTTAAAAGATATAAAGAATTACTTGGAAATCAGAGATATTGACTATTACTTAGAAATGCTACATAAAGAAAAAGATATTGTTACTGAAAAAATAAAAGTTCTAGAAAAGATAACTAAAAGACTAAATAATCAAATCCAGGAAATTAATCAGGTAAAAACGATAAATAATATAGGTATTGTTCATATTAAAGATATTCCAGAACGAAAAATAATTAGTTTAAAAGAAGAAATCAATTCTAATCTTGAACTAGAACTTTCATTACGAAAATTAGAAAACTTAACTAAGAAAAGATTACCTATTGTAATTGGACGAGTAGGGGTTACTCTTAGTATGGATAATGTTAATAATCATAATTATGGAAACTATAATTCTGTTTTTATTCTTCTTGAAGAAGATGTGGAGAGTGATATGATAGCAACTCTAAAATATGGGAAATATGCAAGTATATATTATAGAGGTTGTGACCACAAAGAATCACCAAAATACTATAAAATGATACATGAATATCTTAAAATCAATAGTTATAAAATTAGTGGAGACAGCATTGAACGAGTAATAATCAATGAATATAAATCAAATAATACACATGATTATCTTACTGAGATTCAAGTTCCTGTAGTACATTTATAAATAATACTCATTAAAATAAAGGTGGTTAAGTAAAATAAATAACCACCTTTATAATTAGAAAATAGTTTATAGCTTAAACTTACTTATAACGTTTTGTAGATCAGTTGCCATATTAGCTAATGATTCACTAGCATTAGCTATTTCTTCAATAGCTGATGTTTGTTCCTCTGTAGAGGCTGATGCTTGTTGAGTACCTGCTGCATTTTCCTCAGCTATAGCAGCTAGATTTTGAACAATGCCAAGTAGTTCATCTTTTTTTGCATCTATATCCTTACTCATATCTTTTAGTTCATTTGTTGTTTCTCCATTTAATTTTACTGAATCAGAAATTTCATTATACTTATTTTCCGCAAACTTTATGTATTCTACTTGATCTTTTATAATATCAACAACTTGATTTATAATTTTTACTGATACTTCCGAGTTTTTTTGTAATTCATTTACGGCATCATCAATAACTTTGGTTGAATTAGCTGATTGTTCTGCCAGATTTCTTATCTCATCTGCGACAACGGCAAATCCCTTACCTGCTTCCCCAGCTCTTGCTGCTTCAATTGCAGCATTTAAGGCAAGTAGATTAGTCTGTTCTGCTATCAATGAAATCACTTGACTTGCTTCACTGATGTTGGCTACACTCTCACTAGTTTTTATTATCCCATCATAGACTTCTTTAGCTCCCTTACCACTATTATTCGCTTTTTCCGTTAAAGTATGTATAGTTTCCAAACCTTCTTTTGTTAAGTCAATAACTTGATTAGATATATTGTATGACTTATCAATCGTTTTGAGGTTCTGTTCTATAAGGTTATTTAATTCTGATAATTTAGTGGTACCATCTTCAGTTTCTTGTGCTTGTGATGAGGCACCGTTTGCAATTTCTTCAATAGTTTCAGCCATCTCTTGGGAAGTTATAGCAGCTTGTTGTGAAGTTGCTGTCAATTCTTCTGACGATGATGTTACCTGTTGAGAAGTATCTATTATATTAATTACTAGAAGTTTTAGGTTTTCATTAATATTTTTAAAAGATTTCCCGAGTAATCCGATTTCATCTTTTCTGTTTAAAAACTGTTGTGGAACATCTTTTGTTAAAATCCCTTTGGCTATTAATTCAGCATGTTCAGAGGCTTTTATTATTGGTGTAGCTATCATATGTCCTGTTCTTAATATTAATAAAGTTATAATAGCAAGAATGATTGTGGAAATAATTAATAAGGTAACTTTCAAAGAAGATAAACCAGACAACATTTCAGAATCTAATGCAGTAACTGAAATACTCCAGTCTGAATTATTGATAGGGGCATATCCCATTATTTTATGGTCGCCATAGTAATAGTATTTACTGCTGCCAATTTCTTTGTTCATCATTTTCTTCGTAATTTCTGATAATTGATAATGGTTTTTATTGTTAAGAGATTCTTGATATAAATTTGTTCTATTAGTAACCAATTCAATATTTTTATGTCCTACAATAATACCTTCAGAATTTACTACAAACGTATACCCCGATTCTCCTAGTGTAATGTCACTTACTAATTTACTTAGACTGTTCCCATCACGAATAGCTACTAAACTGCCTGTAATTTCATTATTATACTTTATTGGAGTGGCATAAGCTATAACTAAAGAATTAGAACCCACTTCACAAATTAAAATATCTGATATACATGATTCACCTTTTAGAGACTTTTTGATATACTCTTTATCGGATAAATTAATATTATCTCCATTAGTTGAATAACCGTTTCCAGTTTTATCTACAATATACATTTTAAGATGATCACTTCTTGAAACTTCAACTTTCAGGACAGTTAATTTATCTTTCATTGAATGATCTGGGTTGGAAATAATATCATTATTTGCAACAGTTTCAAGATTGATAATTTGTCCAGTAATTCTACTTTCAATAGTTTTAGCTGATTGAACTGCAATTAATTCTAAATCTTCTTTTTTACTGTTAATCAATGAATTTGATGATAGGATATAGGAAATTATTCCAAGAGATCCTACTGCAATAATAAAAATGATGCTGAATACTAGAATAAGATTTGACTTTATACTTTTCATTGCTACACCTCCAACTATATTATGTATTTTGAGTATAACAAAATCTACATAATTCGTCAATAAAATGGATGTTTTGCGAAAATTAAAAATATATATATTATTACTAAATATTATATTTAAAATATTATAAATATAGTATTAAAAGCATTTCTTTTATATAAGATATTATGATATATATTAAAAAATTAATATAATGATATATAATTTTCTTATTGAGATTCAAACTCCTGCTAACTATATATTGACTCTCCCCTTACTGGATGCTTTTTAATATAGGTATGAGATTAATTTTACTTATCAGGAGGTTATTATGTTAGGGACAATAGTCAATACAAGTGCAATAATTATGGGAAGTTCTGTTGGTGCTATCTTCAAAAAAGGTATCAAAGAAAAACAGAAAGCAATATTATATCAAGCAATGGGGCTTGTAGCCATTTCATTGGGAATTACATGGATAGTTACTAATCTTAGCAAAAATAATCAACCACTTTTATTTATTGTAAGTATGGTGATTGGTGGGCTAATAGGAGAAGCTATTGATATTGAAGAGAAGGTTAACAGGTTAGGTAAGAGAATTAGTGGAAACAATGATAAAAAACTTATTGAAGGATTAACAACTGCTGTACTTCTTTTTTGTGTTGGTACATTATCTATATTAGGACCTATAGAAAGTGCATTAAAAGGTGATAATACTTTGCTTTTTACAAATGCAATGTTAGATGGAATTACATCTATGATACTGGCAACAACCTTTGGGATTGGGATCATGCTATCAGGAGTCATATTATTTATATGGCAGGGGACTATATTTTTGTTAGCTCAGTTTATAGGACCATATGCTACACCAGTAATACTTAATCAAATATCTATTATAGGAGGGATACTTATCTTTAGTACAGGGATCAATATACTGGAAATAAAGAAAATAAAAACTATAAATCTCATACCAGCTCTTTTTATACCTGTAATTTACAATATACCATTTATTAATAAATTTATTGTTGAAGTATTGAGCTATTTCGCACATTAACTTTTTTATTCTAAAGAGATGAATTCAATATGCTAGTAAAAGGCAATGTAACAAACACAATCTGAAGTAGTGGTTATAAATGTTTACAACTTTATCCAATTATGATAAAATAAACATATTACAAATGTAATATGTTGGTAAAATATATAATAAACTTATGTGTGAAAGATATTTAGTAAATTGTATAGTATTAAAACCTACAAGGAGGAATAATATGTTCAAGAAAAATCACAAGATAATTATACTTATGCTAGTAGTAATGGCATTAAGTATAACAAGTTTTGCAGGGGGATGGGATGTATCATCAGCAAGTTCATGGGCACAACCTGAGATCGAAGAGGCTTATTACTATGACCTTATGCCTTATAAACTTATGTCAAGTAATTTGAAAGATAAAATTACACGTGCAGAATTCGCATCACTTGTTGTAAAAATGTATGAAACAATAACAGGTGAAGTGGTTAAACAGGCACCAATAGACACTTTTGATGATACAGATGATATTGACGTGTTAAAAGCTAATGCACTAGGGATAATGTTAGGTTCAAACAAACAGGCTAAACCGAATGAATTAGTAACAAGACAGCAGATGGCTGTTATGTATTATAGGACTCTTAGTGAAGTATATAATTTTTTTGGAGAAGAAATGAAAAGCACTGATGAAGTCTTAACAATTAATGATAAGAATTTAATAGCTAACTGGGCTTTAAAAGCTGTAGATTATATTAATGAAAATAATATAATGAAAGGTAGCAATGGTAGCTTTAACCCAACAGATAATGCACCAATAGAACAAGCGGTTATCGTTATTAAAAGAATCTACTCAGATGAAAAAGATCTGAAAGAAGGCACAAGAAATATTGATTTATCCAAAGGATATACCTATAAAGCAGATGCATATGGGGAAAACTTTACAATTACATATAATGCTAATAATAAGACAAAGACTATAAAAGCAGGAGATAATTCAGTTCTAGGTGTCTATGCAAATGATGCAAATAATTCTAAGATTTATTATAAGGTAGTTAATAAAAACAGTAATGATGCAACAGGTACTAATTCTTACAGCTATGATGTTGCAACTAATAAATCAATTTCTTTAGATGAGTATTTTGGTTATGAGGTATCAACTATTGCTCTTATTAATAGTGGAACCTATAAAGGTAATATCTTAGTATATCCATATGAAGATACTGTAAGTGTATATACAAAAGAATTAGAATTAGTATGTACTCTTGAAGGAATGGTTACTGCTGAAAATGCAAACGTTATGATTGATAATAAACTAAATCCGCCAACAGCAACTATGGAATTTGAGAATAGACTTCTTTATGGTAATAATAAAGGAGATGCCACTTCAACTAAGTATTTTAATTTCTATGGAGAAAGTGAGTCTAAGATAATTCAACAGCAAGTATTAGGACTAAATCCTTGTTCAACTATGAATGATATAAAGACTGGTAACGGTCCAGTGTTATTAGCTTGTGATTCTAATGGAGATAATTATCAGCTTGATATTTCTATGCGTACTGTTGTTTGTAGATTTCAGGTTAAGACAACAAATACATATGCCGACTCTGCAAATGCAGGAATAGTACTTGGAGTAAGAAAGCCAGGAACTGGTAATGATCAATACTATGGGTACTATATAGGTATAGCACCTAAAAATAAAACGGTTATTATAGGAAGATCCAATAATAAATGGAATGGTTTACTATCTGCCAATATACCAGATTATATAGATCCTTATGATTGTCGTGTAAAAGTTACTGTTAAGACTAGTTACATGTTTGGAAGTTCAATGTATAACTTGACTGTAGCATTAGAAGGCGAAAAGGAAGATGCTGTTGTTATTAACAATAAGTATCTAGGTAGTACTTCAGGTTCACATACTTCATATGGAGCAAAATATATACCAGGTTTTTCAGGAGCATTTGGTATCAGATCATATAAGAGTGATGTAGAGTTTCCATACTTTGAAATAACTAGGAAATAAAAAGATTACAAAGGATTCTATTATATTCCTACTGCTTTCTATAACTGGATAGATAGGGATAGCGATGGTGAAGAAACCATTTAAACCAAGAGAGACCTATATGGTTTTAATTAATATTAGCAATTTAACATGGGGCTGTATCACAATACATTATATTTACGATTAGGAAAACTAATTGTAATATAAGATTCACTTGTGATACACCCCATTATAATTGATACACATAACTTTATTCTACAGGTCTTATTTTATATTTTTTTGACTTTGCTCTTTTTTTAATTTTTCTTTTAAAAATGAGAAGTATCATAATCAAGATAGAACCCATACCTATATATAATTTTATATCAATATTTTTTTCTACAAATGCTAACTTAAAGGTATTTAAGTTAGATTCAAAGGTTAGATAGCTACCATCTACTTTTGATTTAGCAATTTTCCATTTGTTGCCTTCTTTTTTATATAAGATAATTTTTTTCTTTGTTTTAGGCTTCTTAATTCTATAAGTGTAAGATTCATTAGATACTTTACTTAATTGTACACACCACTCTTCAATGATTTTATGAGTAGCAATCATTTTTGTAGGTGATTCTACTTGTTCTATTTTTAAAGTATCATCAAGGTCAAATGCTCCTTCTACCAACAACTTGGGATGAGGATTGTTACTATCTGATGGTAATACTTGTATCATGGGTGTATATATTGCTACCAGTTTTTTTGAAAAGGTTAAGTTGTTATAATTACATGATGGCCAGTTACTATAGTATCCTTCTTTTTTAGGTATTGCAGGGAGTTTATTATCATCAAGTGAATCTCCATATTCAAATGGTATTTCTTTAACTATTTCATCATCAACAACAAAGGTTAATTTGAATGATTGAAATGATTCTGGTAGTTCTTCATTTAGAATAAATTCACCATAAGATTGAGGAATAGCTTTTTCACCATAACTTATACTGTCTACACCTTCAATATTACCTTTAACAAAATAATTATTTAACATTTTACCACTTATGTCACCTGCTATAGCACCTGTGAATTCATTAGACTTATTAACCTTTACTAATGAAAAACAATTATAAATGTCAGTAGCATATCCAGCTATTCCGCCCACATAATCTCTACCGCTAAGCTCGCTTAGAGAGTAACATTGTCTAATTACGCTACTAGATGAACCAACTATACCTCCTGTGTAATTACCATCTAGACTTTCTATAAAACCATAATTTTCGCTTTTAATAAGTAAACCTAAATCCATTCTGCCTATTATACCGCCAGCATAATTCTTTTTTGATTGAATATTACCTTTGTTGATAGATGACATCAGTAAAGCTTTTGTCTGGTATTTGAAATTGAAAGATGTATTACCTTTATTGATGATATCATCTTCGGGGTCAAAGTCATATTCAATTGCCATTGAACCTATAATACCGCCTATATTTACATCTCCAAGGACATCACCTTCATTATAACATTCTTTTACTACACCTTTTTCCTTGATAGATTCTTCTTCTGGAGATTGGTCTGAAATATCCTCAAACAAATCTTTGTTGTCAAAAGATAAGGAATTCAATCCATCTCTTATAATATCAACAATTACCTCAAACTGTTTGTTGACAGCTCTTATATTTTTGTGAAAAGAATCAGATGATCCTTTTACTTCTTCATTAAGTATAGATAATTCTTCAGATATACTATCTATTTCATGAAATAAGGAATCACTTGTTTCAGTTACATAATCTTTTAACTTAGGTATATGTAATTTCTCATAATCATTAATCTCTTCAACTATTGATTTTATATCTGTCATAGCATTGGTACATTCTGTAGAACAATTAGTGAAATATTTCATACCTTTGGAAATATATTCCATAGATTCAGTGATAGCATCTGTTGCAAGATCTAAGTCTTCTAAGGCATATTCCATATCTATTAAGGCATCATTCATGTTAGTAGATAGATCTTTCAAATCTTTAATAGCAAAGTTAAAATATGTAAATGCTTGTCTAATAAGAGCTTGATCATCAGTATATTCTTTATAAAATACATCAAGAGCAAAAGTTATTTTGGTATTAGCACTAGAATACTTTTCTTTCATGGTTTTAAGATTAACTTGTATATCTTGACTTATTTTATCCCAATCTGTACTTAGTGGATTATCAACTTCTTTTAAAGCATCTGCTATTTTTTCGAGTGCTTTAATACCTGCCTGTGTTGCATCATCAAGGTCGCTCAAACCATTTTTGAGTTTTTTCATAGCTTTTTCCATATCATCAGAATTCTCAGTAGCTTTTTGAATGATTTTAGTTGCTGCAGTGATATTATCCAAAGCTGTATTAGCATTGTTATGCGCCAAATGTAGGTCATCAAAAGCATCAGCTACATCTTTTAAGCTATTATTGATATCTTTTGATGATTTTGCAAGTTGGTCAAAGCCTTTTCTGAATTCATCAAAACCTTTAGTTAATTCTTCAGATGCATTTACAAATGAATCAAGAATAGGCTCCAATTGGTCCATAGTATGACGTATTCTATCTATACCAGTATTAGCTACGGCTGTTGAATCATCAATATAATTAGTTGTATAATTAGCTAGGTCATGCATTTTATTAGAAGCAGATGAAGTAAGGTTATTTAGATTATCCAGTCTGCTTGAAATAGTTTGTGAAGATTTTTCGCTGTCATTAATTAATTGATTGACTTGTTTATTAAGAGTACCTAACTCATTATCAATCTGTTCTAAGGTGTCTTCTGAGAATAATAAGCGGATAGAGGGTTCTGCTTGACCGATGACACCACCTATATCTTTACGTCCTTTGACTATACCATAATTATTACAATCAGATACATAACCAGATTGTCTACCGATTATGCCACCTATATTATAACCTACATGATGATAACCTATAGCACCACGATTTTCACTTAATTCTACAATACCTTGATTATAACCAACAACTCCCCCAGTATCAGTTAAAGCATCAATATTTTCAGTTGAATTTAGTTGTTCTATATTCATGTCTTTTATATTATAAGATGCCATATCTTTGTTTTGAACTTTACCATCATTTGTTGTATTTACTTTACTGTTATTGACACATTCTGATATATAACCTACATTTTGACCAACAACTCCGCCTATGTAATGTTCTCCAATGATTAGACCATAAGACTTACAACTTGCAATTTTCCCTGATTTATCATTGTATCCAGCTATGCCTCCAATACTGGTTGAACCTTTGACAGTTCCATTAAAAGAACAATTAATGATTTGTCCTCTGTTAGTACCAACAATCCCACCTATTTCTTTCTTAGTACCGCTAGGTCTAATATTGCCCTTAACAGTAAGATTTTTAATTATACCATCTTCTTGTAGATACCTAAATAATCCTTGGTTTGAACCTGAATCATAGGCGTTTAAACCACTTATTGTATAGTTGCTTCCTTCAAAGATACCAGAGAAGCTTGATATTGGTTCAAAAGATATAGAAGATAGGTCAATATCACCTGTCAATGTAACAATAATGTTCTCGGAGAAGGTATCTAGACGACAATTCTCTGAAAGTTTTTGTAAATCTTCAGCTGTATGTATGTATATGACATTAGAAGTTGTTTCTGCTGTAGAATCATAATTAAAAATGAATAACAAAATCATTGATAATACAACAGATAGATATATTTTTAATCTATTCAATCTACAACCTCCTCTCTCATTTCCAATTCTTTATTATCAGTTGTTACGCTTCCCATTTCAACGATACCTTTTACTTCGCCTTTAATAGTACCTTTTATTTCTGCATCTACATATCCTGAGATATATCCTTGTAATCTACCATTCATTTTTAGGTTTCCTCTATGGAGTGTTATTATCCCTCTTCTTTTTAACACAAAAGCAGTTTTTTCTATTATTTTATCACCAAACAACAGTGTTTGAGGTAGAACACCCATAACTAGGATGAGAGATATTATGGTACCTCTTCCCAAGCAGGTTCCAATAGAAGATATTGCATAGTCAGAAGTTATTCTACCAATTAATATACCAGCTGAGGCTAATATGGTACCTGATGTAATGATAGTAGGAAAAGCCTGATTCAGCGATTGTATCATTGCCTTATTTATTGGCATGAATTTCTTTAATTCCATATAGCGGCTCGTTATTACTATAGCATAATCTATGGTAGCACCCATCTGTATTGATGTAACAACAAGATAACTCATGAAGAATATATTGGTATCTTGAATTACTGGGAAAGAGAAGTTGATCCAGATACTACCTTGTATTGTTAAAACTAATAGTACTGGAACACCTGCTGATTTAAAGGTAAATAATAAGATAATCATTACAAATAAACCTGATAGAATACTAATAATTAGATTATCTTTTGCAAAAAATGCACCTAAATCATTATCACTGGTAGTAGCACCGGCGAAATGTACTTCATCATAATATTTATTTGCTATAGTATGGAATTTATCTAACCAGCTAAAAGCTTCTTCACCTTCCTCGGGCATATTTAAATTCAGTAGTAACCTTGAATATTTATCACTTTCTAATTGAACCTTACCTTCATATAACTTCTCATACAAATCATTCATTTTGTCTTCTAATTCTTCATCTAAATTATAATATCCAGCTTCTTTTTGATTGTATAGGAATATGAATATATCAATTAATGGTACGCCGTATTCATCTAGCCCATTAACCAATTTGCTATATATGCCTTGTTCGATAGCATAAGCTTGATATAGTAATTTTGATATTTCTATATCTATGTCTATTAATTCAGCAAATTGTCTTGGATTCAATTTATCAGTAACATAATATCGGTCATCTACCTTAGTGTTTGCAAGTCCAATAGCAGAATCTGTTACTTTTAGTTTTTCATAATCCTTTAATAGCTTGCCCTCTAATTCATAATTACCTGCTGGTACCATAATTGCTAATAGATTATTACTTCCAAATGTTTCTTCTATCTTTTTCTTAGCAATTTGATTCTCATTTTGTTTTACCGTAGTTAAAGTACTGTAACCATATACATAATTAGTTTGATTTGATAAGTAAAGTGCACCTACTACAATAACAACAAATAGTGGGGGAATGATATATCTTGTCTTTACTACAAATTTTCCCCAATTAGTTATTGAGGGTACAAAGTTTTTATGTACAGTTTTATCCATTGAGTTACTAAATACCATTAATAGCCCTGGCATCAATGTAAAAACAATCAATAAGCTGAATAATAAAGCTTTTATCAAAACAAGACCCATATCAAAACCTAGTTTGAACTGCATGAACATCAAAGCCATTAAACCAGATATTGTTGTCAAACTACTTGACGAAATTTCAGGGATTGCTTTACTAAGAGATTTAATTGCCGCTTCTCTTGCTGGTAGATGCTCTCTTTCTTCAGTGAATCTATGGCATAATATTATTGCATAATCAATAGCTAATGCTAATTGGAGAACTACCGCAATAGAGTTAGATATAAATGAAATTTCCCCATACAAGAAATGGGTTCCCATATTAAGGATGGCAGCAATACCAAATGTAAGTACTAAAACGGGTATCTCCATATAAGTTTTTGAAGTGAACAGTAAAACACCCAAGATAATAAATATAGCAACAACTAGAACCAATTTTATTTCAGATTCTAATGAAGTTACTGAATCTTCGGTAATGGTACTAGATACATAATAATCGTAGTTATCTAAATAAGTGAGAACTTCTTTCATGGCATTTTGTGTTAATTCATCTTTATCTTCACCTTTGAATGATATTGAAAATAGTGCTGATGCCAATTTGTAATGATCTATACTTTCATCAAACTCGATACGAGAAATACCTTCTATTTTTTCCAAATCCTCTTTTATTAATAGTGCTCCGTCATATGTAATATTTGATACCATGACTTTTGCTGTACCATATGTTATAAACTCTTCTTTCATAATGGTAAGCCCCTGCCTTGTCTGAGTTGTTTCAGGTAAATATGTAGTAATATCATTATTAACATATACCCATGATTTAGAAAAAAAACAAAATATAACTAGTATTGTATATAGTAGAAAAAAGGCGTTTCTCTTATCTATAATTTGAGTTGATATTTTTTCCATAAACGATACCTTGTTTTCTTTTTCGGCCATAAACTATCCTCCTTCATATAATTGAATGTATAAAAAAGTATAAAACAATTGCCAACAATATACAATAGTCATTTTTACAAGATTTATATTATAACTTCTGAAAGAGGTATTGGACTGGCTAAGACTTTAATGGAATATCATGAGAAGAAAGCTAAAGAAATTGGATGTAGGCAGTTATTCTTGAAGTAATTAAAGGTAATGACAGAGCGATAAACTTTTATAAAAAGATGGGCTATGAAAAAGTATGTAATTTAACTTATAGAAAATGGGAGTTAAAACATAAGAACAACATAGGTATAAGCCCTTATGAACCAGATACATACTTTTTGTAATTATTTGAATATGAAGATGGAATCAATAAGTTCTAGGGCTTGTATTTTTTAGTACGAATTTATTCTGAAATTATAAATAGAGATTCTGTCTATATTAACTAGATTGTAATTTTTTAACTATTAAATTATACTAAAATAATATATAATATGAGTAAGATATGTTAGACATTATATAATATACTAACAGATGAGGTGGCTATTATGTTTGAAAAAATAGTAAGAAAGCATTCAGTACAGATGGTAATATTTTTTATATGGTTTTTTAGTGTAGTCATATCTGGTTTATTGACTTTGCTTATTAAAAGGATAACAACAAATGAAAATTATAGAAATGCTATAACAATAGCTTGTTCAGCTGCAACTGTTGCTTCTCTATCAACTTCTGTTCCTACGTCTTTAGTGTACAAAAAGATAATAAAAATGAAAGATGAAATAATTAAATTATCTAAAATAGATGGATTGACTAAGTTGTTGAATAGAACTTCATTCATGGAATTATATGAGCAATTAGTTAAATGTTCAATTGAAAAACAAGATAGCTTAGCAGTAATTATATTCGACTTAGACCATTTTAAACGTATTAATGATTCTTATGGTCATGCTGGGGGAGATAAAGTGCTTGAAAGAGTAGGGACAATAATAAAACAGTTATTACCCGAGCAAGAACTGATTGGTAGATTTGGCGGAGAAGAATTCATAGTTGTATTACATGATGTAACAAAAGATGAATCTAGTGTTATTGGGGAGAAAATTAGAAGAGAATTAAATAGCAGTATAATATATAATGAAAAAGAAATTAATTTTGCTGTTAGTGTAGGAATTGTCCATACAAGTCATTGTAAATTGGATACTGATAGTCTAATAAAAATTGCTGATGATAATTTATATATTGCCAAAAGAAATGGAAGGAATAATATTAGTATACAATATGTTTGAAATTTTAGAGTATCATTCTTGTGTAACCTTATAGAATGGTACTTATATTTTTGGTATTTTACTTTTGTTTATTGAATAACTTTGAACCTTGTTAATAGCTAATAGATAGAGTATAATGTATCACAGAAATGTAGGAGGATAATTATGGATAACAAACCTAAAGCAGTACTATTTATGCTGATTTCTGCGGTTGCTTTTGCTCTTATGCAGACAATGGTAAAATTGGCTGGAAATATACCAACATTTGAAAAAGTTTTATTTAGAAATATGGTAAGTTTATTTGTTGCACTAAGCGTTATTTATCGTACAAAAACATCTATGTTTGGGAAAAAGGAGAATAGGAAGTATCTGTTAGGAAGATCTCTTCTAGGATTAGGAGGAGTAGTTTTTTATTTCTACGCCATAAATAATTTGATTATGGCAGATGCGGCGATGCTTAACAAGTTATCACCTTTTTTTGTAACTATTTTTGCTTGCATATTCCTAAAAGAGAAATTGAACAAGATTCAGATTCCTTCATTAATTATAGTATTTATTGGAGCAATGTTAATCATTAAGCCTGAGTTCAGCTTTGATGTGTTGCCGGCTGGAGCAGGATTACTTTCAGCGATATGTGCAGGAGCGGCATATACAATTGTAAGATCATTAAAAAATAAAGAAAACCCATCTACTATTGTGTTTTACTTTTCTTTCGTTTCTGTTATCGTGATGATTCCATTGACCATAATGAATTTTCAGATGCCTTTGGGTATACAGTGGGTGTACTTAATAGGAACAGGTATCTTTGCTGCTATGGGTCAATATGGATTGACCTTTGCTTATAAATATGCACCAGCTTCTGAAATATCTATATATAACTATACCACTATCATTTTTGCTGCACTAATGGGCTTTCTTGTATGGGGAGAATTACCAGATTGGCTTAGTTTATTAGGAAGTATATTAATTATTGTCACAGCTGTAGTTGCATTCATATACCAGAATAAACGTATTGATGAATAGATTTAGAGAGAGTTATTATGGGTTAATTAAGGAAAAATAATTTATAGATAATAATTAAAAAAATGGCTGAAAAACAAATATTGTTTTCAGTCATTTTTTAAGTAATGATTTAACATAGCTGATACGGATTCATCACTGATAACGTGTTCAATAGCACATGCATCCTTGTCAGCTATGACTGGGTCGATATCTAATATTTCTATTAAGAAACGACTGATGACATGATGTTTATGAGATGTCTGTTCAGCTATAACCTTACCTTTTTCTGTTAATACAATTTCTTTATATTTTTCATTAATTAGTAAACCTTTTTTAGTTAATGTGGTCATGGCGCTATTGGTGCTGGCTTTTGTGACACCAAGACGTTTAGCAATATCAGATACTCTTGCACTTCCATTACCTTCTTTTGATAATTCGTATATTGCCTCTAGATAATTCTCCATAGTGAAAGTTAGTTTTTCCATTAAATCTACTCCTTTGTGTTCTTATACCATTATATCAAATAAATACTATTATTAAAATATTTTATTTAATAACTATTTTTCTAACATTTATCAATGAATCTTATGGCAAAAAATTATGTATCAATACATTATTTACCATGCAAATATACAATATTGCAAACATATATCAATATTTACAGAAAAAAGCATTATTTTACACTATAAAAAATATTATGTATTATATTAAATTGCATTAATTAATTAAAAAGTAACAATAAAATAAAAATATTGAAAAATAGTATAGAATAAGGTATAATTAACTTTATTTATATGACATAAGACATAATAAACTATATTGTTAGATGATAATCTATATCTAATGGAAAAACAGTTTATTGAGGAGCTTATAAGTAAATGTGTTAATGGGATTGAAGTTACTACTATTTAGATAGGAGGAGGAGAATGATGGATAAGACTATTGAAGAAAAATTTAAAAGCAAACTTATGGAAATTTTTCAACTAGAACAAAATGCCATTGTGCTTGATAAATCACTAAGTAAACTAGGTGTAAGTTCAATATATTATATAAGGATGGTTGTTGGTATGGAAGAGCTGTTTAATATTGAATTTGATGATGAATGCTTGGATTATGAAAAATTTGAAACACTATCAGAGATATTAGAATATATCAAGAAAAAAATCAGCGAAAAGCAATAAGTATATAGTTTATATAAATCCCATATACAAAAATAAATTCAAAAAACATATTGTTAATGATAAAATAAAATGTTAAAAAATTTCTATAAGAGAAGAATTATATGTATACTGCAAAGGTAATAGAATCTCTATGAATGCTGTATTGCTAACTGCTTACTTGATATATCTAAGAAACTCAGAAGAAAGATAGTGAAATAGATTCAATGGGAAAACAGCTTATTAGTGTAATAAAGAAAGTAATAAGTGATAATAAATTGAGCATACAGTAGGTTTCATTATTAACCGATAATGAATATGAAAAGCTGGTTAACCAATTCAATAATACAGAAACCTATCCTATTGATAAAACAGTTATTGATAAAGACGGAGATGATAAATAATGAAAGAGAAAGCTGAACTATCGTTGCTTTTCAAAGAGTTCCAAGGTGCGATTAAGAAAAAAGATGAATTTGAAATAGGTATAAAGCATCTGTTAGAATTTAGAAAGGAACTGTGGGAAATATATCAATTTATTTTCGATAATGTTAATGAGGAAGAATATTTTTTGATGCCTTTGGCAAAAGATAAGACTATAGCATATTTTTTATATCATTTGACTAGGATTGAAGATATTCCTTCAAATACATTGATATTGGCTCAAGAACAGATTTTCTATAAAAATGATTATCAAAATAGGATACAATCCCCTATATCCACAACAGGTAATGAAATACCTAGAGAGCAGTTAGTGGAATTTTCGAAACAATTGAATATAGATGAATTAAAAAATTATATAACAGATGTTTTCCAAAACACTAACAAATTAATTGAAAATATGACACTGAAAGAAAGTAGAACAAAGGTTAGTGAGGAAAGAAAGGAAAAGCTCATAGCTTTGAATTGTGTATCTACTGATGAAAAAGCGTTTTGGCTTGTGGATTATTGGTGTAAGAAAAATTATAGGGGCTTACTGCTCATGCCTTTTTCAAGACATCAATTCCTGCATTTAAATGGATGCTTGAGGATATACAGGAAATTAAGAAAGATTAAGAAATAGTAGCTATTTCTAATTTGACACATCTAAGATATTAGGATATTATAATTAATATAGGACGGTCGTCCGAATTATTTAGAGAGGATTGTATATGATGAGTAGTAAAACTAATCAGTCAGAATTAATTCTTGATGCGGCGTATAAATGTGTTTCAGAAAAAGGCTATGCCAATATATCATTGAGAGACATAGCAAAAGAAGCTAATGTTGCACTTAGTCAATTACATTATTATTTTGGAAGCAAAAAGAAGTTATTGCAAGAGATAATTAAAAGAATGATTGGTAAATATACAACGGAACTTGAAAAACAGATAAAAAAAAGTCAATCAGACAAAAAGGAAATATCAAATGTATTTAACTTGATTAAAGAAGTGCTTGAAAGAAATCCTGAACTTTTTAAGATACTATTTGATTTATCAGGTTTAGCTCTTAGGTCTGATTCATTCAAACTTATGCTATCTGACCTATTTGACCATTTGTCAGGAGTTATAAAGGAATGTATTGACGAAAGCAGTTCAGTAGTAGATGAAGTCAAAGATTTTTCTTCCAGTACTTTATCAAGATTGATATTAGGAAGTGTTTTAGGTGTAGCATTTGAATATACTCTCGATTCTAATAAAAATGAAGATATACTTGACTCATTAAACGCTTTATCTGTGATTTTTCAATAAACACATAGCTTAATTATAAAGACATAAAAAGGGGTTGAAATAATGGTTACTATAAGTAGATTAATGATATATTTTAGTATATATTCTTTTTTAGGCTGGGTATGGGAAACATCTTTTGTATCAGTATGTACTGGGAAATTTGTTAATAGAGGTTTCCTAAAAGGCTTCTTCATTCCTATATATGGATTAGGAGCATTATCTGTAATTATGGTGCAAAGTATTATAGGAAATACCACAAATAATTATATATTAGATTTATTTATAGTTGTAATAGTATCCACATTGGTAGTTACAACACTAGAATTCTTGACTGGTTTCGCAATGGAAAAAATATTCAATAAAAAATGGTGGGATTATAGTAATAAACCTTTTAATCTGAAAGGATATATCTGCTTGAAGTTCTCAATAGGTTGGGGAGTATTCATTTTTGTATTCTTATTACTGTTGCATCCTAATATTTCATATTATTTATCTGGTTTTAATGAGGGTGTTATAGTAAGTATGTCAGTAATATTTACAGTATATCTTATAACAGATGTAGTATTATCAACTAAAGATGTCATATCACTTAGGGAAGCTATCAGAAAATACGCTGAAATCCCATTTGAAAAATATCGTATGAGTATTATAAAATGCAGAAGAATATTTAATGCTTTTCCTGATCTATTAAAATTAAATGCAGGAACATTAAAATTTGACGTAAGGAGTATTCTTAATGAAGGTGTTGAAAAGTTCAAGACACAAATCGTCAGTAGATTTAGATAATGTTAGTGAATATAGAGAGTGTGTTTCAGAGCTTATGAAACATCCTAATGTAAAATTAATGGAAACATTTATTCAACACTCAGATGTTACTACATTGAATCATTGTTTAAATGTTTCCTATAAGAGTTTTATTATATGCAAACGTCTAAATCTAGACTGTCGTGCTGGTGCTAGGGGAGGACTATTGCATGATTTTTATCTCTATGATTGGCATGAAACAAAACCAAAAGAAGGCAAGCATGGTTTTGTCCATCCAAGTATTGCCCTTGCTAACGCTAATAAACACTTTAAATTAAACAAACGTGAACAGGATATCATTGCTAAACATATGTTTCCCCTCACATTAAAACTACCAAGATATGCGGAATCATGGGTAGTTACATTAGTTGATAAATGGATTGCTATAAAAGAAATAATAATGTAATGACTTATACAATATAACTAATTGTGGCATTGGGGAAATAATGAGTAATCAGGTCTTTGAAATATCTAGCTGCATCTTCTCGAATATCTAGGTCATAACAGAACTTTCCACGTCCTTTTGGACACATTTTTGATCTATCAAATACATTAAGAACACCCTTTAGAGCGGCGCTGTTAATGGTATCATTAGCATATCCATAGGTCATGAATATAAGTTCAAAAAACAATTGATCCTGTAGTTTGTTATCAAGTTTTTTGGACAATGATTCTAACAATTCTCTATACATCACTTGCCAATTATCCAAAAGGATTATAGGTGCTATATTGATACCAACTCTGTATCCTGCATTAAACATTTTGTTAGCTGCATCTATTCTATCTTCAAGCTTAGAAGTGCCGATTTCCACTTTGCGTATGATATAATCTGGATTGACACTAATCCTCATCTGAGTATTTCCATTATGGTCAGCATCAAGAAGGTCATCAACCATAGCAAATTTTGTGGCAAAGGTACAAGTTGCATTATCTAGTTTGCCAAACTCTTCTATAGCCCATTTCAAGTTACCTGTAATAGTATTTTCAAGAACCATATCACTTGTTGAACCGATTTCATAGATTTTTCTTTCTCCTACTTGTTTGATTTTCCTTTTGACGGAATTAATCATTGCTTCACGATTAACGAATATGCGTAAATACGAACCCTTGAAGAAATTACATACCAGGTAGCAATATGTACACATAGCGGAGCAGCCTGAAGATGTAAAAGGAACAATGAAATCTGCAGATAGTTTATTAGGAGTTAACTGTAAACTTTTTCTGATACCTAAAACCAGATATTTTTTGAATTCAACAAATTTTTCATCAGGTGCTTTTTTAATGAATTCTACATCATGATGTTTTTCTATGGGTATCATTTCAATATTCATATTTTTATATCGTTCATAAAGGGTTTTACCTAATTCATATTCAAGGATTGTTTCTTCATAAAGTACTTTTGCTGGTATAAAATTATCCAATATATCACCTCTATAGTATTTAATATAATGATATATTTAGTATTACTATTTCAATATAAAATATTCTTAACCAATCAGCTATAAATCTAACTATGGATATTAGGCTAATAATGGATTATACTAATATATGAAAACATTTATAATGGATTAGTGTGATTCCATTACTATAACCAAGCATTAGATTAGGATTAGGTTATTTAATAAAAATTTATATAAAAAAATTATTAATAGGAGACTAAAATGGAATTAGAGATACTATATGAAGATACACATATAATTGTTGCAAAAAAACCTCCAAAAGTTCCTTCCCAAAAGGACAAGACTAGAGATAAGGATATGTTAACGTTATTGAAAGAGTATTTGATAAAAGAATATAATGTTAGAAATCCATATATTGGGTTGATTCATAGACTTGACCGTCCAGTGGGCGGCTTGATGGTGTTTGCCAAGACAAAATATGCCAATACTAGATTATCAGAAGAAATTAGAAACAAAAGATTTGAAAAACACTATTATACTGTAGTCTGTGGTAAACCTAGCCAAGATAGAGGAGAATTAAGAGATTTTCTTAAAAAGAATGGTAGAAATAACATATCTAAAGTAGTTGCTAAAGATGTAAAAGATTCCAAAGAAGCTGTTTTAGAATATGAACTAATAGAAACTATAGAAACTGAAGAAGATGGTACTTTGAGTCTATTTAAGATTAATCTCAAAACAGGAAGACATCATCAGATACGTGTTCAACTTTCTAATGTTTCCTTACCCATATGGGGAGATAATAAATACAATGATAATTTTATAAAAATGAAGAAATGGACTCAGATTGCATTATGGGCTGGATTCGTTTCATTCAAGCATCCAAAAGAGAATAAGATCTGTAGATTTGAACTAAAACCAAGTAATGAGTATTATCCTTTTAACATGTTTGTT
>NZ_JAOARO010000017.1 GCF_025211055.1 Vallitalea sp. | reverse complement strand
TATATAGCATGACTACTTCTGTTATAACTCTCCATACTTATCACCTCTAGCTAAAGTATGGACATTTTACAATAATAATAAGGCTAAAAGCGTATACCGTCTAAAGACGGTGGAGTTAGACCACGCCCCTGTAATTTAAATCAAAGTTAAAGAGAAATATTGTGAAAGGGAATATGAGTGCGAATCCACAATATATAGCAACATTGTTGAGACTTGGAGATATATTAGATATTGTGTCTATCTGCTGTATGCAAACGCAAAGTTGATACTTGGTCTGACAATCAAATTAACTATGAATTCGACAAGTTCATTTTTAAATCAATAAGAGAATTAGAACAAGATCTCCAAGGTATTTATGGTTAATGATTATAGTATTTGCTACTAGTTAAATTCAAGAAGTCAGGAATGAACATAATGGGACAGTTTAACTGTCCTCATTTCATTTTTGCCCAAAGGGCAAGTAAAAGATTTTCCCCCGCAAAGACCCAAAACAAACTTCGTAGGATTTGACCCTAGATGAATTGATTATTTTATTAAGTTATTTTCCGTTTATAAATCAACAATAATCTTTATCATCTTAGATACAGCTTTGATTTTTGATGGAGAACAGTTTTTAAGTAATTCATTTATTTCAGGAGTCAAGTAATCATTTGATTTTGTATTTGTTCCAGTTAATAAATAAGCAGGGGAAATATTTAAGATGTTACTTATTTTTACAAGCATTTCAAGATTTAGTTTTGTTGCCCCTGTCTCTATTCTGCTGATATACTCTGGAGATACTTTGAGTATTTCTGAAATATTTTCTTGAGTCAGCTTCATTGATTTTCTACTTTCTTTTATTCTCTTACCAATCAGTTTATAATCAATCATTTTTATCACCCTATTTAATATATCAATAATAATCTATAAGATTAATGAAGTTATAAGTTATTATTGAATTAATAGATTATGTTTGCTATGATAAATATTATGCATCTTTTGTATTGATAGTAAATTTTAAAATGGATAAGATTCTTCCTAACCCCTTTCTTGTAATAATCTCTTTTTCCTTAAAGGGTAAAGGTGAAAGAGACAAATTAGGATGGACTTTATAGGTTTTAAGCATAGAAAAAGGTTACTTGAATAATATACCAAAGTAGCTTTTTTCTGCTTTAAAAGTATTACATTTTTTCTTTTTGTAATTCAGCTTATAACTTCTTTCTTTATGGGGTAACTGGTAGTAATGAAGGATATTAGGGTTAAAATTTAAATTGGGTACTGTATAACTTGGATTAATTGGATTTGAACAAATATATCCATTAACATTATAATTATTGCTACAGTAATTATCGTTAATCCTAAATTAGACCATGAGCTAAAGCAAAAGGTTGCTTTCACAATTATCATTGTCAAGGCAACCTTTTATATTCATTTAATTTAAATAGAACTTTACTAGAATTATTTTAGAAAATCTATGCCAATAAAAGGAGTAATATCTATACCAAAGTTACTTAGAAATATTGTTAGAATATATGTAAATATAATAATTATAACTGTTGCTACTACATATTTAAATGCTCTTCTATAACTTTCAAATACTGGTATATGCATTGAACCGTAATATAATGCTGTACCAATTAATATAGCAAAAATGATGCCTGTTACTTTTATTGGTATTAAGTATAGATTATTTGGAATTCCTTCATATAAAAGTGGAAATACATATCCAAAAGTATATCCAATAATATAGAATTTCCATCTTTCTTTTATTATTGTAATTAACTTTCCTTTAATTAAAATCCCTCCCAAAAGCTTATTTAATTGTCAAGTGATTCTAATGCAGAATTTACATTGTAACCATCAACCATTGTACCAATAATTAATGATGCCCCTTGTTGTAATTTTGTCTTATCAATAACAGTTTTTTGTAGTATCATAGGTGTGGCTATTTTGGAATTAACTTCTTGAGTAGTTATAATCACCTTGTTTTTCAAATCAAGAACTATTGTTTCTGTAGAAAGTCCCTGTGTTTGTGCCTTCTTAATATTTTTGGATCGTGCATAAACTTTTACAGCATCGTCTGGCAAATCTGAAAGCCCTTTATGCATTGTATAAACACCAATACCAATTTGAGTTAAATTATATATTGTTTCACCATGTGTAGGAAATATTTTTTTATAAGCACCTTTCATGAAATTCCATTCATCACCAGCTGTAGAACCCTTAATACCATTTATAATTCTTGAAGCTCCACCAGTCATATTACTAACTCCATCAGCTACAAGATATGAACCTCCTAGACCAATTGGAATACCTACTCCTGTCCATGAAGCACCTGCAGCAATAGAAGCACCTGTTGTTGCTTCTCCAAAACCACCCCAAGCTTGTAATGTTCCTTGGATAGGTTCAACAATTCTATTACGGATATTTAAATATGTCTTAAATGCTTTATCATTTGATAAATCTATTACTTTTTGTATAGCATCTAAAATGGCATCTTGTTTATCAGCACGCGATTGAGGATTGTCTGTTCCAAGTAGGCTATCTATCAAATGTGGTGAATTATATTCATCATATTGTTTTAATAATCCCTCAATAGCTTTTTTCTGTGGTGAAGACAATTTATCAAGGTCTCCTGATACAAATTTGACGCTATGTCCATTTTTCTCACTACAATGTCCTGTTGGGTCTACATACATGATAGGATTATTCTGTACGTATGCGTAGAGGTTAAGCCCGTCCCCCCTAAAACTATCCATAACTATAAATCTAAATATAATGTAGGAATAGAATATTCCTTTTATCATTAATGCAGTTAACATAATGAGTTAACCACTGATTTATAGTTCATATATAAATAGATGTAGGATTATAATATATATCGGATAGT
>NZ_JAOARO010000016.1 GCF_025211055.1 Vallitalea sp. | reverse complement strand
TCACATCCGAGCTTTCCTAACTCTTCAAGTTCATTTTTAAATATTCTACATTTCTTTTGAATAGTATCATGTTTAAAGCCTGTCCCATCCGCAATAATTAAACTATCTGTAAATATTTCATTCTTATTAACTTTTACTAAATCCATTTATATCATCCTTCCGCATTAAATTTAAATGTTGGCCAACAAATTTATATAACGGATATCCTGTAAAAACAGTATATCACACTGTAATGTATTAATTATCTGCGCTAAATGTTTTGTTGTGCACTTTGACTATAGGAACGTCTTTTATCATTCTTTATTTTTCTTTATCACGCTATATCATTTTTATAACTGTAATTATTACGTCTATAAATCACATCTTCGCTAAACATCGGAAAATCAAAAAGTCATAGTCATTTTTCATAAAATTTTAAGCCTATCCCCTAAAACTGAGGAAATAGGCTTTTGTACATTATTTACTGTGGTTTATCCAAAGCAGTACTTTTCGCAAAATAAAAAGTAATAACCATCAACACAATTTCAAATGCTTTATCTGCGCTGATTTTACCCATTAAACTTAATACCACAAATAGTATAGTAATAAGTAATGCAATGATCTTTCTAACCTCTAATAATGCTGTTAATTTTTCTTTCATAATTTTAATTCTCTCCCATCTTCTTATTATTTTTTTACTTAACTAAACAAGTCTTTACAATAGTTTTTCTAGGTTATATTTTTTAACCAGGTGTTCTTCCAACCTATCCAAGAAAACCATTAGTTGTTCTTCTGTCACATTGTTCTTTGCTCCTTTTCCATCATTTATACCCTTTTCTTTTGCTTTTTCCCAAGACTTCTTAGCCCATGAAGATACCTCTTCTGTATTGGCAACTGGTACTTGCTTTTCTTTTAAGAATGGTAATGGATTTATACTACTTATAAACTGTCCCTTTTTATTCCTATGGAAGAACTTCCAATCATGTATACCTTTTCTAATTTCAAAATGCAGGTGTGCACCTGTGGAACTTCCCGTATTCCCCATATGACCTATTATCTGCCCCTGCTCAACCTTTTGTCCTGCCTTAACTTCTAAAGCCCTTAAATGTCCATATAGACTACAATAACCGTTACTGTGTTCTAATATTACATAATAACCGTATCCCTTTTTAATGCCACCGCCGTTTACCTTAGAGACTTTTACAATACCATCTGCTACAGCATAGATATTATCTCCTTCTACTCCTGGTACTACTGCTCCAAAGTCTACACCATTATGGAATCCTGTTCCTCTTGGTCCGTATTTACTTGTTACTCTTCTACTATCTACTGGATATATAAACACATAATCATTCCTTCCTTATTTTATGGCCATAAAAATAGCCAGCAACGTATTAACTAACGCTACTAGCCATGCTATGTACTCTCTGTAATTTTTCTTGTTTTTCTGATTATCTTCTAGTGTTTGTACTCTAATATCAACATCTCCTATAGTTTTTCTTAATCCGTTGTAGTCTCTTATTAATGTTGTAGTCTTAGTCATAGTGTTAGTAACTTGATGTATCTGATCTTTTAATTCTTGTACTGCTTCATAAAATTCTTTTTGTGTTACTATATCACTCATTACCTGCCCCCTAGTTTTCCTTAGATAAATCCAACAACATATTGTATTCTTCTTCTGAAATAATCTCTAAAGCCCATTCTTTAGGTGTATTAACAGGAAATCTCTCTTCCAGTCCTTCTTTCCTATATAGTTTATTCCAATAATATATATTTGCTAAAACACGAGCCCTATGCATGATACATATATAAGTAACTCGCTTGTTAGGTGAGCCTGTTTCTTCATAGTTGTAAGCACTGCACCAAGCACAACCACTTGCAATAGGACAATTGAAACATTCATCTGTAGATTGGCTACGTCTTGTTATCTGTGTCAGTTCATCAACGGTGTGTTGCTGCTCATCCGTATTACCAATTCCACCCTCTAAGCTTCCAATAACTAATGGCTTTGTGCCTTCTTTTTGGGTAAATGGTACGTATCTAAGACATGGATATATCCGCTCATCAGGCGCTATAGCTAGCATACAGCCAGTACCACCACACCAGTTTTGATTATTCTCTTTTGATAATGATTTACCAATAGACTCATCAAATAATGATATAGCCATTCTTTCGTATCTCCTATCTTCTAATAGATAATCTGCTACCTTTATAAGTTGCTTATAAAACAGTCTAGAATGTTCCACTTCCCAACCTTTTTCAAAAATACAGTTAGCAAATAAATCTGTTATGCCCAGCTCATGCATATTTACTACTGCATCATAGAGGTACTCTACGTTGCTTGGTGCCAATGTTAACTTTGTAGATATGTCCATATAAGCATTAGCTTCTATCTGGTGCTTGATTGCCTTTTCGACAATATCATAACTACCCTTGCCATCTGGAAACTTCCTGCATGAATCGTGAAGCTCCTTGTTGCCATCTATGGTTATGCCTATACTCACCTTATTTTTATTCTTCTTTAAGAATCGCTGTACTTCATCATCTAAGTATAAAATGCCATTGGTGGATATGCTTATCATATAGTGCATTGCCCACGGATGATTCTCTGTAATGGCTCGATACTTGAAATAATCTACCGTATAGTCAATTAAATCAATCTCAAGTAACGGTTCACCACCAATGAACTCTAATATAATAGCCTTTGAATTGTCCTTAGTTATATACCCATTCCCTGATTCATATTCTTTAAATAGCATATCAACGGCTTTCTTTGCTATATCTTTAGTCATCTTAGTATTATCTTTGCGATGCTCATAGCAATATGAGCATCTTAGATTGCATTGTTGGGTTACAACAAAAGTAGCAGTCTTTACAATGATATCATCTATGCTTTTGAAATCAGGATACATCCTAATAAAACCGTCCATAAAATTACTCATCCCACGCTTTATCATTTCCGACACCTACTTTCTAGTAAAACCTTAACCATGTAGTTATTGAAACTAAACAAAAGAGTATACATAGTAGATTCGGTATACTCTTTGTCTATATATTTAGATTTACATTCTTCTACGGCTATATTGTATTCAAGATTAATCTGCCTATATTCTTCCATCATCTTATTAAATATCTTACAATCATACAAATCCCTTTTATTGACAACAGTTGATAGAATGTCAATATATCCATTACGTTCATACGTCAATCGTTGTATGTAATGCATAACCTCTTGGGGAATTTCAACTTCTTCAACGAGTTTTTTCATATCAATAGCCCCCTCTAATCTTATTTACTAATTCTTCTCTGATAGGTAATAGCTTCTTAATATTAGCTGAGGTCTCTATCATTCTATCTTTATATTTAATGGGGTTAGTTATACAGATATTAATCATAGTAGTTAAGTATTCAATCTCATATATAACATTATCAATATCTTCTACTTGGTCAATACACTTATCTAGATATGTTATTTTATCTTGTAGACTAATATTGTTATCTTCTCTAATAAATATATACCCAAAGTATCTTTTATGAAACTCCTTATTAATACTGCATAATAGATCATTTAACTTATCTATTATGTTATTGAACTTAATTTGCAAATTATCCTTACTATCCTTGTTCTTTTGATACTCCACAAGAAATAATTTTTTAGCATTCTTGATGATAGTTAATACAGAATACTTTATATTATATTCCTCCATATCTAATACAATTTTTTTATATTTTAATATTGTTTCATTCTTTAACGAACCTGTTGCCATTAATTCTTCAAATAAGTCTGACAACATTAGGTTATACTCTATACTGAATCTATCCATATTCGTTTCCTCCTTCAATTTATACCGATGGGGCATTTGCTCTACAACAACTACCGGTACAAGTACTTGCACAACCACCATCGCAATTATAGTTACAGCTTGTACAACCACCGCATCCACCACAGCCATTACCACAGCCAAAACTACATGTTTTACAAGCTCCACTGCAACTAGCACTACATCCACTGCATCCACCACTACAACTGCCACTACATCCACTACAACCACTGCTACAACTGCCACTACATCCACTGCATCCACCACTACAACTGCCACTACATCCACTACAACCGTTACAGCTTCCAGTACAACTTCCTGAACATGTAGTTGTACACGCACTCACACACATTCCTGTACAAGCACCGTTACAATCATTATTACTTCTAGCTCCTCTTGGCTGTGCTTCAAAGGCTGTCTGTTTAGCTTCTAAAATAGCCATTTCTTGTATCAAATCATCTGATTCTTTTCTAGATGGTAATCCTGTTGAATTGATTTTATCTTGTAAATCTCTTATCTTAGAATGATGTTCTAATTTAACCTCTTCATCAAAAGAAGGTTTTTTCGTGAATTCATACTGACTTCCACCATATTGTGTTAGACTTCCATTACCATTCCTTCGATTCATTTCTGCTTTTACCCTACTTTTTAGAGCAATAAAATCATTCGCATTGTAAAAATTTCCTTTTTCAAAAGACAAACTTTATCCCCCTCCCTTTATATACTGAAAACGCCAAGTGCTGTTAATGTTACGGATATACTATCAAGAGAAACCTCAAATACACTTGATTGTTTTAATAATGTTAATTGTATCTTTAATTCATTATTCGTTGCTTTTGGTCCACAATATTCAAAAGGCATATAAAAAGATTTATACTGGCTGGTATTAGCAAATTCATTAGCTTTAATGGTTCTACTTGATACAGTTTGATAAGAACTACTATTTTTCCTAAGCACATCAACTTTGACTAATCCTGAACTGTGGGAATTGTTTTTACTTTTTAATCTTACTATTAATGTATATTTGTTAAACCTTAATTTATCAATTGTAGTATGCCCTAATGTAATATTTGCACTTGTAGAAGTATTAGCATAACAGCATTTATTATCCCAACAAAGATTATCAGTTTTTTTACTACCTACTACTGCTACCGAAGAAGCTTCTATATGAAAACTACTTACTTCTAGTTGTTGACTTACCTGCGTAGCTGTATCTTGAACGAGTTTCTTGACTTCTGCTAATGCGCCTTCTACATTATTTGATGTAAAATTATCTTGTGTATCAGTTATACTAATCATAACTGCAGGATGATTGCTCGGATGCATATATTTATTTGCCCCATCTTCAATATTAGTAAGTTTATCTTTATCTTCATTAGTATAGTCATTACTTGACAATACTTTGTCCTGGGCTTTATCTACTTTTTTATCTATTATTTCTTCTGCTTTATCCCAGTTAGTATTTTGATCACTAATATTATAAAATTCATCTTGTGAAGGTTTTTTAAAAGCATATTTTTTTGTGTAATCAGCCATTATAATGCCTCCTCTCTAATATTTTTATGGGTTATTAAACTTAACTTTAAATGAGTACATTTACTAACTGTAAGATATTGATTATATCTTAATTTTACAGTTATCATTATATTGGCAGGACATATTCTTCTAGTCATTAATCTTACTTCGTCAAACATACGTTTTTTTGTAAGTTCAATTCCAATCTCTAAAATATAATCATTATTGTTAAGCTCTATTTTATAACCATCTTCTCCACATAGCTGATCTAATCTATTAATTAATACACTATAGGTATATGGTAATTTATCATTCCATCTACTTAGGACTCTAAAACGTCTATCTTCAATATTATCATTCGCAAATGGAGTAATCTTTAGCATTGTCTCACGTCTTGCTATACCCTTTTCTGTAGCTGTTTGGATAAATTGATCATCTATTAAATCTGTAATATTTTGTTTTAAATCAAAAGTTTCTTTATCCTCTATAGATGCTATTAAGTCAAACTCTTTTATATCTTTTAGTTGTTCTATCCAGTAATCTTTTATATTAGACATTAGTTATCACTCCAAGCTTGGGAATGCTATCATCACTTACCAATATATTTTGAGTTTGATTATTTAGCTTTGTATTTTGAATATCTAACACACCTGTTATTCCTAATATACTAGTTTCTATATGTGCAATTCTAATTACTAAGTTATTCTCACTATCCCATGTTTTTTTTACATCTTCAAAGTACGCACTAACAGCTTTTTTTATATATGGTAATACATCTTCCCATCTATAATTTGATTGCAGAGTTATAGAACTTTCTATATTTATTATTGTTTCTTCTACTCCAACAACAGTAACTACATGTCCAATTGGCGCTAATCCAACACCTTTACCTTGATTTTGTAATGGATCAATAGCAGATTGAATTTCATTAATTAGTACCGAACTTGGTTTATTAAAAGTACTATCCATAATCACTAGTTTTACAGTTCCTCCGCCATTCCATACCGTATAAACCTTAACCCCACCAACACCGTTTAAGTCCTTTGTTTTTTTCTTGTAATCTGCAATATTCCCCCCAAAAGCTTCACTTTCAAGCGACTCAAAATATCTACTTCTAAGCCTTTCATCTGTTTCTTCATCTTCTCCAGGAATAATAATATCTGTTAAAACTGAATTATTAAGTCCTTCTATATAATCTAAAGGCAAGAGTATTCCTGAACTGTTATTACCAACCTCTCCTGGAGTTTCACATTCTAACTTATAATTATTATTGCCAATCTTTTCTATAACTGTGTATATTAAGTTATCAATTCCAAACTTTGTTAAAGTAGGGATATTAATATTAAATTCCCCTTTTCTAATTGCTTTTGTTGCTTTCTTCCTATTAATCCCTCGTTCTTCACATCTTAATGTAAGGTAATTATCAGTAGCTTTATCCGCATAGGATATGCTATCTAAATATTCAAGTTCAATGTACATCTGTGCAAGTTCAAATGCTGCAGGAGCAAGAGCAGTATATATAATAGAACCTTCTCTTTTATCAACATCACCTGGTACTTTATTTAGCATTCTCTGTAATATTTCTACATATGTCATAATGTCACCTCGCTTCCAATTATCCCTTCTGCAGTTATAACTTTAAATTCTATTAGTAATCCGTCATCTACTGCAGTAAAAGTAAAGTTATCGACGTCAGATATTCTATCATCTTGCAGTAAACACTCTTTAATTAGCCTTGGTGCTTCTATTTTAATATAAGATTCATATTTACCAATCAATGAATTTAATTCTTGGCCATAATCCCATGAAAATATTAGGTGATCATATCTTTTGGTATCTAACATCATATTTATGGACTGTTTTATGGCTTCTTTACCATCTGTATAACCAACAATTTTATTATCTTTAACTAACCATGTTTTACTTGGTTGATTATTAGTAGTTTCAATGTCGGCTAAGTTACTACTTGGTAATAGTGATTGTTTCATCAATATCACCTACCTTATCAAAAATCAAATATTGTTCTCCTAGATTTATAAGAACTAGCTTATCACCTTTTTGTAATTTATTCCTTAGTATATACTCTCTTTCAATTTCTGTACCTTCTTTCCAATCTTTTGTTTTAAATTTAACCTCTTGTAAATGCTCCGGAAAGATAAGTACCTCTTTTGGCAGTTCAAGTCGCTGTTCTATATTTACAGAAAAGGGACTAACGCTAGATACTGAACCTATCAATATCCTTACGTTAATCCCATCTAAGGCTTCTTTAACTATTCTCTTTATTTGATTATACAACTTATTTCACCACCAATTCTAAATCCATAGTATGGCTGTTACCATCAAATTTATGTGTATCCGTATTAATTAAGTACCATCCATTAATATTTTCTTCCGGAATATAAATATAAACACTATATCCAGATCTGCATCTTATATCACCAATAGCATTTTTAATCTTAAAAGTTTTCTTTTCTCTATTCTTAAGTTGCAGTAATGCTTCACCCTTTTGGTTAATCTGTGCGGGGTTTGTCTTTTCATCTACGACTTCATAATATTGGAGTTTACCCCACTTAGAAATATTATTTGAATCCTGAAATATATACACTTCTCTTTTGCCGGTCTTTTTATTGTCTCTAGCAAGCTTTATCCTATTATAAGTATCTGAATCAATATTTGCAGATAACTCATAATCAGTTAGCAATCCATCACCGTCAATAACAAAATCAAGTTTAGTTTCAGCTATATCTAAGAGTTCAAGTTTTCCTACATTATCTTGTATAAAATATAGGTGTCCAGTAGCTAATAATGTAGTTTCAATTCCTTTCATAATCATATCAAGGTATTCTTTATTGTCATTTACTTGGCTAGGTATTGAGTATTGAGTATTAACTATTGCTCCTGTTTTAAGATTATTTTCTGTAGCTATAGTTTTTACAATTTGACTTAATGTCTTATTAATGAACACTTTAGTATCCTTATATTTTAGATATCTTATCTGATCATAACAAGTTATTTTATCTTTGGCCACTTTAAAAACATATCCATAAAAAACTTTTATATCATCAATTTTAAGTAGTACTACATTACCATTTTTAATCTCAATTTGTTCAGAAAATATATCTCCACCATAATATTCAAATTCTAAAGAGGAGGCTCTACCACTACGCGCCCTTTTTAAGTTTATCTTACCGTGTGGTACCTCATAAACATTACATTGTCTATCATCAATAAATATTTCTGTTTTCATAACTTAAGCACCTGCCCTGGATAAATAAGATTAGGATTTTTAATATCATTTTTCCTAGCTATATCCTTATACTTATTACCATTACCCAACTGTCTTTTACAGATAGCATAAAGTGTATCTCCTTTTTTAACGATATAATTTTTAGGTGTCTCTTTTTCTATTGGTCTTGATGTCTTAAAGGTTACTTCTCTTGCTTGTTTTGAAGCTGTAACAACTTTATTTACTTTATGCCATCTATACTCTTTTAACTCAATACTATACTCAATATCTCCTACAGCACCAGCCGCTTCTTTATACGATAAATTTTCTATAGTACAAGCCATAGTCAAGGGAAAAGCAGTATCAGTTATAACAAGTCTGATTGGCTTATTGCTATCCCTCCACCGCTTAATGGTATTTATATATTCCACTGGATCTTTTAATATTTTACTAGTTACATATGGTCCATAATGCAAAGGGAAAATGCTATCAATTTTAATAATAGAAGCTTTGACTTTATTAATAACGGATATTTCACCTATGTTTTGAAGCGTATGGCTTTTATTATTGCCTTTTTCTTTTACTTCTATTTTTTTAGGTAAAATAGGTAATTCAAGATTTTCTGTCTGATTATTATAACTTAGATATATCTTAGACATTGAATGCCCCCTTTGCATTTACTGATATTTCTTCATCAAGTGATGCAACTATTCTTCCTACTACATCATCTAAATCAGTTCCGTTATTTATATCTCCTGTAGTAACTTCTACTTTTGGTGTCAATGTAACAAAGCTTTGTATTGCTTTTGCTTCTGCAAGATCTCTCATAGTTTTTAAATCTTCACTTGAAATATCAACAGTATCATCAACCTTTGCAGTAGCATAAATAGGATTGTTTTGAGTTCCTAAATCATTACTATGATTATTAGATGCTTTATTTTGAGCATGTAAAGATTTAATTTCTACTTGTCTGTGCTTATTTGAAGTTACAGCATCTACTTTCATTTGATTTAATTTTCTATCCCTATCTGCCATTTTATTATTAAGCATAGATTCATATTTATTTAATTCTTCTTGTCTTGCTTGTTTTGCAGCTTCATTTTTTAACTTTGCATTTGTTCCAAAGGTAACTTCTTGTATTGCTCCAATAGAAACTCCAGGTATTTTATTTAGTGTTTTAATAAAACCATTGATTATACCTATTGCATCATTCACCATACTTTGCAGCGAAGTTAATACCCCTACTTTCATATCACCAACAAAATTTTGAATACCTGTACTTGCTTTCATTATTCCTATCTTTAATTTATCCCATAAATCAAGAATCCAATAGATTCCAACAAAAAAACCTATCTTAGCACAATCAAATGCTGTCATGATTTTATTCATTGCAATCATCCATGCGATTTTAAGACCACCAACTGATTTTACCCATTTATAAATCATTCCAATTAATACTCCTATTGTAAGTGCAACCCATAATAATGGATTAGAAAGCATTGTAGTAATTAATGCTCTGTTAGCTGCTACCGCTAACCAGGTGGCCGCTGCTTTAACTCCCATCATTATTGCATATGCACCAACAGCTGCAGTAAGTCCCCAAAATATAGGTTCAATAGTTGACCAATTATCATGTATTACTTGAGCACCTCTTCCAATAGCTTCTATGACTGGCTGAAATGTCTGTAACAAGTCATTTTTTAATGCTGTTCCTACTTCTGCAAATGTCATTGGCAATTGTTCAAATCTTCTATTTGTTTCTTCTGCACTTGCAAGCATAGCATTCTTGATTATATCTGCAGTTATTTTACCCTTACTAGACATTTCCTTCAGTTCTCCAACAGATTTTCCTATATACTCTGCAATAGACTGTGCTAATAATGGAGCATTTTCCATTATGGACCTAAATTCATCTCCCTGAAGTTTTCCAGCTGCCATTGCTTGAGTTAATTGTAACATTGCCGATTTTTGTTCTTGGACAGAAGCACCGCCTATTTTAAATTGTTTATTCATTTGTTCAGTGAATGTAATTATTTCTGCATTACTTGAAAAAGCATCTTTTGCTAGAATACCAAGTTTTGAAACAGTTGCAGCTGTATTAGTATATTCTGCCCTTGAATTTTTAGCTGATTGCATAATCATTTCCTGAAGTTCTTTAGTAGTCTGTAAACTTCCATTCATTTCATTCATCAGCTTAAGTCTTGCATTTGTAGAAGTCATTTCATCAGATAAATTTAGAACTTTTTTACCGGCATTAATAAGAGCGTAAACTCCTACCATCTGTTTCATGCTTCTAAGTAATCCATTAGCATTATTCTTTCCGTTTCTTATCTTATTATTAAATCTTTCTTGTTGTTCTTCTGCTAATCTAATTTCTGAACCAACATCATTGATCATATTTTTAGCCGATTCAAATTCTTTGACTTTAATACTCTTTCCTGTAGATTCTTGCATTCGTTCAAAACCACATATAGTCATATTAATGGATTGATACATCTTTTTTAAGACAGGAGTAAACCCGTCATGAAGCTGTATACTTTGTCTCAATGTAGCCATCTTATCTCCTGCCTTTCCTTGCTTTTGCTTGAGCCTTTTTCTCTGCTTCAATATGTATATTAATGCTTGCAAATATAAAAGCTTTTTCTTTTCTATCCATTTCCATAAGTTCTTTTGGTCTTATATTAAGCTTGTGAAGGGCATAATGTGCATAATTTGCTTCACCATCCCCTTCCTTAATTAGTTTTTTGCTTCTTCCACCAGTTCATTAATATCTTTATCATAACCACTTATTTCTTGTGCGGTATTTGATGCTTCTGTAAATTCACCAGGCAGCAACATAACTCTTAGTAAATTTATTTCTCCAATTACCCCCCATGATTTTTGTAGTTCAGCATCTTTAAGATTAGGGAATGTAATACTCGCTGCAACAAATTTTTCTATATATGTATCCCAGTCAAATTCTGGCTGATTTATACCTTTTTTATTTCTTGGAATTCTTGTACAAGATTTTTTAATTTCTTTTTCTACTGTTCTATCAACAGCTTTAAATTCAAAAGGTATTAGTTTTCCTTTTTCATCTTTAAAACGCTCTGATATTACCGCTTTAGTTGTTATGTCTTTGTTTACATTGTCTGCAAAAAAAGCTTGTAATTTACTCATATAAAATCACTCCTTATCCTAATACTGGTTTATTGAATTCATCTAAGATATCCACGTCATCAAACGTGAAGTCAATATCTTCTTCTAACGCGTCTGAATCAACATCAAACTGAGCCATAATTACGCTATCAAGATTAACATTTTTAAGAACTGTGGTTTGCTTTCCAATAGAAGACGTTGGGTCCTCATTTACTACCTGGATATCAAAATAAATATCTTTACCATTTTTAATATAATCAAGCATCATCTTTCTAAATAATGATGTCGCATAATATATTGTCATACTACCGGATCCACTCCACCCTGTAGCTTTATGTTGAGTTCCTCTTTTTCCTAATGTCTTAATTTCTGCCTTGTTTTTTTCAGCAGTTGCCTCAAGATTTTTTGCATAAAACATTTCTTCTACTTGACCATTAATTGTAGTATATGCTCTTGCTTCTTGACCGCTTATAGTATCATCCGCTTTAAAAAAGCCCATTTTAACACCTCCTAATTTAATTCAACTGTCATGTATAATTTTTCCATGCTATCAACTGGTTGTGCTTTTACATTAACTATAATTGCATCAATATCTATACCAGCACTAATTGTAATATCACTACCAGCATCAAAATTTTGTATTGCTCCAATGCCCTGTAAACTTTCTAGATATTTAATAATTTCAGCTTTTAATAAATTTCTACCATCAGCATCATTATTAATTTTACCTATGTAGTAATCACTAAATATACTTTTTATATCATTTGCAATTGCATCTAAACAACGTATTACTCTATTTTTTCTAAACTGACTTCCTTTGTCAGCTGCTAAAGTTTTTAAGGTATTAATATCTTGTTCAATAACAATCTTTCCATTATTATCTATAAATACTATTTCTCCATCATTTAATGCTGATACTATTTGAGTATTAGTATATTTAGTATCAACGTCAATAGCACCCTCATATACTTTATATGTATTTGATTCATTTATTGCTGCACCTGCTGTTACTCCCGCAACCCAAGCAGTAGCTTTTACTTTATCAATAACACTACCATCATCTAATTTAACGCCATTCTTAACGCTAATAATTCCTTCAAAATCAGCACTATGATAATCTGCAAGAACTGCTTGTACTTTTTTGCCCTCGTCATTTCTTAATCTTTTAATAAAGGCTCCTGTAGCAGATTTGATGGTATTATCTTCTATTGGTAATGCCATAGTATTAAAATCTTGAACACTTATAGATTCAAAATAATCCATATAATCTTGTGTTGTAGCAGTTGAATCTGAACCTCCTGATAGTACAATTCCTGAACTTTTAACTATATCTCCTGTGCCTGAGAAAGTAACATATGGATTTTCTTTCAAACTTTTAATCGTTGTTCCTATTTGTCCAAATACTGCATTTCCATCAATAAAAGTGGTTAAATAAAATTTCCCTGAAACATCTACATCTTCAACTATACTTACTTTTATATCGTTTCCTTTTACACCTTCATATTTAGCAGTTATAGTTAAATCACCTACTTTTTTACTAGCCTTAGTACCTCCATTAACTCTATATACAAGTACTTTAGATGCACTTTTTAGTGCTTCTTTAATTAGCAATACTTCTGTACACCCAAATAACTCCATTAAATTAGTTTTAGATGTAATTTCAATAACTTGTTTTTTAGATCCAAAACTTAAAGCTAAAGGCATAGTAACAATACCTCTGTCACTTATTGACCTTTTAACTTCATTTTTAGATTCAAAGTTAATATATACACCAGGTCTAACTTTATTTTGATTTGACCATGTACCACCAGCCATTATTTAACACCTCGTTTCATTTCCTTTTCCAATAGAGATTTAACTTCATCTATGGTATATTCTTTATTTTCTAAGATCGCTGTTAATAAATACTTTTCTTTTAAAGAAAATTGATTACTTCTAAGTATTTGTTCTATTGAATATTTCTTTACTTCTTTATTTGCCATTTTCTTTTACCTCCAAATCCTTTAATTTTGGAATAGATTGTTGTTCTTTTTTTATTCTAATATTATAATCCACAAAAAAATGAAGTACCTTATCAATAACTTCATGGTGCATATTAATGCCTTTTGCCATGTTATTTAATAAATACTCCATCTTTTCATATAAGATATCAGCCACTACTTCACACTCTTTATTTGTAGTACCAAAGTAATGAATATCTAGATTATAAGTTCTTTTATACCTAGTATTTAGTTCTCTTTTTTGGGAACCGTTTAATACTTTTACATAGAAACTAGGTTCTTGAAATCCTTGTGTTACTTCTTCTGCGTATATAGGAATATCCGGATATAAATAATCTAGTTGTTTAATAACCTCTTGTCTAATCATCTTTAAACAACTCCTTTAATGCTTTTTGGATATGTTTATCTGCAATTTTTGGGATTAAAGCTTCAACTTCCTTCAAGGAAATGGTTAACATGAATTTACCCTCAACCCAACCTTTATTATTTCTTTTTCTATGGCCATATTCTACAAATGGTCCATATTCAGTAGGGTTATAAATTTCTATTTCTAGATTATTTCCTTTTCTTCTTGCATCAGTTATATACCAATTTTTCTTAAGAGTACCACCTGTATGATCTTTATATACTCCTGTTGGAGTTCTCTTCTTTGTTTTCCTTAGAGCTCTATTACCTAATTCATATAAAATAGCAATCATAACTTTGTCACTAATCTTATTAGCTTTTTCAAATTTCTTGGCCATCTTTTCAAATGACTTGTAATCAAACTTTCCCCATTTTTTAGCCATGACCTTCCTCCAACAACTCTATCTGTTGATGTGAACTTCTTATAAAAGGTTTACCACTACAACTTAGTTTATAAGTTGCTCCATCTTGGGTAACTGTTATCTTACTACCTGGTAATACAGTTATTTCAGGTGCCATAATAAGCTTGTAGTTTACCTTGATTTTAGCTTGAACTTCTGTTTGATTTGCTACATTGATTTTAGGATGAATTAATAAACATGGTTGCATTGATGCAACCAAATTATCCTTATGAGTAGTTTCCCCATCTACTTTTGCTGCTTGTGAATTAGATATCGTACATCTTCCTCTATACCTTTTTTCAAGACTTTTTCTATGTTTGTTCATGGCTACCACCTCATTACTCTTGGGGGAAATTCTTTTCTATACTTGTTGATGAACATCTTATCAATTGTTTCATATGATGTAGAAGTATCTCCATCAGTAATACTTTTTACATAACCCTCTTCATGTTCATATTTGTAATATTCTACCACCATTTTAGTTATAAGATTTATATAATTATCAGGAATGGTATCTATATTACAATAATTGGTTACTACTAGTATTACTTCATCTATGTAATCGTTTAATAGATCATCTTTAGTATCTTCATTTATCTGAAGCCTAGTCTTGGTTTTCTCCAGTATCTTGGTTTTCTCCATCCTTTTCACCTTCTAATAAAGCAATTAATTTATCTTTTTTCATATCAGAATAACCCTTATAACCTTTTTCTTTAGCTAAGTTTTTTAAGTCATCTACTTTCATGTCATTATAATCTATTTCCTCTACTTGTTCATTGGCTAATTCTCTACGTCTACGTTGAAATGCTGTTGCGCTCATATTAATTAATACCTCCTAAAAAGGATGGGTTATCTTCCCATCCTATAGTTTATGTACAAATTTAACAATACGAATTGCCTTTTCTTCGTATACTCTTACCCAGTTACTACCTGTAGCTAGTTCAACATTACTTGGTGAAGATCCTGCTGCTGTCCCTCTCCATTTAATTCCTCTTGGATGTAATATATAATGCTTACGATTAATTAAAATATCATCACCTGCTAAGCTATCTCTATCTGTTTCAGTAGGTACCGGTGGATTACCATTTCCAAGTCCGATTGCTCCTTGACCGAATAGATAAGTTGTATATTTACCTGTTTTTACTGGACAGCCATCATCTACTATTACTCGTTTTTCCATAAAATATTTTATTGGTCTTCCTTCACTATCCGGGATGGTTTCAATCAAATTATTTTTCCTTAGCTGTGCTTCTGTTGCTGAATGCATAACTGTAGCTGTTAATAATTCTTTTGCATCTCCCATCAATTGTAATGCATCTATAAAGGATGCTCCTTCTATTTTTTCAGCACCACCCGTTTTACCAGATATATCGAGTATTTTGCTAGTCATATTGCCGGCACCAAATGCACCGTTTAATAAGTTAATTAATGTTTTTTGCATCATTCTAGTCCAATAAGAAGCTGTTAAATCTCCTATAGCCTTCATAGGATCACTGCCGGATAAAGCTTTTGCTAAATCATTAGCACTCCATGCTTTACCACGCATAAGTAGTACAGCCACGTCTTGACCTGCAGTAATTTTTTGTGGTGTTAATGCTCCGCTATCAGATAAAACTTCATCATCACCGTTTAAATCTTCCCAGTATGGCATATTAATAGTTTTACCACCACTTGAAGCAAGTGCATCTAGTTCTGGGTTATGTGAAATTATCCCACTTTGATATAAAGCAGATAACTCCATTGTTCTTTGTACCACATAAGGGTTAAATACCTCTGGTACTATTACGTCAGCAATTCTTGTGTTTGCCATTTAAAATCATTCCCTTCAATTTTTATATTTGTGCCTTTAATTGTTTTGCTAATTCCGGATCTTCTCTTAAAATCCTACCTTGTTCAGTAAGGTTATAATGTTCCTTACTCCAAGGATTCTTAGTTGTTGATTTATGGTCCGCACCTGGTGCATGTGGTTCTCTTCCTCCAACTCCTGGACCATCTTCACCAAAAAGGTAACCGTCAGACTCTTTTAGCTTTTCTAGTTGCTCTTTTAAACCTAATAGGTCACTGCCATCAACTTTGATTACATCAAGATTTAATAAAGCCATTACAGCTTTTTTGTTTTTGGCTCCTGCAACACTTAATGCTTCGGATATTGCAAAATCTCTCTGTTGCTTCGCAAGTTTTTCATCATACTCTGCTTTGGCTGTTTTATTGGCTTCCTGAAGTTCTGTTATTTTTGTTTCTAGTTCCTCGTTGCCTTTTGCTTTAGCTTTTAAGTCTTTAAGCTGAGTATCTCTTTCTTTAATATCTTCTTCTAGTTGTTTCTTGGTGTCATTTAATTGATCAAACTTTTGTTTGGGAATATAATTACCATCACTTACAATAGCTATTTTATTATCACCTAGTTTTGCTATCAGTTGGTTATATAGTTCCTCACCTAATAATTCTTTTAATTTATCCATCTTCATACCTCCGTTTAGTTTTTATTACGTGTTACCCTCCACGCTACGGTCTTTATTCTTTAGGCTCTACAAATGCTAAAAAAGAGCAAAATAAAAACACCCTTATGGATGTTAATATATAAATTAAGCACCTACTATTTTTTTTAGTAAGTGCTTAATTTATAATACTATCTCTAGCTGATTCAATATCAATTTTCATATCTATATCTTGATGTTTTTTTTCTAGTTCTTCAAGAAACATAATAAAATCTTTACTTTGAAAATTATATGCCATATCTTCAAAATATGGTGATATCCATTCCAATTCTTGTTTTTTACAATTATCCAAATAATCCATGGTTTCATCTATGTTTCTACTAAGTATATCTACTATTTCATCAAAGTAATCATCTAGTGATGGAGATGCACCATTTTGAGTCATTTGTTCAATAATTGTTATATTTTTACTTATTATTTTTTTATCTATCAATTTAATCATCTCCTAACATTCTTTGAATTTCATCTGGAAAGATAGTAGTAACTTTTCGTTTCTTGCAATCATAACATATACCTACTGTAACATTTTTATAGTTAGCGTACTTAAATATGGCAATTGTTTCTTCATCAACTCTTTTCACATCTAATAAATACTTTGACTTATCCATTAAATTAGTTACATATAATCCAGCTTTTTCGATTTGTTTTTTTGACCATTTCTTCGGAAACCACGCTTGCCCAGTACCTATTTTTTTAGACTTCATTTTATGTGATGGTACATTGCCAATCCTTACTCCGTTTTTATATTCCTTAACTATAGTATACTCTATATCATAATTATTTAAAAGTAAAATATTATCTTGACCATGCCCTCCACTTTTGAATTTTCCAACAGTACTTTTCTTAGGATTTTTAGGATTTGTAAATTCTCCTATATTTGAATGTTCTAATGTCTTAAATGAGATTTTTAACCCTTTTTCATTGTTTTCTAATCCATTTGTATATTTACCTGCAACATATTCATTATGCCACTTATTATAGCTCATGTCCCCATCTACATAGAATGTTTTACCATCTATTCTAGCAGCTCTTTTACTGTCATCATCTTCAAAGTATGGAATAGTAGTTGATCTACAAAAACTATGTAATGGTGGATAATTAACTCCTGTTTCTTTTTGTGATATCTTAAAAACTTTACCATCCATTGATTGACAAAGTTTTGATGTATGTAAATCAAGTGTGGCCAAAAACTCATATTCATCTATACCTTGTGATTTATAGGCCTTTGCTGAAGCTTCTCCTGATATATAAGCCGATTCAGTTTGTATTATTCTTGCAGACCTATACTTATCAACCCTCATTCGTTCAGAAAAGTTTTTAATTGTTTTCCTGACATCATCCCCACGAATAAAAGATTGTGCAAGATTGGTTTCTAGTTCATCAATTAGTTTAGCCTTATCATTCCACAAGTTACTAGAAAAATTACCATACTTCCAAGGTTTAGATAATATTTTATTAACTGCATCCTGGTTATATGATGTAAAGCTTATGCCTAGATTAGTACCCTTTTGTAACTCATATATGGTCCTGTAATATGTATCTGTGAATGTATCTTCTAGTAATTCCTTAGTATTATTAAGAATACCATTATGCAATACCTCAACATAACCTCTAATCTGTGTATTAATGGCCTCAAGTCTGCTTATCCTGGACTTAGCATACATTGCATCTAGTTCTTTTTCAAAGCCACCATCTAATGCCATTTGTCGATACTCTTCAAGAGTTATATCCCAATCCATCTTTTCAACATTAGTTAATAACTTTCTAGCTGCAGCATAAGATATTCCCACTGCTTCTGCATACCTTAAATAGAATACTTCAATGTCTTTTTCAATGCTTAACATTGCCCTTTTATATTTTTTTTCTAAACTATTAACTAATTCATCAGCTTTTTGCTCCTGGTCTTTTGCAAGTTTCTCCATTCTTTTAGTCCAGTAGGTTTTACTCTTCATTTTCTCCACCTACTTTTTTATTAGGCTTAAGATACGGATCACTCTCTCCTAATTGCTCCTGTTGTTCTGTTTTAATTTTTCTTTCTTCTTCCTGTTCATCATCTACCCATGGATGATGCGCCATAGCAGTTCCCTTAGATATAATTCCTTGAGACTTAGTACATATATCAACTATTTCAGCTTCATTTGTTATTGGGCTCTTAGTCACAGTAATTTGAAAGTCTTTGTAATTATTCTCTTTACTATTAGATCCTTGTTCTATCTTTATACCCTCTATAACAAACCATAAGAACTCTCTGATAGCTTTTTTAAACCTACGTTCTGTAATGTTAGCTTTAAGGTCCAATAAATTATATATAAACTTAAGAGCAACTCCGCTAGGATTATTACCAAACTTATCAGTTTTAAAGTTAACTCCTTGCCCAAACATGAAGATATTTTCTTCTAGTCTATCAAGCATTTCCTTTTTAGCTTCTATTGGTATTTGTATGCTTAAAGATGTAACGTCACCATCTTCTGATACTTTAATACCCTTATATTTCTTTAGGTTCTGCTTAAATTCTGATAGGTCTGTACCTTCATAGCCTTTCAGAATAAAAACTATCTCTTGTAGTTCTTCAAGGTTATTGGCAAGGTCTGATACATTCTTGTCATACTGATCTATTAATGATTTATAAAACTTAAGATCTGAATATTCTTCAGGATTATTTCTAAATGGTATAAAAGGAACTCTGCCCCATCCAAACCCTTGACCGTTTTTGTAAAAATGACTACATGGATTATTTTTCACTGTATCATCAAATACATATTCTCCATTTTCAGCTTTAATATAATATTCTATATTTTGATCTGTCCAATATTCAACTCTATAAGAATCTCTACCATTAATCTGTATAGGGTAATAATATATTACAGCTTCTAATTCTTCCTGGTATGATGTGTCCCAAATTGCAATAATTTGTTCAGCAGGTAAAATCCTATACTTGAATTCTCCTCCTTTTTTTTCATCAGTAAAGCATACATGTAACCATTCAATACCCTTATTACTAGAATTTCTTACTAATGTTTGTATTTTATCATTAAAGTCTTCAGCAAGTTTTTTATTAATAGCTTCTGTCAATTTCTTATCCTTATCATTACTGATTGTAATGGGTTTACCAAATAAATATGCTCCCTTTTGATCTACAAGTAACTTATGAAAATTATGAGATACTTTGTTATTTGCAACTTCTTCATCTTGTACTTTATTACCATTACTATCGTATTGATACATTTTCCTGTTAGTTATTTCGGTATTTTCGTTGTTGTAATACTTAACTCCCTCTACATACTTGGAGATATTATGACCTTCTATGTATTCTTTTATTATTTTTGCATTTGTCACATTTCCCATATATTCTAACTTTGCTGTTATTAGTTCCATATCTGTTACATACATGATTTACACCATCCTTTTAACTATTCGCAAAATAAATATTATACGCAGTGTTTATGTGATTTTTGGCTATTTATACGTTATTTTAGTAATAATTAGTGTATTTTTATTCAAACATCATACTTTTTTGTATAATTACTCACGATTTAAGCAACCCACAACTTGAATAATATACATTACTTAAGAAATTCCAATTCCTTTTTAACCATATCTCTTTCAAGAGCATATCTAGTAGCATCTATAGAGTGATTATCTTTATCTTCTAGTTTAGCTTTAACGTTACCGTCTTTATCCGTTTGATAATCTATTGATTCAAATTCTCTTGCAGTATTAGGTGTTCTTTTTGGATCAATAATAATCTCATTCAAATCATCCAACCATTTCTCACCAAATTCAACACTTCCAGGACCTTTTCTTGCTCCTGTAAATTTACACTCGAATGTTTTCATCTCTGAAATAGATTTAGGCTCTGCACTGTCTGCCGTTGTATTAATGGTGTTGTACTTCTTTTTATGTAGATGAAAAGATAACTCTCTATTAGACTTTTTAACACCGTAATATTCATCGATAATATATATCTTTCTTCTAGTCTTATCATAATGAAGCCTTATAAATGCTACTGGATCAACTGCATATCCCCAGTCACATCCTTGCCTAATATTATCAAAAGAACTTATTTCTTCATCAGATATATCTCTAAAAACTAAATTATCAAATGGCACTACACCACTTCCAATAGGTTCTCCTAAATACTCCCATCTGTACTTGAATTCTTTATTTTCCTTTACTTCGTTAGCTTCTTCCCTAAAGGCTTTTGAAATATGCGGATTATCCAAATAAGTACTGTGATGAACAATAGTATTTTGAGGTATAAATTGAGTTTCATATTTTTTATTAACCCAACTTTGCTTTCTTTTAGGAGGATTGTAAGAGTAATAAAATGCATAAAAAAGACCATCAGGTAATTCAGCTCTTAATACTGAATTCTCTATGGTCGTTACCTCATCTTCTGTTTTGAATTCTGCCAATTCCTCTATCCATAAAAAAGCTACTGGAAATTTTGCCATCTTTATTGATTTAATTTTTGATGGATCATCTGCCCCACGAAAAATAATTTTATTCCCCCTGGGTAAATACGTTAGCTGTAATGGTGACTTTTTAATATCCCAAAAAGATTCAACACCCATTATATTAATAGCTTCTTTAAGCTGTTCAAATACACTCTCTGACAATGTATTTCCTACTTTTCTGATACACAATGTTGTTACTGGGTATTTCATCATGTCCTTTATTAATTTAAACCCTATATGAGCCGATTTGCCACTCCCTCTACCACCTTTTGCAACGTGCTTTAAATATTTGTGTGAGTTAGAAGCTTTCCAAAATGGGATAAAGGCCTTATTAACTATTTCAGACATTCTTATTTCAGCCATTATCATCACCTAAATCGTCTATTATTGTTACTCCCACACTTGCGTTAACATTTGTATTATCTGTAAATAACGAGTACCTTTTTCCAAGAAGTTCAGCAGCTTTTAATTTTTCCTTTTCATCAGGTGCCTTTTCAATCCTTCTTGCTGATGACATACCGTCACCGTCACCCTCAACAACTACTATCTCTGCTTGGGATTCGCCTCTCATTACAGTAGTTAGATATTTCAAAACTTCTGCTGCATCTGCGATTCTTTCACCTTCTATTTGTTTCAGTCGTTCATCTATATAGTTTTTGATATCTAGTTTTGACAAGTTTTCACTTGCAACTCTGTTTAGATTTTTACCTTTATATCCTGCCTTTCTTGCTGCTTCTGTGGCATTGCCAAGTTTTATAAAATAATCCGCAAATGCCTTTTGTTTTAAGGTAAGCTTCACAATACCACCTTCTTATTTTATTTTTATAAACGAAAAAAGAGCCACAATAGGCTCTCAATTATCTCTAAATATAATTTTACTCATTAACATAATACCACATTTGAATTATCATGTAAATACCATGTTTTTATCATTTATCAAATTTCATTCCATCAATACCGAACAATAATATACTTAATTCGTTGATAGCTTCCTTTTCCCATCTTCTAACTGTCATATGTCCACAGTTAAGTTGCCTTGCTACATCCTCAAAAGAACAATTATGTATGTATATCAGTTTAATCACTTGATATTTTTCTATTTGACCTCTATCCGTCATATTTTCTTCTAATTGTGACATGGCCGCATCAATATTCGCTAACATGATTAATGTTCTAGTTTTAGATTGTCTGACAGATTCGATATACAATTCATCTTTATCGTAATAATCCTTTTCAGTATTGATTATATCATTAACTTCCTTGATGTTCACTTTTGCATTAACTAAGTGTTCACTAAGAGAATTATAGTTTCTTAGCAATAATTTAGTATTCCTAAACCTATAATCCTTCTTTCTTTTTTTCTCTTGGTCCTGATATTTTTTGACTGCTCTTTCTGCTGCCATATCTGCTATTTTTTCAAGTCTTCCCTGGTTATTTTTGTTTGGCATATTATCTCAACCCCTTATTACGTTTTCTCTCTTTCCAAACTTTCTGTTCTTTGATTGGATTATCTAGTAGATTTTGAAGATGTTGTAGCGTCTCCATAACCTCTTTATCTGTTTCTCCGCTGATACCATACGCATTAATTAATTTATTAACTGTAACAATAACATGTGCTGATTCTTCTGCTAACCTTGTTAAGAATTCATTATACCGTAGGTTATCCCAACCATTGATTACTTCTTTAAGCTCCTCTATTTCCTCAAGACATTTTTCCCTTGCATTCTCTAACCCATAAAATCTATTAAATTCTATTAATATGTTTTTTGCTTGTAATTTGTCCATCTAATCAGCCTTTCTATATTTTTTAACCCTTGCTTTTACAGCTTCCATCAATGCATCTTGTCCTGTGGCTTTATTCTCTAGTGCCAAAAGTACATCCTCATCAATTGTACCTTTTGTAACGAGGTGATGGATAATAACATTTTGCTTTTGTCCTTGTCTATCTAATCTTGCATTTGCTTGCTGATAGAGTTCTAAGCTCCAAGTAAGTCCAAACCAAACTATGATATGACCGCCGGCCTGTAAATTTAATCCGTGACCACAGCTTGCAGGATGCGCTAGAAGTAGTCTAATATTTCCTTTATTCCATTCTTCTATATCTTTTGAAGTCTCTAACTTTTTAGGCTTGTACTTCTTAAGCTGTTTCATAATACGGTCATAATCGTGTTTGAAGGAATAAAATACAAGTATCGGTTTACCATTCGCACAATCAACAATTTCCTCTAAGGTATTGAGTTTTTCGTTATGTATATCTCTAACTACTCTATCCTCGTTATAAACTGCCCCATTAGCGTATTGCAATAATTTATTACTAAGTCCTGCGGCATTGGCCACTGATATTTCTTCTTCATCCATAAACTGAAGAACCATCTTCTTTTCAAAGTCTGTATAACTCTTTTGGTCTTTATTCGATAATACAACGTCTACTGTTCTATCAATACGTTCCGGTAAGTTTAAATAATCCCTCGCTTTCATGGATATACAAATATCACTTATTTTCTCATAAATTCGTTCTTCACTCTGTTTTTTAAGCTTATAATTAAAAACCACATGACCATTGGTTTGTCCTGGATTAAAATAATTGCTTCTGTAATGGCCAATAAATTTACCTAACCTCTCGCCCATATCTAGTAAATACAACTGACTCCATAAATCTATTAAACTGTTAGGCGAAGGTGTTCCAGTAAGTCCAACAACACGATTGACTATTGGTCTTACCATCTTCAATGCTTTAAATCTTTGTGCTTTCGGTGATTTAAAACTTGATAATTCGTCTATTACCACCATATCGAACGGAAACGCTGTTCCATAATAACCGACTAGCCATGAAACGTTTTCTCTGTTGATTATGTAAATATCCGCTTTAGTTTTTAATGCTGCTTTTCTTTTAGCCGCTGAACCTAAAACCTTTGAATACCTTAAATGCTTTAAGTGGTCCCATTTTTTAATTTCTGCATCCCAAGTTGCATCAGCTACTCTTAATGGTGCGATAACTAGTACCTTGTCAACTTCTAATTCTTCATACATCAAGTAACTAATAGCTGATAACGTTGATACTGTTTTCCCAAGTCCCATGTCTAAAAATAATCCGCAATATAAGTTTTTTATGATGTGATCTATTGCATGTTTTTGGTAATCGTATGGTTTAAATTGCATCTTTTCTCACGTCCTTAATGAATCTATCTAATGCCTGTTGGCTATCAACTTTATAAACTTTAAATCCTAATTTCTCTAACTGTTTTTTTCTAGTTTGCTGTATATCTCTAAGTTTATCTCCTGTACTTTTTGTCTCAACCCAATATACTTTACCTCCTGACATTAAGATTAATCTATCGGGGGCACCTACAAAATAAGTTGGTATGAACTTCTCTGCTCTGCCTCCAAGTTTTCTGATTTCTTCTCTTAATTTTTTTTCAATTAGCTTTTCATTCATAGATACCACTCCCAGATAGTTTCTCCGTTTTTGGCAGCCCTTCTCGTACTGATATCTAAATTATATTTAGCTTTTCGTATCTCTTTTTTAGAATACCCTTTGTCGGATAAAATCTTTTTCACTTCTCTACAATCTACTGATCCTTTACTTAAAACTCTTCTAAATTCCTCTTCAATTGCTGTCAAATTAAGACCTCCTCATCATTTACTAAGGTGACAAAGTCCTCTATTTCCCTATACGTGTATGCATATTAGGGGCATTATGTATATATATTCCCCCTAATATTTATATAAAGCTATATAATTAAACTTTGTCACTATTGTCACGTTAACACCGCAAACCGTTGATTTTTCAACGTTTAGTAGATGTGACAAAGTATGTGACGTTCGTCAATTTTTGTCACCATTGTCACGCATGCTACCCTATACTTTTCTGCCCTATTTCACCCACTTTGTCACGCTTTTCGGCTTTGTCACACCACTTTGTCACGCCTTAATTCTTTCGTATGCTCTCTGAGGTCCATACCCTTTTATTCGCATACGTCCTCCTTTATTGCCACATTCTTGCCAACCTTTTAAGGATTTCATAATGGTGTGCAATTCACTTGATTTACGCCTATCCAAGTCTTTTCTCTGTCCATTAAAATACTCAACCCATATTTCTAAAACACAGATCTTTTCTCTTATCATCGTGCCTTCTTCGGTTAAATCATCAGCATTCTGTATATAGTTTACTCGCTCGTATACGTCCATATCATACCAGTTAGAAGGTACTGGGGTATCGAGGTACATTTCAACAGCCCCGGCCCTATCATCCACTTTACTATGTTTCTCTTGAACCTTCCTTGCCTCTGCTTCGATTTCAGCACTTAGATATAAAGGTTCTTTCTTGTTATAGTACTCTTGTGCCTCTGCCCATATCTGATCAATCTCATATTGGTCTAGGTCTTTAAACATGTTTTTCTCGGGCTCTGTGATAAATGTCGATACTGGCCAAAATCGTCTATTACCAGTTACATCATTCAGGAAGTCCGTATTATTTGTGGTACCGAAAAACACACATTGACGTGGAAATTCTCCCGTTCTTCTACCATAAGCCACTCTGAATATATCTGTCTGCTTACTAATAAAGTGCTTGATCTGTTCGGTCTCTGCCTTTCTAAGACCTGCTAACTCTCCCATCTCAATAAGCCAATATCCTTGAATCTGCTCCGTAGCTTCTTTACCCTGTACAGTGGTAAAACTATCACTAAACCACTCTTGGCCAAGCTTCTTAAGAATGGTACTCTTACCTATTCCCTGCTTACCTACAAGGGTTAGTACATAATCGAACTTACAACCAGGATGCCTTACTCTTGCTACACATGCCACTATGGACTTACGGGTGACAGCTCTGATATATGCCGAATCCTCTGCCCCTAGATAATCAATGAGTAGTGTATCAAGCCTTTTCTCTCCATCCCATTTAAGTTTATCCAGGTAATCTCTTATAGGATGAAAAGCATTATCCTGAGTCACGTTAGATACAGCATCATCAATCTTAGTCTTAGAGAAGTTCCCATAGTGCTCTAAAAACTTTCTAACTCTCGCATCATCAGAATCCTCTAGCACTGCATCAGAAGCTACATTCCTATCAATTTTTCTCCAGGGTAAATGCTTAAGGGCTATATCTTTCTGACTGAATTTATTACGTCCAATACACCCTTTAATTCTTGGGTCATTAGATAGAATGACTTCTATATTAGATATGGTATTGTTAATCCTACCCTTGGTATCTCTATCTAGTTTAGCAACCCACTCTGTATCATCTTCTGTGAACTCGAAGTCATCATCAAAGTCTGATTGAATATCCCTAAGCTGCTCTTTTCCTAATTGCTTATTAACTGATTCATCATTAGATACAAAGTCATTCATAGCTTTAAATGAAGGCAATCTATTACTAGGGGTACTAGGTGCTGCATCTTCATCTTTAAGACCGAACATATGTATCCTTACAAGGTCAAAGGCATTACATAACTTTCCACTTGATGGATCCGTACCATGATGGCTAAATGCAAACTTATCATCATATACAACTAATCCTGCGGCTGTACTTCCGTCTTTATATGTATAACGATTCTCAATAACACATGCTTCGTAATCATCCTGTAGATACTTCTCTATAGCTTCATGAATGGTGTAACATCTACAGAAGGCACCAATAAGACCAGGCTTTTCAAGTGGATCTCCTTGCTTCTTTATGTTCCTGGCCACAACCTTATCGACTCTATCCGATATTGGCCAACTACTACTATCTTTCCAATCACGGTAACTATTAAGGACCTCATCAGCATCTAACCACGGCGCATCAATTGTGTCAAAAAGGTACTCTCCGTCCTTCGAAGTAGATGGAAAGTACATAAGTCTTGATGGCTGGAATGTCGTATCATCAAAATCATTGATACCTAAATCCCCAGCTATCCGCCTCGATATTGCCTCATATTCATCTGTAAATACTGGCCGGTTAATTGGTATAACTAATCGCAGTTTTGGATTCTCTGGCGTATGTTTATGTGTACTGTAAATGGCAGCTGCACACCCATACAACATATCAAGACTATCCAGGATATCTTGGTCTGCTTTGGCATGATCTATATCCAAGGTTATAACTGTTCTATTTTGAACGCTATCAGCCTTTCTTGTACCCTGATTAAGATAACCACCTACGAATCCACCTACATCCTTAATCTCTGCTTGCCGACTTCTAGGACTGGCCATATACTCATTGTGTGTCTCTGCAGTCCTTGTAGTCTCACTTAATTTATTAATTAGTTCAGACCATAGAATCTCTTTATTTTTCCATTTTGTTTCTTTACGGCTTCTTCCAACCGCTATTGATATCTCTCCATCATACTTCAATTAACGTCACCTCAATTTAATCATTCCAATTATGACTAACCATTCTATCTATTTCATCAGCTCTAAAGTACTTATCCTTTTTACCACCCGTATAAAGGTATACTCCCTTAGACGTTATATGGGAGATAATGCCGGCACATCCTCCGCCATCGGTAGTATAAACAAAAACTTCGTCACCTTTGAAAAACATCGATTCTCCAGTGTGATCACTTTTAATGCAATACTCTGTTTTCAAATACTATCATCCTTTCTTTTTACTCCGGCCCAACATTACTCATCTTCTTCATACTCAAGATTCCTCTCGCTAAATTTATGCCCACATTCATTACATTTATAAAAATCCAATCCCATAATCACATCTATTGCTGTATGATCTACATTATCAGATTTACATTTATCGCAAATAATATCCAATACAACCACTCCTTTCTTAGTCAATGCTAAACACAATTTTTTCTAGATAATAAGATCATTAACAGGAACGCTTGTTAAAATTGTCATGTCTTCATCGAATTCAATGGCATGTAAAACACCATTTATTTTTACAAACCCCTTAATAAAAATAGAACTTATAAGATTACATACACGTGTCTCGTACTGCACCTCCGTGTCAATTAAATCAAACATAGATTTATCAGTTTTTTGGTATCTAACTGTTCTGCCCCTGCCCCAACCCATTAATGAAGCTGGTGTGGTTTTGAGTGCAAGAGCTAATTTCTCAACTTTTTCCTTAGGAATATTACTAATAACTCCGCTTTCATATCTCTGGACAGTTTGTCTAGATGTACCTACCATATTAGCAAGAGTTTCTAAGGTCATATCTAACGCTAATCTTTTCGTCTTAATATTTTCTCCTAGTTTATTCTTCATGATATCTAACCTCCTAATCCTTTAGATAATATTCCGTTTCGTATCCATCGCCTTTAAGTAATAATCCCGTAGCCCATTCTATTGGTTCACTCATAATGTCTAGAACTTCATCCATACTATATTCATCATTGTAAGGAGTATCAAGGATAACTTCATCATGTACATGCATTACTGTTTTATAACCGAATTTGTCTAGTCTTATCATTGTTTCACTTAAACAATCCCTAGCAATGGCTTGTATAATGTTCTCTGTTAATTTACCACCGTATGTAGTAATTCGCTTCCATTGCTTACTTGTTTGGTCCATACCTTCATATACTATTCTTTTACTTCCATAGGTTGGATCTATTTCAACAGAAGCTCTCATATAAGCTAAGTCTCTACCTGATGGTAATCTAACAAATAAGAACCCCTTTCGATAATAAAAAGTAATACCATATTGAATCCTAACCGGCACCTTTTCTTCTACTGCTTTTATAGCTGCATTACCTATTGTTTTCCACAATCTAACTATTGCTTTATTTGCATTTCTCCAGGCATTAACGATAACTGGTAATTCATCTTCTCCTATACCCATATCTAAAGCACCCATGGCCATTAATGCACCAGGCCCACCTTGATATCCTAAAGCAAGTTCTGCTATTTTTCCTTTTGCCCTTAGGGCATAATTCTCATGACCTTTTGCAATAGTTTCAATTGGCACATGAAACATTTGACTTGCAGAAGCTTCATATATCTTACCGTGTGTTGCAAATACGTCCATTCTCCATTTCTCACCGGCTAACCAAGCAATAACCCTTGCTTCAATAGCACTAAAGTCAGCTACAATAAATCTACAGCCATTGGATGCAATAAAAGCCGTTCTTACAAGTTGAGATAAAATACCAGGCACATTACCGTATAATATTTCTAATAAGTCTAAATCGTTGTCTAATACAATATTTCTTGCTAAATCTAAATCAGGTATTTTATTCTTTGGTAAGTTCTGTACCTGGACTAATCTTCCCGCCCATCTTCCTGTTCTATTAGCACCATAAAATTGTAATAAACCTCTTACTCTACCATCTGTACAAATCGCTCTGTCCATAGCTTCATATTTCTTAACAGAAGTTTTGGCCAACTTCTGTCTAATCGTTAGAACTTGTCTTAAATCCTCATTCTGTGCCTTTTCTAGTAATTCGGGAATAGCTGTCTTTGATAAGCTTTTTACTTCTATTCCTGTTATATCTAAAATCCACTTTTTTAGCTGTGCCACACTGTTCGGATTGTCTACTCCAGTTATTTCTTTAAGCTGATTTATAAGTCTATCTGTGTATGTATTGTTCATGCTTATTGCATTCTTAATCAATTGTGTATTTAGCTTTATACCCATATCATTTATGTTTTGATCTAAATACCACATCTGTTTTTCACTTTCCGGAATTATAAAGAATTTAATTTTATTACGGATATCCCTTTCAACCTCAACGTCCTGTTTACAGTAGGATTTAAAAGTATTCCATTTTTCAATATCGTGGTGTGGTAGGTTTCTAGTTCTACCACCATTCTTTTTGGTAGGTTTACAGGGTTTAGAAAAATAATTTATTAATGCCTTACCGGCTTTCATTTTTTGATTTTGTAGATTTAATACTTTTGCTACTTTATCTAATCCTAATGGCATACCGAGCATCGAAGCTTTTACCATAGTACACTCCCACTGTTCGACTGAATAACCCTCACCAAGATAAAAGAATTTATCAATACATATTCTTTCAAATTGTGCATTATAAGCAGTTTTTAATATGTTTTTATCTGTAAGTGCATCAATAACTTCTTGTGGCAATTCTCCATCTTGTGCTAAGTCAATAATCTGTACCGGTTCATCATCAAAAGCATAAGCAAATAGCAATATCTCAAAATCAGGAGAGTCTACATATTTGTAGACTCCAACCTTTGTAATATCCTCACTGCTGTATGTTTCAATGTCAATTGCTAACGTTCTCATAGTAAATCATCGTCTTCATCTTCAAAGATAAAATCATCATCAAAGTCTGAATCTGCTGAAGATCTACCCCCAAGAGGTTCACCGTCCTTTAGCTTCATAATGTGATTTAAACCACAAGCTATTCCTTTATTACCACTTGTATTAAATGGGTAAAATGTTACACTAGCACGACCATAGCAACCACTATACACTTCGTCCTGGTCCATTATTTTGTCACAATCCTTATCAACAATACCCGGTTTAGTCTTACAGTTAGCATTGATAAAATAACTATTCTCATAAGCTTCATCGTCAGGTCTTTCTTCATCACCATCACGTAGTGGTACTTTAAGATTAGCTGGTACTTTTCCGTTAAACTTACTACTCTTACCTTGTATCTTAGCATTTTCAATCGCTTGCTTAATTGCTTTTAAGGTCTTTTTATCAGACTTAGGGATAATGATAGAAGCCGAATATTTAGGTTCTTGACTTTCATCAATTGCATCTGGTTCCCATACGTGTAAATAACTAAATCTTACTAATCCTGTAATTACTTTTGTTTTTAAATTTTCCATGTTTCTTAATCTCCTTTTATATTATTTAAAACGGTAAATCATCATCTAAATCTCCAATAAGTACATATCCGTCCATTGGATCTACATCTTTTTTAAGATTATTAATCTCTTTATCTATAAATCCTTCAAAATCTTTCTTTGCATCATCTTCACTATGCCAAGATGGACGTTTATCTGATTGTGGTACAAGAGTGGGTTTACCTTGTGGCTTAATCACTAACTCAGATAATAATTCTTCAAATGTTTTTTTACCTATAGCTTTCTGCATAGCAGTAATACCTAATAACTCTTTTGGTTTATGTAATATTGATTCCTCATAGCCGTATTCAACTAAAGCTTTAAGTACTTTATCTTGATCTGCATATTTTCTATTACTTCTATCTTCAACAAGCTTATAGCCTGGATATTCATGTCCGTGATTTACAGCTTGATCAAGCGCAAAATCTTCTACTGCCTTTAACCATTTCTTGAAATCAGATACACGATTTAGAATATTTGTTATATCCCCATCATCTAGGAATGGACCTTGTTTAAAATCATATTTAGCTAACTCCATTTGTTCATCTGCGTAAGCTTTGCATTTAGCTTTTATCTTGCAGAACCTGCAATGGAGACCTACACAAAATTTGCCTTCACCTTTGAATGCTTTTTGTGCAATAGGTTTGATTGAATCCCCCCATGCACGTAACCCCTTGACCGTCATACTGAATTCTGAAATATTCTCTAACCTTGGTTGAACTATTGTTAATCGTATTTCTAGGATATCATAAAGCATGTCATATTCTGCAATAGCTCCAAGTCCGTATAACTTCATTTGTGAATTCTCTACTGCAGATACTTCTACACCTTTACCATATTTGAAATCAATAACTTCAATACAGTTATCTGCAATGATAAGGGCATCACCTGTGCCGAATCCTTTAGGTACAAAATAGGAAAAGTCAAGTTTTTGTTCTATAATAAGTTGTGCATCGGGTGTATTCTTCTTAGCCGTTAGATACTTTTCCCTAACTATTTCAGCATAAGAACTACAATAATCCAACATATCATTAGTAAATAACTCTTGTTTCTTAAACTTATTTAACCTCGTATTAAAAGTACGTTTTGTAAACTCATTATTGTTATATCTAATCATTAATTCGCCTATTGAATGGGCTAGAGTACCTTCTTCTGCAAAACTACTTGTTTTCTCAGGTTCTTTTTCTTCAAGTCTAGCTGATGGTGTACAAGCCAGCCATCTACTAGAACCCGAAGCGCTTAATACCGCGTGTGCCATTATACCAACCCCTTGACTTCTTTATAGAACGCAACATAATGTTCTTTACTAAGAACAGACACGCTTTTAGCTTCATACTTAGCTAGTAACCCTTTTACTGCTGGCTTGTCCTTCTTAGCCGCTTTTGCTGTAACCGCTCTTATTTCTTCTATTGATATATTTGGTACAGCAGTTTCAGTAGTTTCAGTTGATTCAGTTGATTCATCTTGTTTATCTGAATCTATACTTTTTGATTCTTCCTTTTTAGGCTGTTCTGCTTCTACATTCTGTTCAGGTTCTTCATAAGTTTTTACATTTTGTGATGATTGCATTTTACCTTGTTCAGGTTTAAATGCTTTTATCCCTCCTGCAAAACCGCTTAATAAATTCAAAACCTCTGGTGCAAGTGTGATTGTAACTTTAACTTCTAACATATTTTTCTCCCTTCTTGCTTTTATTAATACGTAATGGTATACTAATGTTGATTTATTAATACATTTAATTGTTGTCAGCTGTAATCAGCTGGCTTTTTTCTTTGTTGCAAACTGCCATAGCTTATACTCCAGCCTTTTAATTTCATCAGATTTATCGCTGTCTGCCATCTTGTCCAAAGCAATAAGTAATACAGACGCTTCATTTTGGCTAATAAGCATAGCCGGAATAAGCTTGTCCCCCTTTCTTGGATAAAATTTTAATATACTGTTTACCAGTTCTTTATCGGAGATATCTCCATCTATGTAATCTTGTATAAATACAAGTAGTTGTTTGTTCTTTCTGTTCTCAAAGTAAATTTTTATTAAGTTCCATATTGTGGCTATACAAGCTGTAATAATCATTGTCAATAGTGCAGTCTCATTGAAATTGTCTGTATTAACATTATTTCTACTCATTCTCATACCACCTAAATTAATTATTTATCTTCATGCGCCAACTTTTGACCGCAATAAGGACAATATTTCCACTTTACGCCCTCATATCGAGCAGTAGTGCTATATCTTTTTAGTCTGCTAGAATACCTTCTGATTCCATACAAGGTTCTTTCTGTTTCAAAAAATACTATAGGCGCTATTCCCTCTACTGTGTTTTTATTTATCACTGAATCAATTTCTTTTTTTAAACATGAACATGAAATTCTAATTCCTTTATATTCCATACTCAATCGCTCCTCTTTTTAGTTTTTATAGTCGGTAAATCAATCTTTACTGCTGATCTATTATTATTAGTTCATCCTCTGGAATGACCATCATTGAGCCATCACCACCTCTTAACCAGTATTCTTCTACTTCTAAGCATTTCAATAAATCTTTTATTTTCTTCCTGAAACTTTGTTTTTAATAATTCAAATTCAGCTTTTTCAACGACATCCCCTAGACTTTTAGCATCTAAGCTAAGAGACTTAATTAGGTTGTCATCTTTTTGTATTCTTCATTTCTCCCTTCACTAAATTAATTTTCAACTTCTTTTTCCTCAAAATAATCACAACTTAATGTATTCTCATCTATAAAATCTGGTTCAAGGTCTAATCCACCACTTAATAAACATCTTCCTTTTTCATCTCTATTG
>NZ_JAOARO010000015.1 GCF_025211055.1 Vallitalea sp. | reverse complement strand
TATCGTACATGTTCTACTACTTTGACCTGAGCTGGTATAATTTTTAGTTCTTTTCTTATTTCCTTGCTCATTTCATGAAGTGGACCATTACATGCAGGACATTCTAATTCATCTTCTGATAACTTATATTCAATGACTTCTTGTTACCAGAAACGTTGACAGAAATTTTATAAAACAAAGAACGTATCTTCTATAGCAAATTGCTGTGATAATACGTTCTTTTTACTTATTAGAAGATAGTCTTATATGGTATAGTCTATAACTCAAGTTATATGCATAGTGTATGCAAGTGTTCTATCGGAGACTAAGATATGTCGATCCCCCTCTAGTCATTGTTATTAACAAGAATAACTTCATATCAAAGTAGGGTTTATTTCAATTCTCAATAATATATAGTAGTGTTAGATTTATCATGCCTAAAAAACACACCTAGACATATCATTTTTAAAATTCTTAATATGCCGTGTTAATGTCAGGTGAAGTTATATTAAAATTAGATCAAGCCAAACAAACCTAGGTGGATATTAAAGGCTTAATACAATAAAAAATTTTAAAGGAGAGATGAAAAATGTCAAAAGATTTTAATAACCCTACTAGAATTAATCTTAATAATTCATACATAGGGAACTTAACAACATATGGCGATAATTGGTTTTATACTGAATTTAATCAATCAGGAACAGCAGTATTTGAAGTAGTACCTTCAAGTGGGCTTAGTGTTAACTTGTACATTTACGACAAAAATGATAATAATTTAGCGATAAGTACATCTGGTAGTCAAGGTGATTTAGAAAGAATAGAGTATAATGTAAGTGCAGGACAATGGATAAGAATGGATGTCCAATATGCATCAGGGGCAGGTAGTTTTGCACTTACCTGTAAAATGAAATCTGTTGTAACACCTCCAACCACTCCAGCTATAGTCAATGTATCAGGTACACATACTACGTATTATGGTCCAAATACAAGTTATATGAAGGCTGGAAGTGTTTCTAACGAAAGTGTAACGCTTTTATGGCAAGAGGGTTCATATTATTTTATTGAGTACAATATTTCTGGAAGTAAAAAGAAAAGAGCTTATGTAAGAACTTGGGCTATCCCTTCACCTGGAACAATTCCTTCAAGAACTTGGAACTCTACAGGAATAAGATACATTCTTAATGAAGGAGATGTATATACTTGTCAGGCATCAAGTCACAGTTCAAATAATACCCAAAGTAAAAAAATATGTACTATTGCTAAAGGAACAGAAGTAACATATTTTAGTGTAGAAAAACCTAATGGTTGGGCATTTATTGAATTTACATATAAAGATGGACAAAAAGTTAGAGGATATTATTGGGCAGGATTTATGGGAGGTAGTAAACCATATTTATCGGTAAATGATTTTAAATCATATAAAAAAAATTATACTATTCCAGCTGGATATTCTATGGCAGGATATACACTATCACAAGGGTTTAATGATAAAAGCACAAATAGAAAAGGACATTTAGGTTATGACATACTTGGAACTAAGGCTCGTGCATTATTTGCTGGAAAAGTTGTGGGACTAAGAACGTCATATGAAACGAATGATGGTTTAGGATTAGCTGTGGTGTTAGAACACACAATTAACAATCAAACTTTTTATTCGAATTATCATCATTTACAATCAATTGATAAAGATTTATATGATGGAAAAACTGTTTCTAAAAATCAAGAAGTAGGAACTATTGGTGATACTGGGTCGGAAGGAGCTACTCATCTTCATCTAGCAGTATATACTGACCAAAAAGAGAAAAGAATAAGTGGATATTGTAGTAGTGGTTCAGATCATCCATATACTTTTGAGCAAATAAGTAAAGTATATGAATATAAATCAGGTAACTACCCTAAATATTTTTATGGTACTACAAAAAGCGATTATAGTAATAAGTATCCTCGTTGTAAAGGGTTACGATTTTACGATCCTTATGGTGTAGTATCTACAGAAGCTAGAGTAATTAGCGAATATGAAAATACATTAACTTAAAAATACAAATCCAAAGGGAGCTAAAATATTAGCATTTTAGCTCCCTGGAAATTATTCACCTTAATAAGGGTAACTTGACTTCAATACTAAATGATAGTCATTATTAAAGATTGAATAGGTCTCAAAGTTAACAACTAAAGCTTCTCTTGATTCAAAGAGGAATTCATATTTATTATCACCATTAACATCTGCAATTAATAAATTGCTTAAAATAGAATAGTTAGATTCATTCCAATAATAGTTTGAATAGTATTTATCGTTTCCTTTTATAGTTGGCTTAATTTTAGGGGCTATATTCCATGAATCTTTTAAAATTTGAATGGTTGTTCCATCTTGATAAATAATAATATTATAAAAAGCAGTTTCGTCTATTTGAGTTTTTGATGATACAACAATTTCATTGTTTTCACCTAATTTATTATTGATAACAGTTAAATATTCCAATTCATTATCATCATCAAAATCACCCGAATAACAATATTTATAGTTTGGAATTATATCTGTAACTTTATATTTTGCAAACAAACTATCTACTGTTTCAGTCGTTTTCTTAGGAACATTATCTGTAAGAAAATAATTTCTTGGATAAGGATTTAATTTATTAGACAATACAAGTTTATTGCTTTTAAAATTAGGTAATTCCTTGTTTTTGTAATCAATTTCAAATGATATTAATAAACCGTTATCTGGATATGGAAGGTTATACAGGTTTTTATCCAGTGAAACAGGTAAATTAAATACGTAGTCTCCTTCTCTTTTTGGGATGGTTTTAGCTAACTCAATTAACTTTTTTGAATTCTCCATATCTTCTAGGCTATAATGAGCACTATATGGAAAGCTAATTTTTCTTGATTCTCCTATTAACTGTTTTTCGTAAAAAACATAAAAAGATGATTTTGTAAGGATATCACCAAAGGTTATTGGAGTGATAGATAAAACCTCCTTTATTGGAGAGCATGATTTCCAATAATTTTCTTCTTTATTATAACTACCTAGAAGAAAAGGTTCCCAAGCTATAATAGTATCTGAATCACTTAAACTATGATCTGATGAAAATTGTTGATTAGGTATATTTTTTACAGCTCTAGACATAGTATTTTGATTATTGTCACTATCTTGATTGTATGAGTTGTTTGAATCACTCAATTTTTTATCATTATCTTCCAAAAGATTGTCTTGATTATTCTTGCTTGTACAAGAACATATTAAAACAGATAATAATATAGTTAAAATACAAATTATAATTTTTTTCATTATAGATTCTCCTTATAAATGGCTTAACACACAATTTATTTATCTTTATCTGTAAAGATATCTTGAAGTAGTTTGATCTAGTAACATTTCGATTAAAAAGCTTCCATATAGTATTTATATCTAAAAATTAACTATTGGAATATACTGGGTTTCATGAAGGAAATAAATTATCCATTATATTATAAATCTTCTCTAAGTAATTATCCACTTTTTAACTGTTGCTTTATAAAATTTTATCAATAATAGAAATACTTATCTCTAAACCTACCTTATATAGATTATAATATTATTTCAAGTTTACTCATCCCCTTTGTTCGGGTGGCTTTTGGGTTCTTGACCTCAGAACAAAATCTTGAAATATATTAAGTATATGCCAACTACAGATATACAAAATATTACAGGAAGTAGACTTATTTACTAATTAACTCTAGGTCTCTTAAGTATGGTTACTTAAGTCTTTATCAAACCAAATTTCTTTACTATAACAATTAAAACAAGGTTGCTTCATATGACACAATTATGAAGCAACCTTGTGTTATATTTAGTACATTAATAAAAATGAAAGTCTAATTTCTATTTGCTCTGTGTAGCTTAATTCATTCCACTGCTCTAGTTGAGCAAAATCTTTCTTTAACCTATCATATGATTCCTTTAAGTCATTATACATAGGATAGTAATCTTCATAAGGTGCTAATTTTTCATCATACTCACTTATAACATTTCCCATTTCTTCTATAATCTTCTTGTTGTCGTCAGTATAAAGGGTTGGTACTTTTTCGTGTGCATTAGTTTCATCAACACCATCCGTTAATTTATCAAAGTTATCCTTATACTTGTTATAGCATTCAATATAAATCACTTTCCCTTCATTTTCTTCAGTTATATCAGTATTAGTATTATTTGCTGATGAATTGTTTTGTTTCTGACATCCGCTTATAACTAATATAATAAGCATTATAACAAGTAAAAATTTTTGCTTAGGTATCATTTTAATTTCTCCCTTATCTGCTTATCTAGTATATTTAATTTCCTGTTAAGTTTTTTCTCTGACTCGGAATAATTTTCATTCATGTCAATTATTCTATCTATATAGTTTGTAGATAAATATTTAATATTTTTTCGTGTAGTCTCATCATAATCACTTAAGTTCATATTATTTATGGTATCTTTGGAATTATCCAAGCGTTCTATAAATTTTTCTCTAGCGCCAACAGAGTTAACTAAATACTTATACTCTGTATTTTCTACATATAAGGCTTTGCTTACATTAATAAGCAGCGATTTTTTGTTATGCTTACTCCAAGCATTAAATAAATAGTCTTGTAGATAACCAGGCTCTATATTATCCTTATTGTGTTTATATAGAAAACTAGCAAAAGTAGTAACACCTACCGCTACAGGATTAGGACCTCCTACACTAACACCCTCTTGGAATGATTTATATAAATCTTCTACTTCTTTTATTATTCTAAGACCAACTTTAATCGCAGGTTCATTTTTCTTATTATTTACAGTAATGCCTAACTGTTCATACACTAGCTCCATCGCAGTTGGTTTAAATTGACGTGGCGCAAAAAGATCTCCAGTTATCGGCGTTTTATAAGCTTCTTCAACATAACGATTAGTAATCATATAAGATACTGTTTTAACATCGTGTATATATTGTGCAAGTTTTGAGTTAGGATCATACATGTTTACCCCATTAGTTAAGTCAATTGATCTATATGTATCATTTTCATTATTATTATTTTCTTTACAATGCCCTGTTGGGTCAGCGTAATTAATAGGGTTATTGGATACGTACGAGTAAAGGTTAAGCCCATCCCCTCTAAAACTATCCTCTTGTATAACCCCATTTTCCATTAAATCATTAATCCCAATCATATGCAAAGCTTGGAAAGTAGCTTTATCTAATTGACCTGTTACATCAACATTTAATCCTTTATCTTGAATATACTGTTGCAATTTCTTTATTCTATTCTCATTATAATAATATCTTTCCTTACCCAAAATACTCTCTGACTCTGATTTACTATATGTACTTATTACTGAATCATCCAATAC
>NZ_JAOARO010000014.1 GCF_025211055.1 Vallitalea sp. | reverse complement strand
GGAGGATTGAGTTTACTCAACATATTAATTAAGCTTCTAGCTTAGAACTTTAGTGGGCTTTAGCCCAGGACCAATTAGGACTTTCAGTCCTCGGCATTTATGCCATAAATCCACCTGCTTTAGCAGGTGGGTAGTTTAAGTCATTTAAAGTTAGATGCTTTATTAATAAAAGCTTTACTTAAAAATGGCGGGGTATGGAATACAGATGTATTAGCAACTGATATTATAAGTAAAAGACTTATACATTATAGATGTGGTGTCATTAAAAAAATAAGTGACAAATATTTTGAGAAAATTACAATGAAACTATGGTCCACAGCATAAATATATGGTATAATATATTGGGTTACGATTAAATTTTTAGGTGAGAATAATGTCAAAAAAAATGATTGAAAATCTAATTCCTATTAAAGAATTAAGTGAGTTAGCAAAAAAAGAAGGAAATAGTAAAAAACCTGTATATAGAATACATAAATGGTGGGCTAGAAGACTAGGCTGTATTGTTAGAGCACTTTATATTGCTTCAGAATTACCTTATGATGCTTCTGACGAAGAATTCTGGGATAAATTCTACTCTAAAAATTCAAGTGATTTAACAGTATTAGACCCATTCATGGGTGGAGGTACAACACTCGTAGAAGCTAAAAAGATGGGAATGAAAACAATAGGTGTAGATGTAGATCCACTTGCATGTTTTATTACCAAAAAAGAGCTAGAAGAATGTAATATAGAAAAAGTAAAGGAACAATATAGGATAATTGAAGAGAGAATAGCTGAAAAAATTTCAAATCTATATACAACCCGAATAGATGGAAAAGATTATGAGATAATAAATGCATTCTGGGTTTATGAAGTCAACTGCCCTAAATGTAATTCTAAAGTTAAAACGCATCCACATTATAAATTATATTATAATAAAGAGCAGAAATATATTTTTTGTTCACATTGTGGAGAGGTAGCTGTTATTAATGCTAACAGTGAAACTTATAATTGTAAAAAATGCGGTTCAATAACCGATATTGAGAAAGGTACATATAAACGAGGTAAATGCAAATGTCATTCATGTAATACTGATTTTATGTTAAGAGATAGGATAAAAGGAAGTAAGAGCCTTCGATTATTTGCTTTAGAGTATCTGGATGGAGAAAATAGAGTCTTTAAGAAGGCAGATTACAATGATATTAAAAAGTACAATGAAATAGACTGTAATGAATATATTGAAATACCAAATTCGAATATCCCAACAAAAAATAGAAAAGATATGCGTCCAATAAGTTATGGATATAATAGTTATGATGAGTTATTTAATAAAAGACAACAAGTAGCATTATCTATTATATATAATGAGATTAAGCATATACGAAATGCATCTATTAGAGAATGGTTTACTATAACTTTTTCTGATTCACTGGCTTGCAATAATATGTTATGCAATTATGCATATGGTTATAGAAAATTAACCCCTCTGTTTGGTATTCATGCATTTACAGTACCTGTAAGGCCTGTTGAAAATAATGTATGGGGGGCTACTTTTGGAAGAGGTTCTTTTAGTAAAGTATTTAATAAAACTATTAAAGCTAAAGAATATTGTCAGGATACATATGAGTCAAAGTATATTAATGGGAAGCATGAGAAGATATATACTGAAGAAAGTATAAAGTCTAAGGTGACTTTAAATCCAGCAACTTTTTATAATGGTAAATCAGATAGTTTAATATTAAATCGTAGTTCTGCTCAATTAAAGGCTGTAAGAGATAAGACAGTTGATATTATAATGACTGATCCGCCATACTATGATAATCTAAATTATTCTGAATTAGCCCATTTTTATTATCAATGGATAAAAGATGATATTCCATATAAATTTGATAACCATATAGATAAATCACTTCATGTTAATGATCTGGTAGAAAATTATCATGGAATATTTATAGAGCAATTAACTAGAGTATTTAAACAATGCTATAAGAAACTTAAAGACGATGGATTAATGGTATTTTCATATCATCATAATAAGGAAGATGCTTGGTTTGCTTTAAGTAAAGCGATACAGAATGCAAACTTTATATGTGTTAATATTTTTCCGATTAGGTCAGAAGGTAATAGTGCGTATCATTCCTCAGAAGGTTCAATAAAGTGGGATTCTATCTTAGTCTTTAGAAAAGAAGAATATTTAACAAAACAAAGAAGTAGTGCGAAAATGAAAGAATTTTGGGAAAAGCATATTGTTGATAATGATTTAGAGATGAATGAGTCAGATATTATTAGTTTTTATAGGTCTTTGGAATTAATTGTTTAAAATTAACATATAATTGTTTAAAAGTAGTGTTTTTATGAAAATGCTACTTTTTTATTGTATAAATATGGCAATATACTCTATAGTGTGATAAAATATTACGATAATAAGATGCATAAATATAACTTGTAAGAAATATATAACTATGTATTTTGTATAAAATAATATATGATATGTTTATATATTTTTAAGGAAAGTAGATGTAAATAATGATTAACTATAAAGGAGTGAAAATATGATAAAAAACGATAAAAAAAAGGTATATATCTTAAATAAATCAATTCTAGCCAATATTGCCAATGATGGTTGTAAAAAAAGAGCCATTAAAACAATGATCACAACAATAGAAAATAGAAATAAGAAGACCAAAGGGCGGGAAAGCTACAATTTTCATAATATAGGGGAAAAATTGAATATCAAGGGAATTCCAGCAAGAAATATAGTCCCTCTAGTTAAATATCAAGAGAGTGCTAAGAGTGCTGAATTAGCAAGTATATATAAGTTGTTAAATGAAGATAAAAATATTATATATACAGAAAAACAATCTAAGGCACCTGATCCAAATGATAATATACATTATGAGCCTTATATTTTTAATAAAGAAAACAAAGAATTATTAAAACAAAGTTACACTACAAGCTTAAGCAAACTATTTAATATTGACGATGATGATGCTATTGCATTAGATGAAGAGATAAAAAATGATAAAAATATAATTTACAAGATAGATAATATTACGGTAAAAGACGATACAAATAAAAGTAAATTTGAAGATATTGCAGATCCTGAGAAATACAATTATCTATATCAATTAAGATATGAAATTCACAATATAATTGAGGTTATAAGCAAGTTAGCACCTGAAAAAAAGGAGTTTTACAAAGAAAATAGTATTGAACTAGAAGCTTTTATCCCTGACTTCATAAAAATTATGCCTAAAGATTCATTTAGGGAAAATGGAATGAATTATAAAGTATTAAATGAACAATTTAATATAATTGAGTCAAAAAATGACAAAACAAAACTGGCTATTTGTGATGTGAAAATGTCAGATTACAGAGATAGCTTTTCTACTGAACTGGCAGTATATATGGTTACGTTACAACAGTTTCTAAATGAAAATAGATTAAATAATAGATATGAGGTTTTAGCTTCTGGTTTTATACTCAATGAATCTTTAAGTGAGCTTTTAACTTTAGATGAGAGTATATTAGATTGTAAAGAGATTTTCTTTGAGAATACTAAAAACAATATAGAAGCACTATTTATATCGAAGCTCCCAGAAATTATAGATATTATTAAGGGTAGAGATATAGAAAAATATAACAGTGTGATAATGACTCCTGCATGTAGCACATGCGATTATTATGGTGGGTATTTGGCTGGTAGACTTGAAAGAGATGGGAAAACTGTTAAATTAACAAATCTCAATACACAGCAGAGGTTAGCTGAAATAGATTGTATTAGTAATGATTTTTGTACAATTATCGAAAGAAAGAATGAGACAATAAATGTAATCCCTTCATTAAAAACTTCAGACAAAGATATTCTTATTAAAAATGATTGTTTGAAATATAGTGATATAACCAATAGAAAAATTGATGATTTACAGGCTAATATAAGCCTCTTTGCAAAAAAGAATAAAATAACAAAGGAAGTGAATTTGAAATTAGAAGATAAACAAAATAGAAAAAGGAATACAACGTTTGCTGAAAAAACTGCTAATGCTTCAAAAATTATTACAGGAGCACATAGGGCAACCATAAATTTCTATCTTGATGCTAAATATGATTCTCAGAATATTGGTTTATGTTTTGGTTATGCATATGAATATATTGATGGATTCGGTAATAAACCAAAAAGATATTATGACAATGATAATAAAAATTTTTGCATAAATGAAAACAGCAAAGGTTGGACAGGTTATCCTACACTCAATTATTCGGAGAAAGGTAGTCCTAAAAATATAATAAAAGGTAAATCAAATGTAAATGTAGTTGTTATAGATAAATTAAAATATGAAAGATATTATTTTTTAAGACTTCTTATAGATATTAATGAAGTAATCTCTTATTACGAAAAAGTAATGGATAAAGATGATATTAGAATAGCATTCTATTACTGGAATAATAAATCAATTGATTACTTTAGAAGGTTGTTCATGGAGATGCTATCTATAATAGTACCTAAATATAAGGAACATAGCAATGATATAGACATATCTGATGTTAAAAAAGTATGTTATCATTATGCCACCAAGGATTTTATATCACATTTAAAAAAGGTTTATTACAGATTAAGAGGGATGCTCACTGTTGAAAAGAGGGATCAGATTTATCTAGCAGACCGAGTTTTATTTTGTCTAAAAAATGCTATTGAAGATACATATGTATTAAATTCTGATTTTAATAATACTATGTATGAAGTTCATAGAAATTGCAACTATGTTGATGGTAAGTTAATAAAAGATAACTTCAAAAATATAAGTTTGTTTAAACGGTTTACAGATGAAATACATGGTGGAGTTCTTCCTAAACTACATAAAGATAATCAGAGCCGTAATGATCGATTAAATTATGAAATAAAAATTAAAAATATGCTGGAATGTAGATTATATACCATGGCTGAAATTCGACATGCAGTTAATAATTCAAGCATTAGCATAGAACCAAGGACCATCCCAAGTATGGTTAGTACAAAGAGTTTGGATAACTCTTACTTAGCAAATACACTATATTTATATTCTAAACTTCAGGTATATGCTGACAAAGAGAAGATTGAAAATATTCATGCGCAAGAAACACATCAAAAAATTGTCTTGGGCAATTCAATAAAATTGTCCTATGAAATAACAGGAGTAAAAAGACAAGAGTTACTGAAAGATGAAGCAAATAATCCAAAGCTTAAAATTTACCAAATTGATGATAGTTCTGTATTTGCAGATTATAAGGAAGGAGATTATTGTTTAGTATTATATCCCCAAGATAGACTTGAATATATATATAAAACGATTTCTTGTAACTCAAAATATAAAAATAATACTATCTTTATTGATGATATTGAATTACAAACCAAAATAAAAACTACAGTATTTAAAAACAAAAAATGGCTAGAACCAATGATTGACGATGATCCATCACTTAAAAATCTAGTATTTAGATATAGAACTATAATGAACAGATTAATTAGCATTAAAAGTTTTAATAGACAAAAGAAATATATTATCTTAAAGATAAAAGACTTAGGTTTAGATATTATAGAGTACCTAACCAATGATCCTTTACTAAACTTTGATTTTACGAAAAACTTAATTCTTGAGAAGGAGCATATAGACTTCTGGTTACCTAAATTAAAACAATGCATGGAAGAATATATTAAAAATGCTGATGCAAGATGGTTATTTGAGGATTACACCCCGATCACAATTAAAGACTCAATAGAAGATGAAATGAATAAGATAAAATCGCTACTTAATATAGATATTGAGGATTGTAAACTAGAAGCAATTGCATTTGCTATGTTACAAAGACTAAGTATTCTATGGGGACCACCTGGTACAGGAAAAACATTTACTATTTCATTGCTTATTATATATTATATACTCCAGAATATAAAGGATAAAAAGAGGATTTTATTAGTTGGGAATTATACTCCTACTTATAATATAATAAAAGAAATTATGGGGCTTTCAGATGATTACCAACAGTTAGGTGATATTAGAAAATATGTTGATATAAAAAGAATAATTAGCGATGAGAAAAGAGAAGACGAAAATTTAGGTGGAGTAGATTATATCAATCCGTACAGTCCGACAGGTACAATAGATGCATTAGAGATCAAAAATAAGGCTAATATAATAAGTATTACACCAAATCAAATATATAGTTTTTTTGTTAAAGGTACGAAAAAAAATAAAGCTACTAAAGTATTGTTAGAAGAATTAGAGAATAATGGATTTGATTTTATTATTGTTGATGAAGGAAGTCAAATGGAAATAGGTAAGTTTATTCCTGCGATTATTAGGGCAACTCAAAATACAACAATTTTAATTGCAGGTGATCCAAAACAATTACAACCTGTTTTAAAGGTTAAGATTAAGGATACTGAAGAAAATATTTTTGGATCTATTTTAGACTATTATTTGGAGAAGTATAATTATTCAGATGATATAGTAAGAGTTCTTACAACTAATAGAAGATCCAACAAAGTTATAGTCGAGGCAACAAAATATATTGCTGACTATAAAGATTATAAAGCACATGAAGACAATAAGGATAGAATGCTACATATAAACAAGGAGCTAGATTGTGAGAAGGAATTCTATTCGCTATTGTTAGACCCTAAAAAACCTATCAATATAATACGATATAATGATAAAGGTAAGTCAGGAAAGGTTAATCTATTTGAAGCAGATCAGATAGTTGACATCATAAAGTCTTTATGGATAAATATAGATGTTAAATATTATTTTAAAAATAAGTTTGATTATTTGTCAAAACTAAAAGTATTCTTAAAGAAAATATTAGGTGTTGTTGTTGTGCACAATGCTCAAAAAGTATGGATACAAAATAAGCTTTTTGATTATTTTAGGAAACAGGTTAATGATACTGACATTGATACTATTCAAGCACTCATTATTTCAGCTGTGGATACAGTTGATAGATATCAAGGCGGAGAAAGAGAAGTAATAATTGGTTGCTATGGAGTAAGTGAAAAAGAAATAATACAAAATGAAGCTGAATTCCTGTTTGATCCAAATAGAATTAATGTAATGTTATCAAGAGCTAAGTCAAAGTTCATACTAATTATACCCAATGAATTTTTGCAGTTTAATCCCTCAAAGTATGAAGTATTGGAGTACCAGAGAGCTATTTTGAAGTTAAATGAATTTTGTCATAGACAGAGGAAAATTCTAGACTACCCTTGGGACGACGATAAATATGGAACAATAAGATATGTAGGTTTTGATGATATTGAATAAGAATAAAAAATTATTCTATCGTTTAGATGGAATAAAAAAGATTGCCATTAGAATGGATTGAATCCTTACATGGCAAACTATTTTAGGAATAATAGCATGTATTGATGAAAAAATATAGCTATATATGGCAAACTTTATTATTACGCCACAGCCATATGTAGTTGTTAAATAAAGTCGGTAACTGTTAAATATAGTTGGTAACTAAAATATTAATAGTCCATTAGAAATAATTATGTGAATGAAAAAAATAATTAAGAGATGACGTATGTATATTGTTTATACCATAGCCAAAAAATTTATTATGAAAAATTTGATTTAAATAGTTTAGATATTATCAATGTTTAAAAATGGGGTAGGAAGTAAATATTAATAGTTAGGCGATAAGCCGATAAACTATTAGTTTACTTTCTGCCCTTTTAATATATGTAAGCGTCAAACCTTGCACACATACTAATGCTAATCTCTATCTGGTATAATAAATAACAAAGCCTCACCTATAGTTGTTATATAAGTAGAGGCTCTGATGGTATTATTTTTTGATAGGTACTTTGCAATCATTAGGT
>NZ_JAOARO010000013.1 GCF_025211055.1 Vallitalea sp. | reverse complement strand
GGAGGATTGAGTTTACTCAACATATTAATTAAGCTTCTAGCTTAGAACTTTAGTGGGCTTTAGCCCAGGACCAATTAGGACTTTCAGTCCTCGGCATTTATGCCATAAATCCACCTGCTTTAGCAGGTGGGTAGTTTAAGAAAAGGTATTTTATAATTTTATTATTATATTTATTGAATATTTAAAGAGGAGATGTAAAAATGAATAGTATAATAAAAGTAATTAAAAGCGTAAGTGCGATAATCTTAGTTTTTATTTTAATTTTACCTGTTAATAGTTATGCTAGTCCACAAAAGAATCCCTGGGCAAAAAAAGGTTATGGAACTGCATATTTATCTCAAGTTGGCAAAATGGAAAATGCTAAGTTTTCTTTTAAATATGCACATAATGCATTTGGAGCAACTCCTTCTGTTTCATACCCTTGGGGAGTAAGTTTTGGATTTCAAGGTGCTGAATATACGTATCTACCAGATGAAATAGTTAATAGTCAGAAGGACTTTTAATGAAAATGAAAAATAAAACAAGGTTAATAATATTAGTATTATTAATTATATCTATTACAATTAACGTTTGCCAAATTGTTCATATTAAGAATATCAGAAAAGATATAGCAGTGAGTAATATGAATTTACTTATAGAATTTGATAATTATTTATTTGCAATTGATAAGTATTTAGTAAAAGAATCTTATTCACAAGAGGATTTAGAACTGTTAAATGATGTGACGAAAACATACAAGAGTATTATGTTGCAGAATAATTTTAATGATATATATGAACAGTTAAATAAACAAAATTTTATTATTAATGGACTGTTAGAAGAAGAAATTACGGAACAAGAATTTGCTAATAAGTTAAAAGATATTATTAGTGTTAGCGTAAAGTTACTGTAGGAAAATTGGAGAATAGAAAGAAAGCACCTCTTTTTGTTATTATAAGTTTACTACCCATTGGGATGGTCAAAGATTGGAGTCGATAAAATATCACGATTAAGGGTATATAAGACTAATGGTGGTCTTTGATTGTGATACCTTATTATACTAAATGTCAAATTAGTATTAGTCTAAAGTTATCGTTACTTTACGAATTTTACTTGCAAAGTTCTACATTTTTTATAAGGTTATTATAGTAAAATGTATTAGGAGTTATAATTAAATTATTAAAGGAGGATTGTATGAAACGTATTTTTAAGAGTGTTTTTTCACTAGTTATTGTTTTTAGTCTTGTAATTTGTACTACTAATGTTAGTATGGCTGCTGGTAGTTTTGACTTGGGTACATCTGTTACTGAGGTAAATGGTGTTCGTACTGCTGTCACAACAGATGGGATATCAGAGTATACAACGGTATATGATACTGTAGAAAATACTATACAGATGTTTGTGCGAGATATTGAAACAGACAAAGTATCTGCTGGCTCTTTAGAAGCCATAGATGAAGAAGTAGCCTTATTTATAGGACAAACAAGATCAAAGATTCATCAAGATACTTTTTGTAACTATGAATATGATATCTGGACAGGAAATCCATTTGAATGGAATCTTGAGAGATCAAAAGAATCTGGATCAGGGCAATTTTATTTTAAGTGCAATGAAAACAGTTCAAATGAGAATGAACTTGACAAATGGAAAGAAGTTGTTGACACTTTAAATGATTTGGAGTGGTCGGCTGTTGGTAAATACGGGATGGCATTAGTAACTACTGCAGCCTCTGGTTTTATCTCTGGTATGGCTGTTGCATCAGGTGGAATTTTAACTCCTGCTGCTATTACTTCTATTGTTGCTGCAACTGGGGCAACCGGTGCATCGGTTCATGCTCTTATAAAAGTAGGAAATGCATGCAATAACTGTCTCCTCGCTTACTGGGAAGTATACTATGCAACTGATAACATGCATTTCTAATGTATATGATTGAGACATTTATTAGGATAATGATGATAACTCTTATAGCTATAGTTTTTTTATACTACACTTATATGAATGTAAAAGTATATTTATATTTAAAGCTAAAGAGGAATTGTAGTTTGATTGAGGACAAAGAAAATATTGAGCATTTATCTAAGAAATTGATTTACACTCTTTGCTATGCTTTTGCTATGCTTGCTATCGGAGTTCTATATATGACTTCTATAAGTCTAAGTATATTAGCAGATATACTAATTATTGTGCTCTTCATTATTAGTTTTATTGATCATAATAGGTTTATTTCTAGAACTGATTTAACTGAAATAAATAAAAGCAAATCGAGCTAAATAATTTTTGATTAAATTAGCTAAATTGCAATAAAAATAGTAATATAATTGAGAGTTAAAATAATATTTGTAAATTTCTTTTCTATGAAAAGTTTTAAGAACATAAGTATTATAGCCTACACCTGTAGTAGGCTATAATTATATCCGTATATATAAACAGCACGTTTAATCTAAATCGACTTAAATAAAAATAAAAAAGTTTGCGCTATAATATTCATTACTATTTATAGGCAAACTTTATTTTTACTATAGCAAACGAAATATTACAAAAAATAAAATACAAAATATTTTAAAATGTGATAAACTAGAACTACATTCTTATATTATCATAAAGGGATTATTCTATCCTTTCATTTCCTACAGTAAATTAACGCTATCATTATTAGTAATATAAAAGATACGTATACAATTAGTGGTGATTATAAAGATTATATGAAATATTTCGATGAAAAAAATAGATTAATAACATTATCAATATAATACCTTTCCTATAAAGTAAAATTAATAAAAAAAGATAAATAAATAAGCTAGATTAATGCATTATGCAAATTCTAGCTTAAATTATTTGTATGATTAGTTTATATGTATTAAAACTAGTAATAACTTAATTTTAATAATATTTCTTTCTGTTTAATTCATTCTGAACATCATCAAGAGCTTCACCAAATCTTTGGAAATGAATTACTTCTCTTTGGCGTAAGAATTTCAATGGTTCAATTAGGTCAGGATCATCAGTGAGATTCATAAGGTGCTCATAAGTCGCTCTAGCTTTTTGCTCAGCAGCAAGGTCCTCGTGTAAGTCAGTAACAGGGTCACCCAATGAGCCGATACCTGCTACAGTGAAAGGAACACCGCTAGCATCAGTTGGGAACAGACCATGATCGTGTTGGGCGTAATGTGGAGCTAATCCAGCGTCTTTCAATTCTTGGATTGTTGCACCTTTAAGTAGTTGGTAGATCATTGCGGATATTATTTCTACATGGGCTAATTCTTCAGTTCCAATATCCGTTAACAACCCTTTTGTTTTATTAGTAGGCATAGCATATCTCTGATTAAGATATCGAATAGCAGCACCTAATTCCCCGTCAGGTCCTCCATACTGGGTAACTAGTAATCCTGCCATTCTTAGATCTTTATTTTTGATATTAACAGGAAATTGTAATCTCTTTTCATATAACCACATACTTTATCCTCCTTTATTCATTTTCCCAGGGCCATGGTCCATCTAACCATTCCCATGGATATTTGCTAGGAGACATACCAAAGTTAATTAGTGGACCCACATTTAATTCATAAATGCGTCTCTTGTTTTCATATTGACGTTGTATAACATTATAATCCGAAATTGCTCTTTTACAATCAGGATGGGTATCTAGATATAGATTAAGGTCTAAGGCAGCAAATCCTAATTGTTGTATATCTCTCATTAATTTTTTATCATACATTAATGACGCCTCCAATCACGATAAGGTTGATATAGATTAGGGAACATACTTCCTCTATGGAAACCTTCTTGTAAAGGGACTAGTCCCACATAAGGCTGATTGGGGATATAAGCCGTTGCCAATCTAATCTCGGGTTCTGGTTGCTTTATAGATGCATTCTTATCATTGTTTGAGTTGTATATATCTCGCATTAATATACTCCTTATAAATGTCTATAAATTAGCATATGTTAATTAAGTATAATTAGTGTTTTTCCAATTAACAAAAAAATATCTTAATATTATACAAGATATTATCAATTGTTTTCTAAGGTTATATCAGAAGGAGATAACTTATAAACCATATCTTTTCTTTCTACTATAATTTGGACTTTTGAGGATGTCTGGGGATCATTTTTCAGCTTATTGACAAGTTCTCTTGTTGGATTAATAGCTACTGGAAATGCAACTGATTTTAACATGGAAAAATCTCCAGCGGTATCCCCATATGCATAGGATTTTGATAAATCAATGTCATATTTTTTCACTAATTCATTAATTGCTTTCTTTTTATTAACACTATCCCACATAGGAGTTACTTCACCAGTGTAAATATCTTTGTCATTGGTCAAATACATGGAACCAATAAAATCATGAAACCCATGTTTCTTGGACATGGCACTAACCAATTCAAATGGTGAACCAGATACAGTAATAACTTTATGACCTTGCTTGGTATGCCATTTTATTTTATTTCTAGTGTAGGTATAGACTCTATCACCCTTTTGTTCAATAACCTTACCTGCTATAAATTCAATTTGGGTTTTATGAAGACCTTTAATAGCATCAATATATATTTCAGCCATTTTTATTAAATAATCATCATAATTACCAATACGTTTATCCCATTTAACATATTTTTCTCTAACTTCGTTATACCATCTTTGCTTATCGATGATTTCTGATTTAATCAATTTCTTGAATATCTCAGTTATAAGACCTTCTCTATATAAAGTTCCATCAATATCAAAAAAAGCTGCAATTCTGCTCATATTATGACCACCTTTCTTGTCGGATTAATTGAATGTATATATACAATATACGCTATCCATCTCTGTTATGCTAATAAAAACACATTATAATAGTTAGTATTAAATTATTATTATATTTATTATACATTATTTGTTAATTTAACTGTATGTGTTTTAATAATTTTTTATTATAAAGTGAGTTAGATGAAAGATAGATATTCTGTAATCAACATTTAATTAATTATATTTTAATTAAAGTAATTAACACTAATAAAATAGATTGCAGGTCTTAGTGCAGTTATAAGTGGTAAAAAACAAAGTTTATTATAAAATATGCTGAAAAGAACATAAAAAAATGTTATAATAAGTAGATACGAATTAGAATATTGATGAAATAATTGACATATAATGCAAGGAGATGTTAGTATGCCACCACTTACTACACTGATAAAACCAGCTTCAGGTAATTGTAATCTAAGATGTAAGTATTGCTTTTATTATGATGTAATGAATAGCAGAGAAGTCAAGAACTATGGAATAATGACAGAAGAAACATTGGAACAATTGGTTAAAAAAGCTTTTGAATTTGCTGAAGGACAAGTAACATTTGCTTTCCAAGGTGGAGAACCAACAATGGCTTCATTGGATTTTTTTAAAAAACTTATCATATTTGAAAAAAAATATAATACCAATAACATTAAAGTGAATAATGCATTACAGACCAATGGAATTGTAATAGATGAAGAGTGGGCAACGTTTTTTCATGATAATAATTTTTTAATAGGAATATCTATGGATGGTTACAAAGATATTCATAATTACTATAGAATATATCCTAATGGAGAAGGAACTTTCAATAGAATATTAAAAACAACTAAATTATTTGATAAATATGATGTTATGTATAACATTCTCTGTGTAGTTAATAAGCACATTGCCAAGCATGGAAGGAAAGTATATAACTTTTATAAAAAACAGGGCTTCAAATACTTGCAATTCATACCTTGTTTAGATGAAATTGGTGAAGAGCCAGGAAAAAATCCTTATTCACTTACTCCAAAAGATTATGAAATATTCTTAAAAAATATTTTTGACCTATGGTATGAAGATTTTGTAAGTGGTAATGGGATAAGTATAAGAATGTTTGATAATATTGTTCAAATAATTATGGGTTATGAACCAGAGAGTTGTGATATGAGAGGTCACTGTTCTGTAAATGCAGTTATTGAAGCAGATGGTTCCGTATACCCTTGTGATTTTTACGTGCTAGATGAATGGAAATTAGGTAACGTAGTTGACGTAGGGCTTGATGAAATATTTAAATCAGAAAGAGCAGTTAAATTTTTGAAAGAATCAATTAATACTGATCCAGAATGTCAAAACTGTGAATTTTACAGAATTTGCCGTGGAGGATGTAAAAGACATAAAGAACCCAAAATTGAAGGTAAGTACACTAAGAACTATTTCTGTAATGCATATAAAGAATTTTATAAATATACATTACCAAGATTTATACAAATTACTAGAAATATTAGATAGTCATTTATAGGATTAATATAGAAATAACTATTACACAATTATTAAGGATAACATAAATAAAAACAATGTAAAATAAGCCAAAGAGATACTAGAGTAAAACCTGTATCTCTTTTATTTTGCTAAGTTATTGGAGAAATTATTTTGTTTTATTAATTTAGCTAGGGTATGTTGTTGGTAATAATTATTCAATGATTATTATAATTATTACATAATGGTAGAGGTGTAGATTAGTATAGTGTAATTCATGAATTATTGTATACAATGCTACAAAAAAACAAGTATTTATTTTGGTGAATTGTGCATAATATATAAAAAAGCTATTGACATATACTATTATTCATTATATATTAAGGGCATAGTTAATGTTAGGTATAACACCCTTAATAATAATTGATTGTAATTTGGAGGGACAAAATGAATAATAAAAAGATAGTGTTAGGTGTAATTGGTGCAGATGTTCATGCGGTCGGGAATAAAATATTAGCATATGCATTTGAAAAAGCAGGGTTCAAAGTAATTAACTTAGGTGTAATGGTTTCACAAGAAGAGTATATTAAGGCAGCAATAGAGACTGGAGCTGATGCTATTTTAGTATCGTCATTATACGGACACGGAGAACTAGATTGTAGAGGACTTAGAGAAAAATGTAAAGAAGCAGGTATTGGCGATATTTTACTATATGTTGGTGGAAATTTAGTAGTGGGTAAGACTCCTTTTGAAGAAGTTAAACAGAAGTTTTTAGATATGGGATTTAACAAAGTATATCCTCCAGGAACACTTCCAGATGTATCTATTAAAGATCTCAAAGAAGATTTGGGAGTGAATGACTAATGGAAGCAGTATTGCTTATCGATTTTGGCAGTACCTATACCAAATTAACTGCTGTAAATCTTGAAAATAAAGCTGTTATAGGAACTTCAAAATCATTTACAACGATTGAATCAGATATATGTGAAGGACTGAATAATGCTCTAGATAAACTTAAATCCAAGCATAAGGATTTGTGTATAAAAGAGATGTTTGCTTGTAGTAGTGCAGCTGGAGGCTTAAGGATGGTAGCAATAGGCTTAGTCCCAGATTTAACTGCTGAAGCGGCTAAACGAGCTGCACTGAGTGCAGGAGCTAAAGTGATGAAAGTGTTTTCTTATGAACTTAATGAGAGTGAAGCAGAAGAGATAGAGAACATTAGACCAGATATTATTTTATTAACAGGTGGGACAGATGGGGGTAACAAAGAAGTTATTTTACATAATGCTAAGATATTAGCTTCATTAGAGACAAAAGCACCTATTATTATAGCTGGTAATAAATCGGTACAAGAAAAAGTTGCAGATATTTTAAGTGAAAAAGAGATTACTATATGTGAAAATGTAATGCCTGAACTTGATGTTCTTAACATTGAATCAGCTAGGCTTGCTATAAGAGAAGTTTTTCTTAGAAGAATAGTCTATGCCAAAGGACTTTCGGGAGTAAAGGATTTGATAGAAGGTATTATAATGCCAACACCTTCTGCAGTATTGGGAGCAGCTAAGCTTCTAGGAGAAGGTACTAAGAAGGAAAAAGGAATAGGAGACTTGATAGTTGTTGACGTAGGTGGAGCTACCACAGATATCCATTCCATAGCAGAGGGGTTACCCAGTAAAGGAGGCGTGCTTCTAAAAGGACTTCCAGAGCCATTTGTCAAAAGAACTGTTGAAGGTGATTTAGGAGTAAGATATAGTGCAGATGCTCTAGTAAGTACTTGTGGTATTGATGAACTATTGAATAAGACTGAACTTACAGAGAGTCAAATTAACGAATATCAGCAGTTTATTAAAGCTAATCCTGGTTATATAACAGATAGAGATGAAATATTTGAAAAATTTGACTTTGGGTTAGCTTCATTAGCAGTGAAAAACGCTACTAAAAGACATGTTGGAACAATAGAAACACATTATACTCCTTTTGGAGCGACTTATGTACAGACGGGTAAAGACTTGACAACTGTGAGAAATATTATTGGAACTGGTGGTCCAATAATTAATTGTAAAAAGGCTAAGGAGGTTTTGGAGGAAGCACTTTTCGATCCTCTTGAACCAACAGTATTAAAACCTATGCGAGGTAAGATTCTAATAGATAACAAATATATACTTGCTGCTATGGGATTATTAGCAGTAAAATACCCAGATATTGCACTAAGTATAATGAAAAATGAAATAAAACTAATTTTAGAGGTGGATTAATATGGAATTAAAAAATAAAAAGATAGATAGTAAGCTTTTTAAAACTATACAGGATGAAGTGCTTTTTGGGTGGTCAACAGGTAAAGAAGTAGATTTTGAAGAAGCGGTAAAATACCATGAAGCCATTCCTGAACATAAGATATTTTCCAGAAAACTTAGTGAAGCTAGTAAATTGGGTAATACACTAATTCAGCCAAGAGCAGGAGTTGCATTAGTTGATAAGCATATTGAACTTCTTAACTATCTAGTAGATGAAGGGGAAGCTGATCTATTACCTACTACTATTGATAGCTATACTAGACACAATAGATATGAAGAAGCCCAAAAAGGAATAGACGAAAGTAGAAAAGCAGGAAGGTCACTTCTAAACGGATTTCCTGCAGTTAATCATGGCATATCTTTATGTAGAAAAGTTAATGAGTCTGTTAATGTACCAGTTGAGGTTAGACATGGTACTCCTGATGCAAGATTGCTTGCTGAAATAACAATAGCAGGTGGGTTTACTTCCTTTGAAGGTGGAGGAATCTCTTATAATATTCCATATTCAAAAAATATACCCCTAGATAAAACTATATATGATTGGCAATATGTTGACCGCCTTATGGGTATCTATGAAGAGGCAGGTATTAGTATCAACAGAGAACCTTTTGGCCCTCTTACGGGAACATTAGTACCGCCGTGTATTTCCCATAGTGTGGCTATAATTGAAAGTCTACTTGCGGCAGAGCAAGGAGTCAAGAATATTACGGTAGGTTATGGACAATGTGGTAACTTAATTCAAGATGTTGCGGCTATAAGTACTATCAAGACACTCACAGAAGAATATCTGGAAAAATTTGGTTATGAAGATGTGGTTGTTACTACAGTATTGCATCAATGGATGGGTGGATTCCCACAGGATGAATCAAAAGCATTTGGCGTTATTTCATGGGGAGCAGCTACAGCAGCATTAGCGGGTGCTACAAAAGTAATAGTAAAAACACCTCATGAAGCTATGGGTGTTCCAACAAAAGAAGCTAATGCAAGTGGTATAAAAGCTACAAAACAAGTTGTTACTATGTTAAGAGATCAGAAGATGGAACTAACTAAGGAGCTAGAGGAAGAGAAGAATATAATAAAGGCTGAAACACGTTGCATTATAGATAAGACTATAGAACTTGGGGAAGGTGACATTGCTGTTGGAACTCTAAGAGCATTTGCGGCAGGTGTTATAGACATACCTTTTGCACCAAGTAGACAAAATGCAGGAAAAGTATTTCCAGCTAGAGATAACATGGGAGCAGTTAGATTCTTAGAATGTGCCAATATACCATTTACGAAAGAAATCAAAGATTATCATTATAGTAAAATGCTTGAAAGAGCGAAATATGAAAAAAGAGATATGAGTTTCCAAATGGTTATTGATGATATATATGCAATAGGTAAAGGAAGATTGGTAGGAAGACCAAGATAAAATAGTAGAGATACTGTAATTGTATTCTTAGAAAGGAATGAAAAAAATGAGAATTGTAGACGTTATTCTATCGGAAGGGAAAACAGGTTTTTTCTTTGATGACCAGAGAGCAATAAAAAAACATGCTGTACAAAATGGAGCTACATATAGTGGGGAACCAATTACCAAAGGATTTAGTTCTGTAAGGCAGGCTGGTGAGGCTATATCAGTTATGATTCTATTAGAAGATGGACAAATAGCTTATGGGGATTGTGCAGCAGTTCAGTATTCTGGGGCAGGTGGAAGAGATCCACTGTTTCTTGCAAAAGAATATATACCAATCATAGACAAATATATTAAACCAGTATTAGTAGGTAGAGAATTAACTAGTTTTAAAGATTTAGCTGAAGAAATTGATAATTATGTATTACCTTCAGGTGAAAGATTGCATACAGCTGTTAGATATGGAGTTACTCAAGCTATTTTAGATGCTGTAGCTAAGAGTAAAAAGTTGATAATGGCAGAAGTGGTTGCAGATGAATATGATACAACTGTTTCTAAGGTAGAGATTCCTATATTTATGCAATCTGGAGATGATAGATATAATAACGTTGATAAGATGATATTGAAAGGTGCTGATATTCTACCTCATGGTCTTATTAATAATGTTAAGTTGAAATTAGGGGAACAAGGCGAGTTGTTAAAGAAATATATTATGTGGATTCGTGATAGGGTTGTTGAAATAAGAGATAATAATGATTATCAGCCAGTTATCCATATAGATGTATATGGTACTATTGGACTTATCTTTAATAATGATTGCGACAGAATGGTTGAGTATCTTAAGGAGCTTGAGGAAGCGGCTCATCCATTGACTTTAAGAATTGAAGGACCTATGGATATGGAAGAAAGAACAGCTCAGATGAAAGCTTTGAGTGAACTTTGTGAAAAATTGGATGATAATGGAGTTCATGTTGAGATAGTAGCTGATGAGTGGTGTAATACATTTGATGATATTAAGTATTTTGCTGATAATAGAGCAGGACATATGATTCAGATTAAGACTCCAGACCTTGGTGGTATCAATAATACTATTGAAGCTGTTTTGTATTGTAAGGAAAAAGGAATAGGGGCTTATCAAGGCGGTACTTGTAATGAGACTGATAGGTCATCACAAGTCTGTGTGCATTTGGCTATGGCTACAGAACCAGTTCAGATTCTTGCGAAACCTGGAATGGGTGTGGATGAAGGATATATGATTGTTTTTAATGAGATGGAGAGGATATTGGCTATTAGGGAGATGAAGGAAAGAAATAAATTGGTTTAGTTTTCAGTTAGGGTAAGTCGGTCAGGGTAGAAAAGTGTACTAATCACTTGCCTTACCCTGGGAAGCGGTCGGTCTGCGTGATTAGTACACTTTTTACCCTTCGACTGATTAATTGACGCATGATTGTGGATATAAGTATATTTAAGATAAATTAAGTAGTTGGATTGAAATTAGAGAAAGGATGGGATTTTATAATGAGTAGAGAATTGAGAGTGTTGTCTCCGACGGCTATATTGGGTTATGGTTTTCCTATGAAATCATTTGAAGAAGGTATGAAGAGAAAACCTCATGTTATAGCGGTTGATGCTGGTTCTACTGATCCGGGACCTTATTATCTTGGAGCTGGAATTTCTTTTACTGATGAATCGGCTGTTAAGAGAGATTTGGAGATTATGATAAAGGCTGCAAGAGAGAATGGTATTCCTGTTATTGTTGGTACTGCTGGTGGTTCGGGTGGAGAGCCTCATTTACAGGAGGTTGTTGAGATAGTTAAGAGTATAGGTGAAGATAATGGTTTGTCTTTTAAGATGGCTGTTATACATGCTGAGATTGAGAAAGAGTATGTTATTAATAAGCTGTTGGATGGGAAAGTAAAACCTTTGCATCCTGTTCCAGAGTTGACTTTAGAAGAGTTGGAGAAGACAGAGCGTATTGTGGGTCAAATGGGGCTTGAACCTATTATTAAGGCACTGGAAGAAGGGGCAGAAGTTATTATTGCTGGTAGAGCATATGATCCTACTGTTTTTGCTGCGTTAGCGGTCAAGGATGGTTTTGATGCTGGTTTGGCACTTCATATGGGTAAGATATTGGAGTGTGCAAGTATTGCGGCTACACCTGGTAGTGGAAGTGATTGTATGTTTGGTTACTTAGGAGAGGATAATTTTAGGTTGGAACCTCTTAACCCTATTAGAAAATGTACTACTTTGTCTGTAGCGGCACATACTTTGTATGAAAAGACTAATCCTTATATATTGCCAGGACCTGGTGGAATATTAGATTTGCAGGATACTAAGTTTCATCAAGAAACAGATAATATCGTAAAAGTTACTGGTTCAAAATTCGTACCTTCTGATGTTTATACTGTTAAATTGGAAGGAACTAAGAAGGTTGGTTATAGAACAGTTTCAATAGCAGGGACTAGAGATAGTATAATGATTTCTCAGATTGAATCAATTATACAAGAAGTTAGAGATAGAGTAAAAGATAATTTCAAGAATGCAGATTATAAATATCATTTGGATTTTAAAGTGTATGGTAGAGATGCGGTAATGGGTTCTCTTGAACCAAAGAAAGAAATAACTAGTCATGAGATTGGTATTGTCATAGAAGCGGTAGCGGATACTCAGAAGATTGCTAATACAATATGTAGTTTTGCTAGGTCTACTATGCTTCATTATGGTTATGATGGAAGAATATCTACAGCTGGAAATTTGGCATTTCCATATTCACCTTCTGACTTTAAAGCAGGAGAGGTGTATGAATTCAGTATCTATCATATAGTGGAGGTAGATGATCCATATGAGTTGTTTAAGATTGATTATGTTAATGTATAATGATTAAGTAAGGAGGGATTTGGTATCATGAAAATTAAGTTAAAAGATATAGCAGAAGTAATTAGAAGTAAAAATGCTGGTCCTTATGAGTTGACTTTTGATATTATTTTTAAAGATTGGGAAATATTTGAAAAAGCTTGTGAGAAAAAAATTATCAATGAGAAAGTTATAGCTGATTTGTATCATATACCAGTTGAAGATGTTATTGATATAATAGAATTCAAACCAGCAAAAGCAATAAAAGCGACAATAGTCCGTCCTATGGCATCTGGGAGGTTAGGTGAGACAGATGTTTATGGTGCTCAACAGCATGCACCTTTGGTTGATTTAGAGGTGGACCTATAGACAATAAAGAATAAATACCTATATATATATAGATATTTATTACTAATTAACAATAAGCGACTTATTTGTTATAATATGAAAGCTATGTTTATCTATAGCATTGTATTAAATAAATTAAACTATATTAACGGAGGATAACTATGAGTATTATTTTAGGAGTATTATCATTAGTAGTAAGTATTGCTTTACCAGTAGTTATAATGATATTTACAGATTTTCAGATCATTCATTTTTCATTGTTTTTTATTATTCCAGCAGGAGCTATTGCAGTAGGTTATGTATGTGGCTTTGGATTTTTTAAAGGGCTATTCTTTTCACAGAAGAAAATAAAAAAACCGCATCTTTTCATTGGTGTGCTAATGGCAATTATATGCCTAGTATCTATTAAATATACTACATATTATTTAACTTGTTTTGATGGAGAAACAGGGGATATTGTTTATACTTTGGATGGGGATCATATAAGTAATTATGAGATAGATGGTTATGGGAGAATGACTTTCATTAATTACAATAAATATTTGATAGAAAATACACCAATTACTTTTAGTCGTCGTTCACAGCAATTAGGAGAAGTATCTAACCCGACTTTTGGTTGGGTAATGGCTATAATTGATTATATTGGTATTATTGTGGGTTGTTTATTAGCTGGATTAAGTATAAGTGGTGGAAATGAATATTGTGATACTTGTAGTAAGTATAGAAAGAGTAAAAAGATATTCAATATCCCAAAAGCTAATGGAAAAGCTTTCTTTGTTGAACTAGAAACATTAGTGAAAGATATGAATATGGATGTATTTTTGGAAGAAATAATCCAAAAACATGTTAGCAAAGACAAAAAAACTGAAGAATACTACCAATGCCATTTGGTATATTGTGAAGAGTGTAGAACTGCATTCCTCAAATTCAAATTATTTGAAAGAAGTAGAAGAAATAGAATAGAGGAAAATAATAATTTTAATTACAGTATTAAAGTTAATTACGATTTAGTAAGAAATTATATTAATCAAAATGTAGCATAACAGTTAAATTGATTTTATATGATATATAGGGTCACAACAGTTGAATAATATTAAAATCTTTATTGATTTTGCTCATCTTATTATCTATAATTAAAATAACAGTATCATTATACGTTTGTCATGATACTATGTTGTTAAGAATAGATATGAGGTGAAAGCATGAAAAGTTTTAATATAGATACTGTATGTGTACCCTATATTTATTATATAGAGTATAATAATATATCATCTATTGATGATTATGTAAAGGAAGTGATATCATGGCTATAACATTATTACAGGAAGCGTTAATGTATTCCGTTTATTTTGCACCTAGGGGTAGGAAAAGATTATTGAATCTAGGTCATCAGATATCACAGAGATATTTGAGTCCACTAGATAATCTTGTAGGAGTTATTGGGGATGCAGGAGCTGGAAAATCGGTTTTTATTAAAGGCATGTTTCCGGGACTTGAACTCACCAATGATGACGACGGAGTTAATGTAAGACCTCTACCATTATTAGATGGAGTGGATACAGGTTTCTTTAGTAGTCATACGTATCATATTGATGTTAGATTCGAATCAGCATTTACACAGATATATATGTTGGCTGATGCAGTAAAAGAAGCTATCAATAATGGAAAGAGAGTAATTGTGGAACATTTTGAATTGCTTTATCCATATCTTAATATTAATGCAGATATAATCATTGGTATAGGAGAAGAAGTTATTGTGACTCGACCTAGTATATTTGGTCCATGTCCAGGGGATATCGCAAATATTGTTCACAAATCAATTAAATACAGAAGAATGGCTCATACAGCAGAGGATTTAACTGGTTTTGTTCTAGAAAAGCAATTTGGATTTGAACATTGTGAGGGACATAACGACGTAAAACATGGTTTTGTTCTAGAATTTGACACTAAACCTAATATAGATATTGATGTTCTAGAGGAAAAGACTAAGGAACTTATTAAGAAAAATGTTGATGTGTGTTATGTTGATGATAATCATATATCTATAGATAATATTAAATTCCCATGTACTGGACCAAGAATACATCTAAAGAATTCTTCTGAAATAGAACATTTTCAATTGGTGAAGGAATTAAAATATAATCCATTGACTAATAGCTATGCATTAATAGGCATTATAGGTTTTGAAGAGAAAATTAATATTAATGAATTAAATAGCTTGAAGTATCATCTATAAGATATATATATAATTAATACTAGAAATAGAATAATTTTCATGATATTATGAATGAGCAAATAAATAGAATTAGTGAAAAGGAGGTCATGTAAATGTTAAAAACTAATATAAATACCGGGAAAAACAAACAATATAATATAATTGAACAACATGACCTACAGTTGAAGGATGCTGTCTAGTTATAATAATAAGTTATATTTAGCTGTAGGTACAGACCTACAGTTTTTATATATTAATTAATATTAGTAAGATTACTGTAGTTTACACTACAGTTTTTTTTATTATACAAAGCTGTAGATAATATGGCTTATTTTTTTATCCAGTTTTTAAGAATTAGAAGGGGGCAAGGTAATGATAAAGCTGTACCAGTTTATAAAAAATGTGGATTCTTCTGGGAAAGAAGAGATGGAAGTACTCATCTTATTTATGCCATATGTCATGCGTACTGAAGCTGTTAAAGAATACTTCAATACTTTTGATTGGTATGATGACAGTGTAAGGGAGATTAAGATTGAAAGTGACGGCAGAAGTGAAGGTGACTTCGAATATTATGAATACATGTGGGAAAAAGATGGAATCACTCTTAAGATGGAATTCGAGAAAAATGGTAGAGGTTTGACTTGTATTGAAACAGATGACTATAAAATAAAGGCAAGAGTGGATAAAAAAGATTTAGTTATCGGTAATGATTATAAGGTGCAGTATGAGTGCATTAATAAGAGTGAGAAAAATCTTGATATAGAGATTAAAGGAATAGAAGATAAAAATATAACGAATCATCTTAAATACAAAGGTAACATTAAGGATAAATTATTGATGGTGAATTTACACTAGATACAATACAGGAAGAACAAGATACTATATGGTTCTGATTGGCCTTTGGTAGACACTAAGGCGTATATTGAGTTTGTTAAAAAACTCTTACCAAAAAAATATTATAAAGATGTTTTCTATAATAATGCAAAAAGAGTATTCAGCTTGTAGACCATAATTTATGATATAATATTAATATCAAATACTAGAGAGGTAAAACTATGAAAATAACATTTGAAGAAATTGACAAAAAACAAATAGAACCATTTGAATATATTGCAAAATGGAGCAACGATCCAGAAATAAAATATTTTATTGGAGCCAATTTAACAGAAGGTGAAATGCCAGACCGTGAACCAAAAGAATTATTTAAAAACGCTGGTGGTAATGATAAACACATTTATTTGATAAAAGATGGTACAAAACCTATAGGAGATCTATCTATCATGATTGATCCACCACATGTTAAGAAAAAAGAGAAGAATACAGGCTGGATCAGTATCTGTATAGGTGAAAAAGAGTATAGAGGTAAAGGAGTAGCTCTTAAGGCTATGGATTTTTTAGAAGAGGAATGTAGAATGTTAGGAATGAAACGCATTGAGTTAGGTGTTTTTGAATACAATAAACGAGCAAGGGCTTTCTATGAAAAAATAGGTTACGAAGAATTTGCTAGAGTCAAGAATTTTGTTTATTATGAAGGTAAGTGGAGAGAAGACATAAGGATGGAAAAATATTTATAATCAGCATATCTATTAACCAATTCAATATTTTATTATATTTTTATCAAAATATGGAACTTTATTTTAATGTTTACGTCTAAGATATATAAGTTAAAAATAAATGACATTATTGCCATTTACTAAACTTGATTAATTATGATAGTTAAGAAAGGGGAATGAGTAATGAAGAAAAAAGTTGTGAGTTTAGTATTGATGGCTGTACTTTTTATAACTTTATTTAATGGTAGTTCCATATATAAAGGAATGGATGTGAACGCAGAGGAATTTAGAAATGGATATGCACTTATACCACAGAAGTTTGATAGTACAGGAATCAATACAAAAACAACATTCTTGTTAAAAGCAGATGATGACAAGTCTTTGGCACTTAATGAAATTAAAGAAGGTTTAAAAATTGAGGGAGATATAGAATACAGTGCAAAAAAAACTGAAGAAGGTTTCATAATAACTCTAGCTAAGGAGTTAGAAAAAAATAGTTTATATACATTTAGCTTCAAAGATATAACTTGGACATTCCAAACAATGTCTGATTTCTCATTACTGGGTGTATTACCACGTAATGAATCCGTTAATGTTCCAACTAATACAGGAATAGAGTTTTATTTTAGTCATGAGAATGCTGATGTAAAAGATTTTTTTGAAATCAGCCCAAAAGTAAATGGAAAATTTGAGACTCATGGAAATGTTGTAGTCTTTGCTCCAAAAGGTGGTTTAGAGCCTAAAACTCTTTACACTGTGACACTGAAAAAAGGACTAAAACTTAATGAATCAGAACAAGTATTAAAAGAGGATTATGTTTTCGGTTTTGAAACAGCTCCTAAGAAGAATAATGAATACAAAGAGCCAGATGGTTATTTTAATTTCAAGAATATAATAAATGAATTTTCAACTTCAGAAAAACCAATAATTCCAATGGATTATTATATTTATAATGAAAAATTAGCGAAAACGCCAATATCAGTTAATGTTTACTCTTACAAATCCATGGATGATTTTGCTGAGGCTATAAGCAAATATAATAAAATACCAAGATGGTCTTATTTTGGACATGAAGATGAAAAGATTGAGACAAAAGGTCTTTCAAAAGTCATGGATTATAAGCAGCCTATAGATATTGAAGACTATAATCAAAAATTTATTAATCTACCTGATAAATTACCAAATGGATATTATATAATAGATTGCAGCTGGGAAGATATTACTTTCCAAACATTCGTACAAGTAACAGACCTTAGTTTTTACTATATGAGTTCTGGTGAAAGAGATATGATTTTGTACAGAGATGCAAATACAACAGGGAACTCCAATAATCCTTCTATAGATAGTAGAAATATCTTATGGTTGAATGATTTGAAAACAGGTAAACCAGTTAATAATGGTGTTGTAACATTATATGAAGGAAAAGAAACTTATAAAAGCAATGAAAAAGGTATCGTAGAAATTAATAGAAAGAATAATGATAAAACAGAAAATACCATATACAAAATAGAAGCAGGTAACAAAAGTGCAGTATTAGTAGATTTTGCTATGTATGGTAGAGATTCTGCAAGTAAATATTATTGGAAGTACTTCCAAACAGACAGAGGCATGTATAAGCCTGACGATACAGTTGAATTCTGGGGATTTCTACAGAATAGATATGAAGACGAGAAGATAAAAGATATCACTGTAGAAATATCACAAGGAGGATGGTTCTACTGGGATTACTTACCATTCTCTGATGAGATGCCATACGAAAAAACAACTATAGAAACTGATAATGGTTTTTATAATGGCAAAATCAAATTACCTAATCTAGAAGAAGGTAGCTATCAGATATCTGTTAAACAAAAAGATCAGGTTATATCAACAAGTTATATTGATGTTAAGAATTATGTAAAACCAGCATATAAGATTGAGCTTTCAAAAGACAAAGAAGCCATATTCCTTAATGAAGTAGTGAATTTTGATATCAATACATTATTTTTTGAAGGAACACCCGTTTCTAATCTTGATGTTAACTATAATATCAATGGTTTTGAACATAAAAATGGAACAATGACATCTGATAAAAAAGGAAATGTTAGTGTTTCTTACACTCCCAAATATGTAGACGGAACTCAAGGTATCAAAAGGATTAGAATAAATGCTTACGCACAGCTTCCAGAATCTGGTGAAATCTATGGAAGTGAAGATGTAAGGGTATTCATAAATGATATCAATGTAGATATTGACAGCCATATAGAAGGAAAAAAAGGTACTCTAGCTGTTCAAGTAAATAAATACGATTTGACTAGACTGAATAATGATACTGCCAAAGATTATAATGATTATTTAGGTGAAGCTAAAGAAGGTCAAAAGATAACAGGAACAGTATACAAAAATGAATGGAAGAGAAAAGAAATAGGCGAGTATTATGATTTCATCAATAAAGTTGTAAGAAAGCAATATGAATATTATAAAGAAACCACTAAAGTAAAAGATGTCGTGTTAGTAACAGATAAAGATGGAAAAGCAGAGATTAAGGTAGTCTTACCAGATGTAAGAGATTGCTATTATACTGCAGAACTTAACACAGTTGATTCTCATGGTAGAAAAATGAAATTCAGCCAATACTTTGGAAATTATAGGATGCCGAATCCTCCTAATTCAAGTGAAAATATGGAAGACCGCTATATGTTAAAAACTGATAAAGATTCTTATTACGTTGAAGAAGAAATGAATATCAAGTTTGTCAATAAGGATAAGATATTAGAAAAAGGTAGTTTTCTATATGTAACAGCTCAAAATGGAATAAAGGATTATGAAGTCAATAATTCTCCAGAGTATAAAAAAATATTTGATGAAAGTTCTATACCAAATGTAGAGATTAGGGGAATATACTTTAATGGTAAAACATACGTAGAAGCTGAGAGTTTTTCTCCAAGATTAGATTTTGAAAAAAACAGGATTATATTTACTGCCAAGACAGATAAAGATAACTATAAACCTGGAGATTTGTGTAAAGTCTCATTGAAAGCTATGATATATTCAAAAGAAGAAAATAAAAATATACCTGCAAAAGATGTATATGTAAATGCTAGTCTAGTTGACGAAGCATTATTGAAATTAAATGATAATGAAATAGATACATTAGAAGAATTATACCAATGGGTTCATGGAGGTATTGGCAGCACTTATAGTTCACATAACAACATGAGTAATAACATGAACCATTTTGGATTAAGATTTGGTATGGATACAGAAAAAAGTTGCGATGAAGCTGTTAGCGAATCTCCAATGATGATGAATACTAAATCTGATTCAGCTGATGTTTATGTAAGATCAGTATTTAAAGATACCGCATTGTTCAGGACAATTAAATTGGATGAAAACGGTGAGGGAACATTCACATTTAGATTACCTGATAATGTAACTTCATGGCGTATGACATTTGCAGGCATTTCCAAAACATTAAAGGCTGGGTCTAATAAAGAAGAACTTATAGTATCATTACCATATTTCATAAACACAAGTCTTAACAAGACATATTTAGTAGGGGATAAACCATATATAGGGGTTAGTGTATATGGAAAAGAATTAAAAGAAGGAGAAAATGTTAAATATCAAGTAACAGCAGAAGGAACGGATTATGAAGTAACAGCTACTGGAAAAACCTTTGAAAGAGTCAATATTCCTCTATGGGAGATGAAGGAAGAAGGAACCTATGATATAGTAGTAAAGGCAATTTCAGAATCAGGCAATACTGATGGTATCAAACAGACAATAAATGTAGTAAAGACATACCATGAGATGAAAGTAGCAGATTACTATGATTTAGTTAAGGGTATGAAAATCAAGACTAACGATAGAGGTATTACTAATTTAACAATGGTTGATAAAGGAAGAGGTAAATTCGTACCTGAGCTTTATTCCCTTATGTACAATGGTGGTAAGAGGATAGATCAAAAATATTTGTCTTACATGGCAAGCAAAATGATTACTGATACATTCGATATGAAAGATATTTTAAAAGATGAGGTTAAAATATCTGATTATCAAGTAAGTGATGGTGGGTTCGCAATACTTCCATATGCTGAAAGCGATATAGAAACAACTGTTAAGTTATTACCTATAATAAAAGATGATATAAACACAGAAAAAGTTAAAAAGTATTTATACAACGAATTAGGTAACGATAAAAGCAGAAACAAGGCAGTAGCCCTTTATGGATTAGCAATTTTAGGAGACCCAGTATTATTAGATATTCAGAAGATAGAGAAAATATCTAATCTTAATCTAAAAGATTATCTATATCTATCACTTGCATATAGTGAACTTGGTGACAGCTATAAAGCAACTAACATATATGATAATAAGATAGCAGAGTATGAAGAAGAGTATAAAACAGTAAAAAGAATAAATTATGGAAAATCAGAAGATAAATACTTAGAGTATACAGCTCTTATGATGATGTTGGCTTCTAAGTTAGATATGGATGACAAAGATTTATATTATGAATATGTGACTACAACTTATTCAAAAGAAATACTAGTGAACAGTGAGAAATTAACTTATATAATAGGTGAGATAGACAAAGTAAGTACCAAAAAACCAAAAATAACTTATACTTATCAAGGAATAGCTTATGAAAAAGTAATTAAAGATGGTTGGCCTATAACCATTGATATACCTTCTGCTAATCTTAATCAGTTCAAGGTTAATAGTGTAGAGGGAGATGTGGCATTAATAGCAGTTTACAATAAAGCATTAATTAATAATAGTAAACAAGATGATAATTTAACAGTTAAGAGAGAATATTATAATTATGCTACAGGCAAAAAGACTAATACATTCAATCAATCTGATATAGTTAAAGTAGTCATAGATGTGGATATTGATAAAAATGCTATTGATAAGTATTATACTGTTACTGATTATGCACCATCAGGTCTTGTACCTATTGAATATTCAGGGAATTTTGGTCTTCGTCATGATGGGTGGTACTATTATAAAGATGTTGAAGGTCAAAAAGTAACAATGCATATTAGTAAGAATTATGAATATGATGAGGAATTATACTATTATGCTAGAGTTGTTACACCAGGAACTTATAAAGCAGATGGAACTATTGTTTCTGGTAATAAGGTAAAAGAAAGTATTAAGATATCAGATACTAATGAAATAGCAATAACTAAGTAGACTATATTATTAGGCAACCACCGTAAGGTGGTTGTTTTATGTTAAATTTAACTCTCCTATTATAAGTTTCAACAAAAAAGGGAATTATCTATATAATGGTAAAACCAATGAGTGGTTTACCAAAATGTAAAATAGGAGAGATTTATATTGGAAAAAAATTTACATGTTGGTTTTGATATAGGTTCTACAACAATTAAAATTGTAGTACTAAATCAACAAAAAAAAATAATATTCAGTAAATATAAGAGACACTATTCAGATATAAAAGAAAATGTCAAAGAGCTGATTAAAGAGGTATACAATAAATATAATGACAGTGATATAACAATTAATGTCAGTGGTTCAGCAGGACTTGGGATATCTGAAAAATTAGGTATACCTTTTATTCAAGAAGTAATATCATGTAGTCTGGCTATAGAAAATCTAGCGCCTAAGACAGATGTAGCTATTGAACTTGGTGGAGAAGATGCTAAGATAATTTATTTCACTAATGGTGTTGAACAAAGGATGAATGGTACTTGTGCTGGAGGTACAGGTGCATTTATAGATCAGATGGCTTCGTTATTGAAAACTGATCCAATGGGACTTAATGAATTGGCAAAGAGCTACAATAATATATATCCTATTGCGGCAAGATGCGGTGTATTTGCCAAAAGCGATATACAACCATTACTTAATGAAGGGGCAGCAAAAGAGGATATAGCTGTATCCATTTTTCAAAGTATTGTGACACAAACAATAAGTAACCTAGCATGTGGCAGACCTATAAAAGGTAATGTGGCTTTTCTAGGAGGTCCCCTTTATTTTTTGTCTGAACTTAGAAAAAGATTCATTGAAACCCTAAAGCTAAAAGAAGACCAAGTCATATTTCCTCTTGATTCCCATTATTTTATTGCTATAGGGGCGGCAATTAATTCAATGAAACATGATTCCATAACAACAAAGGAATTATTTGATAGATTAGAGGAGTTAGACAAAAGCACAGATTATGGGGTCAAAAGATTAAGAGCGTTATTTAGGGATACCAATGAATTAAATGAATTTAGAAAAAGACATACAAGAGATAGCGTACCTAGAAAGGATTTATCTGATTACATAGGAAAATGCTATCTAGGAATAGATGCTGGGTCAACGACTACAAAAATAATTCTGATGGGAGACAATCATGAGATACTTTATAGCTATTATAACAGTAATGAGGGACGACCATTAAAGATTGTAATAGATGTTCTAAAGGACATATATAATAAACTGCCTAATGGTGCTAAGATTGTTAAAACAGCTGTTACAGGATATGGAGAAGGATTAATAAAAAGTGCGTTAAAAATAGATATAGGGGAAATTGAGACAGTTGCACATTATAAGGCAGCAGAAGGATTTTTGCCAGGAGTGGAATTTATATTAGATATTGGCGGACAAGATATGAAGTGCTTGAAGGTGAAAAATGGAGTGATAGAGAATATCATGCTTAATGAAGCATGTAGTTCAGGTTGCGGTTCTTTTCTTGAAACTTTCGCTGAATCTCTTAATCTAACAATAGAAGAATTCAGCCAAAAAGCTCTTTTTGCAGAAGAACCAGTTGACTTAGGTTCAAGATGTACAGTTTTCATGAATTCTAGAGTAAAACAAGCCCAAAAAGAAGGTGCTACAATAGGTGATATATCAGCAGGATTATCCTATTCATTAATTAACAATGCATTACAAAAAGTTATCAAGATAAAGAATCCAGAGGAAATGGGAGAGAAGATAATAGTTCAAGGCGGTACTTTTTACAATGATGCTGTTCTTAGAAGTTTTGAATTAATATCAGGTAGACAGGTAGTAAGACCAGAAATAGCTGGAATGATGGGTGCGTATGGATGTGCATTAATTGCAAAAGAAAGATATACCAAGGGGGAAGTAACAAGCTTATTGACAAAAGATAAGCTAAATAGTTTCAACAGAAAGATACATCATCGTAGATGTGGTTTATGTGCTAATAACTGCTTGCTGACAATTAATGAATTCGAAGATGATAGAAGTTTTGTAAGTGGCAATCGTTGTGAAAGAGGAAGTGGTGCTAGTTACATTGAAGAGAACTTGCCCAATCTATATCAATACAAATTACAACGATTATTCAGTTATAAGCCTATTAGTAAGGACAAAGCAAAAGCAGTAATAGGAATTCCTAGAGTCATGAATATATACCAAAATTATCCCCTTTGGTTTACATTCTTTACAGAATTAGGTTTCAGAGTGCTTATTTCTCCAAGAAGTAATAAGAAAATCTATGAAAAAGGAATGGAAACAATACCATCTGAATCAGCTTGTTATCCAGCAAAGATTACTCATGGACATATTATGAGTCTAATAGAAAAACAAGTAGATATGATATTCTATCCATGTATATTCTATGAGAAAAAAGAATTTGCTTCAAGTGATAATAATCTAAACTGTGCACTGGTAATCTCTTACCCAGAGGTTATAAAAAACAATATGAAAATACTTGAAGAGAAAAATATCAAATTCCTAGATCCATTTTTGACTTTGGATAATAAAAATGCACTGGCTAAGGTACTACATGAGACTTTTAAAGATTATGGTGTGGATAAGAAAGAAGTAGATAGAGCACTAAAAATTGCTTGGGATGAAAATGAAGCTTTCAAAGAGGATATCAGGAAAAAGGGAGAAGAGACCTTAGAATACCTAAAAGAAACTGGTAAAAAAGGAATAGTTCTATGTGGAAGACCATATCATATAGACCCTGAGATAAATCATGGAATACCAGAGTTAATCAACAATCTAGGTATGGCAGTACTAACAGAAGATTCAGTTGCTCATCTAGGTAAAATAAATAATCCATTAAGAGTGGTTGACCAATGGACATACCATTCAAGGACCTATAGAGCTGCTAGTTTTGTAACAACAACAGATTATCTTGAAATAGTTCAACTAAACTCATTTGGTTGTGGATTAGACGCTATAGCAACAGATATGGTAGCAGAGATATTAGAAAATAATAATAAGCTGTATACATTGATAAAAATAGATGAAGTCAATAATCTAGGAGCAGCAAGAATAAGACTTAGATCATTGAAAGCGGCAATGGATGAAAGACAAAAAAATAGAATTACATCTATTCATGTTAAAGATTTTTATAAAAAGAGGATATTTACACAAGAAATGAAAAAAACTCATACTATTCTTGCTCCGCAGTTATCTCCTATACATTTTGAATTACTGGAGGAAGCTATAAACAGTTGCGGTTACAACCTTAAAATACTTCCACATGTCAATGAAAAAGTATTAAAAGAGGGGCTTAAATACGTTAACAATGATACATGTTATCCTTCTATCTTAATAGTGGGGCAGATATTATGTGCATTAAAGTATGGTAACTATGATAGAAACAATACGTCAGTAATAATATCTCAGACTGGAGGAGTATGTAGAGCTACTAATTATATAGCCATCATCAGAAAAGCATTACAAGATGCTGGATTTTCTGATATTCCCGTTTTATCATTAAATGCAGTGGGATATGAAAAAAACCCAGGATTCAAATTGAATTTAACTATGATAAATAGAATGATAATGTCAATATTGTACGGAGACTTGTTCATGCAATTAATATACAGGACAAGACCTTATGAAAAGATAAAAGGTTCAACAAAAAGGTTGCATGACAAATGGAAGAAGATATGTATAGATAATATAACTAATGATAGTAAGCTTAGACCAGATATCATAAGGGGTATCGTAGATGATTTTGACAAAATACCTCTATATGATGTTAGAATACCCAAAATAGGCTTGACAGGAGAAATATTTGTTAAATTCAATCCATTCTCTAACAATCAAATAGTGAAAATGATTGAAAAAGAGGGTGGAGAAGCAGTTGTTCCTGACTTAATAGATTTCTTCTTATATAGTGTATATAATTCGAAGTTTAAAAGCAGGTATCTAGGTAAGAGTAAAGTAAAAGCTTTGGCATGTGATATTGCTATTAAATATGTGGAAGCATTTAGAAGACATCAGAGAGAAGCACTTAAAAATAGTAATAGATTTCAGAATTCAAGGACTATCGGACAACTAGCTAGAGGAGCAGAGAATATTCTTTCTCTAGGTAATCATGCTGGAGAAGGCTGGTTTTTAACAGCTGAGATGGTTGAGTTACTTGAGAGCGGTGTGAAAAATATTATATGTATGCAGCCTTTTGCTTGTCTGCCTAACCATGTAACAGGAAAGGGAATGCTAAGAGCTCTAAAAGAAAGATACCCAGAGGCTAACTTATTAACAGTAGATTATGATCCTGGAGCTAGTGAAGTGAATCAACTTAATCGAATAAAATTAATGTTTGCAGTAGCATTTAAGGATTTGGAGAATACAGAAAAAATAGTAGGTAAGAAAAAAATTAAATAAAATAAAAAGGGGCGGTATTATATCCAAAAGCCCCTTTTATTGCTGTATTACACTAATTTTATATTATTTTATTCGGTAATATCTATTGGTTTCCTAAGTTTTTTAGTAATATAAATGAAAATAGCAAATTCAACTATTATTACACCATAACATACTAGTAGATTCTTTGTGAATCCATATACTATAAAAGCTACAAAGGATATTAGACCAGCTATTAATGCATATGGTAATTGGGACGTAAAGTGAGAATCCAGTTTTGCTTGAGCTCCTGTAGCAGAGAGTACGGTTGTATCACTTATTGGTGAGCAGTGATCTCCAAGTATAGCACCACTTAATACGGCAGCCATAGCTGGTAATATCATTGAAGGGTCAGTTGCAGCTAATATCTTACCAACAATTGGTAATAATAGTCCAAAAGTTCCCCAACTAGTTCCAGTCATAAAAGCAATAAAACTTCCAATTATAAACATAATAGGTATCAATAGGCTAGGATTCATTTGAGAGGTTTCAATCCAATCAGCCAAATATTGACCAGTATTAAGTTTATCTATAACCTCCACTAGTGTCCAAGCAGTAATTAAGATTATTGATGCAGGAAGCATAGAACTAATACCTGCCTTAGTAGCACAAAAAAGATTCTTTACTGAAACTTCACCAGTGGATATAGCAAATATAGTTGCTATAATTGTAGTGATTACAGAACCACGAAAGAGTGGAAGAGTAATATCTACAGATAACATTTGACTAATGTCCCATTTTGCTTCATATAACATACCACCTAAGATTAAGATGATTAGTGATAAGATAGTGATGATTAATGCCCACTTAGAACCTTTGTTAGTAACTGCTTGTACATGAGAAATATCTTCAGATGATTTGGAACAGCTGATATCATTTCCTTCTTCAGCTTTTTTTTCATAGGTTTTCATTTTACCAATGTTAATATTGAATTTTATAACAATAAATACCATTATAAGAGCTACAATAGCGTAAAACTGCATAGGAATCATTTGCCAATAAGCACCAGTTCCTGTGTTTGCAGTATAACCTACTTTTTTAAAAACACCTGTTAATGTACCGATTATATAAGCTCCCCATGTAGATATTGGTAATAATATGACTACTGGAGCACTTGTTGAATCAATAATATATGAGAGTTTGGCACGACTGATACTATAACGGTCTGTGATAGGCTTTGAGATTTCACCGATAACTAGAGCGTTGAAGTAATCATCAATAAAGATAACAATTCCTAGAATCCATGCAACAATTTGCGCTGCTTTCTTACTTTTAATTTTTGAAACTGCAAAATCAGCAAATGATTTTGTGGAATTAGTAATTGATAATAGAGTTGTGATAATTCCTAGTAACAATAAAAAACCTACTATTGGCATGTGCCAAGAAAAATCTGTTATTATTTCCCAAACTGTTGTACCTATGTAAGATATTGTATCTAACACATTGAAGCCATGTGCAATTAAAGAACCTATGATTATTCCAACACATAGTGACATGATAACTTTTTTGGTTAGGATAACTAATACAATCATTATAATTGCTGGTACTAAACTTAATAAAAGCTCCATAATTTCCCTCCTACTGTTTTTTTAAAAACTTTTGATTAATAATTGGCTAAGTTTATAACATTAAAAAAGACAATAGGTACACTATTGTCTGAAAGTATCTTATTCAAATAATAGCGCCTTCACTACAATGGGTAGTGAGAGTGATAAGTCTATTAAACTTAACTCCAACATTAATTCTTGGCTGAAAATAATGCTTCGGCAGATCATCCTTTCATCATACTTTATTGCTTGCCAAGCTAGGTTATGATTACTAATAATCTCTGCGCCTCTATTATGCTTATTCTATTGTCAGTATTGAATTATACAGGAGGATGATGTATAATGTCAAGTTGAATTTAATTATTATTTAACCTTCTAGGTATTTTACTTTCTTTGTTAAATATTTCAATGAGTTCTTTTACAGCTACATCTATGTCACTAGAATCTATTTCATAATCAAAAGTACCATAATATTTTTTCCATTTCTTATACATAGGGTCATAGTAATTATCAAGGAGTAGACCTACAAAGTCATGAAGATTACCATTTTCAATATATTCATTCATCAAGTTGTAATCATGATTGGACATATACGATTTTATTGTGGCAAGTGAATTCTTTATAAAAGATAAGTTCTCTTCAAAAGTACCATTAGTTTCCATGTAATCATCTAACAATCTCTGTATTCTAATATTCTTATCAAGATTGACAAGTACGTGGATACCTGTTTTGATATGATTGATAGCATATGTTGGAACGACTCTTTTACCTATTTTTGAGCTTTCTGCTTCAACAAAAACAAGTGAATCGTTAAAAGATATAGTTTTATTATAGACATAAGATTCAAATGCTTTTTGTGGAGGCTGTTTACCTAAACCTACACCACCAAATACTGAACCACGATGGTTAGCCAATCCTTCAAGGTCAAGTACAGGCATGTCAACTTTTTCTAGAGCTTTTAACAACAAAGTCTTACTACAACCAGTGTAGCCATGTAAAACAATATATGGAGATGGAAGGCTTAATCTTCTTTCAAAGTATTTTAATATATAAGTTCTATATGCCTTGTATCCTCCTTCTAGTTGATATGCAGGGAGATGCATCAAAGATATAACTGTAGCGATAGATTTACTTCTAAGTCCACCTCTCCAACAGAATATAACGATTTTACTATACCCTTTTGCTGCTTTTTTAATCTTAGCATAGATATCTGGTAGCTTATGGGAAGCTATTTCAAAACCTTCTTCTTTTGCAGTTATTTTATTAACATTTTTATAAGTATGTCCAAGATAGGCTCGTTCTTCATTATTGAAGATAGGTACATTGACAGCTCCTGGTATTGTTCCTTCCTCAAATTCCTTAGTAGTTCTGACATCTATAAAAATAACTCTATCCATATGAAGACATTTATCAATAGATATGGTTTCCATTATAATTTCCTCTTTTCGAAGTATTTCTTGTTAAATTAATACATATTATTATTTAGCGTTGCTTAGTAAGCAGGGTTATACTATAATGATGGTATCAAAATGAATTTGTTTATTTGTTTAATCTATAATTACTTTTATACTATAGTATACAGTATTAGTAATCTATAATTCAATAATTATTTTTAAATTTAAACTTACAGGAGGCATACAATGGATATTTACAGAAAATCACTTAAGATGCATGAAGAGAATAAGGGGAAGATTGAAATTGTTTCAAAAGTTAAAGTATCTAACAAGGATGAATTAAGCCTTGCATATTCACCAGGTGTTGCAGAGCCTTGTAGGAAAATAGCTGAAGATGAAAATAATATATTCAAATATACATCAAAAGGTAATATGGTTGCCGTTATTACAGATGGTTCAGCAGTTCTTGGATTAGGGAATATTGGACCAAAGGCTGCATTGCCTGTTATGGAAGGTAAGTCTATACTATTTAAGAAATTCGGCAATGTTGATTCATTTCCATTATGTTTAGATACACAAGATACTGAAGAAATCATTAATATATGTAAGAATTTGACTCCTTCACTTGGAGGTATTAATCTAGAAGATATATCTGCTCCAAGATGTGTTGAAATAGAGAGAAGATTAATAGAAGAATTACATATCCCAGTATTCCATGATGACCAACATGGTACTGCAATCATTGTGACTGCTGCTTTACTTAATGCTTGTAAATTGACAGGAAAGAATTCAAAAGAGTTAAAAGTTGTTGTTAGCGGAGCAGGAGCTGCCGGTAGCTCTATCGTTCGTATGATTTATAATTATGGAGTAGGAGACATAATATCTGTTGATATAGATGGAATTATCAATTCCAAACGTGAAAATTTTGATTTCTTGCAAAAAGAAATCCTTGAAATAACTAATAAGGATGACATTGAAGGTGATTTATCAGTAGCTATGAAAAACGCAGATGTATTTATTGGTGTTTCAGCTAGTAATATAGTATCTAGGGAAATGATTAAATCCATGAATGATAATCCTTTCGTATTTGCAATGGCTAATCCAGTACCTGAGATCATGCCAGAAGAGGCAAAAAAAGCAGGAGCAAGAATAATAGGTACTGGTAGGAGTGATTATCCTAATCAAATAAATAATGTTCTAGCCTTCCCAGGTATCTTTAGAGGAGCTTTAGATGTGGGAGCAAAAAAAATAAATGAAGAGATGAAGTTAGCAGCAGCTTATGCTATTGCTTCCGTAATTGACGAAAAAGAACTACGTGAAGATTATATTGTTCCATCACCCTTTGATGAACGTGTAGTACAAGCCGTAGCAGAAGCAGTCGCAAAAAAAGCTGTTGAAACTGGTGTAGTAAGGGAAAAATAAATTATTGATAATTTTATGTTTCTTCATAATGTGAAATAATACAAAAAAGTGAGTTGCGTGTATTCGTAATTCGCTTTTTGTTATCATATAAGTCAGAAAAAGTGTTTTTTTCTGACTTGGTTTCTGCAAAATAGTATATGTATATGATACGTAAGCTACTTGCTCGTCTGTGTTGCATAATCAGTATTACATATCAATGGGAAAAAATCACATGAATTAAATATTGACAAAATTACTCTATAGACATATAATATAAGTAAATAACTATATAAGAATATTATTATATAGTTAAGGAGGTAACTAATGAAAATTGATACAATGGAAGTTAATATATTAAAAGCAATGGCACATCCAGTAAGGCTAGAAATAGTAAAAAAGCTATTTGATGGAGAAAGATGTGTATGTGAATTATGTGACGATAATACCTATTCACAAGCTAACATGTCGCAACATCTAAAACTTCTGAAAGATGCAGATATAGTGACTACCAGAAAAGATGGTAATAAAGTTATATATAACATCAAACATGATGAAGTTAAAGATATAATTATGTTAGTGAATAAATTAGTAAGGACAGAAATTAATAAATTACTTGATAGTGAGGTATAGATATGTTTAATTGGTTAGATTATTTAGCACAAGCTTTTGTTACCAAAGTTATAGGATTATCTATGGAAAGCAAATGGGGAAGCAGTATACATTTTTTCATATATGATATAATCAAGATTATCATTTTATTGAGTATCATGATTTTTCTCATTTCATATATACGTAGCTATTTCCCACCAGAAAAGACAAAAAGGATTCTTTCAAAATTCAGTGGTATAAAAGGTAATATAATGGCATCGCTATTAGGTATCGTTACTCCTTTTTGTTCTTGCTCATCTGTACCTATTTTTATAGGATTTGTTGAAGCAGGAGTACCATTGGGGCTAACATTCTCATTTCTGATTACTTCACCAATAGTTAATGAAGCCGCATTTATTATATTGCTAGGCTTATTTGGATGGAAGTTGGCTGTTGTTTATGTAATTACAGGAGTTATTGTTGGTGTTCTAGGTGGACTTATTATTGGAAAAATGAAGATGGAAAAACAAGTTGAAGAATATGTCTATAATACAAAAGTAGCTCAGATTGATCCAAAAGATTTGACTATAAATGAAAGAATATCTTTTGCTACACAAAATGTAAAAGATATAGTTAAAAGAATCTGGCTATTCTTAATAATTGGTATTGGAATTGGAGCAGTAATACATGGATGGGTTCCAGAAGACTTTCTTGCAAGTTATGCAGGTGAAAATAATCCATTTGCTGTACTTATCGCTGTTGTGTGTGGAATTCCACTCTATTCAAATGCTATGGGTACAATACCTATAGCTCAGGCACTTATAGGCAAGGGAGTTGGTATAGGTACAGCACTTTCATTTATGATGGCTGTAACAGCTCTATCTGCACCTGAATTGGTTCTTCTTAGAAAAGTCATAAAACCTAGATTGATAGTTTGGTTTGTCATTGTAACTGGAATAGGTATATTAATGACAGGTTATTTATTTAATTATATTGGGCATTTATTGATGTAATATAAATAACTCAACTTTTTCACCTTTAATTTAATACAGGTAAATTAAGGCTTTTCCGCAAAGCCTTTTAAGTAGCTTATCTGCATAGAATATTGAAGTAGGAAAGTGAATAAATTATTAATTATTAATTAAAATGGAGGTAATACTAATGGTTATTAAAATTTTAGGAAGCGGTTGTAAAAACTGTCAAAATCTATACAAGAATACTTTGGAAGCACTAGAAATATTAGGTATAGAAGCCCAGGTATTGAAGGTTGAAGATATTAATGAAATCATGTCTTATGGTGTTATGAAGACACCAGCATTAGTTGTTGATGATGAAGTAAAGATTATGGGACGTGTAGCTAAATCTAAAGAATTGACAAAATTGATTAAAAATTAGTTAAATTGATTTTTTATCCATTTAATATAATAGGAATAATGCATTAAAAATGTCATAAAAAGAAGTTAACAATTTCCTAATAAGTAGAAAACTTGATAAAACCTAGAAAATAGTGTATAATGTAAACAAATAAAAAAATAGAAGTAAAAAATATTAGTATTTGGTATGCAAGGTATATAATGTTTTAGAGCAGTATATATTCAAACATGTCAAAAAAATGGTTTAATTTTATTGGACATATTTCTACCGTTTTTTTAAAGAAAGAAAGTATTTTTGAAAATATTAGATTTGAACTGGGGTTTGTTTTGGGTCTATTTACTAGGCAAGAAACTATGCTACTATTATAGTGGCATAATGTGAATATATATATTATATGAAACATAAGCACTCTAACTCTTATCCTTTTAAGAGTTAGGTGCTTTTTTTAATACTGCGCTTGATTTCTTAAAAGCGTATATGTGACTATGTCACTTTATATAAAGAATAGAAATGGAGGATTATATGGAAAAAAAAGATTTAAGCAAACAATTATATTCGAGAAACTTTAAAAAATGGGGATTTGATATGAACTTGTTCGTATCAATAGTATCAGCAATATTGGTATTAGGATTCATTATATTTACCATTACTAAGCCAACATTATCTGCAAAGACTTTTACTGGTATTAATGATAGTTTGAATAAAAATTTCAATTGGTTATATGTATTGACTATTAACCTTTCATTCATATTTTTATTGGTGGTTGGGATTTCAAAACTTGGAAGAATAAGATTAGGCGGATTTAATGCAAAGCCAGAGTATAGTAATTTTTCATGGTATGCTATGTTATTTAGCGCAGGTATAGGTATTGGTATATTCTTCTATGGTGTAGCAGAACCTATCTATCATTTAGATATTCCACAAGAGCTTAATTCAGGTTCAACATATGATAATTTTAAGATGATGTTTATGCACTGGGGAGCACATGCATGGGCACTCTACGGATTAGTAGCAGTAGGTCTAGGTTACTTCGCTTATAATAAGAAACTTCCGTTCTCATTTAGAAGTTTATTCTATCCATTGATTAAAGATAAGATTTTTGGTATATGGGGAGATATAATTGATACTTTTGCAGTATTGGCAGTATTATTTGGTCTAGCAACCTCATTAGGCTTAGGTGCAAATCAAATTAATTCAGGAATGAATTATGTTTTTGGCATACCTATCAATTCAACTGTACAAATAATTCTAATTGTTGTTATAACATTTATTGCCACATTATCTGTAGTTAGTGGTATATCAAAAGGGATTAAATTATTAAGTCAAGCTAATACAATAATAAGTGGTGTTTTATTAGTAGCTATACTATTAATAGGACCAACCGTTTATATATTATCAACATATATGTCAAGTTTAGGTTTGTATATAAAAGAGTTTTTTCATGTTGGATTTTTTACAGCAACTACATCAGATGGTATTGCATGGCAAGGTTCTTGGACAGTATTTTATTGGGCTTGGTGGATATCATGGACACCATTCGTAGGGACTTTCATAGCACGTATATCTAAGGGAAGAACTATAAGAGAAATAGCTATTGGAACTGTTGCATTACCAACGATTATTATTACAATTGCAATGACTATTCTAGGAGCTTCAGGAGTGTATACAAATAATTTATATGATGGAGTTATCAAAAAAGCAATTGATAGCAACATTGCAACAGCTATGTTTGAGATGTTCAAATATCTTATAGAATCACCTGCACTTCAGATGATATTTTCTTTTGTAGCTATTATAGCTATTGTTTTATTCTTTGTTACAAGTAGTGATTCAGGTTCATTGGTTGTTGATAATTTGACTAGTGGAGGGAAGCAGGACTCACCTAAAACACAAAGGGTATTTTGGGCATTAATGGAAGGACTTATTGCATTATCAGTTCTATTATTAGGTGGAGAAGATGCTCTTAAGACTATACAATCAGCAGTAGTAATCACAGGATTGCCATTTGCAATACTTTTAATAATAATGATGTATTCTCTTTCAAAAGAACTTAAAAAGAGTTACAAGAAACATGAATATAATACAATCCTTAAGCTTAAAAGAAAAATGGACAAACTAGATGATGATGTTGATTATAAATAATTACTAATTTTAAAGCTAGTAAAGTATTCTTAGTGCTAAGAATTTTTACTAGCTATTAGTAGGAAGGTACTTGGTTAATTTTATTATCAATTATTAGAAATTATTTACGTAAAGTTATTTTTTGATAAATAATTCAGTAAACATATATCCGTACTTGCTTCCTTTTTGAATACCAACTCCAACATGTGTAACTTCAGGATTAAGAATATTTTTTCTATGCCCTGGTGAATTCATTAATGCTTCATGTGCTTCTTGAACTGAATTATTACCTGCAATATTTTCTGCTGCACTTAGGTATTGAATACCAAAGTTCTTTAACATATCAAAAGGATTACCATAAGTAGGTGAGTTATGACTGAAATAATTGTTATCAATCATATCCTTTGATTTTATCCTTGCGATTTCTGATAGTTGATTATCAGCTTTTAAGGCTTTTAGACCATTTTGTTTTCTGGATTCATTTATCAAATTGATAAGTTGTTGCTCTTCATTAGAAATATTCTTATTGGTTGTTGTGTTTTCATCTTCTGCATTATCATTAGCTACAGTATTATCATAATTACCTCTAGTATCTTCAGGTATTGCTTCACGGTTGTTAACTCCTGTTCTAGTTTGTGGGGAATACATTTGATTTGTTCCTCTAGGTGTTTGATTTCTAGGAGTTTTTTCAGTGGTAGTACCTGGGGTAGGTACTTTGCTAGCAACTGGGGTTTGACCAACGTTACCTTTGTTGATAGCATTATTAGGTAATATAGGAGTACATTGTTGTTGAGGTACAAAACCTATTTGGTTATTTGGTAGTTTCACACAAAACCAATCTTCGTTTACTTTGCTAATTACATTAAGATTAGCATCTTTATTAGCGGTTTGTAATACTTTTGAAGTAGGATCACATCCCTGTGTTACATTACAATTATTAGCTGTTATCTTAACTGCTTTTACATCTCCAGTTTCATTAACCGAAGATTCTACACCTTTGACAGGTTCTTCATTAGTTGCACAAGATGTAAGAATCACAGTTGTGAACAATGTTAAAACTAATAGTGATTTTATTCTTTTCATATTATCCTCCTTATCTAAAATTATCTTTTTATAAATGACTATTTTTTTAGTACTTATTATTCCATTATTTATTATTAGAAATGACAGATTTTTTATTAAAATAAAAACAAGAAAATAAGTATTATTTTACCTATTTATAATAAAAATAGCCTATAATTTGTAAGAGTTTCAATATAATTACTGACTTTACATTTATTTACAAAATATTATTTTCTTCATCATGAACAATTTTAAATAAATGTTGACAGCTCTAGACTATTGTAGTAGTATAAAATTGTAAACTATTATAATAGTCTGGAGTGGTTTTGTGGAACTAATTAAGTTATATGACTCAGAATTAAGGTTAATGGAACTTATCTGGCAGCAGCAGGAAAGTATAACAGCTAAGCAATTAAGTCTTATTGCAACTGAAGATATAGGGTGGAATAAGAATACGACCTATACTATTTTGAAGAAGCTGATAGGAAAAGGAGCCATAGAGCGTATAGAACCAAACTTTGTATGTAAGCCTCTTATAACAAGAGAGAGAGTTCAGATTGATGAGACTAGAAAGCTAATAGACAAATTATACGATGGTTCTATAAGGGCTTTCTTTACTTCATTTATTAAGAAAGAAAATTTGTCCAAAGAAGAGATAGAACAGCTCAAAGATATTATTAATAAAGAGTTATAAAGGGTGAATACTATGATAAACAATATATTTTACTACATTTTGAATATGAGTATAATAGCAGCTATCATAGTAGTTATACTTCTATTAATTAGAGCTGTTTTCGGGAAGTGGTTGCAAAAACCATTGATATATGCACTATGGGGTATTGTTTTGTTTCGTTTACTGATTCCAATATCCATATCAAGCGAATACAGCCTAATAAATTTGGTGAATCCTGATTTTGCAAAGGCTGTTGTTGTTTCTGATACCAATAATGGTGTAACAGATATAACTTATAGTACAACTAATGTGATGCAGCTTGCAGAAGAATATAATCCTATAGAATATAAGACTAATAAGATAGAAACAATCTTTAATATATTTGGTCTTGTATGGTTGATTGGAGCTGTTTTATTTGTCTTAGTAGCTATTATAATCTACAGAATAACCATGAAACGTCTTAATGAGGCTATAAAATTAGAATATGATACCAGAATCTTAGAAAAATGCATGAAACGATTAAATGTAAATAGTGAAATAGGGGTCTATGAATCAGGTTTTATAAATACTCCAATTGTAAGTGGAATATTAAAAACTAAAATTATCATACCAAAGAACATAAAATCAGATTTCTTAGAATATATATTGATTCATGAGTTATCCCATATAAAAAGAAAAGATAATATATGGAAGTTATTGACTATATTAGCAGTATGTATTCATTGGTTTAATCCATTTGCATGGTTGTTTCTATGGGTTTCAGAACATGATATGGAAAATGCTTGTGACTATAAGGTATTAAAAAATATTCCAGACGATAAAAGAAAGAATTATGCATTAGCATTAGTAGTATTAGCTGATAATCAAAGATTACTATTTCCTGCATTAGGCAACACAGCAGTGAAACAAAGGTTAATCAATATCACAACTTATAAAAGAATATCTACTACTATGTTAATAATTACTTTTATTTTATGTATAATAGTTACAATATTGTTAATAACGAATCCTATTACATAAGGGGTGTATAAAATGAAAATAAATAGAATATTGATGATTACATTATTAATAGTGTTAGTACTAACATCATGTAAGCAAAATATTATAGCTAAAGAAAACGTAGTTGTACCGGATAAAAAAGCTAGTTCTGAAATAGTACATGAAGAAGTGAAAAGTATTGATAATTTATTTGGAAATCATAAATATTGGAATAAGATTGGACAATATGATACTAATTATGTGAAATTAAAAGATATAAATAAAGAAGATATAAAAGAAATAGGAGTAGATTTTTCTATGTTAGGGGAATCTTCTGCTATACAAGAATTATCTGATGGTTACATAGTTGTTGGACTAAAAAATGTAAAAAGTAAAAGGTTAACAAATAGCAAAGGGACTTTTAACTATAAACCTATATTACAAAAACTTGATGAAACAGGTAAGATAGTATGGGTGAAGGAGTTGAATGAGAATATATCTTCTAGCTCTATAAAGCATCTACTAACTTTTGAAGATGACAGCTTTTTATTTGCAGTTGATTCTTATCCTCAATGGATAAATGGAAAACTAACGAAGGAAAATAGCTATATAGTTAAATTTGATAAAAAGGGTAATCAACTATGGAAACAAGAATTTAATAATTATTCTACAGATATGTTTATTGACATCTTACTAACTAATGCTGAAGAAATATTGGTTATTGGAGAATGTATGGCTAAAGATTATAAGTCATATATTAATAAGAAACAAATAGTTAATGATGATAGTAGTAATGATATTGTTATAACTAAATTAGATGCAAAAGGCAATATTGTTAGACAGAAGATTTTTGGAGGTAGTGATGATGATAATCTGTATGTATCAAAATATGATAAAGATATGGGTATAATTATAAAAGGTCGTACTAAATCAAAAGATGGAAGCTTTGCAATAAATACCAAAGAAGATAATAAGATTTTTGTAGCATGTATTAATGAAAAGAACCTAAAAATCAAATGGGTTCATCATTTAGAAGAAAATTATTCACCATATAACCAATTATATGTTGATAATGGTCTAGTATATGTGGCTATTGATAGGGCCTCAACTCATTTAAAAAAGAATAAAGGTAAGATTATAACTATTAATAATGAGGGAAAAGTTACTAAGACCATAACACATATTTATACTGAATCTGAGAGATGGTCAGATTCTATGATTACACTAAGCAATCATGATATAATTGTGGGATGTGGTAATCAAAACTTAGGTACATTAAGAATATTCAGTGATTCAGGGAAAGAAAAGAAAATAATCAAGAACCTTAACCTATCACCTAATGAAATTATACCTACAGATGATGGTGGATTTATAATTAAAAGTATTAGAGAAATAGAAGTCATACCTCAACCATCATATATATCAAGTATATGGTTTGATCATGAAGTTGTTATAATAAAATATGATAGTAATTATAATGTTAAATGGCGTAAGACATATGACAAATATAAGGGAAGTATAGAGGTAGATAAAGTTATTCCACTTAAAAATGGTAAAGTCATTATTGAAAAACAAAATAGTTTGAATGCTATCCAAGTGGATGGTAAGTCTATTTCACCAGTAGAAGGATTAAAAATCAAAGATGCAAGAGAATTGATAATTAATAAACTTGTTGATATGGGTGTTAAGGGAGATATTAATAAAGTTGCAATTATAGAAGAGATTACAACACAAGAAATGTGGGAAAATGTAGGTGCCCAAGTTTATAAAGTTGATGTAAACTATGCATGTATTTACGGGGTTGCTATAATTAAAGATAATAAGGTATTAGAGATTTTATATGGTATGCCCACTCTGTCAGTTTTTCTTGCAGACTTAGATGAAGATGGTGTTTATGAACTTTATACAAATATAGCAAAGGGATCAGGAATAATAAGTTATGAGATACTGGGATACAATATTGCTACACAAGAGCGGTATCATCTAGCCAAGCGTGGTAGAAAAGATTATAGTCTACTAGTTGATAATAATACTCTTATGGCAAAAGTGTATAGATATCCACATTTGCAAAAGATAGAAAAGATTGGTAAAGTACGATTAAAAACTAATGGAGATAAATGGGAGATTGATGTAGATTACTATATACAAAATACAAAAAAGTAAATAGTATATAAGTATTATTCTGCATATTAATATAATTAATTAGTCTAATTGACAAAATAATATTTAATATGTTATTATTCTATGGATTGTTAATTACACAAAATTAGGAGGAATTATAAATGACAACATTAGAATTCATAAAAAAATACAGAAAAAAGAAATACATAAGTTTTTTAATTTTGGCAATATTATTAATTAGTGGAGCTATAATAGTTAATAAGTGTTTGATATCATATGATGAAAACACAAATAATCCAACTGTTATAAATAGCATTGAAGACTTTAACAATGCAATGGCTAATAATGATTATATTGAGATGGAAATAAGTGATTATATCGATCTTGGTAGCGTTACAACAGAACGTAATGGTTCAACCATTTCAGAAACTTTTTATATCGGAATTAATCTTAATGATAAAATGCTTGTTGTATCCATAAAAGATGATGAATATCATAATTTAGTTAGTAAAATTAATTCAAAATATTTACTTAGAGGTACACTTTGTAATATCACTAATAACTTACGTGATACACTAGAAGAATTACTAGAAGATGCAATTTCTGCTGAAGAGTTGAACGAACTGATGTATGATAATTTTTTATCTTGTGAAACGCCAATTGATGCACTTACATCAAAAATATTATTATTAATTTTCTTATTCATAATGAGCTGCGTGTTCTTATATGTATTAAGAAAGAATTCTAGAAGTATGAGAAAGTTAAAGAAACAGCATGGTAGTGATTTTAGAATGTTCTGTGAGAGAGTTGATGCAGAGATGAAAGCTCCTACCGCATTAAAAAAGGGTGCTATTACAGTAACTCAAAATTATATTGTAGCTAATAGTCCTTGTACATTCTTTGTAATGCCAATTAATGAGTTAATGTGGATATATAGAGGAGTAACTAGATATTATAGAATAATTGAAAAATCAAATATCACATTTGTATTTTCTAATAAAGCTAAATATCAGATTACATCAATAAATAAAAGAAACATTAATGATCTTATTGAGTATTTTTCACAAGAGGATCAAAAATGTATCGTAGGTTTTTCTGAGGAACTTAATAAAATGTATAGGAAACAACCAGATACTCTTATTCAGAAATGGAAGAGTAATGATAATCAATAAACTAATTAGGCTATGAGTGTAGAGAGTATAAGGGACTATCACGCCCACTATACTCTCTACACTACTGTTACCCAATATTTTAAATATAACAAATTTATTCAGCAAACTGTAAAGCAATTTCCATCATCTTAGTAAAAGCATTTTGACGTTCTTCACTACTTGTCTCTTCTTTTGTTTCAAGTGAATCAGAAACAGTCAATAAACATGCTGCGTTTTTACCAGATACTTTAGCATTTGCAAACAAAGCAAAAGATTCCATTTCAGCTGCTAAACAGCCATAATCATCTCTATAGCTCTTATATACTTCAAAATCACTAGAATAAAATACATCAGATGAATGTATACGACCTCTAATAATAGGTATATTAAGTTCTTCAGCGTGTTTTGTAATTTGTTCATTCAATTCTTTTGATGCCTCTATTACATCTTTATCATAGCCATTTTGAACTTTTGCATAAGTTGATTGTGACCATGATTCTTCAACTAGAATAACATCATATAGTTTTAAGTCTTTAGTATAAGCTCCGCAAGAACCTATACGAATAATGTTTTCTACATCATAGAAATTAAATAATTCATATGAATAAATACCTATACTTGGCATACCCATTCCTGAACCCATAACAGAAATACGTTTTCCTTTGTAATTTCCAGTATAGCCAAACATATTACGAACGTTATTAAATTTTACAACATCTGTAAGATAAGTATCCGCAATAAATTTAGCACGCAAAGGGTCACCAGGCATTAGTACTGTCTTAGAAATAAGATTTTTATCTTTGCATTCAATATGTGGTGTTGGTATACTCATAAAAATTCTCCTTTACAATATTAATTTTTAGTATATATAAGTAGGTTTTAGTTATTACTTACATATGTTAGCCTTATGAATAAACTTATTAGTTTATTCAATAAGATTATTCAATAAAAAGTTATAGTATACCTTTTTATGAAATAATCTTAATGATATTATATTTATTATACATAGTTATTAATAACATAACTAGGACATATGTCTTTTGATAAAATTTATATTTTTGAAAAAAAGTTATTGGCATTTGCCAATAATGGGTATATAATAGAAGAGGATAAATAAAATATAATAATGAATTAATTACTTGTAGGTATTATATCCATTATTATTAATATAAAAATGGAAGGAGTAATAAAAATGAAAGTATGTATTTCAAGTACAGTAGATAGTATTAACGGTTTGACAGATGGTAGATTCGGTAGATGTCCTTTCTATGCTATCTATGATGATGAAACTAAGGAGTATGAATTTGTAGAGAATGAAGGTGCCAAAGCCGCACAGGGAGCAGGGATCAAAGCAGCTCAGATTGTAGTAGATAACGGTGTAGATATTGTTATTACAGGTAATTTAGGACCAAATGCTATTAGAGTTCTTCAAGCAGGTAATATTAAAATATTTAAGATGCTAGGAGATAATATAAAAGAGCAGATAGAATACTATAATGAAGGTAAATTGATTAGTATTGATAAACCTGGTGCATCACATATGGGGATGGGAAGATAATAATTAAATTAGGATAAATACTATAGAAAAAGAGGAATTTGTTATGCAAATTGCGGTTTTAAGCGGTAAGGGAGGTACTGGTAAGACAACAGTATCAACTAATCTTGCCAAATTAATTAATGTTAGATATATTGATTGTGATGTTGAGGAGCCTAATGGATTCATCTTTCTAAAACCACAAGATATCAAGAGTAAGGAAGTAAGTATACCTGTTCCTTACGTAGATGAAGATAGATGCATACATTGTAAGAAGTGCGTAGATATATGTCAGTTTAATGCATTAGTGCATACTGACAAAGTAATTCTTTTTGAAAAGTTATGTCATGGATGTGGCGCATGTAGAGCTGTATGTGAGACTATGGCTATTATTGAAAAAGATAGAACTATAGGTAAGATTGAAACGGGTTACAGTGATGATATGCAGTGCCTTAGCGGAACACTTAATATTACAGAACCTATGGCAGGACCAATTATCAGTAGACTTAAGAGTATGATAGATGATAAGACTACTATTATTGATTGTTCACCAGGTAGTTCATGTAATGTTGTTAAACCATTACTAGGTGTTGATTATGCAATATTAGTTACAGAACCTACAGAATTTGGTTTACATGATCTTAAAATTGCAGTAGAATTAGTACGTAAGATGAAAATATCTTTTGGAGTTATCATCAATAGAATGTCACAACAAGAAAATGCTACATCAAAGTATTGCAAAGATGAAAATATAGATATTATTGGAACTATTCCTTTTGACAGAAATATTGCAGTTATGTACTCTAAAGGTGAGCTACTGATTAATAATGAAAAATATAAAAAGATGTTCACTGACATAATGAGCAACATAGAGGAGGCTATAGGATGCAGCTTGTAATAATAAGTGGAAAAGGCGGAACAGGAAAAACTACTATTGCAGCATCATTTGCCTATCTTAGTGAAAATAGTATCAAATGTGATTGTGATGTAGATGCTTCTAATCTTCATATTGTTTTAGGTGGTGAAGATATTAAGAGGGAACCATATATAGGTGCTAAGGTAGCCTATGTTAATGGAGATAAGTGTACCTTATGTAGAGCCTGTGAAAACATGTGCAGATTTGATGCCATAAAAGATGGTGTAGTAGATGAATTAAAATGTGAAGGCTGTGCAGCATGTACAGTGGTTTGTGATTATGATGCTATCACTATGAAAGATGAAGTTACAGGTGATACCATAATAACTAAAACTTCTAAAGGTATATTATCAAGAGCCCAGATGATAGTGGGTGCTGAAGGTTCAGGAAAACTAGTTACTGATGTGAGAAAAAATGCATTAAGTTATGGGAATAAAGATGACATGTACATTTTGGATGGTACACCTGGTGTAGGATGTGCTGTTATGGCTTCTGTCACTGGTTGCGATATGGCTCTTATAATTGTTGAACCAAGTCAATCAGGTCTTAATGATTTTAAGAGAGTACTTTCAGTTGTAGAGTTTTTTGAGATAAAACCATTAGTATGTATTAATAAGTATGATATAAATGAAGAGGTAACAAAAGATATATCAACTTATTGTGAGACCAAAAATATTGATTTAATCGGTAAAATACCTTTTGACACTACAGTTGAAAAATCAATTAATGAATTGAAACCTATTGTGCTATACGAAAATAGTATGGCAGCAAAAGAAATCAATATAATATGGCAAACACTAAACAATTATACAAAATAAAATAATATTAATCAAGGAGGAATTTAAAATGAAAGTAGCTATAGCAAAGGAAGGAAATGTAGTTTCAGGACATTTTGGGTTTTGTGAAGGATTCCAAATCTATGAGGTAGAAAATAATCAGGTTAAAGACACTACATTAGTAGCTAATCCAGGTCACAAACCAGGGTTTTTACCTAGATTTCTTGGAGAAAAAAAAGTTAATGTAATTATTGCTGGAGGAATGGGTGCAACAGCTCAACAACTATTTAATGAAAATAATATTTCAGTAATTGTTGGTGCTTCGGGAGAGTTAGATGAAGTAATTAAGAGATATATTGATGGAAAATTGGAATCTACAGGAAGCGTTTGCCACGAACATTCACATCATGATGAAGGTTGCGAAGAATAATAGCTCACATTAGTTACAAATGATATTTTTTTATGGATAGCAAAGAAAGAATATACTCTCCTCTTACAGTATTATTCATATTATAAATTAGTATTTGCTATCCATATTTAATATTATTAAATGAATAGGACAAAAATAATATGCCAATATAATGATTGAGTAAGGGAAATAATCATTATATAGACATAAAAAAATATGTATGTAAAGTAATGGTTGGTATATTTATTTGTGATTTTCTCTGCTTAAGTTAAGTGAATCCATATTAAATATTCTAATAGCGTCATTAACGGTTGTTTCAATTGCTAATTTACCATATTTATCTACTTCTTTTTTATCTTTGGCTCCATGAGATAGTGAAGCAGGACCACATATGCAACCACCTTCACAAGCCATTCCTTCAATAAAGTTCCCTTGTAAACGATTGAATTTTGCTAATCTCAGATTTTTGGAGCATTCATTTAGTCCGTCACATACTACAGGTTTAATATCAATAGTGAGATTGTTGGTTTCTACAACATGCTTAATAGCATCTGTAACCCCGCCAGATCTAGCAAATATCCTTCCAAAATAAGAAGCATTATCTAGAATCCCTTCGTCACATTCTTCTACTTTTATATCATGAGCATCAAATAATGCTTGTAATTCTTCAAATGTAAGAACATAATCAGCTTCACCTCTTAGGTCGGGTTCATTGATTTCTGATTTTTTAGCGGTACATGGACCAATGAAAACAGTTTTTGCTGTAGGGTCCGTATTTTTAATAAGCTGTGAAGTAGCAATCATAGGGGAAACAGCAGTTGATATATGATCTATAAGATCAGGATAGTTTTTCTTGATATATGTAACAAAAGCAGGACAACAGGATGTAGTCATCCATTCTTTTTCGCCAAGTTCTTTAGCAACTTGTGTGCTTTCGTAGTATGCAATAATATCTGCACCTAAGGCAACTTCAACAACATTATGGAAGCCTAATTTCTTTATTCCTGTTATTACTTGTTCTATTTTGGCATAAGTAAATTGACTGGAAATGGCAGGTGCAATCATAGCATATACTTTATAGTTATTGTTTTTACCTGATTCCTCAATGAGTCTAATCACATCCACTATAGATGATTTATCCATAATAGCGCCAAAAGGACATTGGTATACACAGGCACCACAGCTTATACAATTCTCATAATCTATAGAAGCTTTTTTAGTATCTGGGTCTATGTTTATTGCATCTGCATTACAAGCTTTTACACAAGGTCTTTGAATTTCAATAATGGCATTGTAGGGACATGCATTGGCACATTTACCACATTCTTTACATTTATCCGTATCTATATGAGCTTTTTGTCCAGAAAAATCTATTGCATTAAATGGACAGGCTTCTTTACATTTGTGAGCTATACAGCCCCTGCAAGCTTCTGTAACAGAATATTTTTGAATAGGACAGCTATCACATGCCATATCAATAACTTGTATTGTGTTATCATTGTCGGGGTCACCCCCTATGGCCAATTTAACTCTTTCATTTATTATAGCTCTTTCTTTATATATACAACATCTGGTTTCTGGTTTGGGACCAGGGATAATTTTATTTGGAATATCTAATATATCTTTTTCTAACGATTTGTTTAGTGCAGATGAAGCTACTTCTTTTAGTACTTTGTATTTTAGTAGTTGCACATTAGTTTCAAATTTTCTCATTGTCTTCCTCCTAAATTATGAAACAAACTGTATATAGACATGATATGATTAATTAATAGTAGTTAATTAAAAAAGTTAAATATAGGTTATGGTAACTTGCTTACCTATATTTTCTAATTCATTTGCTAATTCGCCTACAATCTTTAACTTTATATTAAGGCTGGTGGGGAAATTAGGGTTTTGATGAGCAGGATTAACTGCTTTTCCTACCCAGAAATGTACATGTGTACATTCATTTATTAAGTAATTGGCTAGTTTGCTAGCTCCATTATTTTCATTTAGATAATTTGCTTTAGTAGTGAAATTGTCCATGGAATAAGTTTTTAGTAGTTCTAGAGTTTGTTTTAATGTCAGTACCCCTTCAGTTACTAGATCAATACCATCCATATATGCCATAGGAGGTACATCTTTTGCCATTGTTTCAATGTCTACATAGATTTCACGATTCAATTCTCTTGAGGCTATATTTGCTGTAGTTCCTCCGCATATTACTTTTTTACTATTGCCTTTGGATAATTTATTGATTATCCATTTATCCATATCCCTATCTTCGGGAGGACCTGTAAACAGGTCTATGTTTTCTATTTCACGAACTCTGATATTCATTATTGTGGTATCATCGCCAGGATGGTCTTCATAGAGATTATTACATACCCCAATGAAATTACCACTTATGTTACGTGATGTTTTTTCAACTTTTGCAAGGTCTCTAAGATAGCCATTAATATTGTCCCATTGCCATCCAAGATTAAGAAGTGCTCCAACACCTGCATGGACAGCGCCATCACTTATTACAGAGATATTATCTCCAACCATTAATTTGAAATTGCTTTCTAGAATGGTTTTTCCGTTAATATCAATTTTACGCTTTTTTAATTCTAGATCTATTCCGTTACGATATATAAAAATAGGTGGATTATCGTATTCTGCTATATATACCTTTCCTGATTTATCGATTTTTATCATAGTGAAAGTAGAATAAGCAAGTTTCCTTACTTGACATTCGGGGAGAGTATTTACAATAGTATCTACGGTATCTTTGATACTTGCTCCTTCTTTTAACATAGTTGCAGCTATCTTAGCTGTTAGAGTAGCAAGTATATTAGCTTTTACACCGCTACCTAGTCCATCAGATAGAACGGCAATTACGCTATCATCTGTTCGTATGATTTCGACTTTGTCACCACATAGTTGTTCACCGTATTTATTAATGCTATTATGAAAAATATCAATAAAATATTTCACTTAGTAACACCTTCCTCGCCTAAAACAATCTGTTGTAATTTCATCAATGTAATCTTTGTTTCAGCGGTTGTTTCACCTAGGAGACTAGCTATTTCTTGAGCAACTCGCATTTGCTTCTCAATTACATTATCAGCTACTTCCAGAGTATTTTTCTTGAGATTAATAAGTTCTTGATTTTTCTTTTCTATGTTAGTAACATCATATAAAATAGCCATAATCAGATTTTGTTTTGGTAAGAATAAAATGGTTTCATTTACAATCAAGTTATAATGAGAATAAACTACTCTCTTATTAACAATATTTTGTTTTGTTTTTAAAACATGATTGAAATCACTATTGTCAATATATGTTGATAATGCTTTGCCTTTTGATAAGTTGGAATTAATCATAAAAGCACTTTCACAAGCAGGGTTAACATCTACAATATTAAGGTTTTCATCTAATAATAGGATTATATTAGGTGTGCTTTCAAAAATGATATTTGAAAGTTTTTCTGCTTTACTCCTCATGTAAGGAATACACATTTCTGGTTGCGACATACCTTCATATACAGCTTGAGCTTTTTCACGACAGGTATTGTAACCACAAGCACCACAATTAAGCTCATCTTCCTTAACAACTTTACCCATTGACTTTAAGATCTCTTTTATTTCTTCTTCTGAGGCAAGTTTTTTAGTAACATGGCTATTGGTAAAAGAACGATTATATACTGTTTTATTGGATAGTTCATATTTTAGAGCTTTTTTTTCCTCTAAGTAATCATCAACATGAAGCTGTCTTAGATGAACATTTTCACTATTCTTGCTGACAGCAGGACCATTGATACATCCGTTAGCACATATATTTGCTTCTATGAATAGATTTCCAACATCTTCTTTTGATATTGTTTGAAACAAATTTTTGCAGTCTTCTATACCAGTAACACTTACTGAACGATATCCGTTTTTAGTAATGTCATCTTCAATTCCTTTTAAGATACCGCCTTCAAGAGGATATCTCTGACCATATGAGGAAGCTGATGAATCAAGGTATGAGTCCTCTAGGTCATTTAGTATTATTCCTTCTTCATGTAACCACGTATCAAGTTCTTCAAATGATAAAATAGCGTCAATGTCTCCAGTTTCTTGGTAACCAAAAGCTTCACATCTTTTGGAGATACAAGGACCTACAAATGTAATAAATGAATTCTGACCATATTTTTCCTTTAGTAATATGCTATGAGCTATCATAGGAGATACTACAGGAAGAAGGTAGGGGAGTAATTCGGGATAGTAACGTTGTATTAATAAGTTTACTGAAGGACAACATGAAGTAATCAGGTTTTTCTTATCATTATGATTACCCATATATTCCTTATAGAGATCACTTACGATTTCTGCACCTATTGCTGTTTCTTCTATTATTTCAAAACCAAGTTCTCTTAGAGCAGCTATAAGTTTTTTAGGTTTTTTATAAATACCACTATAAGAGGGTGCTAATGTAACAACCATTTTTTTATTACTTTGGATAGAATTCTTTATAGCACTTAAATCACTTTTTATATTTCTAGCATTTTGTGGACAGACTACAAAACATTGTCCGCAGCCAATACAATGATCTTCCATAATCTGTGCTTGGTCATCAACTATTCTTATTGCTTTCACGTGACAATTTCTTACGCACTTATAACAATTCTTACAATTGACAGGTAAAAAATCCATTATCTTCATAATAATAACCCCCTTATTGTTGTGGTAACTTAGTTAAGATTTCATTGTAAAAAAAATCTTCAGTTGTAGAAGGACAGACTGAATATATTTTATCGTCTACTTTGACTGATACTGCTTGGGTACATCTTCCAAGACAAAAAGCACCTTTTATTTCAATTTTATCTTCTAAAGAACTAGCCTTGACTAATTCTTGGAGCTTTGAAATAACGGAATAAGATCCTTTTAAATGGCATGCACTACCTATACAAATATTAATTGTTAACATTTTAACCACTCCTTTTGATATAATAATTATGTATTATCTATAATTATATATACATATAGAATAAAAAAATTAGGCTTTAGTATAAAGCATTTTAATATATATATGTTGAATATATAATATATTATATATAATTATTAACAGTTATTAGTATAAGTACATATGTATGATAATACAAAAGCTTATTGTATTTAGCACATATATATCTTATCAAAAATTAAAAAAAAGTCAACAATTTTGTTAATTTATTAACAAAATTGTTGGTACGAATAAGAGCTTTAATAATACAAATATTAATATAATTTAATAAATAAAAATTATACTGATGAATTAAAATATATTAGTATAATAGATCTAAGAATTATACATAATAAGAGGATCTAAACGTCCATGTTTAGCGGAAAGGCACTTTGCAGTCCTAGCACGCTTATCGTATCACCTATAGAACCTTGCCTTGATAATCTCGTAGAATATTAAAGAGATAACATTTACTTGGTTCTTGGATATTTTATGTGTCACTTTTTCTGCTTTTATCCTTTTTTACTGAATATCACACCTTCTAAGAACTTTTCATCCATGCATGCATAGAGTCTTTTTCTTTTTATACTCATCTTTTTTTTGCTTATTTCTTCTGTTTTTAGTTTTTCTTAGGATGCTTTAACTTGAACAGATTATTGATACCTATATATCTACGGACGTTTTGTCGTATAGCTACAAATTTTTTCATGCGTATGCCGTGAATCTTTACCCACCAATGCAATTCAAACCAACCGTTGTTGAACTGATTTATGAAGAATTAGGATTTGCCGTTAATAACAAGAAAAATGAACCAGCTATTAAAATTGATCTTAGAGTAGTTAAAGAAGCCGAAGATATATATAAGTCAATACAAGAAGGGGTTTCTGTTGGTGGACCTAATGCAATAGCTGTTGGTGTTACAAGCGTTGCAAGCTATTTATATAAAAAGAATCCAGAGAATATAGAGCCTGGCTATCTACAAGACTATTTAAATAGGCAATATGTACTTAAAAATGCATTTTATCCCATAAATCGTGTCGTTCGTCAGGATTTCTTGTATTTTATTATAAAAAGATATAATATTGAATGAAGAAAGGAAGGAGCTAATTATGGGACAAACAAAATACAATT
>NZ_JAOARO010000012.1 GCF_025211055.1 Vallitalea sp. | reverse complement strand
TAGTTACAGGTTTATTTTTCTTGATCCATCCGCTGATAGTTGATTTTGAAAGGGCATATTCGTCATTTAATTCTGCAAGAGTCTTTCCAGAGTTATAAAGTTCTACTATTGTGTTCTTAAATTCTTGAGTATATCTCTTTTCCCCTTTAGCCATTGTAAACACATCCTTTTCCTACTTTATATATTAATAAGTTCGGCTTTATATGTCTACAATATTATACTAACATCATCTGGTAATATGACGTCTGACGGAACCTATAAATTCATATGGGATGCAGCAAGTAGATTAGTTGAGATAAGACTAAAGTCAGATAATTCATTAGTAGCAAATTATAAGTATGATGATGCTGATCGTCGAGTATATGAAAATGTAAATGGCCAAGAAACCTATTTCACATATGATGGTACAAGCAATAGAGTATTAGCAGAAATTGATAGTGCTGGAACCTTGAAAAAATATTACACATGGAGTCCTACAGGACAATTACTAAGCTTGACGGTAGATGGAACAACACATTATACTGTTCGTAATGCACATGGTGATATAATCCAGCTTACTGATGAGAATGGTGATGTAGTAGCATCCTACACATATGATGCTTGGGGTAATATTTTAAGTGAAACAGGATCAGCAGCATCATTAAACCCATACCGCTATGCTGGATATCGTTATGATGATGCTACAGGGTTATATTATCTAAATGCAAGATACTATAATCCGTCTCTAGGTAGATTCTTGAGCAGGGATGCTGTGTTTAGTGATAACTTGTATAGGTATTGCCATAATAATCCTTTAAAATATGTTGACACTCATGGATATGATGCAGAAGATATGGGACGAACATATAAAAGATTCGAATTATCTCATAGTCAAGCGAAACTACTAGGTGAAATAGTACTTGATGACGTGAATGATATGAAGGCACTGGTAACTGGCAAAACAATATTTGGTGAATCACAACACAGAGGAATAGCATTTATATGTTTAGTTGCACCATTCGGTCTAGATAAAGCTGGGAAAGTGGCAATAAAGAGGATAGGTAATCTTAAAGTAAGCTCTTTAATAAAGGTTGACGCTGGTTTAATTAAACAAGCAGAAAAAATGGGTAAAAATATAGCTGTTCAATTAGACTCTAATAAATTAATTCAAGAATTCTTGAATGGTAATACTAACCCAGGAATAGGTTCAAAAAATCTATTTAAGGATGTGAATTATCTTAGAGGTAGGAATGGAGCAAGAGTTTTCTATAGAGTAAAAGATGGAGTAATGGAGATACTTGGAAAATCCAGTAAGGCTAATGAACAAAATGTAATTAATATTTTAAAGAAACTATATTATTAAAATATTAGGAGGATATAGAATATGAAAATAAAAGATATTAAGTTTCCCACTCCGCTCTCTGAAATAAAAGATATTGAAAATGACAATATTGATGTATCAATAGAGTTAGAAGATGGCATAGTGTATACAGTAGTAGTATCAACTCCTAAAAATTTGATTTGGTATATGGAAAAAGAAAATAAGAATTATATCGAAGCGAGTCCTCCAGATATAATTGTCCGTACTTTGACTGAAGAAAATATTAGAGAAGCTGTTGAGTCATATGCTGAAGGAGATGGATATTGGTTGAAATTATATTATTTAGCAGGTGTTAAAGAAGGTGTTTTTGAAACCAAGAATTTGAATAAGCTTGTAAAATATATTCAAGAAGATTGATATATAATTAACTGACTGCAAAATTTTATAAAAACTGACTACAGAATTAGTAAGAAAAATAATGAATTTATAAACATAGTAAGTATAAATAAATCTTGACAAGTTAAAATATTAAAACTCATTGTATAATTATAATTCTGTAGTGAACTAAGATTAAAGACTAATATTAGGAAACAAAATTCCTATATTAGTCTTTTTTATATAATATGTCATGTTACAAGGACATTTAATAAGTATTGCAGTTATTTTTATAGGAACAAAAATATTTGAATTAATTACAACCTTCATGGGAGCAGATAACCTTTACAATGAAATGTTTGAAAAGAAAAATGAAAAGAAAGATAAAGATACGAAATAACTAATAGATAGGATGTTTCATTTTTACAACTTAATATTTGAGAAACATGTTAACTGCTACAATATAATATACTATATAGCCTTAAGAGGGATTTATACTTTCTTAAGGTTTCTTTTTTTATGTTCTGCTAGATTTCAACACCTCATAATTTGGGGAGGGAGCGGTGTTTGTCAATAGAGTTGTCGTATAAAATTTAATCTTTTTGTTATGGTCGATTTTTAAGAAATACACATTTTGAATATTTTACCATTTAATTTTAAAAAAAGACTCACTTATTAAAATATCTATTCTTTGAAAAATTATATTACATCATTTTTAAGCGAATCTTTAATTTCATCTGTTGGATTTAAAGCAACAGCTTTAGGAACGTCCCACTTTCTTATACCTTTATTAAATCTTTGAGGATTAAGCCTACGTGCTGATTCATACAGTTCCTTTCTTCTTCTCATGATTTCTTC
>NZ_JAOARO010000011.1 GCF_025211055.1 Vallitalea sp. | reverse complement strand
GCATACGAACTGAATTATCCAGTAATTCTACATCACGTTGAAAAACCAAGTGAAGATAATGGAAATGATAAATATTCATTTGTTCAAGTAGATAACAATAATATGATTGTTGAAACTATAAAATGTGCTGAAGATGAGGAATCTATAGTCGTAAGAGCTTACGAAAATAATAGAACAAGAGGACCTGTTAATTTGAGAATAGATACTAACATTGAAAAAGCTATGGAAAGCAATATATTAGAAGAAGAACTTGGTAATCTTTCAGTAAATGATAATAGTATTAAGTTTAACATAAAACCTTATGAGATTAAAACATTAAAAGTTAAATAGAAAATATTCATTTATAGAAAATAAAAATCAGATTTTGCGTAATTATGCAACTATCTTAATAGGAGGTATATGATGAAAGCACTTGTTGTTAATGAAAATGAAACATTGGAATATAAGGAAGTTGATAGACCTGTAATAGGTAAGAAAGATGTATTAATTAAAGTATTAGGTTGTGGTATCTGTGGTACTGATATGCATGTGTATAAAGGTATGGAAAACAACTGGCCATTGCCTGGAATAAGAGGACATGAATTTGCAGGTATTATTGAAGAGTGTGGTGATGAAGTCAGCAGATTCACTATTGGAGATCATGTTGTAGTTCAACCTATGTTATATTGCGGTCATTGTGAAGATTGTCGATCAGGTAAAACAAATTTATGTAAAAATACTAAGTTAGTTGGTGGAGAATTAAATGGTGGATTCAGTGAATATGCCAAAATGCCAGAGCATTATGTATTTCATGTGCCAAGTAATTTAGATACTGCTTATTATTCATTAGTTGAACCAGTAGCAACATCTATACATGGATTAAAAGGTCGTATACCTACTTATACGAAATCAATGGTTATTTTCGGTGCAGGAGCACAAGGATTAATATTAGTTCAGCTTGCTAAACACTTAGGTGTTCAGACAATTATTGCAGTTGATGTGGTAAATAGCAGATTAGAAAAAGCTAAAGAATGTGGTGCCACTTATACAGTTAATGGTATGGAAGCAAATGCTATGGATCAAGTTAGAGAATTTTTAGATGGTGATTTAGCAGAATGTGTTGTAGATGCAGCAGGTATTTCTATAACAAGACAACAGGCTCTAGAAGTATTAAAACAAAATGGTGTAGCTATATTTTTAGCTCTTGGAGCAAAAGAAACTTCTATTGACTTCATGTCATTGGTAACAAAAGAATTCAAGCTATATGGTACTCAATGCTATACAGATGAAGATATTCAAAAAGCTATTGAGTTTATTAGTACAGGTGTTATTGATGCTGAAAAAATCATCACAAAAGTTCCATTAGCTGATGGTAGTAATGCATTTGAACAATTAGCAACTAATTTGGAGTATGGTATTAAAGTAGTCTTAGTACCATAGAAAGAAGGCTTAATATGAAAAAAAACATTGTAATAATAGGTACTTTAGATACAAAAGGCGAAGAATTTAGTTTTTTAAAAAATGAAATAGAAAAGCTTGGTGCAGATACTACTGTTATTGATTGTGGAATTATTGGTAAACCAATGATGAAAAGTGATATTACAAGATTTCAAGTAGCAGAAAGTATGGGTACTTCTATTGAAGCAATCATTGAAAAACGAGATAAAAATGCGGCTATTAAGACTATGACAAATGGCGTTAAAAAAGTAGTCATGAATTTATATAATAAGGGAGAAGTTCAAGGCGTAATTTCACTTGGTGGCGTACAAGGTACTGTACTTGCTACTAAAGCTATGAAAAGTCTTCCAGTAGGTGTTCCAAAAGTTATGGTATCTACAGTTGCTAATGGTAAGGCAACTTTTGGACCTTTTATAGGAACAAAAGATGTAACTATGATTCATTCGGTTGCTGATATTTCCGGATTAAATATGATTACTAGAAAAGTGTTTAAAGAAGCAGCAGGAGCTATTGTAGGTATGGCTAATAATGTAGATTCTGATGATATTAATAATAAACCAACTATTGGGTTAACAATGGCAGGGGTAACAACACCTTGTGCAATGAAAGCAAGAGAAGTTTTGGAAGAATTAGGTTATGAGGTTATTACTTTTCACTGTAATGGAATTGGTGCCAAAGCTATGGAAGAATTAGTTATGGAAGATAAATTGACTGGAATCCTTGATTTAAGTCCTCATGATATAACAGATGGACTATTTGATGGGTTAATGCCAGCATATGAAGACAGATTAAAAATTACTACACAAAAAGGAATTCCACAAGTAATTATACCTGGTTGTGCAGATATAATTCTATACGGAGGACTATCCAATGTGCCAGAAAGTAAGCGTGATAGAAAATTGGTTGAGCATAATCCAATTCATACTCATGTAAAGGCTAATTATGATGAAATGAAAATGGTAGGAAGATATATTGCTAATAGAACAGGTGACAGTTTAGGTCCAGTTGGTATTGTTGTGCCAGAAGGTGGTTTTAGTCAGTTAAATTGTATAGGTGGACCAATATATGAACCTGAATCAGATTGTGGTTTTGCAGATGGAATTATGGAAGTGAAAAATGAAATAAGTAACCAAAACATTGAATTAATTAAGTCAAAAGCACATATTAACGATGAGGAATTTGCAATAGAAATTGCAAAGCTATTACATAAATATATTAAGGAGGTAAGAGATGCTAGATAAACAATTATTTAGTTTTTATGAACAAGTTAAAGATGAGGATTATGTTATTGCTAGTTATTTTATTGAACTTGATTGTAGAGAAAATGTAATGGACAAAGTAGCCTCCTTTGCTGTGGGACAAACACTTGGAACATGGTTACCAGTACCGGGTATTAGTGAAGCAATGAGAGAAAAACATATGGGAAAAGTTATTAATGTATATAGTGTACCTCCTTATGAACTAGTTAGGGAAGATGAGACTGGTAAGAGAGCTTATATTATTCAACTAGCTTTTCCAACAATTAATTTCGGTGCACAATTTCCAATGTTATTAACAACATTACTAGGAAATGATGCATCTACTTCAGCTCAAGTTAAGTTAATTGATTTACAACTACCCAAAAAGTATGTTTCAGAGTTTAATGGGCCTAATTATGGAATGAATGGTATAAGAGAAATGACAGGTGTATATGATAGACCATTAATACTTAATATGATTAAACCATGTACAGGAATTACTCCAGAAATTGGGGCAAAAATATTTTATGAAACAGCACTTGGAGGAGTTGATTTAATTAAAGATGATGAACTTCTTGCTAATCCTAGTTTTAACAAAGTTGCAAGTAGAATAAAGAAATATAAAGAAGCTGCAAATCATGCATTTGAAAAAACAGGAACTAGAACAAAGTATGTGGCAAATATTACAGATAGTGTTGACAAAATATTTGTTAATGCTGAACATGCTAGGGATTTAGGTGCTGATGCAATTATGGTTAATTTTGCTGCTGTAGGTTATAGCACTCTTCACAGTTTAGCTAAAAAAGTGAAATTACCAATATTAGGACATTATGCAAGTGCAGGTATGTTGTATGAAGGACTTAGTTCTGGG
>NZ_JAOARO010000010.1 GCF_025211055.1 Vallitalea sp. | reverse complement strand
TTTAAAGCATAACAGCAGTTATGTCTATTTCTTTTACCCATTTTTCTACTTTTATTTGTAATTCAGACAATATTTACTTGTCAAAGTGCTTTTGTCAGCTTTGCTGACATGATCTCTCAAGATTCCGAGAGATTATTTATTTATATATTTTTCTATAGTAAATTACACTCCTAGAGACATGAATGCCGGCATCATTACAATAATAATAATGATGATGAACATGATACCCATAGGAATAAGTAGCTTAGAACTAGCTTTCTCACCAGCTTTTTTAGCTACATTTTTTCTTACATCCCATGCCTCATTGGCTTGGTTTTGAAGTGCCATTACTAATGTATCATTACCTTTTCTTATATTTTGGACAATAACTGTAGTGAATCTCATCATTTCTGGTATCTTACATCTCTTACCAAAATCTTCATAAGCTTTCACCTCAGACAGTCCATTATTAACTTCCTGAAGAGTTTCTAACATCTCTTCATACAGGAAAAGTTTGTCCGCTCTACCTGTTGTTATATCCTCGTAGTAATCCTTAGATATCTTATTCCAAGCACGACTCAAGGTCATTCCTGCATTCAACAAAAGAGTTAGTTTTATTACAAACTCTGGAAAACATTTTCTAATTTCAGAACTTCTATCTTCAACTTTTTTCTTGACTTCATAATCTTTTAATACCACTAACAGAATAATTACTATCAAACCAAAAATTAAGAACTTCAAACTATTATTGCCATCTGATTTTAATAACCAACTTATTTTTCCGTTATGTCCTTCTATGGTAGTAGGCAAAATTACTTCATCATCAGATCTATTTAATAGATTATCAGTTGACAACTCTTCTTTTATGGCCTTTTCAATCAACTCTAACTTTTCTTCTTTTGTTAGTGTCTTTGGATATACTTTTAATTCTATTGTTTTATCAATGCTTTCTCCCGCATATGTTAGTTTTGCAGTAATATTGGTTTCATTACCCTTTCCTGTAATATTGCTATAATCCAGCTCACCATTCTTTTCTATATATGGACAATCAATAGTCCATATAATCTTGATATTTTTACCAGGAAACCACTTAACTAGATTCAATTTTTTATCTATAACTTTTAGATTGTGGTTGTCTCCTAGTATGTAATTATGTAGTTCATCAGCGGCTTCTTTTAATACACTTCTTGCTTTTTCTTTATCTGGATTTTCTTCTGGAACTAATACTGTTATATCCTTAACATCTTTTTTACCATCAATCTCTATCTGTGCTTGTAAGTCATAGGACACATTTCCCTTACCTAATGAAGGTTTTTTTATTGTATTATTCATAAGATTGATGCTATCATTCCCCTGCAAACTCATAATCAAAGTTATGAATAGAACTCCAATAAGAGACATTATTGCAAGAGATATTTTTTCTCCTTGATGCATTCTAAGGCGAAAATCATATTCCCTCTTACCATAGATTAGATATATATTATCTCTAACATTCTTACCAACTTTCATTTTATTACCAATGACTTTATCTAATATGAATAGAGATGTGGGAATTAGTTCCTTTAGTTTATATTCTTTCTTATCAATGCATTCCATTTCTTCTTTATACATGTTTTTAGTTAGAAAAAAAACTGTGAACAACCCTATAAGTATAATAAAACTTATTATTCCAACTACCATCAGCTACACCTCTATATCCGTTATTTTTTTACCGACTCTATAACTAACAGTAAATAATATAAGGCAGACAGTCATTAATATTCTTCCTGTAATAGTAGAGTACATAACCTCCAAATAGCCTGGTGATGACATTTGGAGATAGATAATAATTCCTGGAACCAATAGACTTAGTATCCTGTGTTCAAATTGTTTACTTGATACTAGTACTTCTATTTCGTTATGGATTTCAATCTTTTCACTTATTACGTTAGACGTATATCTTATGATGCTGATAATATTACCACCTGTTCTTTTTGCTGTAACAAATACATTGGAGAAATTAGTAATATCATCAATAGAAGCTCTAGAAGCAAAATCCTGTATAGCATCTTCTATGGTTTCATTCATTTCAATCTTTCTAACTATGTATTCAAATTCTAAGATAATATATGTATTTGGTTCAGGATATAATATCCTTAAATCACTTAGAACAGATTTAAAGGAACTTTCTATAGACTTTCCTGCTCCTAAAGAAGAAGATAATGCATAAATAGCTTCTTTAAATTGAAGCCTTAATTCCGTCTTCCTTTTCTTAATTAATTGAGGTTTCTTATATTTAGGATATAGTAATCCTATTAAAGAAAGTATTCCTGCAATAATATGATTGTTATAAAATAATATACAAAGTATATAAACACCTGCCATAGCTATTAGTGAATATTTAACTCTTTCTAGGATATTCATATGATACTCAGCATAATTAATCAGCTCATTATTAGTCTTATTACTCATATCTCTTCTCCAACTTCTACTCCTGCCATAATAAATTTATCTCTATGTATTAATTTGTTATTAGTTCTAATAAGCTTACCTTCTACTCTAGAATTGTTATTATTACCTTTTTCCAATTCATGAAATTCATACAAAGGATTAAGTATTATATTACCATTTTCATATCCTTTAACTTCCGCTATTTCGAGAACCCTTCTTGATTTATCCCTGAGTCTGCCAAGATGTATCATTATATCAATAGCAGATGCTATCTGCTGCCTAATAGCCTCAAGTGGCATATTAGCACCCGTTAATATCATTGTCTCCAATCTGCTTATCATATCATTTGTAGAATTGGCGTGTCCTGTTGATAAAGATCCATCATGTCCAGTATTCATGGCTTGTAACATATCCAGTGCTTCTTCACCTCTAACCTCACCAACAACTATTCTATCTGGACGCATTCTCAACGAAGATTTAATTAAATCTCTAATACTAATCTTTCCTTTCCCCTGGACATTTTCATTCCTAGTTTCTAATCTAACAAGATTATCAACTGATCTAATCTGTAACTCAGCTGAATCTTCAATAGTAATGATTCTCTCATCCCTAGGTATAAAATTAGATAGTACATTGAGAAATGTTGTCTTACCAGAACCTGTTCCACCGCAAATGAAGATATTATATCTTGCTTTTACCATCTTATCTAAGATATCTGCTACTTCTTTTGATAGACTTCCCCACTGTATTAACTCTTCTATACTAATAGGCTTATCTGGAAATTTTCTTATAGTTACTATAGGACCATTTAATGCTATAGGAGGTAAAACAATATTTATTCTTGAACCATCTGAAAGCCTTGCATCTACAATAGGAGATGATTCGTTGACAATCCTATTGACCTTAGCTACAATTTGTTGAATGACATCTTCTAATTTGACAGTATTTTCAAAACAGCCATCAATCTTCTTAATCCTTCCTTTTCGTTCTACGAATATATCATCTTTCCCATTTATCATAATCTCTGTGACAGATTTGTCTTCCAAAAGAGGCTGTAATACATCAAGTCTCCTAATAGAATTAAAAAGTTTATCCCCTAATTCATATCTTTTTGTTATACTTATATACTCTTCTCTGGATTTTTCTTTTATTACCTCGTCAATTATATCTCTAATATCTTCATCAGTAGGATCTTTCGTCAAATCTATTCTATTTCTAACTATATCCTTTAAATTATCCAAATCAGCTATCAACTATTTCCCCTCACTTTTAATAACTTTAGTTACATAATTATTTAATACTCTACCAAAACAACTCTCCAGATTAATATTGTTTATCTCACCTATATCAATTAATAAATTATTATCATAAGGGATGTTTATCTCTACTTCCTTACCCATCATGGATACCCCTTCTAATACTTCATTATCTTTTTTAGTATTATTAATGATTATACGTACATTAGTATTTACATCTTCAATATTCATCTTTTTTAAGCTATTATACATATGATTCATTTTAGTTAATGCCATCTTATCTATGTTAGTCAATAGCAAAACATCATCACATGCTTGGAGTAATTTTAGGTTTTTATCGCTGAGATTAGAGTCAAAATCTAATACTATTCTTTCATAATTTGAATTATCTCTTATATAATCTATTAACTCTATCCATTCATTAATGGAGACTTCATGAATATCTTTGTAACAATATGGTGGTGAAAAATAGTCCATGCCAGAATTATTATCAGTATTTTTTAATCCTTCAATTTTCATTATGAGATTTTTATTCTTCTGCTTAATGTAATATAATAAATCAGAGAAATTATTAGTATTATTACATTCCAATATGGTCTTATAGGAAGCCATCTCTTCCAAGCTTAAAAATAAGGTTTTAAAACCTTTTATAGCATATTGCTTAGCTAAACCAACTGATACAGTTGTCTTACCACTTCCACCTATAGGGGAATAAACTCCTATTACTTTTGTTCCAACCGTATTTTTCTTGACTATTATCTCATCTTTGCTGTATTTTGAAAAAATACTTATAAGTTCTCTTGCGACAACATCTCCTGGTTGATATTTATTGATGTAAGGATATGTAAGTAGACTCTCTGGTACTCTATCAGGTGTATTAATTATTGTCACCTGTACATTTGACAAATCAATATCTTCTACCATTAGTTTTGGAGATATCAATAATATATCTGCTTTTGTTGTCTCCAGATATTGTGTAAGTAATTCTTTCTCTGTAAAAGAAATAACATTATATTCTGTTTCATTCCACAAAGATAGAAATCTTGATATTGCATTTAAATAACCTTTGTCATAATCTGCTATAATAATATTTAATCTAATCATATCTTCCTCACTCCAAGTATAGTTTGGTACTACTTATCTAATATTAACCAAATATCTTAAGCTCAAAAAGTATTTGATATATAATACCTGCTCCTATTGCATATGATAATCTTATTACATGGCTTTTATCTTCTTTATTAAGCTCGTCATAGATTCCAATCTGTTTATTATTAATAATGTTATGTACAAAATTAAAAAAATGTTTTAATCTAATTATAAGATTTCTTTCTACTACCATTTTTACCAGTGACATGAATCCCGCAGCTATAAGCATATATAAAGATGATTTCATCAAGAAATCTAAGCCTAATAAGCCACCGATAACTCCTATTAATTTAATATCACCAGCACCTAACATTCTAACAATAAACAACACAAATAAGACTAGTATAGGTAATGATATTCCCATTAGCCAATTAACTAATCCTGTAAAGCCTAACTCAACGCAATTAACAATAAGTCCAGCGGCTGCAAAGAATAGGATGGCCGAATTTTTAACTGCGTAGTTTTTTGTATCCGTATATATCACTAAAATCAATAATATACAAACTAAAACATACTTAATTATAGGAATCATATCATTTATTCCTTTCTTGCAAATAAACTATTATTAAATTTTATCTTATTATAAAAATAATTTTCAAATGAAATACACGACGATTATACAGAAATATATATTTATATATTAAAAATATAGCATAATTATTAATCATTTACTTTTAAGATATAATAGATGTGTTAAAATAAAATATATTTTCCCCTCAAAAAGTCCCCTTAATACATATTATATGAAATTTATAGAAGAATGTAAAGATATTTTTGGTATTTACTTATATTTTGTTGAATTTTGTTATATTTTTATTTATTCATAATTAATTACTTTAGTTTCTTATCCTTATAATATAAATAAGAATAAATATATTAAATATAGGTAATAAAAAAGCCACATATGATATTTTAACTTAACCATAGTGACTATAATTATTATAGAAACATATCAACCAATGCTAGGGAATATAACAACAGAAATCCAGGGACTCCTAAAATGCCTACTACAAAACCATTTACTATATTCAACCCAACAAATAGTCCTAAGCCTTTTAATATAAAATTGAAGCCATATATTGCACCTAAGCCAATGCAGCCTCTTATTAAAACTAATATTACTTTCTTAACTGGTTTCATAAGCATTGAAAACAATATAATAATTAAACATAAAACAAAAAACCATATAATTAATTGATTGTTTTCCTTCTACCCCCTTTACCAAATGAATTTATTTATTTTATCCGTGGTACCTTACATATTTTATTATTGTAGTAATAAAGTAAATAGGTTATCATTTATTATATTATATGTTGTCTATGCCTATATATTCTTATTTTTTTAATTAAAAAAACACACTAAAATCATTGTAATTTAGCAATGATATTCATTTGTTTAGCTTGATTTATGAGATACTCATATTTTAATTGCATAGCTTTAACCTCATATATGCAACTATCAATTAATTCAGGGGCAGTGACAACATCAAAATTACTATAGGCAGTATCCAACGCTCTCTTAGTAATTTCAATATTCTTAAGCAAAAGTTCTTCTTCATTCAACTCACTGGCATTTTCATTCTGCATAGCTAAATTCACATTATTAATAAAACTCATATTCTATACCTCTTAAATATTATTTTATTATAAAGTATAGTCATAAATTAACTATTTATTCTTTTTTTAGTAAAAAATAGCAAAAAAGTTGCAGATAAAAATTATCTACAACTTCTTTTTATTTTTAATTAATAATTTCTATTTTCCATACTAGCAAACTTAGTATATTGTCCCATCCATACCAAATGAATAGTTCCAGTTGGACCATTACGTTGTTTAGCTATTATCAATTCACCTTGATTCTTAGCTTCTGATTCAGGATTATAGTATTCATCTCTATACAAGAACATAACTACGTCAGCATCCTGCTCAATAGCTCCAGACTCTCTTAAATCCGATAACATCGGTCTATGGTCAGCTCTAGATTCACAAGCACGACTTAACTGAGATAATGCTACAACGGGAGCTTCCATTTCCCTGGCAAGAGCTTTTAAAGAACGTGATATTTCAGATATCTCTTGTTGTCTTGATTCTGTTTTACCATTGCCACTCATTAGCTGAAGATAGTCAATCAGTATTAAATCAAGACCTTTTTCTAGTTTTAATTTTCTACATTTAGCTTTCATTTCTGAAACAGTAATACCTGGTGTATCATCTATGTATATTGGAGCATTGGATAAAACACTTGAACCACTTGCAATTTTCGCCCAGTCCTCATCTTCTAAGTCTCCAGTTCTAACCTTTTGAGCATCTACCATAGCTTCTGAACATAGAAGACGATTAACCAACTGTTCTTTTGACATCTCCAGACTAAAGATAGCTGTGGAAGCATTTTCTTTTATAGCAGCATGCTGTGCCATATTAAGAGCAATAGCGGTTTTACCCATTGAAGGTCTTGCAGCAACTAGAATCAAATCTGAAGGTTGTAATCCAGCAGTCTTATAATCAAGATCAATAAATCCAGTAGGTATACCAGTAACCTTACCTTGATTTTTATGTATAGTCTCTATTTTATTTAGCGTAGGTACTACTAAATCTTTAATAGAAGAAAAATCTTCTGTACGTCTATCTTGCATAATATTGAAGATTTTTTCTTCAGCACCAGTAAGAATATCTTCTAATTTATTTTTTCCATCATAGCTCTCATCAATTATTTCTCTGCTAGTTTTAATTAATTTTCTAAGAACAGCCTTCTCCTTAACGATTTGAGCATAATTCTTGATATGCGCAGATGTTGGTACAGCTACAGCTAATTTAGATAAATAATTAATCCCACCTATCTGATCTAGAACGCCTTCATCTTTTAATTTGCTTTCAAGTGTAACTAAGTCAACTGCTTTATTTTTATTATACAAATTAATAATCGCTTCAAAAATCACTTTTAAGTCAGGTTGATAAAAATCATCAGGCATTAAAGATTCTGAACCTGTAGCTATCGCTTCTCTATCCATTATCATAGAACCAATAACAGATTGCTCTGCCTCTAAGCTATATGGTGGTAATCCTTTTATTTCTGCGTCCACCACAATCCCCTCCAAACTAATAGTCCAAACAACATATATATTACTTAAGTTAATTATAACAGCCCAATTATCATTAATAAACTTGTATTTATTACTATATATATTAAACTTAAATATCTATACATCCATATATGTTTTATGTTATGAAACATCAAGACCCTATAAGGGTCTTGTATAAATTACTTAAATTATATCTCTTGGACTTTTACTTTTAACTCTGTTTTAACTTTTGCGTTTAATTTTATTGGTATGATATGAGTTCCTAGAGATTTTATTGGTTCTTTAAGCTGCATCTTCTTCTTATCAATATCAAAGCCTAATTGTTGTTTAGCTGCTTTTGTAATTTCCTTTGTTGACACTGAACCAAAGATTCTACCTCCATCTCCAGCTTTTACTTTTATTGTTACTTCACTACCTTTAATCTCCTTAGCTAATTGTTTAGCCTGTTCAAGTAGTTCTTCCTGTCTTCTCTTTTCAGATTGTTTCTTTAATTTCATATCATTAATAGAAGACTTAGTAGCTTCAACTGCTAATTTTTTAGGAAATAGGAAGTTTCTAGCATAACCATCACTTGTATTAACTAGATCTCCTTTTTTACCTACCTTCTTAACATCTTCTAATAGTATTACTTTCATTTTTTCTCACCTTCCTCTAAGTATTCATCAATTGTATCTTTCAGGATTTCTATAGCACCATCTATAGTGTTATCATGAAGCTGAGCACCTGCAACACTTAGGTGTCCTCCACCTCCTAGTTTTTCCATTATTAGCTGCACATTAATATCATCAAAAGAACGGGCACTTATATATATTATACCATCCATATTTGTTAATACAAATGATGCCTTAATACCAGATATATTAAGTAATTCATCCGCAGCTTGTGCAGTAACCAAAATTGGATTTTGTATATCTGATGGACATATTGATATAGCCATTTTATCCCTGTATATCTCTGAATCCCTAACTGCTGTTGCTCTAGCTTTATATGATTCCATATCATTTTTGAATAACTTTCTTACTCTAACCACATCTGCACCATTTCTTCTTAAATATGCTGCTGCTTCAAATGTCTTAACACCCGTTTTTATCACAAAATTTTTAGTATCTACTGTAATACCCGCAAATAAAGCCTCAGCTTCTATAGATCTAAGTTTGACTTTATCAGAAATATATCTTATTATCTCAGTTACCATTTCACATGCAGAGGATGCATAAGGTTCAATATAACTTAAAACAGTATTTTCAATATGTTCTGCCCCAACTCTATGATGATCAAAAACAACAACATTATTCACATATTTAAATAATTCTTCGCATTCGGTATAACTTGGTCTGTTAACATCAACAACTACAAGTAATGTATTCTCATTTGCATAATTTACAGCTTCTACATTATCTATAAAAAGGTCTTCACCATAATTATCATCTTCAATAAAACGTTCATACAAAGGTCTAACAGCTGAAGTAATTTCATTAAGAACAATATGAGCAGACTTATCCAATAATCTTGCACAGCTATAAATACCAATAGCAGCCCCTAATGAATCTAAATCTTGAACTTTATGTCCCATAACAATAACTTTATCACAATCTTCTATAAGCTCTCTAAATGCATAAGCTTTGATTCTAGCTTTTACCCTTGCACTTTTTTCTACCCCACGTGTTTTACCTCCGTAGAATAAAAATTTATCACTTTCTTTTATAACAGCTTGGTCTCCACCTCTACCAAGAGCTAAATCAATAGCAACTCTTGCAAAATCCATTGACTGTGTATAAGAATAATCATTAACTCCAAGACCCATACTTAACGTAACCGGTAATTCATTACCAATATTAATTTCTCTAATAACATCTAATATGGCGAACTTGTCTTCATGTAAATCTCTTAGGTATTTTTTTTGAAATATTATTACGTATTTATCTTTTTCGAATTTACGAACTACACCATCAATTTTTTTTGCAAACTTATTTATATTCCTGTCAATCAGTGCAACTAACAGAGGTCTTCTAACATCTTCAATACTTTGAAAAGCCTCTTCATAATTATCAATATACAAAAGACCAACAACTGTTTTTTGGTCATCATTCTTTGTTTGTAACTCTTTTTCATTAGTTATATCAAAAAAATATGTTGCATAGATAATACCGCTATCACTCATTCTATCATATGCATCCAAAGTATTATCATCATCTATTTCAAGACTACGAATTATTACTCTATATATTTTATCTTCTAAAGATATCTCTTTTTCAAAAACAGTATCATTTTCAACAGGCAAGATAGTAGAATTAAGGTGAGGTATTAGTGCATTGATATTTTTGTCTAGAATCTTTTTTTCACCTATCATTATTTCAAATTCTTCATTGAACCATCGTATTCTTCCATCAATATCTAACAAAATATAAGGTATCTGAAATTTTTGTAAAAAGTTCTTCTGTAAAGTACCAAAAGTAAGAGCATAATTGATTACTTCACTCATCAAGTGTCTTTTAGAAACAACTCCAATGAAAACACTTACAGCTATAGCAACTAATAAAAATGTCAATGAAATAATACCTGCAGTAATATTGATATAAAATAATATTAAGGTCATTATAAATAGAAAGGCAATATATATTAAAGGCCACCTAAAATAACTTTCTATTTGTTTATTCATCTGAATTTTCTTATTCATATAATCTTCTCCTTTAAGATTTAAAGAAGTTCCATATTATTATCTTCCTATTTTAGACTTTTAATGCTTCTTATGCATTATTTAATTTAACTCTAATCTGGAAAACACTATCTATAAAACCTACTACTACAAAATAAGCTTGGAAAAATACAAGACAAAAGATAGAAACTAATATTAGTAGACTTCTTCTTCCAACACTCCTAACTCTCTTAATTACTGATATTTCAAATAATATCCCCAACAAAAATAACATTACTGTTAAAATAACCAATATATTGTTAATAGCTATAAGTAAATAACTATTGCTACTTAAAGCTTTGGTACAAATAGCGATTAATAAAAATACAATCATGCTTCTAGAAACTTTCAAGCCTAATATGTTTCCTAATCCATGACTATAGATATTTGCTTTAATAGCTATTGCTCTTATACACAAAATAGATATAAAAGACATCCCTAAACATAATAGGTATAATAATGCAGGATAATAATACTTCATAAAATGAAAAGTCTTCTTAAATGTACCCATAGCAATTGAATATTCTTGTATTGAATTAGTATTAGCTTTAAAAAATCCGCTATACATATTAGTGAATTCAATTTCCAATACATCTATAATATTAAAATACCATTCTATAATATCAATATTGCAGATATATCTTAATAAAATTATAGCGCCTAAAAAACATACAAACATTAATAAACTTGTAAATGACAAAGCCTTTGAAAAAACTATTTCTTCTTTTACTATATAACTAATAATAAAAGCTGGCAGTATTATCAGCATACTATATAGAATAAAATCCTCAACACTGTATAACATATAAATACCAATAGAAACTGCTAACATACAACATATCAATCTGCTATCTATTTTGTATTGCAAGCTATATATTGCAATAGGTATAAAAACCATAAAGCTTAATAATATTGCCGCTCCCCTTGTTATAAATAGATAACTATATAATGTATTAACAACTAATATTATTAAAAGAAGTATATATCTAACATTACTACTTTTTTTCATAATAACCTCCTATATTTTGAAATACATTCAAAATATATTGTATATCTATATTTGTCTAGACTTATTAAGATGTTTTGATAATGTAAGTATCTCTTGTACCCATTCAGCATTCTCAGCATCCTGTAAACTAGCCAAACGTAATTTATTTATTAGTTTAACATCAAGAGCTTCGTTTGAAACACCTAACCTATCAGATAATAAATAAGAAAGAATAATTATATCAGCTAAAATATCAATATTTTCATTATTATCACCTGTATTGCCTTCAGCCATGTTTGAAAACAAAGCAGATACATTTGAAAGCAGCTGACTTTTTAACCTTTCAATAATCCTAATAGTTTTAGTAATATCAAAGTCCCCTTTATACATAGACATAACTACAGTCCCCTTTTATACTTTTTATAATTATTTATATCTATTTGACATAAGTTATTTTATCTATTTACATAGATTAATCATATTATAACATTTAATGGAAGATATGAAAAGTTAAGAAATTATATTAATAAGTTCATGTCAAATAATTAATAAAGGCTCTGATTACTCAGAGCCCTAAAATATCTATATTAATCAACTGTATAAGGCATTAATGCTATATGTCTTGCTTGTTTAATAGCTACTGTTAATGCTCTTTGATGTTTAGCACAATTTCCAGTGATTCTTCTTGGAAGAATTTTTCCTCTTTCGGAAACATATCTTTTTAATTTACTTACATCTTTATAGTTAATTGTTGCTTTTTTGTCTGCACAAAAAATACAAATACGTTTTTTTCTTCTTCCGCCTTTTCTTTTTTGGAAAGCCATTATTTTACCTCCTTTATAAAAATCATATTATACCTAAAATGGTAGGTCGTCATCAAAACTTTCGTCTATAGGAACAAACCCATCGGCATTATTATTCTCTGGCGCTGGAACAGGTGTTTCATTTGGTTCCATAGCCATTCTTTGTTCAAATGAAGATTTACTTTCTGCAAAATGCTGTTCTTCAGCAATTACTTCTGTCATCCATCTTCTATTGCCGTTAGCATCATCATAAGTTCTTATTTGTAATCTACCAACAATACAAACTTGTTGACCTTTTTTAAAAAACTTCTCAGCGAACTCTCCTGATTTTCCAAAGGATACAATGTTTATGAAATCAGCATCTGGCTCACCATCACGTTTGAAACGTCTGTTAACTGCTAAGGTATATCTAGCAATTGCAAGAGGTTGAGCACTTTGTGAGTATCTCACTTCTGGATCCTTTGTTAATCTCCCCATTAATATAACTTTATTCATAACATTACCCCCTTAAAATTAATCTTCTAATCTCTTAAATAAGAATCTTAAAACAGGTTCCATAATACGAATTCTTTTTTCAATCTCAGCTGGTGCATCAGAAGATGATTGGAATTGAATAAAGTAATAATAACCTTCTCTTACTTTATTAATTTCGTAAGCTAGTCTTCTTTTTCCCCAGTCGTCGATTTCACCGATAGTACCACCAAATCTTTCAATATAACCTTTGATTTTTTCTAAAGCGGCTTCTTTAACTTCTGTTTCAACTTTCCCGTTGATTACAACTGCTAATTCGTAATTATTCATTAATTACACCTCCTTTTGGACTTTGGCCCTTATTAAAACTAAAATAAGAGCAAGGATAATAATCATTACTATAATGACTATATAGCTTGACATAAAATTACTATTTTATCGTCACACTACAATTTAATATATTAACACAGTTCTTAACATTATGCAATATGAAATTTATATTTTACATTAATATATAAATAGAGATCACTATTCTTTGATATTTTTGATATTCTTTTCTAGTTTTTTTCTTGGAATCATGACCTGATGACCGCATCCTAAACATTTTATTCTAAAATCAATTCCAGTTCTAAGAACTTCCCATTCATGACTTCCACAAGGATGTTGTTTTTTTAAGTGTAGTATATTTCCTACTTTTATATCCATCTTAATCACCTCTATTAATTTTTACTTTTACTAATAAAAATATCCTGCGCATACTATTATAAATTAAATCTATGCAATAGTAAATATAATGTATGTTTAAATAATATCTATATTTAATATTTTTATTTACCTAGATCACTATATCATGTTATAGTTATTATATTGCAATCAAGCAATTGTTTTTATAAATATGACGTTAAGAAAGGGATTAATTAGAATCAATAGTTATTATAAGGAACATAACTTAGTTTTGTTTAGTATCTCTAATTTGTGGTGAATACATATGTTAAAATCAAAAAAATATTTATATGAAGGTCTTTTATTTATTGTAGCAATAATCTGGGGTAGTGGATTTATAGCCTCCAAAATAGCTTTAAATATGGGGGCTACTCCTATTTTAATACTAACCCTAAGATTCTTAACCGCAGCTATTATGCTTAGTATTATTTTCTTTAAACATCTAAAAACTATCTCAAAATCAGATATTATAGGTGGTTTAATGGTTGGCTTATTCCTCTTTCTAGGTTTTATATTCCAAACCTTTGGAATACTATATACTACGCCATCAAAAAATGCTTTTTTAACAGGTGTAAATGTAATTATTGTCCCATTCCTTTGTTGGATTCTGTACTGTAAAAAACCCCCAATAAAATCATTTTTATCAGCTATTATATGTTTTATTGGAATTGGTTTATTAACATTAGATACAGCTACAGGTGTTAATCTAGGTGATTTACTAACGTTGATATGCGCTATTTTCTTTGCACTTCATATAGTTTTTAATGGGCATTATAGTAAGAGAATCAATCCTATGAAACTCTCTATTATACAGATGTATGTAGCATTTATTTTATCTTTAATATCATTTATTTTTATGGACATTAATACGGTAAAAATAGATATAACTATAAATGCCATTTTAGCCATTCTATATTTAGGCATTTTCTGTACTTCTATCGCATTCTTCATCCAGACTTATGCACAGAAGAAAGTACCAGCTAATAAAGCAGCAATATTTTTATCAACTGAATCTGTATTTGGAACAATTTTTTCTGTGATATTATTGAAGGAATCACTAAATATCAAACTAATACTGGGCTGTATTGTTATCTTTATAGCTATACTTATATCAGAAGTTGAAATGAAAAAGAAACAATGCTAATAACGTATTTTGTTTAAATAGATGATAGTTATGGAATTATCATCTATTTATTTTTTCCTAATCTATCTTACTTTTATAGAAGAATAAATCATTAGATATGAAAATATATTACTTCTTTTTACAAACTATATATAGTATTGTTCTGCTATGATAAATATAGACAATTAGAATACCTATTTATTATGAATTAGGTTCTTATATTAAATAAGTGCAATAAAAAAACAGCTAATAAGCTGTTAGTAATTGCGGAGAAAGGATTTGAACCTTTGACCTTCGGGTTATGAGCCCGACGAGCTACCAGACTGCTCCACTCCGCGTCATTATAAAATTAAATGTTTCAAGGCGCCAATCGGATTTGAACCGATGATGAAGGTGTTGCAGACCTCTGCCTTACCACTTGGCTATGGCGCCATAATTTATTATATGCATAGTGCATTAATTTTGTCAATAACAAAATCGGCAGCCATCTACTCTCCCAAGTCGTCTCCAACTAAGTACCATCGACCGTTTATGTCTTAACCATCGTGTTCGGTATGAGAACGGGTGTTTCCCATAAACGCATTACCACCGAAAATGACTCGTAGGGGAATCGAACCCCTGTTACCGCCGTGAAAGGGCGGTGTCTTAACCGCTTGACCAACGAGCCTTATTATAAACTCCCCGAGTGGGACTCGAACCTACAACCCTTCGGTTAACAGCCGAATGCTCTACCATTGAGCTATCGAGGAATACTTTATATAAATATTCAAAACAACACATTGAACAACAAATTATCTTATCAACCTCTGCAAAGCTACATAACTTATATATCTTAACTCTTAGCTTAACTATCATACATTCAAATCTCTTTGATGTACTTAGGTCAAGCCCTCGACCTATTAGTATCGGTCAGCTGAACATGTTACCATGCTTACACCTCCGACCTATCAACCTTGTAGTCTTCAAGGGGTCTTACTAC
>NZ_JAOARO010000009.1 GCF_025211055.1 Vallitalea sp. | reverse complement strand
TCTTCATCTTGAGCTATTTTTAAGTGTTCAATGTTATCAGTTAAAGCTTCTTTCAAATAATTTAACTTTTCCTTTACTTTAGGATAAACTTGAAGCTTTGGCTCATTTTCTATTGTATCTATAAGTTTTTTACAGTAATCTCTCTCATTTTCAAGTGTCCTAGAGACTGGTCTCTTTTATTATTTGTCTTTTTCAAAGTAAATGGCGTTAAGTTCACCGCCCACTAATATAATTATACTACATAGGTATAACCATATTAATAATATAATTATACTCGCTAGACTTCCATACATATAAGAGAAGTTGCCTATTTTATCAATATAGAATGAGAAGATAAAAGACATAGCTAACCAACCTATTGTAGATAGTATAGCTCCTGGTACTACTTCTATGAAAGTTATCTTTTTATTTGGTGACGCATTATACAACAATATAAAAAAGAAAAATAGAAGTATCATAGCAAAAAGTATTCTAATGAAGTCAATTATTCCTTCTAACCCTGTGGGAAGATATATATATGAAAATGCTAGGTTAAGTAGCTTATTCCAAAATATAATTAATAAAAAAGTTAGAATCAATACTATTGCAAAAGCAATAGTATATATAAATGACATCAATCTTAAAAAGATATATGAACGAGTTTCCTTTTCTCTATATGCTTTATTAAGACTAGTTATTATCGCCATTATACCTTTTGATGCAGCCCATATAGTTGCAATAAGTGCAATTGACAATAATGTATCGCTTTGATTTTTTTCAATATCTGTAGTAATGAATCCGATAACACCAAAAATCTCATCAGGAAAGATGTCTTTGAATTGATAAAGGACATCCACATCTGATAAGGATGTATAACTAAGTATCTGCATAAGAAATAGTATAAAAGGAAAAATGGACAACAGTATATAAAAAGTGAGTTTTGAAGCCCAAGCTGTAATATCATCTGATTGTATTCTCTTAAATAAATTAACGAATACAGTGGCTTTTTTAAAATTCATATAAGCTCCTCCTATTTAATACTATCTGTGTGGATAATTATAGTAATTTTATTATAAGCAAAAACTTTACGTATAGCAAGTGATAATAAAATAAATTGGTTTAAACATACAAACAAGGGAATATTAATTACATAACTATATTAATTGGTATTGACATATACAGTTCAATTAAGTAAATTAATAATATACACAATACAGATAAGATTATTTGGTATTATACAAGGAGGGTTTAGTTATGGATAAAGTATACAATAATATATTAGAATTAGTAGGCAAAACACCACTAGTGAAAATAAATAAAATAAATGATACACAAGCAAACATATATGGGAAAGTGGAATATTTTAATCCAGGTGGAAGCATAAAAGACAGAATTGGTCTAGCTATGATTGAAGATGGTGAAAAGAATGGGTTGATAACTAAGGATACAGTTATACTAGAGCCTACAAGTGGAAATACTGGAATAGGTATAGCTATGACAGGTGCAGTAAAAGGATATCGTGTTATACTAACTATGCCAGATACAATGAGTAAAGAAAGACAAAATCTATTAAAAGCTTATGGAGCTAAATTGGTTTTGACGCCAGGAACTAAAGGAATGAAAGGAACAATAGATAAAATTGAAGAATTAAAACAAGATTATCCTAATCACTTTGTTCCTGGGCAGTTTAATAACGTATCTAATCCAGAAATCCATAGAAAAACTACGGCTCTTGAGATAATAAATGATATGGATGGTAAGGTTGATATTCTTGTTGCAGGTGTTGGAACAGGAGGAACAATAACTGGTATTGGTGAAATTCTAAAGGATAAGATTGAAGGGGTTAAAATTGTTGCAGTGGAACCAGATAACTCAGCAGTTTTATCAGGTGGAGATCCAGGTTCACATAAATTACAGGGTATAGGAGCAGGATTTGTCCCTAATGTATTGAATAAAGATGTAATAGATGAGATAATAAAAATAAAAGATGAAGATGCTTTTGCTACAATGAGAAGATTAGCCAGAGAAGAAGGTATGCTTGTAGGAATATCATCATCAGCGGCAGTTTTTGCAGCACTAGAGATAGCAAAAAAAGAAGATAACAAAGGTAAAAATATTGTTGTAATATTACCAGACAATGGTGAAAGATATTTATCTATGAACATATTCTAATAGAATATCTCCATTAAGGGAATATCTGATAAAGAAGGTATATTAAAAAGATACCTAAAAGTAAGATTATCATTGACAAACTATAACTAAATTGATATAATGATTAAAATAATTTAACGTAAGAAAGTGATAAAGTATAAAAGCAAAGAAGAGGAAGAGTACTTTATTTTGGAAATATAGAGAGGAGATGTTGGTGGAAATTCTCCATGAAGAAATAATGGAAGGTAGCCTTGGAGCTGTGAACCGAAATCATATGAGAGTAGACTTCAACGGAATCCCACCGTTATTAGGGAGCTGATATCAGATAAATCATTTATCTTGTATTAGACTAAGTGGCATAATATGCAAAATAGGTGGTACCACGGAGATAATACCTTCGTCCTTTTAATACAAGGACGAAGTTTTTTTTATCTTACAGATAAGATTTTTAGCTATAAAAAAACTAAATTATAATAAAAGGAGATGTTACATATGTTATTAACTGGTGCAGATATAGTTGTTGAATGTTTGAAGGAACAAAAAGTAGATACCGTATTTGGGTATCCAGGAGGAAATGTAATTCATATTTACGATTCATTGTATAAGAATAAAAAGTATATTAAGCATATTTTAACTGCTCACGAACAAGGAGCATCACATGCAGCAGATGGTTATGCAAGATCTACAGGTAAAGTAGGGGTTTGTATTGCTACTTCAGGACCAGGGGCAACCAATCTTGTTACAGGTATCGCTACAGCTTACATGGATTCAGTACCAATGGTTATAATAACAGGTAACGTTCCATTATCTTTACTGGGTAAAGACAGTTTTCAAGAAGTAGATATAGCAGGAGTTACAGCTCCTATAACAAAACATAATTATATAGTTAAAGATATAAATAAGCTGGCTGATACCATAAGAGATGCTTTTTATATAGCTAGTGAAGGAAGACAAGGACCAGTACTTATTGATATCCCAAAAGATATCGCCATGACTACTACTGATTATGAATTTGTAGAACCTAAATTACTAGAAAGATGTACTAAAAATATTACTAAGGAAGCTATAGATAACGCATTAAAACTTATAAATAAATCAAAACAACCATTCATATATATTGGTGGTGGTGTAGTGAGATCAGAAGCATCAAAAGAATTGTTAGAGTTCGCAGAAAAAATTGATGCACCAGTAACCTCTAGTCTAATGGGGTTAGGAGGTTTCCCAAGCAGCCATGAATTATTTACTGGAATGATTGGAATGCACGGAACAAAAGCATCCAATAAAGGAATAAATAAGAGTGACTTGATAATTGCCATAGGTGCTAGATTCAGTGATAGGGTTGTAAGTAAAGTTGAGAAATTTGCCCCTAATGCTAAGATTCTTCATATTGATATTGATCCTGCTGAGATTAATAAGAACGTTGTTTCATATCATTATATAGTTGGAGATATTAGAGAAGTATTGAAGCAACTTAATAATAATATTACAAAGCAAGATAGAAAGCAGTGGGTAAACAAGATCAAAGGATACAAAGATAAATATCCATTAAGTTACCCTGATAATGGTCTAAAAGCACAATATATCATAGAAAAACTTAATGATATTACAGATGAAAATACTATAGTAGCAACAGAAGTAGGACAGCATCAAATGTGGACTGCTCAATATTATAATTTCAATAGTCCTAAGGAATTCTTGACTTCTGGAGGACTTGGAACAATGGGATTTGGTCTAGGAGCAGCAATAGGAGCACAAGTTGGTAATCCAACTAAAACAGTAATTAACATTGCTGGTGATGGTTGTTTCAAGATGAATCTTATTGAACTTGCTACAGCAGTTAACTATAATTTACCAATAATTATAATACTTATTAATAATAATTCTCTAGGAATGGTTAGGCAATGGCAGTCATTATTCTTTGATGGAAGATATTCAGAGACTACTCTTAATCATGCTACAAATTTTGTTGGATTAGCTGAAAATTTTGGAATGAGAGGATTAGAAATCTCTAGAAAAGAACAAGTTGAGGATGTATTACAGGAAGCTATTAATTGCAAAAGACCAGTATTAGTTCATTGCAGAATTCATGAAGATGACAAAGTATTTCCAATGGTTGCTCCTGGAGAAGCCATAGATTCATTGATTATGGAAGGTTAAAATATATGATTGTTTAAGTAAAAGGGGCTTGGATAGCTCCTTTTTTGATATAATTTCGTAGTTGTTTCCAACATAATATTGTATGAATTGCATATATATTATATATGGAGGTGATAAACATTAAACTTAAAAAATTATACATGAGTATAGTATTGTTTCTTGCTATTGGAATACTATTGATTAATCATAATGCCACAATTGCAAAGAACAACCCTATTGCTATCGAATCAAAAAGAGAATATATTGATGAGGAAAAAGTAAAGGAGATTGCCATATCTTATTTTCAAAAATACTTTGATATCAAAATAAAAGCTGATGATTACTTTCAGTATAATAGACACATCAATATTGATAATAAACACAATAAAACTGGTAAAGAGTACTGGGAAATTGTATTTAGTACCTTTGATAGATCGAAATTGAGGGATATCAAAACTCAAGAAGAAGCAGACAAAATTAATGAGGAACGCAAAAAATCTGTTACCTATTATGCTAAGATAGAAATCCATGATGAGGAAATGTTAGAGATAGGGATAATTAATAATAATAATAATAAAGGTCTAACCATTGAAGAGTTAAGAGAAATAGAAATCTCAACTGAGGATGCCAAGAAAATCACTCTTGAATTTATAAAAGCAAAAGAATTAATTAAGGAAACAGAGGAATTAGAATTTCTAGGTGAAATAAGAATTGCTCCAGATAGTTGTTATATAGCATATAAATATAAAAAAGACAGAGCTATAATTATTAGAGTAGATTCACTCTCTCAAGAAATATCGTGTTTTAGATTTACAACAAAGGAGCAAGCAGAAAAAGCTATAGAGGTTAATAAAAACAATGATAAAGATGGAGGTATAGGTTAATAATTCATTTAAGTTTCAAGGGAAGATTTAATCTTCCCGATTGTTATTTAATCAACTTTCTTTAATACATAATAATAAGGCTTGTAATGCCTATATTTATAATCTCCAGATTTCCATTGTACAAATAAATATGTGTTACCGTTTATTTCTTGGATAATATATTGGGATTTTGTTTGTTCTAATGGAAATTCTGTAACAAAGCCTTTAGTCCAATTTGACTCTTTTCGCTCTTGAATACTACCATCTTCATTAAAAGTTAAAGAGTCAATATATAATTTTCTCTTAGTATCTTTGGGTGTATATCCTTGATAGTCTTCAACAAAATCAACTGTTTTCCATTTACCTATAACTCGTTCATCATTTGTAAATGGTATATCAATATTCTCAATTATACGATAACTATAATTATGAATTATAATTCCTAAATTAAGTATACTTAAAATTATTAGTACAACTACTATAGTAGATACTGATTTTTTCTTACTGAATTTGTAGCCTAGTGATACTGCTATACCTATAATTCCTAGTATTTCTAACAAGATAATCAGTAAAGTGGAAATAACAATTCTAGTAGTGAATATTTCTAAGGCACCATTAAGTATTAATAATATAATAATACTAGCAGTTACCAATAATCCTGAAATGGTAGCGAATAAAGGTTTTTTGATAATTTGACCTGATATTATGTACAAAGAAGTAAATAATACATAAACTAAGAAAGCAATGTTAATAAAAACAAATCCTCTTAATGTTTTTGTGCTTATTGAAATATCAAATATACTCATTAATATACTCACAAAAATAATACAATACATATAGACTACTAAAGCATTTGCAATTAAAATTTGTAAAATGCTTTTTGGAATGAGCATCATATGTTCTTTGTTTTCAAATATTACATTCTTCGCAAGATGAACAATTTTTTTATCTATAACAAATAAAAAGCCAACAATAATAACTATTTCTTGAAATAGAATCATTTTATTTTGCTGATTTGGATATATTAATGTTCTAGCTAAATATGTACAAACAATAACTCCTATTATGACACATATTATTTTATAGAAATCTCTTTTGAATTCATATTTAATTAAATTTTTCATCTCATCACCTCTTTAAAAGTTTTCTCGATGGATTGACTGTTTTGGAATCGTAGGTCCTCACAATCATGAATACCCAACATTTGTCCGTTTTTTATAAATATAACTTTATCTAATAGTTTCTCTACTTCTTGAATTAAATGAGTAGCAATAATAATAGTAGAATCATCATCAATATTATTAATAATAGTATCTATTACTTGTTCTCTCACGAGCGTATCCATACCGCCTAATGGTTCATCAAATAGATAAAGTTTTGCCTCTCTAGCTATTGAAAGAGATAAACGTAATAGTTGGGTCATACCTTTTGATAAATTCTTTATTTTTTTTGAATAGGATATATCAATATTAATGTCTTGTAATATGCTATCAAATTTATTTTCGTTGAAGTCATCATACATATCTATATAAAAGCTTCTAATATCTTCTACACTCATCCACTTTGGTATAGCATTACTTTCTGTAAGCAGTGATACATAACCTTTAGTTTTTTCATTGGGGGTTTGTCCATTTATCAATACTTCTCCATGGCTATAGGGTATAAGACCAGCTACAGTATTCATGAAAGTTGTTTTACCACTTCCGCTAGGACCCAGTAATCCGACAACTTCACCTTTATCAATATGAAAAGTTATATCATCCAGAGCTTTATGCTTGCCATAGTTTATTGATAGTTTCTTAATATCTAACATACTTAATCTCCTTCCACATAAGAATCAATAATCTCTAAGATTTGTTTTTTACAAAATCCCATATTTTTCATACGATTAGAAAAAGCGACAACAGTTTCTTTTGCTATGTCATTTCTTAGGTTATTAATCATATCTTCATCATCAGTTACGTAAGAACCCATACCCCTCTTGGATATAATTAATCCTTCGCTTTCCAATTCTCTATAAGCTCTTTGGACAGTGTTAGGGTTTACTTTTAGGTCTTTTGCTAATTCACGTACAGAAGGCATTTTATCACCTTCTTTCAATTCTTTTTTTATTAGTAATTCTTTTAGATAAGATAATATCTGGACATACACAGGGATATTATTATCAAATTCCATAAATGCTTGCCTCCTATTGTATAATGTATTAATACTATAATACAGTTAAGACATATTGTCAAGTAAGATTATCTCCAACCTTACAAAAATGTAAGTTTATTATACTATTTGTAAGATGAATTTATTGTTAATACAGTTTATTTTGCTTATAATAGGTTTGTAATTAGCAATAAACAATTTATTAAATAAAATTTCTTTTGAAATAAAAGGTATATGGAGGATATATATTATGAAACAAATAATTAAAGTCAGTAATGTGACAAAAGTCTATGGCTCTAAGTTAAATAAGACAACTGCACTTGTAGATATTAATTTTGAAATCAATCAAGGTGAATTTGTAGGAATCATGGGTCCATCAGGTTCAGGTAAAAGTACACTGCTTAATGTTATATCAACAATTGATAGAACAACTAGTGGTACAATCAGCTATGAAGGCAAGGATATAAGTTCTTTGAAAGAAAATGAACTATCTGATTTTAGAAGGAATGAACTTGGTTTTATTTTTCAAGACTTTAATCTACTGGATACACTAAGTGTTGAAGAAAACATAGTTCTTCCACTAGCTATTTCTAGAATGAATGTAAAAGAAATCAAAAGAAGATTACATGATGTTACTAAGATTCTTGGTATAAATGATATACTAAAAAAATACCCATATGAGATATCAGGAGGGCAAAAACAAAGAACTGCTGCGGCAAGAGCTATTATCAATAATCCTAGGTTAGTCTTAGCTGATGAGCCAACAGGAGCATTGGATTCCAAGTCGTCAGCCGAACTTCTTACATGTATGAAAAGGTTGAATAAAGAGTATAAAAGTACAATTCTTATGGTAACTCATGATGCATTTGCTGCAAGTTACTGTGACAGAATCTTATTTATAAAAGATGGTAATATCTTTTCTGAACTAATTAGTAATGGAGACAGAAAAGAATTCTATAATAAGGTTATTGATGTACTTGCAATGATGGGGGGAGACCTAAATGACATACTATAGTATTATGTATAGTAATATGAAAAAAAGCTTTAAGAACTATTATATATATATTATGTCCACCATATTTAGTGTTTTGATATTCTACTTGTTTTGTTCAATTAAATATAATACACAGATAATATGGGCTATCAATTCATCAGATAAGGTTACGACAGTGTTTTCTGCTACTAGTTATATAGTATTATTATTTTCATTAATTTTCATATGGTATTCAAATTCATTTTTTGTTAAGAAGCGGAAAAAAGAAATTGCTCTATATTCATTATTAGGTCTTAAGAAGAAAAAAATAGGTAGAATGCTGTTTTGGGAAAACATGATTATAGCAGTTATATCCTTAGTGATTGGTATCGCTGTGGGTACTTTGTTTTCAAAATTATTTGTTATGCTTCTTCTAAGAATGATGAACGAATTAATTTATGTTAGTTTCTCTTTTTCAATAGAGGCTGCTAGGGATACTGTTATATTTTTCTTTATAATATTTTTATTTGCATCTTTTCATAGCTATAGGATTATATACAAAGTCAAACTTATTGAATTGTTTACTTCAGCGAGGAAAAGAGAAAAAGCATTTAAGACTAGACCAATTTTTGCATTAATTTCACTAGGGTTAGTAATTTATGGTTATTCTTTATCACAACATATGGTTAATAGTAAGTTTGTAATTAATGTTTTTCTTGTACTTGGTAGTGTTATTGCAGGTACATATGGTTTATTCTCTTATTTTCTTGTTTTTTTGGTTAGAGTTCTTAAAAAGAGAAAAAAGACCTTTTATAAGGGAAATAATATATTAGCAATATCTAATATAGCCTATAGGATCAAGAGTCATACAGTGACTTTTGCTACCATTGCAGTTCTAAGTGCTTCAACAATTGCATCATTAGGTATGGTAGATAGTGTTTATTATGATTTTAAAACTAATGAAGCAGAGAATTATCCATATTCTTTTACTTATAATTATATTGATGAAGAGCTGAATAATAAAGTACTTGATATAGTTAATAGTAATAAAACTAATGATTTGATAGGGAGTATTAAAATAGATAGAGCTAAAGTTAGTGTAAAGCTCAATTATGATTTTGAGACACAGCTAGGTGAATGGAATCTAGGTGAAGTAAATACTTATTATATCATCTCTAATTCTACTTTTAATAAGATGATGGAAGTAAGAGGTATGGATAAAGGTGTAGAATTAAAAGATGAAGAGTGTGTAATTAATTATTCAAATATTATGCTGTTTGACATGACTAAGTTGAAAGATTATACAATGAATGTATTCACTGATAAGATACCTAAAAAAGTGTTGACTATAAAAGAAGTTTATAAACAAGCTATGGTCAGAAACGGTTATAACCCAGAATATTTAGTTGTAAGTGATAAAGTCTATAATGAATATATTAGTGGTGGAGCAGAAACTAACAGCTACTATGGTATAAATGTAACTAACCCTCTTCAAAGTAAGGAATTAGCAGATGAGATTGAAAAGGTAATTCCAGATAAAACAAAATTTGAGACATATTATAATCATTTTAGAGATGCTAATGAAACATATGTAGTTCTACTATTTGCAGCATTCTTCATTGGTATTGTATTCTTAATATCTACAGGAAGTATAATATATTTTAAATTAATTACCGAAGCTAATGATGAAAAAGATAGATATACTATTCTTAAGAAGATAGGTGTAAGTAAAAAGGATATTACAAGGTCTATAAAGAAACAAATATTAATGATGTTCTTGTTACCTCTAATAGTTGGACTTTTCCATTCAGGATTTGCTCTAAGCGCTTTTAATAAAGTATTGAACGCACATATTTTAACACCTGTAATAATTACTATGGTAGGTTATACAGTGATTTACTTCATATATTATTATCTTACAATTAATTATTATAAAAAGATGATATTAAAAAAATAATTATATAGTACAATTAAATATTACTATAGATTATTTCAGTATTAAAACCTGGTTGACAGTATTGTTACAGTGGTTTTAATACTGAACAAATTAACTTGAATTAGTTTTTAATTTGATTTTGTATCTATATCATGATATTCTATAAAATATTACAAGAGTCCATATATATAAGGTGAATTTAGCTTATTAGGATAATTGAGATGACATATGAAATTGAATGAGGTGTTTTTATAGATGTTAAGTGTAGAAAAAGTCAATCATGATTTTGGTGGAAGAATTATACTAAGTGATGTTTCTTTTAGATTGAAAAAAGGTGAACATGTGGCTCTAGTTGGACCAAATGGAGAAGGTAAAAGTACATTTCTCAAGATAATAACCAACAAACTTATGCCAGATGAAGGCGTGATTAAATGGTCTCCCAAAGCAAAAGTAGGTTACTTAGATCAACATGCAGAATTGCAAAAAGGATGTAGTATTAGAGAAGTTTTAAAAGATGCTTTTAAGGAAGTTTTCCAGTTAGAAGCTAAGATGATACAGATTTATGAAGAAATGGCTAATTTTACTGAAGAAGAAATGACTGCTAAATTAGAAGAGGCTGCAGATATACAGACAATACTTGATCATAGTGGATTCTATGTAATTGATTCAAAGATAGAAGAAGTAGCTAATGGTCTGGGACTTGGTGATATTGGTCTGGATAAAGATGTTAGCGAGCTAAGTGGTGGTCAACGTACGAAAGTACTATTAGTTAAGTTACTATTACAAAGACCAACTATCTTATTGTTGGACGAGCCAACTAACTTTCTTGATGAAAATCATATTGAATGGTTAAAAAGATATCTTGGGGAGTACGAAAACAGTTTTATTCTTATCTCACATGATATTCCTTTTGTAAATAGTGTAGCAACGGTAATATATCATATAGAGAATGGTGAATTCACAAGGTATACAGGGAATTATGATGATTTTATAAGGATGTATGAGATAAAGAAACGACAAGCGGAGCAAGCATTTGAAAAGCAACAAAAAGAAATTGATAAATTAGAAGATTTTATCGCAAGAAATAAGGCTAGAGTTGCTACAAGAGGTATGGCTAATAGTAGGCAGAAAAAGCTAGATAAAATGGAAAAAGTCGAAAGAATTAGAGAAAAACCTATACCCAAATTTAATTTTAGGTATGGGAGAGCAGCGGGTAAGACTATTTTTGAAACTAAGGATATGGTATTAGGTTATAATGAGCCATTAACAAGTCCTCTGAATATGATATTGGAAAGAGATCAACGAGTTGCAATAAAAGGGGTCAATGGACTTGGAAAATCAACGTTACTAAAAACGTTATTAGGGATTATTAAACCTTATTCAGGCAAAGTCATATTGGGTGACTATCTTGAAGTGGGTTATTTCGAACAAGAGTCTAATCCAGATAATGTAAATACTGCTATTGATGAAATATGGGAAGAATATCCTGTACTCACTAATTATGAAGTTAGACAAGCACTTGCAAAATGCGGACTTACTAATGAACATATAACCAGCCAAATGAAAGTATTAAGTGGAGGAGAGGCGGCCAAAGTTAGAATTTGTAAACTAATGTTACGTGATATTAATGTGCTTGTTTTAGATGAGCCAACTAATCACTTGGATGTTATAGCGAAAAAAGAATTGAAGAAAGCTATAAAAGAGTTTAAGGGTACTTTGATAATGGTATCCCATGAACCAGAGTTTTATAGTGACGTTATCAATGAAGTTTGGAACTTGGAAGACTGGACAACCAAAATTATATAAGGAAATATGATAAATAAACGTTACATTACCAGTTAAATTTAATACCTTTAGTGATAATAAAAATGAAGGTTATTTACAAAAATATGCTGAAACTAATTGTAAAAAGTATAGAAATTCGATATAATAGGTGGGGAAATTTCCTAAAATGGCTTCATTTGTCATTTTTAACAGCATATAGTTATTGACTCCTATTGTTAGTAATCTTCGTTAGTCAAATCTCCAGTACTAACTTGAAGAGTTGACAGTATGAGTTTGACATTCTATATAACATAATAATACGATGTGATAGGTATTATCATTATCGTTCATTCATTAAGGGAGGAAAAAGAGAATATGATGTACACTCATGAAGTGAAAAACATGTGTTGTGTTGCAAAAGGTCCTAATCATGGTCCAGCGCCTATCCCTCAAGAAGGAAAATGGGTTCAAGCAAAAGAAGTAAAAGACATTTCTGGTCTTACTCACGGTGTTGGTTGGTGTGCACCTCAACAAGGAGCATGTAAGCTTACATTAAACGTAAAAGATGGTATTATTCAGGAGGCTTTAGTAGAAACACTTGGATGTTCAGGAATGACTCATTCAGCAGCTATGGCTTCAGAAATTTTACCAGGAAAAACTATTTTAGAAGCATTAAATACAGATTTAGTATGTGATGCTATCAATACTGCAATGAGAGAACTATTTTTACAAATAGTTTATGGAAGAACTCAAACTGCTTTTTCAGAAGATGGACTTCCAGTTGGTGCAGGTCTTGAAGATTTAGGTAAAGGTCTTCGCTCACAAGTAGGTACTATGTATGGTACTCTTGATAAAGGTCCTCGTTACCTTGAAATGGCTGAAGGTTATGTTACTAAAATAGGTTTAGATGAAGATGATGAAATAATTGGTTATGAATTCATTCATTTCGGTAAAATGATGGATATGATTAAAACTGGTATGGATGCAGTAGAAGCAATGAAAAATGCAACAGGTACATATGGTAGATTTGCAGACGCTGTTAAAACAGTCGATCCAAGACACGAATAGGAGGTTAGTAATATGGCATTATTTGAAGGATACGATAGAAGAATTAAAGGCATAGAGAAAACTTTACAAGAAAATGGCATTAGTTCTATTGAAGAAGCTAAACAAATATGTGATGAAAAAGGTATTGACGTATATGAAATTACTAAATCTATTCAACCTATTTGTTTTGAAAATGCATGTTGGGCTTATATTCTAGGTGCAGCAATTGCTATAAAAAGAGGAATAAAAGTTGCAGCAGATGCAGCAGAAGTTCTCGGTGAAGGTTTACAAGCTTTCTGTATTCCAGGTTCTGTTGCAGATCAAAGAAAAGTTGGTATCGGTCATGGTGGTTTAGGAGCTATGCTTCTTAGAGAAGAAACAAAATGTTTTGCTTTCTTAGCAGGACACGAATCCTTTGCAGCTGCTGAAGGTGCTATTGGTATTGCACGTTCTGCAAACAAAGTTAGAAAACAACCTTTACAAGTAATCCTTAATGGACTTGGTAAAGATGCAGCTCATATTATTTCTAGAATTAATGGATTTACTTATGTTAAGACTGAATTTGACTATGCTACTAGTGAGTTAAAAGTAGTTAGTGAAAAAGCATATTCAAAAGGAGAAAGAGGAAAAGTTAGATGTTACGGTGCTGATGATGTACGTGAAGGTGTTGCAATCATGCACAAAGAAGGTGTAGACGTTTCTATTACTGGTAACTCAACTAACCCAACCCGTTTCCAACATCCAGTTGCTGGTACTTTCAAAAAAGAATGTGTTTTATCAGGTAAAAAATACTTCTCAGTAGCATCTGGTGGTGGAACAGGTAGAACTCTTCATCCAGATAATATGGCTGCTGGTCCAGCTTCATATGGTATGACAGATACTATGGGTAGAATGCACTCTGACGCTCAATTTGCTGGTTCTTCATCTGTACCAGCCCATGTAGAAATGATGGGTCTTATCGGTATGGGTAATAATCCAATGGTTGGTGCTACAGTTGCTGTTGCTGTTGCAATACAAGAAGCTATGAATAAATAATTAAATAATTAAATATATAAATCTCTAACTATTGTTAGGGATTTTTTTTGTTTATATACAATATTTACAAAGTAATATGCTATGATAATTCCTAAGAACTATTTAATAGAATAGTAAATAAGAGGAAAACTACAGTTGAATATAAATTTCCATAATAAAATATGGATTATTTTGTCGCTAAAAAAATTTTGATTTTCATTTGTTTTATGTTATACTATATATGAGTAGATTACCTACGTTTAGATAGTATAATGAAAATGATTTCTTAGTTTAAATCACTTTTTTCTATTATACATAGTTAATATATCTAATTCATATCTGAATAGAATAAGTTTATTTCTTATTTTCGTATTGGACTATTTTTTATAATTATAATGATGAACATTAATTAATTGATATTGAATATCAATTATAATTTAATTCAAAAATATGACTCGATTTCTAACATAATTAGTAAACTTTGGTTTATAGATTTATTTTTTAAACCTATAAATAAAAGTTTTATAAAATCAATGACTATATATCTGAATATTCTAAAAAATAATTTTAATTCTATATCTTTAATTTAACAATAATTTTACTTTGTGTTTATTTGCCTTTATTAATAGGCTTATACCATATATCCAATATTATATTTTTTAAGGAGGAAAGTGAATGGATTGGAAAAAAAGTTTAATTACAACTGGAGAGGAATTAAAAGAATATATTCCTATGACTAGAGAAGAACAGATGCTATTTGAAGATATCACAAGAAAACACCCTTTTTGTACTACTAAGTATTATTTGTCTTTGATTGATAGAGATGATTCTAATGATCCAATAAAGAAAATGCAGATACCTTCATTTGGCGAAAAAAGCGAAGAAGGAGTATTTGATACTAGTGGTGAATCTGAAAATACAAAAATGCAAGGACTGCAACATAAGTATAAGACAACAGCATTATTGTTAGCTACTAATTCATGTGCTATGTATTGTAGACATTGTTTTAGAAAAAGGTTAGTTGGACTTAGTAATCAAGAAGTTTTAAGTAATTTTGAGCATGCAGTATCATACATTAAACAACATAAAGAAATTAACAATATATTAATTACTGGTGGAGATGCTTTTTTCTTACCAACCAATATATTAAAAGTTTTTATGGAAACACTGTCAGAAGTTGAGCACATTGACTTTATAAGATTTGGTACACGTATTCCTGTAGTATTGCCTCATAGAATTATTCAGGATGAAGAACTTATAAATGCACTGGAGCATTACTCAAAAATAAAACAAATATATGTAGTTACTCAATTTAATCATCCAAGAGAGTTGACTGAAAAAGCAGTTGAAGGAATTAATAGATTAAAAAAAGCTGGAATTATTATTAATAATCAAACTGTATTATTAAAAGGGGTTAATGATAATCCTACGGTATTAGCCAAATTAATGAATGATTTAGTAAAATACGGTATTAACCCATATTATTTATTCCAGTGTAGACCTGTCAAAGGTGTAAAACACAGCTTCCAAGTTCCTCTTGCAAAAGGAATTAAGATTGTTGAAGATGCTAAAAAGAGACTAAGCGGTCATTCAAAGAGATTTAAATTTATTATGTCCCACAAAACTGGTAAGATAGAGATATTAGGTGAATTCAATAAGCAGATATTATTTAAATATCATCAATCTCCAATAGATTCAAGAATGGGAACAGTATTCAGTGTTAAAGTAGGAGAAAAGCAGGGTTGGTTAGATGATGATATATGTCTAGATGAAGGAAATTTGAAGAAAATAGGTTAAATGTGACTTGTTTGATTAGAAAAACATTAATTTGTTTCGTATGTATTGAAATAGACCTATAGTAAATGATATATTTAAAAAGATAATCTGTTATATTGGATTATCTTTTCTTGTGTAATAGAAAAGATATATAATATGGTTTTATCGACTTTTATATTAAAGAAGGGATATGTAATTATGTTTAAAGTTTTTATAGTTGAAGATGATATAACAATTGCAAATATCATATCTGACAATCTTAAGAAATGGGGATATGAGACACAAGTTGCAAAAGAATTCACAAATGTGTTTAAAGAATATGTTAGTTTTAAACCTGACCTAGTTTTATTAGATATTGTATTACCGTTATATGACGGTTATTATTGGTGTTCAAAGATAAGACAAGAATCAAAAGTACCTATTCTTTTCATTTCATCGAAAGATTCTAATATGGATGTATTGATGGCTATCAATATGGGTGCAGATGATTATGTTACGAAACCTTTTTCAATAGAGATCCTTCTTGCTAAGATAAGTGCACTTATTAGAAGAACATATTCTTATACTAATAAGGCGACTAATCTTATTGAACATAAGGGAGCAATATTTAATATTGATGATGGATCTTTAGTGTATAATGATGAGAAAATTGATTTGACAAAAAATGAATATAGGATATTGCATGTGTTAATGAGTAATAAGGACAGGATTGTTTCAAGAGACAAGATCATGAGAAATCTATGGGAGCATGAAAGTTTTGTAGATGATAATACTTTAACTGTCAACATTAATAGATTAAGAAAAAAATTGGATAATAAAGGTTTAGATAATTTTATTGCTACGAAAAAAGGACAGGGGTATATTATAGAATGAATATATTAAAATATTTGAGAGATAGAATTAGTCTTATATTATTTTACATGGTAAATTTATTTGTTATTAATTTGGTACTTAGATTGGATGAAAGTAAGGCTGTAAATATTAACAATATCATATATATGGATATTTTATCGTTATTTATTATGGGAGTTTATTTGGCTAGAGAATATAGAAAATATAATAGTCTATATATAGATGTAGAGTATAAAATTAATCATCATCATTTTGAAGAGTTTGAGATAAGTGGTAATATGCATTATATTAAAAGGATTTATTTTAAGTTATTTAATGAATTTTTTAGGACGGTTAATACTTCTAAGGAAATGTTGGATAAGGATAATGATGAGTATTATGACTTTATAACGTCTTGGGTTCATGCAGTTAAAATACCTATTGCTGCTAGTAGATTGCTTATTGAGAGTCATGAAGAGAACACTAAGGATACATTGGTTAGTATTGAGAATGAGATAGATAGGATAGAGAGATATGTTGAACAGACTTTGTATTATTCCAGAAGTATGAGTTTTTCTAAGGATTATCTGATTAGGGAATATAATCTGAATAAGTTGGTAAAACAGTCCATCAAAAAATTTGCTAAGACATTTATTGGTAAGAAGATTGCTTTGACAGTGGATATTGATGAGGATATTAGTATATATACTGATAAAAAATGGTTTGGGTTTATATTGGAGCAATTACTTTCTAATGCGTTGAAGTATACGGATAAGAGTGATGGTAGGATTGATATTAGTACTTATGAAGATGATAGGGAATATAGATTGCTTATAAGAGATAATGGAATAGGTATTAAGATGGAAGACATTAGGAGAGTTTTTGAGAGAGGTTTTACTGGGTTTAATGGGAGGTGTTTTGAGAAGTCTACGGGGATGGGGTTGTATTTGGCTAGGAAATTAGCTAGAAAGTTGGGACATAAGATTACTATTGAGTCTAAGTCTGATGTATATACTTTGGTTAGGATTCATGTTAGTAAGATAGGGGAATATTTTTTGAAGTAGCAGGATATAATTTAGTTAGTGAGTAAATCGTGTGAGATGATATGGCTAGGGCAAGGTGTATATAGGTGGTTTAACTTGCCTTACTCTGGGAAACGAACGGTCTGCGTTAAACCACCTATATACACCTTTGGTTAGTAGTAGTGCTTACCACATAGATAATGACATATTATATAAAATATGGATAGTATTTTATCAGACCGATTCCTAGTATTATAATACCATAGAGAATTAACTCTATATCACTTCTTTTAAGTAAATGTTTAAAGATAGTACTGGCAGAAATATCATTATCTATGAGAACAGTGTCTAGATCTTTTTCTGATTTCTCTATTTCAATATTTGCTCTCATATGAGATTCAAGATTCAACGAACTTTCTCTTTCACTTGTTGGTGATTTCATAATGGGTAAAGTACGTGCACCTGCTGAAAATTTATATATACCGCTAATGATAAAAATCAGTCCACAAATACATATACCATCATAGTAATCTAGGTTTAGAACTTTATTTAGTATTAAGGAAATGATTAATACTAGTAATGTGTTAATAAGACATTTTAGTATTACTTTAATATTTAATCCACATATTTTCATATGACCCTCGTCTCTTCCAAAATTCAGGGCTTATACCTCCACTTGACATACCACCATAAGCATACTTTTCTATATATATATTTTTTATTATCTATAGATTGATGATGTAACACTTATTCTCAAATTATCATCACCCCTATCAAATTCATACTAAAAACTAGTGAATAATGTCAATTCACTGTTAGCTGACGTCTTAACCAAGCCCCCATAGCCTTTTACCTTTAATTTTCCATTAAATATTCTATTACCTTTTGATATAAATCTGGTTGGATTTTTTCGTATGTAAGTTGTCTAGGTAAATCATTACATAAAGTAATTTCTACAATCTCATACTCTAAATTTCCTAACTCATTAACTTCACCAAAATATAATCTACCAAAGCTCTCCACACCTTTCTCTTCAACTGAATAATTACAAATAGGTATTAACTGAAAATCTAATGCTCCTGTCTCTTCTCTTAATTCTCTTATAGCTGCATTATCTACAGTTTCATTTTTTTCTATATGTCCACCTGCTATCTCCCAAGTGGTTCTATCTTTATGTCTAACAAATATCCATTGTCCTTGATATCTGGCTTGAATTACTACATATTTTAATTTATTAACATGACTATTTAAATCATAAAAATCAACTTTCATATTACACTCCTAACTTCATTATTAATTACATCAAATTATATATCGTATTACATCAGTTACCATTGCCCTATGCAAATGATCCTTTCCAACACTGCAACAAGAAAGGTTGTAATCATCTCCACAAAAGATGTATTATATTTTTCATATATACATTATTATAAGCTTTCCACTTCTATTTAAAATAATTCAAACACTATAAATAATCATAAAATGTTTTTTCTATATGAAATACCCAGATATGAATGAGCCAATGTCTTCATAACTATTTATTTCCGACTGTTGCTAATACCTCCAAATTAGATGTATTCCCGAATATCATAATACTTAGTATTTTTGTTATTATATTATTAATAAAATTCACTTATTTATAATTTGAATAAATTACAAAAAATAATACTAACTAAAGTATAAATATTAACCAATATTTTGTCAAGTTTGTAGCTATACGACAAAACCTCCGTAGATATATAGGTATCAATAATCTGTTCAAGTTAAAGCATCCTAAGAAAAACTAAGATCATTCCAGAATGGTTACTTAAAATATAAGAACTTCCTTCGGTCAAATCAAGACAGAAAGTAAAAGTAATGAAATAACAGCAATACCTAAGTTATTGGACATGTTATTTATAGAAGGCTGTATCATAACAATAGATGCAATTGGGACACAAAAAGAAATAGCAGACCAGATAATAGAACAAAAAGGAGACTATATATTATCACTAAAAGGTAATCAAAGTAACCTTCATGAAGAAGTCAGAACGTTATTTGAGGAGCAAAAAGAAGAAAACTATAGAGACATAGACCCAGATAAAATCCAACAGAAAACAACGATAGAAAAAGGACATGGAAGAATAGAAAAAAGAACTTATTGTAAGATACTTTATCACAAGTCTAAAAAGTGATGTAGAGCTATTTGCAAAAGGGGTAAGGAATCACTGGGGAGTAGAAAGTATGCATTGGATCTCTATGCATGCATGGATGAAAAGTTCTTAGAAGGTGTGATATTCAGTAAAAAAGGATAAAAGCAGAAAAAGTGACACATAAAATATCCAAGAACCAAGTAAATGTTATCTCTTTAATATTCTACGAGATTATCAAGGTAGAAAAATTTTCATGCGTATGCCGTGGGTTTTTTGTGGAAAGCTCTTGACACATATTACAAATATGATAAAATAGGAAGTAAATTATTAATATGAATATTAAATAAAGGCAATGATAGTGATAAGTAGGTAGGTATTTTACTTTTTAGAGAGAAAGTGTCGTTGGCTGAAAGCACTTTTGAGTTCTGATATCTGGTGAATTTCCCACTTGAGCTGTATTTCTGAACATGGATGATCTTTGATGGATATAAGTAGGAGATAACGTTGAGCGCGTTACGTTAGTTGAGTGTCTAATTAGGCTTAGTGTAGTTTGCCTATTGAAATTAGGGTGGTACCACCGAAGTTTGCTCGGTCCCTTGCAGGGATGGAGTTTTTTTATTATGTATTATAGTTTTACCTATTTTAATAAAAGGTTTGAAAGGAGTATATAGCATGAAAGAAAAGTTACAGGCTATAAAAGAAGAAGCTTTAAAAAGTATTAATGAAGCAGTAGACTTAAAAGTCCTTAATGACATTAGAGTTAACTTCTTAGGGAAAAAAGGAGAGTTAACAAGTGTTTTAAGAGGTATGAAAGATTTGACTAAGGAAGAAAGACCAGTTATTGGACAGTTGGCTAATGAGGTTAGAAATCTAATAGAGGAAAAATTAGAGGATGCTAAAGGTAGTCTAGCTAAGAAACAAAGAGAGAAACAATTAAAAGAAGAAGTTATTGATGTTACCATGCCAGCTAAGAAGATTGTTATGGGTCACAGACATCCAATGAATATAGTTCTTGATGATATAAAAGACATTTTTATGGGAATGGGTTATGAGATTGCTGAAGGTCCTGAGGTTGAGAAGGATTATTATAATTTTGAAGCTCTTAACATTCCTGAAAATCATCCAGCGAAAGATGAGCAGGATACTTTCTATATTAATAAAGAAGTAGTTCTTAGAACACAGACTTCACCAGTGCAGATTAGAGTTATGGAAAATAGTAAACCACCAATTCGTATAATAGCTCCTGGTAGAGTTTATCGATCAGATGAAGTTGATGCATCTCACTCACCAGTTTTCAATCAAATTGAAGGATTGGTAATTGATAAAAACATTACTATGGCAGACTTAAAAGGTGCTCTAGAAGTTTTTGTGAAAGAACTGTATGGAGAAAAGGTTAGAGTAAAATTCAGACCTCATCATTTCCCATTCACAGAGCCTAGTGCAGAGGTTGATGTATCTTGTGTAATGTGTGGAGGAGAAGGATGTCGTGTATGTAAAGGTTCAGGTTGGATAGAAATACTTGGTTGTGGTATGGTTCATCCAAAAGTACTTGAAATGGTTGGAATTGATCCAAAAGAATATAGTGGATTTGCTTTTGGTATGGGACTTGAACGTATTACCATGTTAAGATATGGTATAAAAGATATTCGATTATTCTATGAAAATGATATAAGATTTTTATCACAGTTCTAATTAAGGTGTAAAGAATCTTAGTACTGATAAATATTAACTAATAAAAATATGCGAGAAATGATTCAAAAATTAATTGAAAAAGATGTGACGGTAATATCCGTTTAGAATTTATAAGGAAGGTGTAAAAATGAACGTACCTATGCAGTGGTTGAATGACTACGTAGAAATTGATTGTGATATAGATACTTTTATGGACGGCATGACTATGTCAGGTTCCAAGGTAGAAGGTTATGAAGAATTAGGAAAAGAAATTAGTAAGGTAGTAGTTGGAAAAATATTAAAGATTGAAAAGCACCCAGATGCTGATAAGTTAGTTGTAACACAAGTTAATGTAGGTGAAGAAGAGCCTATACAGATTGTTACTGGAGCTAATAATATCAGTGAAGGAGACTATGTGCCAATAGCTCTTGTTGGTTCTACATTACCAGATGATATTAAGATTAAAAAAGGGAAACTAAGAGGAGTCCCATCAAATGGTATGATGTGTTCTGTTGAGGAACTTGGTTTAATGAGAGAGGATTTTCCTGAAGCACCAGAGCACGGTATCTATATATTTGATAAAGAATATGAATTAGGCATGGATGTTAAGGGTATATTTGGATTAGATGATATTGTAGTAGAGTATGAAATTACATCTAACCGTCCTGATTGCTTCAGCATTGTAGGTATTGGACGTGAAGCAGCAGCAACTTTCGGTAAAGATTTCAAGTATCCTGAAATTAAAGTTGATGAAGTTGAAGGTAATGCCAATGATTATATTAAAATAGAAATAGAAGATGAAGACCTATGTGCTAGATTTGCAGGTAGAGTAGTTAAGAACCTTAAGATAGAGCCATCACCATGGTGGTTAAAAAAGAGACTATTATCATGTGGTGTTAGACCAATAAACAATATCGTAGATATAACTAACTTTGTTATGATGGAATTTGGTCAGCCTATGCATGCATACGATTTAGATAAACTAGAAGGAAAGAAAGTTATTGCAAGAAGAGCTAAAGACAATGAGAAGATAATGACGTTAGATGGTGAAGAAAGAGAATTGGATTCATCAATGCTTGTAATAGCGGATGAAAACAAACCAGTATCATTAGCTGGTATCATGGGTGGAGAAGATACTAAAGTAACAGAAGAAACTAATACATTACTTTTTGAAGCTGCTAACTTTGAAGGAACTAATGTACGTTTTGCTTCTAAAAAGGTAGGACTTCGTTCTGATTCATCTGCTAAGTTTGAAAAATACTTAGACCCTAATAACATTGATGAAGCTATTAACAGAGCTTGTCAATTAATTAATATGTTAGGTGCTGGTGAAGTAGTTTCTGGAATGGTTGATGTATATAAAGCTAAAAGAGTAGAAAAAGAAGTAGCTTTTACAGCAGAAGGTATTAATAAGTTATTAGGAACTGATTTATCTGAAGATGAAATGATTAAGATATTTGAAAAAGTTGATTTGAAGGTAGATAAAGAAAAAGGTATAGTTATAGTACCTACATTCAGACCAGATGTTGAAAGAGAAGCTGACTTAGCTGAAGAAGTTGCACGTTTCTATGGATATGATAATATTCCTGTAACACTAGCAACAGGAACTCCGACAGTTGGTAAGAAAAGTTATAAACAAAAAATAGAAGATATAACTAGAGTTGTAATGGAGAACTGTGGTATAAGTGAAGCTATGACCTATTCATTTGAAAGTCCAAAAGTGTTTGATAAAATTAGACTTGACGAAGATGATTCATTAAGAAAAACTGTAACTATATCCAATCCTCTTGGCGAAGATTTCAGTGTTATGCGTACAACAACAGTAAATGGAATGCTTACTGCATTATCTACAAATTATAATAGAAGAAATGAAAGTACAAGCTTATATGAATTATCTTATATTTATCTTCCAAAAGATGAAGAAATAAAAGAACTTCCAGATGAAAGAATGCAGTTAACTATTGGAATGTACGGAGATATTGATTTCTACAACGTTAAAGGTGTAGTAGAAACATTACTAAATAGATTAGGAATCTACGAAGGTTATGAATACGACCCTAATGTATCCATTAATTACCTTCATCCGGGAAGACAGGCTAAAATAACAATCAATAAAAAAGAATTAGGAATCATTGGAGAAGTACATCCAGAGGTTGCTGACAATTATAATATTGATACAAGAGCATATTTAGCTGTTATCGATATGCCAGTATTAGTTAAAAAATCTAATCTAGAACGTGAATACGAACCATTAGCCAAATACCCAGCTGTAAACAGAGACTTAGGTCTATTAGCTAAGAACGAAGTTTTAGTAGGTCAGATAGAAGCTATAATAAAACAACGAGGCGGCAAAATATTAAAAGACATCAAGTTATTTGACGTATACACAGGTTCCCAAATAGAAGAAGGATATAAATCCCTAGCATTCGCTCTTACTTTTAGAGCTAATGACCATACCTTAAAAGAAAAAGAAATAAGCAAGACAATGAGTAAGATACTTAACGGTCTTGAAAATACATTAGATGTCAAACTAAGACAGTAATTATATAAAGTTGTCTCATCACATTTTAGATGTGAGAGGCAGCTTTTTCTATGTTATTCAATCCACCTATTTGTACAATATGCCTAGAATACTTATGAATTTATTTGTATATATATTTAATTTTACTCTTGTAATATTACGTAGAATCATGTATAATTATGCTAAGTTTTTAATAAATATACATTATTGCGTGTATATATTGAATATTAAATAAATTAAAGTGAAAGGGTGGACATAAAATGAAAAAGAAAATTATAAGCATTAGTTTATTATTAATATTAGCATTATCAATGACATTATTTGCAGGATGTGGTAAGAAAGATACAAAAACTACTTCAGATGATACATATAATAATGTTGATGCTGACAAAGGTGATAAAGAAGAGGGTAATACAGAGGATAAAGACACAAGTAAAGAAGATGACAAAAAAGTTATAGTTATGGGTACAAATGCAGAATTCCCTCCATTTGAATATATTGAAGCAAATGAAGTTGTTGGTTTTGATGTAGACATATCTAAAAAGATTGCTGAAAAATTAGGATTAGAACTTAAAGTTGAAAATATGCAATTTGCTTCATTAACAGCAGCATTGCAAACAGGAAAAGTTGATTTTGTTGCAGCTGGTATGACAAATACACCAGAAAGAGCTGAAGAAGTTAATTTCTCAGAAGATTATTTTACTGCTTCACAAGTAATAATCGTTAAAAAAGATAGTGACACAGTTAAATCAAAAGAAGATCTAGTTGGTAAAAAAATAGGTGTTCAATTAGGTACAACTGGTGAAATTGAATCTAAAGAAATCGAGGGTGCAACTGTTGAATCTTATGACGCAGGTTATTCAGCTGTTATGAGTCTAGTTAATGGTAAATTAGATGCCGTAGTTATTGACCAAAAACCTGCTGAAAAATTTGTTGAGCAAAATGATAAGATCGTCATACTTGATGAAGAATTAACTAAAGAAAATTATGCAATTGCTGTAAATAAAGAAAACGAAGAATTATTGAAAACAATTAATGAAGTAATCAAAGAGATACAGGAAAATGGCGAATATGACGCCTTATATGAAAAATATTTTGGTAAAGAAGAGTAAAAAATTATTTTGCAAGTTAGATAAAGAGAGTTAACCTTTCTTTATTATAACAATTATATCCTTTCAACTATACTTTCAAATATATTTGAGAGTATCAGTTTAGTAGTTATTACTACTTACCCAAATAGGAAAGTGGACTTCCCATCTGCTTTCCTAACTCCTTATATATGGCTTGAAGATGATAGGATGTTTTTCTTTTTTAGATAAGAATAAGTTAAGGGATTGCAAAATTATAACTAAATATACAATGAATTCTATAGATATACATTGACGTGGATAGTTTGATTTTGCAATTTCTTAAGAAAAAATTGGAATGTAGGTGATCAGGTGAATTTTTCATTAATTTATATGTCAGAGATAACCAACTACTTTGAACACTTTTTTAAAATAGTTTTCGGACCTGAAAAGGGAGCAGGAAGTTATCCAAGATATTTGTATTGGTTAAATGGTATAAAATTTTCATTAGAGGTTACTCTTTTAGCTGCACTTATTGGTATAGCCATAGGTATATGTATTGCTATGTGTAAGTTATCAAAATATAAGATTGTTAGAGCTCTTGCTTCTATTTATACAGATTTGATTAGAGGAACTCCTGTACTTATACAAATTTTATTTATTTACCTAGTTGTTTTTTCAGCTAGTGATTTGCCGAAGCTTGTTATAGGTGCAATAGCTTTTGGTATTAATAGTGGAGCCTATGTAGCAGAAATCATTAGAGCTGGTATACAAGGACTGGATAGAGGACAGATGGAAGCCGCTCGTTCATTAGGTATGCCATATGGAATGGCTATGAGACATATAATTATTCCCCAGGCAATAAGAAATATTTTGCCTACATTAGTAAATGAGTTTATTGTTCTTTTAAAAGAGACATCAGTTATAGGATACATTGCAGGAAATGATATATTAAAAGCTACGAATACTATTATAAGTCAAACTTACTCGCCTGTTGAACCGTTAATTACTTCAGCAGTCATTTATCTAATATTAACATCAATATTTACATTTATTATGAGAAAAATCGAAAGGAGGTTAAGAGCTGGTGATATACGTTAATGATTTACATAAAAAATTTGGTGAATTACATGTATTAAAAGGGATTAATACCCATATTAAAAAAGGTGAAGTGGTAGTAGTTATTGGACCTAGTGGTTCAGGTAAAAGTACTTTTTTAAGATGTCTTAACCTACTGGAAGTTCCTACTGAAGGTAGTATCATATTTGAGGATGTAGATATTACAAGCAAAAGAAATAATATAAATGTTCAAAGGCAGAAAATGGGAATGGTTTTTCAACAGTTCAATCTTTTCCCTCATATGACCGTTCTTGATAATATAACTCTTTCACCTATAAAGGTTAAAAAGATACCTAAAGGGGATGCAGAGAAAAAAGCTATGGCTTTATTGGCTCGTGTAGGATTAGAAGATAAAGCGGATGCTTATCCAAAACAATTATCTGGAGGTCAAAAGCAAAGGATTGCCATTGTTAGGGCATTGGCAATGGAACCTGATGTTATGCTGTTTGATGAACCTACATCAGCTCTTGATCCAGAGATGGTAGGAGAAGTATTGGATGTTATGAAGCAATTGGCTTCTGAAGGCATGACGATGGTTGTAGTTACTCATGAAATGGGATTTGCTAGAGAAGTGGGTACAAGATTGTTCTTTATGGACGAAGGGATTATTGCAGAAGAAGGTAATCCAAGAGAAATTTTTGATAATCCTAAAAATGAAAGGACTAAGGAATTTTTTAGTAAAGTTCTGTAGAGTGGTATTTCGTTATTAGTTATGAATCTGTGTTTGCTGTTATTAATATATAATAATAGAAATATAATAGATAATGGATAATTTTTACTAGATAAGTAATTTTATGTAGATTTTTGCTTGTTGGCACCTTATAATATAATAGGGTGCTTTTTTGTTATGTATTTTGCTTTTACGTTACCTTCAATTATAATTACAAACAACTTTTTCTTCTAATTTGGGATAACTATTGGCATGGATTAAAAATATGGAAAATAATTATAAAGTACTGGAAGTAACAATTCTAACTCAAAGGAGGATTATATGAAAAAAGCATTTGTGTGGTGTAATATCATAATTATAACAATAACGCTGCTATGTAGTTCAAGTAATATATATGCAGATGATAATAGTATACAAGAATTGAGAGTTGGATTAAGACAATTATATGAGAAGAAAGAGTTAATAACAGTTAATAATAAAGTTCTAAATATGGGGTATGTTGTACAGGATGAATATATATCGGAACAGGTATTCATGTCAAATAATGGTTTTGTATTCAGAGCTACTACTTCTGACTATTTGATATCTATAAATAATTTTGATACGTATGAGAAGGCTAATGAGAGGGTTAGGGCTTTAAAAGGTCAGGGTTATAAAGCTTATGTTGGAAATACTTCAAAAGGTATATGGAAGATATATATCCAGGCGAAAAATAATAATGAAGCTAGAATTTTATTATCCAAGTTGAATGGAAAAGACGGATTAACTTATGAAAAAGTGGCTGATAATGGATGTAGGACAATTATGGAGTTATCAGCAGGGGAATGTCTTGTTATAGAAAACACGAATCAATATCCTCAATTTTCGTCTATGAGCAATGATGAAGATACTAATTTTATTGATTTGGGAGAAAGACAGTACAGAGGAAGATTAGAGTTTGGTAGATATGATGAATCTGGTATTACAGCAATTAATATAGTTCCTATGAATTGCTATCTATATAGTGTGTTAGCATCAGAAATGTTACCATATTGGCCTATAGAAGCTTTAAAAGCCCAAGCTCTTGCAGCAAGGAATTATGCTGTTTACTATACGCAAAAAAATAGTAAGTATCCTAATAAGCCATATACATTATGTGATACAACTAGTTCTCAAGCATATAAAGGATGTTCTGTAGAACATGCTAATACGGTAACAGCTGTCAATAAGACTGCAAATAAATTGATATATTATCAAGGTGAAGTTATTCAAGCTACTTTTTTTTCCACAAGTGGTGGGCATACTGAGAATAGTGAAAATGTATGGAATGGTACAGTGCCATTTTTAAAAGGGGTACCGGATATCTATGAAGTACAACCAGCTAGGAAGCCGTGGATAACACAATTGACTTCTGACGAAATAAAGAAAAGATTAGCGAAGTATAATATTGACGTAGGAGATGTTACAGATGTTATTCCTATGGGATATACAGAAGGGAAACGTGTAATTAACCTTAAGATAGTTGGAACAAAAGGAGAATATATAATAAAGAAAGAGACTATCAGAAGTTGGTTAGGACTATACAGTAGAAAATTCACTATAGTAAAAGAAGGTTATTCCAATAAAAAAATGTTCAATGTTATGTCAGCTGGTTCATTTGTAAAAGTTAAAAATATCAACAACATGTATGTATCAACTGGTTCCAACAGTAGCAAAAAGCTATCAGTTAATGATGAACAGTTGATTATACTGAGTGGTTATAATATAGATAGCATTCCAACTATATCAGGTAAAAAGGACACATATATATTTGTAGGACAAGGTTGGGGGCATGGAGTTGGAATGAGTCAATCAGGAGCTAAAGGTATGGCATTAGAAGGATTTACATATGATGAAATCCTAAAATATTATTATAAAGGTGTAGATATTAAGTAATAATTAGTAGTATAATAGGAAAGTATTTTATTATCATTGATAATGTTAGATAAATATATTTAAAAGGAATAGGAGACATTAATGAAACGTAAAGATTTTGATTTTAATTTACCAGAAGAATTAATTGCACAGGACCCACTAAAAGACAGGTCAAGCTCAAGGATGTTAGTACTTAATAAAAAAACAGGTGAAACTAAGCACAAAATATTCAAGGATATAATAGATTATTTAGATAAAGGTGATTGCTTAGTATTGAATAATACAAAGGTAATTCCAGCAAGACTTATAGGAAGCAGAGAGGAAACTCATGGGAAAGTTGAATTCTTATTATTAAAAAGACTAGAAAATGATAATTGGGAAGTAATGGTAAAACCAGGTAGGAAGGCAAAGCCTGGAGATAGAATAGAATTTGGAAATGGTTTATTGAAGGCAGAGGTCTTAGAAGTTGTAGAGGGCGGAAATAGAATAGCTAGGTTCGAGTATGAAGGAATATTTGAACAAGTATTAGATGAACTTGGACAAATGCCTTTACCACCTTATATAACACATCAATTAGAAGATAAAGAAAGATATCAAACTGTTTATGCAAAACACAGAGGATCTGCGGCAGCCCCAACAGCAGGATTGCATTTTACACCGGATTTATTAGAGGCAGTTGAAGATAAAGGAATAAAGATCGCCTATGTAACACTCCATGTAGGGCTTGGAACTTTTAGACCGGTAAAAGTTGATGATATACTAGAGCATACAATGCATTCTGAATATTATTGGATTGAAGAGAAAGAAGCAGATAAGATTAATGAAACCAAGAAAAATGGTGGAAGAGTCATCGCAGTGGGGACAACCAGTAGTCGTACTTTGGAATCTGTTGCTGACGATAACGGTTATGTAAAAGAATCAAAAGGATGGACAGACATATTCATTTATCCAGGTTACAAATTCAAAGTAGTAGATGCTTTAATAACTAATTTTCATTTGCCAGAATCAACATTAATTATGTTAGTTTCAGCTCTAGCAGGAAGAGAAAACGTATTAAATGCATATAAAACTGCAGTAGATGAAAAATATCGATTTTTTAGTTTTGGGGATGCAATGTTAATAAAATAAAATATGATAATTACTACTTATCAAGTGTATTCACCCCTTAAAGGGTTATGGACTAGAAACTAAAATATATCATTTAGTTTGCTGTACTCTTTAGGGGTTACTCTTCAATTGGTATTTTAATTGTTATAGTTGTATATTTAGAAAGTTCACTTTGGATACTTAATCCATAGTTATCACCATAAATTAATTTAAGTCTTAGATTTACATTGTAATAACCAATTCCATTAATAGAACCTTTATTGTTCTCATTAATACCACTGGAAAGTCTAAGGATCTCTTCATCAGTCATACCAATACCATCATCAGTTACAGTAATGAACATAGAATTAGCTCTAATCTCACTACCCAGTGTAATTGTGCCAAACTTACCTTTGGGCTCAATTCCATGGAAAATAGCATTTTCAACTAAGGGTTGTAATGTCATTTTAACTATTTTTTTATTATAAAGGGATGGATCTATATTATTTACAAACTCAAAACTTTCCATATACCTTATAGATTGAATAGTTAAATAATCGTCTAATAGACGCAATTCTTCTTCTAAAATAACTTTATCAGAAAAAGATTTAGCCATATTTTTCAATAAATTTGTAAGTGCATCTACAAGTTTACAGATACCTGTATTCTTCTGTAGGGTTGCCATCCAATGAATGGAGTTTAGGGTATTATACAAAAAATGTGGATTAACCTGTGATTGTAACATAGCAATTTCAAAGTTTTTCTTTTCGTTTGTTATCTTAATAGAATTTTCTAATAATTCTTCTATATCTCTAGCCATTTCATTTATAACATGACCTATTTCTCCAATCTCACCAGGAAGATTTTCTGTTTCATTATCATAAGAAAAATCTTTTGAAGAAATCTTCTTAATGCGTTTTTTAAGCATTATTATAGGTCGAGTTATGACATTTGATGCACCTATAAAAATAAGTAAACCCGCAACTAGAGATACTACTACTGTTAAATAAAAAACGGATAACATATTTTTTGTTTCCATATTAATATTGGTAAGCTGTTCAACTGTATACATTTCCCAGTTATAAGTGTTAATATTATATTTTTTGACACTCAACTCATTAAAATTGCCACTTTCACTATGTAAAATTTCATTGAAGTCTATATTTAAAGGATTGTCTGGATGAATAATATTATTATTTTTAGTGACTATAAATAAACTTGTATAAGATTTATAAGTGTCTAATATATCAATAATTATTCCTAAGTCAATTTCCATATAAAGCCATCCATGAGTAGGTTTATTCCTCAATCTATAAATAGGCTTTAAGACAGGTATACATAAATTACCGATAGTAACAACAGGCTTTGAAATTATCTGATAGAGATGTTGGGGATTATCCCTTAGTAAATTGAAGCTTTTACTGGTTATTATATTGTTATAATCATTTAATAGACCATGTTCTTTACCAACTGATTCTATTATCATTCCATATTCATTGAAAATGATAGCTTTTTTAATATACTTATTAACGATAGATGAATCAATATAATTCGTCAATATATTTTGGACTTCGATGCTTTTAGATTTTATAAATGAATTATCTAAAGATTTATAATCAATAATTTTTTGAACATACATATTATTAGTGATAAGTAGCGTCAAATCATTGAGATTAGAAAGTCTAATATCTATTTGTGAGGATATATTACTAATGTTTATATTATTAATAGCATCAACTTTGTGTGAGAGTATCTTGTTAAAATGTTGATATATAAAAATATTTGATAAAGTACCTATTATAAGAAGACTTACAGTTGAATATAATACTATTTTAGATTTTATATTATTGGTAGTTATGCATAACATAATTTTACAAAAATCCTTTCTGTTAGTTAATATGTGTATATTATACTATTTAGACAAAGGTTTTTCAACTTTCTTGTATAATTTATTCAAAAAAAGTATTATAATCAAAAAATATTATTAGTATTATCTCACAGTATAATAAAATTTTGCTGTATTATCATTATATTATACGTTCACGTAGAATGTAAAATTTAGTATAATTACATTATGAAAAACAAATATATTAAATGGGAGGATTTAAAAATGCAAAAAAAACTAAATGTAATATTATTATGTATGATACTAGTTGTATCTCTATTTGCAGGATGTACAACAAAAGAAAAAGCTAAAGATAATGAAAAAACAACAGAAAATAGTCAAACAAAAGAGGATAAAAAAGAAGTAAAAGAAAAGGAAATAACTCTAAAAGTTGCAGTTTGGGACAATAGCGCTACAACAGTAGGTAATGATCTTGCTGCAAAATTTACAGAGCAATATCCAAATATTAAAGTTGAATATATAGATGTAGCTTCATCAGAATATACAAATAAACTTTCAATTATGCTAAATGGTGGTGCCGATCTAGATGTATTCTATATCAAAGATTCAGATACATCACTTTCATTGTACAAAAAAGGTCAACTTCAAGACATGACATCATATGCTAAAGAAAGTAATATAGATATTTCAAAATATAATGGTCTTGCTGAAAACTTCCAATTTGATGGTGGTCTTTATGGAATGCCTTTTAGAACAGATTATTATGTTCTTTACTACAACAAAGACATTTTTGATGCAGCTAATGAGCCATATCCAACAAACGATATGACTTGGGATGAATATGCAGAAATTGCTACTAGAATTACAGCAGGTGAAGGTGCTAATAAGAAATATGGTGCTTTAACGCATACTTGGAGTGATTGTGTACAAAACTGGGCAATTCAAGATGGTAAAAACACTAAGATTGCTAGTGACTATACATTTATGAAACCATATTATGATAGAGTATTAAAAATGCAAAATGAAGATAAATCAGCTTTAGACTATGCAACACTTAGAACATCAAATATCCACTATTCAGGTCCATTTCTTAACGGACAAGTTGGTATGATGCCAATGGGTTCATGGTTTATGAGTATGATTATTAATAAGAAATCAGCTGGAGAAACAGATGTTAACTGGGGTGTTGCTACACTTCCACATGATGCTAGCATAGAAGCTGGATATACAGTAGGTGCTACTACTCCAGTTGCTATGAATGCAAATAGTAAGAATAAAGATGCGGCTTGGAAGTTTATAGAATTTGTTACAAATGAGGGAGCTGCTAATTATCTTGCATCACAGGGTATGTTACCTTCTATCTTAACAGATGAAGCTTTATCAACTATAGCTAGTGCAGAAGGAATGCCAGAGGGTGTTGCAAAAGCGTTAGCAGTTAAAAATATAGTGCTTGATAGACCAATTACTGAGAATGTATTGGAAGTTAATAAAATTATGGGCGAAGAACATGGGCTTATAATGTTTGGAGAAATATCTGTTGATGAAGGACTTGAAAATATGAAAAAACGAGTTGCTGAAATTAAGAAGTAATTAAAAATAATATTAAGCTAATATAGTTGTAGAAGTCAATATAGTCATAATAGTTGTTTTGAAAAAGGTATTTTATAAACTAAAGTACCTTTTTTATAAATGACTTATAGGAGGCAAACTTATGAAAGGTATCAAAGGAAAGAAGCGTTTAAGTTTAAACACTAAAAATACGCTTATCGGCTTATCGTTTATATTACCTAATTTTATCGGGTTTTGTGTATTCATAATGGTTCCAGTAATTTTTTCGTTTGGATTAAGTTTTATGGAATGGGATGGTTTCACACCAATGACATATGTAGGACTTAAAAACTTTACAGATCTTTTTAGTGATTCAACTTTTAAGATATCATTTATAAATACCGTTTATTTTGCTTTATTTACTGTTCCAACTACTGTAGTCATATCACTAGGACTTGCTGTTTTATTAAATAAAAAAATAAAAGGATTAAACTTTTACCGTTCAGCACTCTTTTTTCCATATGTAGCATCTATTGTTGCTGTTGCTGTAGTATGGAATATGTTATTCCAAAAAGATTTTGGTCCAATTAACTCTTTTCTAAGATTTGTTGGTATGGAAAATCCACCAAAATGGGTAGCATCGTCAGATTGGGCAATGCCGGCAGTTATTATTGTAAGCATATGGAAGGGCATGGGATATTACATGGTTATTTATTTAGCTGCGTTACAAGGTATACCAAAATCATTATACGAAGCAGCTAAAATTGACGGTGCATCCAATTGGCAAAAATTTAGATATGTAACACGCCCAATGTTAACACCAGCTACATTCTTTGTTGTAATGATGTTAACAATAAGCTGTTTTAAAGTGTTTGATTTAGTATATATTATGACAGAAGGTGGTCCGGGTAGAAGTACAACTATGCTTGTAAATTATATTTATGACAAAGCATTTTTATCTTGGGATTATGGTTCTGCAAGTGCAATTTCAATCGTTTTATTTATTGTGGTAGCTACGATTTCAATCATACAATTTAGGGTTGAAAAGAAATGGGTAAGTTATATGTAGAGGGAAAGGTGTCTGATTATGAACAAAATGAATAAAGCAACTAAAGCAATAATATATATTTCAATTACTATTATATGTCTATTAACATTACTTCCTCTAATTTGGATGTTATCAGCCTCACTTAAGCTAGATAAGGACGTATTTAGTATACCGATTCAATGGATTCCCCATAATCCACAATGGAAGAATTACATAATAATTTGGGATAAGATCCCATTTGCGTTATTTGTCTTTAATACTACAAAGCTAACTATAATCATCACATTAATACAGCTATTTACTAGTTCTTTTGCGGCTTATGGGTTTGCTAAATGCAAATTTAAAGGAAGAGATATACTGTTTCTATGTTATATAGCAACTATTGCAATTCCTTGGCAAGTATATATGCTGCCTCAATATTCAATGATGAATAAATTCGGACTAATTGATACCCATCTAAGTATTATTTTACTACAATCCTTCACTGCTTTTGGTGTATTCTTAATTCGTCAATTTTATTTAAGTATCCCAAACGAGCTTTTGGAAGCTGGAAGAATCGATGGAATGACCGAATATGGAATTTATTTTAAAATTATACTTCCTCTTTCAAAACCTGCATTATCTACATTAACAATATTTAGTTTTGTAGGAGTTTGGAATGATTTTATGGGTCCTATGATTTACTTCAATTCAGAGCATAATAAAACAATTCAATTAGGTATTAGAATGTTTATTTCACAATACTCTGCTGATTATAGTCTTATTATGGCAGCTTCTGTTATATCACTTATACCTGTATTTATTATTTTTATTGCATTCCAAAGATTTTTTGTAGAAGGCGTTGCAACTTCAGGATTAAAAGCGTAAATGGAAATACATATAACTATGAGATTGATAAAGACTAGAGATTAAGGAACTCTGTTAAAATAGACAGTTACAGATTTTAGATGTATTATTATAATTATTGATAGGGTAATTAATTGATTAATAGACATTAATAGAAAAATAATATTATATTTCGACTATTAATCAATATAATCTACAAAAAATAGAAGGAGGTATTATGTAAGATGAGTACAAAGAAGGTTTTAGCAATAATAGTAATTTTTTCAATACTATTTAGTGGAGCTTTTCCACTAAACCATGTACGAGCAGAAATATCAAAAAATTATAAGGTAGAGACGCCTATTCATAACTATAATTATGATAACTACGTTGGATCAACATCTACAGCTGTTAATCCAGACGGTTATACATTATATTGTTTTGAAGCCGATAAAAATACATTAACTGGTGAACAGGTTAATGGTAAAAATGGAAAGTCTCTTAAATTTACAACTACTGATAAGCTAGTTCTTTATAAAAGTGGATTAAATATTGATGGACTTGTTCATCTCGAAGCTAATATAAAGCTCGAAGATCAAAACAGTAAAAGAGGGTTATTTGAGTTAAAAAGTACTACAGGTGGAACTGTTTTCGCTCAAGTTGTATCTTTTGAAGTTGATGGATCTATAAAAGTTAACGGTAAGGCTATAGGGGAGACATATACAACTAACAAATGGTATAACATCAAAGGTATTGTGGATAATAAAAATAAAACAATGGATGTATATATTAATGGTGAAAAAAAAGCAGAAGATATTCAATTAGGTGCAAACTGGGTAAGTATATATGCAATTAAACATTACCAATTAGATACTAAGGATTCCAAAAGTGAAATGTATCTTGATGATATAAAAGTATCTAATATACAGTTGGATGCTGTGCTTTATGGAGAAGAAAACACAATTTTTGATTATAATTATGATAATTATGAAGGATCAACTAGTACATCTATCAATCCAGAAGGATATACATTATATGGTTTTGAAGCCGATAAGGATACATTAACAGGTGAACAGATTGCAGGAAAAGAAGGAAAATCTCTTAAGTTAGAGACTGCTGATAAGCTAGCTCTTTATCGAAGTGGATTAGCTATTGATGGATTTGTTCAACTTGAAGCTAATGTAAAACTTGAAGATCAAAACAGTAGAAGAGGTATATTTGAGTTAAAGAGTATTGCAGATGGAACTGTTTTTGCACAAGTTATATCTTTTGAGGTTGGAGGGGCTATAAAAGTTAACGGTAAGCCTATAGGGGAGACATATACAACTGACAAGTGGTATAACATCAAAGGTATTGTGGATAATAAAAATAAAACAATGGATGTGTATATTAACGGAGTTCAGAAAGTTAAAGATATATCATTAGGTAGTAAATGGAAAAGCATATTTGCATGCAAACATTACCAAGTAGATACTAAAGGAACAAGTAAAATGTATCTTGATGATATTAAATTTATTAACTTTTCTCAGGTATATACTACATATCCAACTATGGCTAGTAATTATGATAATTATGAAGGATCAACTACTAAAGCAATAAACCCTGAAAACTATACATTATATGGATTTAAAGCTATGACGAACACTTTGACTGGTGTAGAAGTTCCAGGGAAAGCAGGGAAATCTCTAAAATTCTCATCTAATGCTGATATAGCACTTTATAGAAGTGGATTAAAAATTAATGGACTTGTTCAACTTGAAGCTAATGTAAAATTTGAAGATTTAAACACTACCAGAAATATATTTGGGCTAAAAAGTATAGCTTCAGGAACACGCTTTGCAACTGTAATTACTTTCGCAGCTGGAGGAGCTATAAGAGTTAATGGTAAGGATATAGGTGAGAAATATGTATCTGATAAATGGTATAATATCAAAGCTTATTTAGATAATGAAAATAAAACAATGGATGTTTTTATTAATGGTGTAACAAAAGCTAAAAATATACAATTAGGTGATAATTGGAAACAGATATATGCCATAACACATAATCAGGTAGGTAAGCAATCTAGCAAAATGTACCTTGATGATATTAGTATTTCTGATTTGTGCCCAGTTACATTAACTTCAAAGGCTTGGGGATTAACAACAAATGGTGGATTTGAATTTAATGATTCAAATCTAAATTGGGTGAATCAATTAGGAGCAACTGGATGGATACCTAAAAAAGTTCAGGGTAATCCACAGTTTGAAGTAGATAGTAATGAAAGTGTTGATTTTGACAAGTCACTTAAGATATCTACTAAAGATAATGAAATTGGAGTCGTATATAAAGACGTAGATGTTACAGCAGGTGATAAATATAAAGTAAATTCATATGTAAAGACAGGAACAGATGCAACTTCTGCGAAAGTAGTAATAACAGCATATGATAGTAATGATACAACTGTAGATACATTTTCTTCAGATGAATTAGATAGTTCAGATTCATTTACTCCAGTTGAATTTTATTTAGAAGTACCTACTAATGTGGTTAAGTTAAGAGTAGAACATTATGTGAAAAATGGAACCGCATGGTTTGATAATACTTCAGTAAAAACAACACGATATGCTTTTATGAAACCAGATGGTATTCTTGGTAAGTATAGTAGTGCAGATGTAACACATCCATATCCTCATGATAAAATTAAAGAAATACACGGATATGGAATTAAGCTTAAAATAAACGGTGAAACACAACAAACATTAAAAGATGCTACAGATTCCTATATGTCTCTTACAGAAGCAGAATATATTAAGAATGTAAAAGATGCTGCAGCAAAACAAAGTTCTCTAGATAGGCGATCAAATTATGAGTATACTGCATTACAAATGGCAATGTTATATGAAATGACACAAGATGAAGCATATGCTAGACGTTCAGCAATCACAATGTTAGAGTTAGCTAATATGTATCCAAATATACCAAAAAAAGTAGTAACAGATCCATTCCATGCATTTGACAAGTATATTCCTACTTATTGTGTATTAGCTTATGACAAGACTTACAATTCAACAGAATGGAATAAACTCTCTAACGAAAGAGGTATTAATTCAAAAGATAATGTTGAATATTGGTTTAATTCAGCAGTAATGAATATGTACAGTATACATAATAATACATGGATGACTAATATTACACCATATGCAATAAGACAAACTTTTGGTACAGCTGTTATTCTAAATGACCCAGATATGATTAGATTAATTGTTCCATGGGTAAATCAGTTAGCATCAAACAAACACTTTTTTCCAGATGGAATATATGAGGATTTTTCTATAGATTATCATACTATGCCAGTAAACAATATGCTAGATGCTATTAAAATACTTGAATTATATAAAGATCCTGCAGGATATAGCGATTCAGAACATGGGATAGTCTTAAATAAAACGAATATTACAAGTGAATGGCCGTATTTAACAGCTTCTAAAACATTAAATCAAAGCGACTTGCATAAGTTCCCTAATGGAAGGGTAGTAACTATAAATGATACACATTATAGAACGAAAAAAACACTTCAACAAAATAATTTTGAAAAATTCGTAGGTTCAACTACTATTGCAAAAGATCCATTACCTTTTACACAAAATAATTTTGTAGCAGATAAAGATTATGTTACGGATTACCAGATACAACCTTCCAAAAAAAGAAAAAGCCTAAAATTCTATTCAAGCACAGCTGGTAATGAGTTGAGTATTGAACAAACAGGCTTGAATTATAATGGAGATATAGTACTTAAAGCAAGTGCTATGGTAGAAGATATTAATAGTGACAGAACAATATGCGATATAATATCAAATGATAGAAATATAATTGAAAAACTAGTTGAGTTTAAAGCTGGTGGTCCAATCCACGTTCTTGGTGAAAATACTGGAAGTTCATATGTTCCAGGAATATGGTATGATGTATTAGCTATTTTAGATAATGAGGGTAAAAAAGTAACGGTATTTATTAATGGAAACAAAAAAGGTACCAAGTCATTAGATGAACAGTGGCAAAATTTAGATACAGTTAAATTTTCTCAAACAGGTACAGGGCAATCAGCTGGGGTAATGTATCTTGATAATGTAAATATCTATCAGACATTTGACCCAAATGATGTATCACTACCAATAGCTAATGAAAATCTTAATAACATTGAAAGATGGAGTCTAGGACTTTTTGGTCTTAAACAAGGAGATACAAATGATGCAATGCAGGCTTCTTTAGTATTTGACTCTATTGCGGCAGGTACTCCATATGGTGGAGGGCATATGCATGCTAACTCTTTAGGACTAATATTATGGGGATCAGGTATGGAAGTATTACCAGATTCAGGATATCCAAAAATAACAGCTGCTAATCGTTATTTACATATGGATGCAGTTATGCATAATAGTTCATGGGTTTGGCACAAAGATGCAGAACCTTACAGTAGTAGGTTTACAGAAGGTCATCGTTCATCGTTATTAGCATATGATCCTGGAACAGTTTCTAGTAAACAAGTACAATTGGTTGAGGCATCACAGCCTGGTCCAGTTGGCGACTTGGTAGATATGAAACGAAGACTATTATTAATGGTTAATATAGAGGGTAACCAAAACTATGTTGTAGATTTGCAGCGTCTTAAAGGCGGTCAGGCACATGAAATGTTCTTACGTCCAACTGATGAAGAAGATACTACTTTTAGTACTTCATTATCATTAATAAATCAAAGTGGTAATGTGAAGGACTACTTAGCGTCAATAAATAAAGAAGAAGGTTTGAAAGATTATAGAAAAGAACGTATAGAACCTAAAACATCTAGTGGTGAAAGTGATTTTGAATTTACTTGGACGGGTGTGAAAACAGGAACTTCTCTTAAAGCATATATGAATGGAGTACAAAATAGCGATATAATTTTTTCAAAAGTTCCTACACTAAGAAGAACACTTAATATTCCAGATATAAAAGATGAATTCTATGGGGATCATTTTAATCGTAGACGTATTGTAACTCCTACAGATATTACACAATTTGCATCAGTTTATGAAACTTGGAGAAAAGATGAAAATGCAAAGATCCAATCAGTTGAATGGAAAACTGATGAAATTACTAATCCTGATCCTATGGCATGTGCAGTAGTCGTTACTACAGATATGTATGAAGATACTATTTATATAAGTGATGATACTGTAGCTAGAACAGTTAATGGAATTACATTCTCTGGTAAAGTTGCCATTCTAAGAAAAGATAAAACAGGTGGTATTGTGTGGAGATATATTTACGGACCAGGAAGTGTTGAAGTAGATGGTCAAGTAGTTAATGGACAGAATGCATTAACTAAAACTGTAACATCTACAACAACTTCTTATGATGGTTCAAGCCCAAATACTATAACAGTAGACAGTACATTAGCATTTGATAATTCGTTAATGGATACGTGGCTAACAGTTAAATTTGGAGATGGAAGCGGATATGGATTAAAAATTGAAAATGTAAATAATAATGTGATTAAAGTACATGATACAGTTCCATTTAGTATTACAGAAAATGGTGCGAAAATGTTGTATTTCCCATATACACATCATCTAGAACCAGATATTAATGGTGATGTAACAATTGAAATTAATATACCTACATTTTCATTTGATTAATTATTAAAAAATAAATAAGTAAAGGTTTTATTCTCTTTAACGAGAAGCTAAGAAGTGAGACTTATAGATTAATGTACTACGATGGTACGTTAATCTGAGTCTTGCTTTTTTTTAAGCCAATTGATAAATACGTTAATAACTAAATGAGTGGAATATATTTACTTATAAGAATTAATATTAAGGATGATTGTTTATGGTTTTACATAGCAAGACATTTTAAATGGATAATTTATTAATAAACTGTTAATTATTATAAATAATTAAATAATAATATAGACTAATAATGCTAAATATGTTAAGTTAGTAACATAGTAGAATATTAAATAAAACAAATTGTATCTATAGTAATAATTAGATTAAATTATTATTAATTAAAGGGTTATATATATAGGAGATGATATAATGAAATGTTCAATTTGTCATAAAAATACAGCTGTCGTTTTTGTTTCTAAAATAGTAGATGGAAAACAAGAACGATTAGGTATGTGTCTTCCATGTGCACAGAAAAGTGGAATGGCACCTCTAGACCAACTAATTGGTCAAAGTGGTATGAGTCCAGAAGAATTTGAGAATGTTAATCAGCAGATGATGACTATGTTTGAAAATGTAGATATGGATGAATTAACATCTTCAATGAGCGATCCTGATGGAGTAGAAGGAGGTAACTCCTTTATGAATCTATTAAATAGTGCTTTTTCTGGATTGAAAAATAGTAATAAATCAGAATTTCAACCTGAAGAAGAGATAGAACAGGAACAAGTACCTAATTCTAATAATACTTCTGGATCTGGTGTCAGAACTAAAAAGAAAAAGGTTGCTAAGAAAAATAAACGTAAGTACCTTGATACTTATGGTATAAATTTAACAGAAAATGCCATTAATGGAAAAGTAGATAGAATTATTGGTAGAAATAGAGAAATAGATAGAGTTATACAGATATTAAACCGCCGATCTAAAAACAATCCTATCCTCATAGGAGAACCAGGGGTAGGCAAAACTGCAATTGCCGAGGGCCTTGCAGTGAGAATAGTTGAAAATCAAATACCTGCAAAACTAATTGGTACCGAAATCTACTTATTGGATTTGACGGCTGTTGTTGCTGGTACACAATTTAGAGGACAGTTTGAATCTCGAATGAAAGCTATAATCAACGAAGCAAAAGAGTGTGGTAACGTAATACTTGTTATAGATGAAGTCCATAATATTGTTGGAGCCGGTGAAGCAGAAGGTGGTTCAATGAATGCTGCTAATATTTTGAAACCTGCTTTAGCTAGAGGTGAAATCCAAGTAATAGGTGCTACAACACTTGATGAATACAGAAAACACATAGAAAAGGATACAGCATTAGAAAGAAGATTCCAACCTGTTAAGGTTGATGAACCCAATGTTGAAGATAGTATAGAGATACTAAAAGGGATCAAGAATTATTATGAGGATTTTCATAAGGTTAAGATATCAGATGAGATTATTGAATATGCAGTAAATCTATCAGAAAGATATATTAACGATAGATTTTTACCAGATAAGGCAATTGACGTCATTGATGAAGCAGGTTCTCGTACTAACTTATTAAATCTAGGATTAGTTGAATTAGAAGCATTGAGAAGAGAATTAAGCAAGGTCATTGATGAGAAGGAAGAAGCGGCAGCAAACGATGATTATGAAAAAGCTGCTAGGTGTAAAGTTAGTGAGTTTGACTTGCTTTCTAAGATTGAAAAGATAGAGAAACAATGTAATAATGTAGCAATTAATAAGGAAGATATCGCATATGTTATAGAAGCTTGGACTAAGATACCTGTTCAAAACATATCTGAATCAGAAGCTAAGAAACTTCTTAACTTAGAAGATAGATTGCATGAGAGAGTTATAGGACAAGAAAATGCAGTAGTTAGATTATCTAAATCAATTAGAAGAAATCGTTCTGGATTTAGAAAGAGGAAAAAACCTTCATCATTTATTTTTGTAGGTACTACTGGTGTAGGTAAGACTGAGTTGACTAAGGCTTTGGCTCATGAATTATATGGCACAGAAGATGCTATGATTAGATTTGATATGTCAGAGTTCATGGAGAAACATACGGTATCCAAATTGATTGGAGCACCTCCAGGATATGTAGGATATGATAGGGCTGGGCAACTTACTGAAAAAGTAAGACGCAAACCGTATTCAGTAATATTGTTAGATGAAATTGAAAAGGCTCATGCTGATGTATTTAATATTTTACTTCAGATATTAGAAGATGGAAGATTAACTGATAATACTGGGCGTGTAGTAAGTTTCGAAGATACTGTAATTATAATGACATCAAATGCAGGTACAGCTCAAAAAACTAACGGTATAGGGTTTGGTAAAAATGATTTTGACAGTCTTGAGCGTAAATGTAAGGAAGCTTTAGAACAGGTGTTTAGACCGGAGTTTCTTAATAGAGTAGATGAGACGGTAGTATTTACAGAGTTAAATAAGGATGAACTTAGAGATATTATTGATTTGATGTTAAATGAAGTAATTACAGAAGCAAGACTTAAGAATATTACTATTAAGATTAATGAGGATATCAAAGAATTCATCTTGGAAAAAGGTTATGATGCAAAATATGGTGCTAGACCATTAAGAAGGACAATACAAAGATATATTGAAGATGAGATTGCTGAAAGTTACATTAAGGGTAATATAAAAGATGGTTGTACGGCAATTCTTAATTTAAAAGATGATAAGATTGTGATTAAAGTAAAGGATAATGATATAGATACAATTGAACATGAATAATATATGTGGGCTGCCTGGTGGGTGGCCTATAAAATTGTTTGAAATATTTTGTATACACATATTGACATATGTAAAAAAAAATGATAATCTTATAATAAATTTAAATCCTAGTGTTCTACTAGGAATTTAATTGAGGTGTTAGTATGAAATTATCGACGAGAGGTAGATATGGTTTAAGAGCTATGGTAGATCTAGTTGTGAATAGCAAGGAAACCAATATTTCGTTAAAAAGCATATCCCAGCGGCAAGGTATTTCTATGAACTATCTTGAGCAAATTATTTCTGTTCTTAAGAAATCAGGGTATGTAAAAAGTGTAAGAGGTGCAAAAGGTGGATATTCATTGGCAAAATCACCAAAGGATATTTCTGTTGGGGATATATTAAGAGCATTGGAAGGTGATCTTAATCCAGTAGATTGTGCTCTAGTTAATGAAGAAAAACAATGTGATGAAGCTGATTGCTGTATTACAAAAGTTGTTTGGAAAAAAATAAGTGATAGTATTAATGACGTTGTTAATAATATATCATTACAAGATCTAATAGATGGTCATAATGAATTATAATAAAGCTAGGAGATTATAATTAATAAGATATACAGTAAAAGAGGAGATAAAGATGGATAGAAAAGTATATTTTGATAATGCTGCTACAACTAGTGTACACCCAGAAGTGTTGGAAACAATGTTACCATATTTTACACAGAATTTTGGTAATCCTTCAAGCATATATGAAATTGGACAGAATAATAAAAATGCTATAGATGATGCAAGAGAACAAGTTGCAAAATTAATAGGTGCCAAGCCAGTAGAAATATTTTTTACTAGTGGAGCGACAGAAGCTGATAACTGGGCTATAAAAGGTATAGCAGAGAGTTATAAGAATAAAGGAAATCATATTATAACTTCAACTGTTGAGCATCACGCTGTTTTACACACATGTGAATATCTTGAGAAAAATGGATTTGAAGTTACTTATTTACCTGTTGATGAAAATGGATTGATAAGTATAGATGCTCTTAAGAAAGCAATTAAAGATACAACCATTTTAATAACAATTATGTTTGCTAATAATGAAATAGGAAGTATTCAGCCAATAAAACAGATTGGTGAAGTAGCTAGAGAAAATAAAATAATTTTTCATACTGATGCTGTACAAGCTATCGGACAGGTTCCAGTTGATGTAGAAGATATGAATATTGATTTGTTATCTTTGACTGGTCATAAGCTTAATGGACCAAAAGGTACAGGTGCTTTGTATGTTAAGAAAGGTATTAAGCTTAAGGCTTTCATTCACGGTGGAGCTCAAGAAAGAAGACGTCGTGGGGGAACAGAGAATGTTCCAGGTATTGTTGGATTGGGTAAAGCATCAGAGATTGCTGAATCTAACATGAAAGAAAAGACTAAGCAATTAATTAAATTAAGAGATAAATTGATAAAAGGTATTAAGGAAGAGATACCATATTGTAAGTTAAATGGTGATCCAGTAAAAAGATTACCTAACAATGTTAATTATAGTTTTGAATTTATTGAAGGAGAATCATTACTTATTATGTTAGATATGAAAGGTATAAGTGCATCTAGTGGTTCTGCTTGTACATCAGGTTCACTTGATCCGTCTCATGTTTTATTGGGTATTGGTCTTCCTCATGAAATAGCACATGGTTCATTAAGATTAACTTTGGGAATTAATAGTACAGAGGAAGATGTAGATTACATTATTGAAGTTTTACCAAGTATAGTTAAGAGATTAAGAGATATGTCACCTTTATATGAGGATTTTGTAAAAAACAATAAATAGAGTAAATAAATTAGGTGCTTATTAATAAAAAAAAATTGAGGTGTTAGTTATGTATACTAAAAAAGTAATGGATCATTTTGTTAATCCTAGAAATATGGGAGAACTTGAAAATGCAGACGGTGTTGGTACTGTTGGAAACGCTAAATGTGGGGACATTATGCGTATCTACCTAAAAGTGGAAGATGAAATCATCAAAGATGTAACTTTTAAAACTTTCGGATGTGGTGCTGCAGTAGCAACAAGTAGTATTGCAACAGAATTAGTTAAGGGGAAATCAATAAAAGATGCTTTGAAAATTACTAATGATGCAGTTGTAGAAGCGCTAGATGGATTACCAAAAGCTAAAATACACTGTTCATTATTAGCTGAGGAAGCTTTACATGCAGCTTTATGGGATTATTCTAAGAAACATGGAATTGATATAGAAGGTCTAGAACCACCAAAGGCAGATATACATGACGACCATCCCATTGATACAGAAGATGAATAGAAAATTTTAATAGGGCGATTTAATGGCATAACGGATTTATGAATAATACTTAAAAAGTTGTGTAATATATAGAACAGGTGATTAAATGGACAGAGAAAAAGTAGTAGTTGGTATGTCAGGTGGAGTTGATAGTTCCGTTGCAGCTTATCTACTAAAAGAACAAGGTTACGATGTTATCGGAGTAACAATGCAGATATGGCAGGATGAAGAAATAGATATTCAAGAAGAAAATGCTGGATGTTGTGGCCTTAGTGCAGTAGATGATGCACGTCGTGTTGCAGATGCTCTTGAAATTCCCTATTATGTTATGAATTTCAAAGGAGAGTTCAAGGATAGTGTTATAGATTATTTCGTTGATGAATATCAAAAAGGTAATACGCCTAATCCTTGTATTGCATGTAATAGATATGTAAAATGGGAATCAATGCTTAAAAGGAGTCTTGCTATAGGTGCTAAGTATATAGCAACAGGGCATTATGCTAGGGTTATAGAATTACCTAATGGAAGATATACATTAAAGAAAGCTGTTGGTATAAGAAAAGATCAGACTTATGCATTATATAACCTTACTCAAGATCAATTAAAACATACACTCATGCCAGTTGGTGAGTATTCCAAAGAAGAAATTAGGAAAATCGCCGAAAACATAAATGTAAGAATTGCCAATAAACCAGATAGTCAAGAAATATGTTTTGTACCTGATAATGATTATTCAGCTTTTATAGAAGAGTATACTAATAAAAAAGTCCCTGAAGGTAATTTTGTAGATGTGAATGGAAAAGTCTTAGGTAGACATAAGGGGATAATTAATTATACGGTAGGGCAACGCAAGGGGCTTGGATTATCTTTAGGGAAACCCGCTTTTGTTGTAGAGATAAGACCTGATACTAATGAAGTTGTTATTGGTGATAATAGTGATGTATTTAGTGATATTTTATACGCTGATAATGTTAATCTGATGGCAATAGAAGAGATAGAAGGAAAATTGAAGGTAGAAGCGAAGATTCGTTATAGTCATAAACCTGCTTCGTGTACTATAGAGATGGTTGGTGAAGATACATTGAAATGTGTATTTGATGAGCCGCAGAGAGCTATAACACCGGGGCAAGCAGTAGTGTTTTATGATGGAGATATTCTTATTGGTGGAGGAAATATAATAAGAAGATAGGGAATTTTAAAAAAAATTAAGTGGACAACGGTAGTATAATTAAAACCATATATAGTGATAATCCTTTTCATTACGTTTTTGTTGTTTTATCTGTTTTAATAAGGATACTACAAGCCGTAAAAGGCGTTCTTATCACTATATATGGTTATTTATTTGTCTCATGTCACATTTGAATAAAATATGTTTTGAGGAATCAACTTTTAGCAAGGAATATATTGAACTTATTGAAATGGGAATAGATGATTAGGTTCAATATATATAATTAGACTGTTAGATGTTCAGTAGTTTGACTAGTTGATTTATTTTGTGTCTATTTAGTAGGATAAGTTCGGCGGCTTTTCCTTTTAGGAAATCTATATTTCTTTCTGATGAATCGTCTAATTCGGAGGATATTCCATTGAGGGATATTTCAAATCTATATTCTTTGACGTCATCCATGCTGTTGATGATGTAGTTGTCGCTTTCCATTTGGGAATCCATGTATGCAGTTAGTAGAGGGATTCCACTTATAGGGTTCATCCATCCTAGGACTCCCCATTTTTTTACTTTTTTACATTCGTAGGTTCTTACATATTCGCCGGTACCCAGGGATACAATTATATATTGTTTTGCATGGGGGTATAATTTTTTGGCGTATGTATAGGCGCATAGTGAAGGGTTATTGCAGAATATTCCTCCATCTACAAAGCAGTAGGATTCACCTGTTGTTATAGTTTTGACATTAGCTGGAGGTAAGTATGTAGGTGCAGCTGATGATGATAGACCAACGTCCTTTAGGAAAAAATTATGGTAGTAATCTCTAACGTCTGTGCGATATTTAAATAAATATGGTCTCATAGATATCATATCATAGGTAGGTATAATTAAATTGGATAGAGAATCTTCTAGTGTAAGGTTCTTGAAGTTTTGTCGTAGTAATCTACGTAGTGTTTTGCCATTGTATTTGGGTCGAAAAAAGTGTTTTATTGTTTGACATATTTCACATTTTGCTTCAGGAAAGATTTTTTTTGTTTTATTTTCGTATAAGTCTAATAATAGGTCTAGCCTTTCACGGTCCGTATAGTCTTCTGGTGGTTTTATTAACATTAAGGATATTAATGAACCAGTAGAAGTGCCTGATATAACATCAAATAAATCATAAAAAGGTGTTTTATTACCAAAACTATCTAATTCATTTCTAAGATGGTTTAGAAATATACATGGAATTAGACCTCGTACGCCTCCGCCGTCAATAGATAGAATCTTAACAATATCTTTTTTATTATTAGCCATGTTAACACCCAAAGAGTTTCTTATTTAAATTATATATGAAACTTCTTGTCTTTTATAACTAAATAAGAAAAAGCATATTGCTTTCTAGTAATCTTATAATCTTAGATATAATCACATAGTTTTTCTATTTAGCTTATTACTGGCTTTAATCAGGTATTTTAATGAATTCAGGTTTTCTTTGTTCAAAAACTGTAAAATATTTGAAACCGCATTCTTTTAAAACATTATATGCCATATCAAAGTTATATGCAAGATGTTTCGGGAAATGAGCATCGGAACCAATGGTTATTATTTCGCCTCCTAATTGTCTATATCGCTGTATGATTTCTGTATTAGGATGTGGTTCGTTTAAGTCTTTACGATAACCAGAGGTATTAAGTTCTATTCCATGACCTGTTTCAATAATTTGCATTAATATTTTATCAATAAGTTCACTATAATTATAGTAGTATAATTTTTTATCTTCATAATGTCCATAACGTATTATATAGTCAAGGTGACCGTATACATTATAATTGTCATAGTTGGTTACATTATATAGAATGTCTTCTAAGTATCTGGAATAAGCTTCTTTTTTAGTCTTGTTAAGATAATACGAGCCAAAATATGGGTCAACTTTATCTACAACATGTGTTGAAGCGATAACAAAATCAAAGGGGTAATCATTGATGACTTTATTGACAGTATCATAAATATGTGGTTGCAGACCTAATTCTATACCGAACAATAATTGGATTTTATCTTTATATTTTTCTTTTAGTTCAAGAAATGTTTTGAAATAATTAGGTAAGTCAATATCAAATGTTAAATCTGGAGTGCTTGGATAATCATAGTCATAATGATCTGTAAAGCATAATTTAATAAAATTGTGTTGGATAGCATGTAAAATCTGTGTTTCCATTGGATATGTACAATCATCTGAAAAAGATGTATGTGTATGGTAATCATAGTAACTCATAATTTGTCACCTTTCTTTCTATATAAAAATAACTTAATAAAATCAATAATTTTTATTAATAATATATAATAAGTGAATTATTAAATAATTGAAAATGGTTAAAGTTAGTAATAAAATCGTGTAGTAAAAAATGTATAAATCTTTATCTGAATATTATACTAAAAAACTATAAAAACAACAAGAGGTGTAAGTATATTGCTTAGTTATCACAGGTGTATTTGGCATAATTACTAAAAAACGAGAGAAAAAAAATGATTATTGATAAATATTTTTGCTTGTTTTTATTGAAATGATTATGATACTATTAATGTATTGTTAATAATATATTAACATTTTATTTACATAATCATTTATTCTATTTTTTATTTTTAAGTTTCTCTCTATTTATTCATCTAAGACAAAATATATATCACAATTAGGAGGAAATATCTAAATGAATTGGCTAACAAAGGAATACATATTTATATTTTTTGCATTTATTGGCGGTTTTGGTATGTTCCTATACGGTATGCACATTATGGCTGAAGGTCTTCAAAAATCAGCAGGTAATAAGATGAAAAGTCTGCTTGGTGCATTAACCAACAATAGATTTTTAGCAGTTACAGTTGGTGCACTGGTAACAGCCATTATTCAAAGTAGTTCTGCTTGTACTGTAATGGTAGTTGGATTTGTTAATGCAGGTTTATTCAATTTATCACAAGCTGTAGGAGTTATAATGGGAGCAAACATTGGTACAACTATTACTTCTTGGATAGTATCAAGTCAAGAATGGTTAGTGTTTTTTAAACCATCAAAATTAGCACCATTAGCTATTGGAATTGGTGCCTTGTTATTATTTTTTGCAAAAAATCAACGTAAAAAACAAATTGGTGAGATTATCATTGGGTTTGGTCTATTATTTATAGGTCTTGAATATATGAAAGATGCAATAGAACCTTTCCAAGATTCACCGGCATTTACAGAAGCATTTAGAATGTTTGGAAGAAATCCAGTCTTAGGTATTTTAACAGGTGCAATTGTAACAGCAATCATTCAGAGTAGTTCTGCATCAGTTGGTATTTTGCAAACAGTAGCAACAGTAACATTTGTTCCGTGGAGTGCTGCTGTATATATTATTCTTGGGCAAAACATTGGTACTTGTGTAACAGCAATGTTATCAAGTATTGGAGCTAATAAAACAGCTAAAAGAGCAGCGTATATTCATTTATTATTTAACGTCATTGGTACAGTGATTTTCGCAATATTATGTGTAGTATATTTTACATTCATTAATCCTAACTTTGGTAATAATATAGCTGTTAATATGGTAGGTATCAGTATATTCCATACGGTTTTCAATATCAGTAATACGGTTCTTCTCTTCCCATTTGCAGATAAACTTGTATCATTATCCAAGAGAATCGTAAGAGGTAAAGATGCAGAAGATCAAACTGAAGAACAGGTTGCCTTAAGACACCTTGATGATAGAATACTTGAAACCCCAAGTTTTGCTGTGGAAAATGCAATCAAAGAAGTTATACACATGGGTTATTTAGCTGTAGAAAATGCTAAACTTGCCACATCAGCTATAATAGAAAAAGATGTGGAAAAAGTTAATAAAGTATATGAAGAAGAAAAGAATATTAATGCTTTAGAAAGACTTATTACAGAATATCTAATAAAGATTAGCAATTCAGTTATCAATGAAAGACAAAATGAGATTATAACTAATCTATTCCATACAGTTAATGATATTGAACGTGTTGGAGATCATGCGGAAAATATAGCAGAACTTGCAGAATATTTCATTGAAAATGATCTAACTTTCTCTGAAAGTGCAAATCAGGAACTGTTGGATATATCAGATAGAGCTACTGAAACAATAGAACTTGCAATAAAGTCAAGAGAAAATGATGATGTAGACCTTGTTAGAAAGGTTGAGCAAAACGAAGATCTAGTAGATGGATTAGAAGATGAGTTGAGAGAGAAACATATAAGGAGATTAGCTCAAAACATATGCGATTCAACTACAGGTGTGGTATTTTTAGATCTAATAAGCAATTATGAAAGAATATCAGACCATGCACTAAATATTGCTTATTATGTTAGAGATGAATTATTATAGACTAGAAGGGGCAGATAGCTGCCCCTTGTTAATATTTTGTTAAAAACATAAAAAAAACTTGAAATTATATATTACATTGTTTATAATATAAATTGGGATGAATTGGTGGTTTAATTCCTTTTTTTTGAAGCAATAGGGACTATAATTGTTCATAGGGCCCCAGAAGGTACCGAAAGGTGATTTGTAATGGAGAATACCTTATTAACACTTAAGAAAATTATTCCAAAAGAGATTGATATATTGCAACGAAGATATGAAATATTAAAGGGAATACATATTTATCAACCAATAGGAAGACGAAGCTTATCCCAAAAATTATTAATATCAGAAAAAATCATTAGGAATGAAACTGAATATTTGAAATCACAAGGTTTTATACTAGTATCAAGTGTTGGTATGAGTACTACTGGTACAGGAGATACTATACTGGATGATTTAAAAGAGATTATGCATCACGTAAAAGGTCTTAATTATATGGAAGAAGAAGTTAAGAGACTTATAGGGTGCAAAGAGGTAGTTGTTGTACATGGCAATTCATCAAAATATGATGATATAAAAGAAAATATTGGAAAAGCTGCCGTCGATGTTTTATTAAAAAATATTAAAGATAATTCTATCATTGCTCTTACTGGTGGAAGTACAGTTTACAATGTAGTTAAATCTTTGAATAATAAACCAAATACATCCTATGAAAACGTACTAGTTGTTCCAGCTAGAGGTAGTTTAAGGAATAATGTTGAATATCAAGCTAACACTATAGTATCTAAGCTTGCTAAGAAACTAAATGGAGATTATGAACTCCTCAATATACCAGATAACCTAAGCAAAAAGGCACTTGACAGTGTAAGAAAAGAACCTGAAATTGAGCAAACCTTATCTAATATCCTAAAAGCTAATATAATACTTTTTGGTATAGGTAATGCTTATGAGATGGCTGGAAGAAGGAACTTACCTGAACCAGTTATAGATTTTCTTCATAGAAGGCAGGCTGTTGCTGAAGCACTGGGTTATTATTTTAATAAAAATGGTAAAATAGTGTATACATCAAGGTCAATTGGTATAAAATTAGAACATATGACTAAGACTCCTTATCCTATAGCTGTAGCAGGAGGAGCTAAAAAGGCAGAAGCTATAATAGCTGTAAAGAATATTATTAAAAACGGTTCGTTAATAATTGATGAAGATGCAGCCAATAGAATTACCAAGATTATGAAGTAAGACTAGAGTGTTTATTAACTGTTATACAGTTTAATATAAAAATTATAATTTTAGGAGGAACAAGAATATGGCAAAAATTGCAATTAATGGATTTGGACGTATCGGACGTAACGCATTTAAAGTAGCTATGGAACAAGGAGTTGATATCGTAGCTATTAATGATTTAACAGATGCTAATACATTAGCTCACTTATTAAAATATGATTCATGCTTTGGTAGATTTGAAGGAACTGTAGAAGTTGGAAATGGAACTTTAGTAGTTAATGGAAAAGAAATCAAAGTATTAGCTGAAAGAAATCCTGCAGATCTTCCTTGGAAAGAATTAGGTGTAGATATTGTTATTGAGTCAACTGGTTTATTCAGACAAAAAGAAAAAGCTCAATTACATATTGATGCTGGTGCTAAGAAAGTAATCATTTCAGCTCCTGGTAAAGGAACAAAATCAATTGTAATGGGTGTTAACGAAGAAGATTATAACCCAGCAGAAGATAACATCATTGATAACGCTTCATGTACAACTAACTGTTTAGCACCATTTGCTAAAGTGTTAAATGATACTTTCGGTATCAAAAGAGGTATCATGACTACAGTTCACTCATATACTAATGACCAAAGAATCTTAGACTTACCTCACGAAGATTTAAGAAGAGCTCGTGCAGCAGCTGAGTCTATTATTCCAACAACTACTGGAGCAGCTGAAGCAGTAGCAAAAGTTATCCCTTCATTAAAAGGTAAATTAACTGGTATGGCTATGCGTGTACCTAGTCCTACAGTATCTGTTGTTGACTTAACAGTAGAATTAGGAAAAGAAGTAACAGTTGAAGAAGTTAATGGTGCTTTAAAAGCTGCATCAGAAGGAAGTAATGTACTTGGATATTCTGATGAACCATTAGTATCAATCGATTACAGAAAAGATTCACGTTCATCAATCGTTGATGGATTAGCAACACTTGTTATGGAAGGAAGCTTAGTTAAAGTAGTTTCTTGGTATGATAATGAGTGGGGTTATTCAAACAGAATTATTGACTTAGCAAAATATGTAGCTGAAAGACTTTAATTATATAGGTTTGAATAGATTTAAATAAGGTCCATATGGTCCTCTCTTGTAGGTCAGACTATAGGGAGGACTTTTTTAATACTCATATAGTATTAAAGTTGATTAGAAAAGTTAGAAAATTTCAAAAATAGATAGGTATATTGAGATTAACTAACATAAATAAAGTATTAGAAGGGAGACGACTACCAAATGCTTAATAAAAAGACAGTCGACGATATAAACGTACAAGGTAATAAAGTCTTAGTAAGATGTGACTTCAACGTACCTTTAAAAGATGGTGTTATTACAGATGAGAACCGTTTAACAGCAGCATTACCTACAATTAATAAATTAATCAAAGATGGTGCACAAGTTATACTTTGTTCACATCTTGGAAAACCAAAAGGAGAGCCTAAGCCAGAGCTTTCACTTGCTCCAGTAGCAACCAGACTTTCTGAATTATTGAATAAAGAAGTTGTTTTTGCAGCGGATGATAATGTAGTTGGAGATAATGCTAAAAAAGCAGTTGCTGACATGAAAGATGGAGATGTAGTACTTCTACAAAATACTCGTTACAGAAAAGAAGAAACAAAAAATGGTGAAGACTTCAGTAAAGAATTAGGAAGTCTAGCTGAGATATTTGTTAATGATGCATTTGGAACTGCTCATAGAGCACATTGTTCTAATGTTGGAGTAACTAATTATGTTGATACTTGTGTAGTAGGTTATTTAATGCAAAAAGAAATTGATTTCTTAGGAAACGCTGTAAATAATCCAAAGAGACCTTTTGTAGCTATTCTTGGTGGAGCAAAAGTATCAGATAAAATAAATGTTATCAATAATCTTCTTGATAAAGTAGATACTCTAATCATAGGTGGAGGAATGGCTTATACATTCTTAAAAGCTATGGGTAATGAAGTAGGTTTATCATTACTTGAAGAAGATAAAATTGATTATGCAAGAGAAATGATTGAAAAAGCAAAGGAAAAAGGTGTTAATTTCTTATTACCAGTTGATAATGTAGTAGCACAAGAATTCAAGAATGACACACCATTTAAGACAGTAAAAAGAGGAATGATTGAACCTGATTGGGAAGGTCTTGATATTGGAGAAGAAACTAGAGAAATATTCGCTAGTGCTGTAAAAGACGCTAAGACAGTTGTTTGGAACGGACCAATGGGTGTATTTGAACTTGAAAACTTTGCAGGTGGAACAATTGCTGTAGCAAAAGCATTAGCTAAAACTGATGCAACAACTATCATCGGTGGTGGTGATTCAGCAGCAGCTGTTAACCAACTTGGATTCGGAGAAAAAATGACTCATATTTCTACAGGTGGTGGTGCTTCACTTGAATTCTTAGAAGGAAAAGAATTACCAGGTGTTGCAGCAGCAAATGATAAATAGTTATAATAATTATAAATGGAGGTTTTGATAATGCGTAAAATGATTATTGCAGGAAATTGGAAAATGAATAAAACTCCAAGAGAAGCATTAGCTTTAATTGAAGAGTTAAAACCATTAGTTAAAAATGATGATGTAGATGTTGTATTTTGTACACCTTATGTTTCATTAGTATTAGCTGTTGAAGCAACAAAAGATTGTAATATCGAGATAGGTGCACAAAACATGTACTATGAAGAAAGTGGAGCTTACACTGGAGAGATTGCTCCAAATATGTTAACTGAAATCGGAGTTAAATACGTTGTATTAGGTCACTCCGAAAGAAGAGAATATTTTGGAGAAACTAATGAAATAGTTAATAAAAAAGTACTTAAAGCTATAGAACATGGCTTAGTACCAATTATTTGCTGTGGTGAAACATTAGAACAAAGAGAACAAGGAATAACAGTTGATCTTATAAGAGCACAAATCAAAGTTGCACTTAAAGACGTTACAAAAGAAGATGCAAAAAATGTTGTTCTTGCTTACGAACCAATATGGGCTATAGGAACTGGTAAAACTGCTACATCCAAGCAAGCTGAAGAAGTTTGTGCAGCTATACGTCAAGTAGTTAAAGAAGTTTACGATGAAGAAGTAGCTGATGCAGTTCGAATTCAATATGGTGGAAGTGTTAATGCGGGTAATGCAAAAGAACTCTTTGCAATGGAAAATATTGATGGTGGATTAGTTGGTGGAGCTAGTCTGAAAGCTGATTTTGGTAAGGTAGTAAATTATAAATAATAATGATTATTAGGTAAGGTTATGAATTTATTCATAACCTTCTAATCTATTATAGATTTGATAAGAAGGAGTTATGAAATGTCAAATAAACCAACAGTATTAATGATATTAGATGGATTTGGACTTAATGAAAAGACTGAAGGTAATGGAGTAAAACTTGCAAACACACCAAATATAGATAAAATTATGGAAAAATATCCTTGTGTTGAAGGATTTGCTAGTGGATTAGATGTTGGCTTACCTCATGGACAAATGGGTAACTCAGAAGTAGGGCATCTCAATATTGGTGCAGGAAGAATTGTATACCAAGAACTTACTAGAATAACTAAAGAAATAGAAGATGGTGATTTCTTTAAAAATACAGCATTTCTTGCGGCAATAGACAATTGTAAGGCAAATGATTCAGCATTGCATTTGTATGGTCTATTATCAGATGGGGGAGTACACTCACATAATACACATTTATATGCTTTATTAAAATTAGCAAAAGAACATAATATTGAAAAAGTTTATATACATGCGTTTTTAGATGGTAGAGATACACCACCAGCTTCAGGTAAAGATTATATTGAAGAGTTAGAAGAAAAAATGAGAGAAATTGGCGTTGGTAAAATAGCTACTATAATTGGACGCTATTACGCAATGGATAGAGATAATCGTTGGGAAAGAGAAGAACTTGCTTATGATGCAATGGTAAAAGGTGAAGGGAAATTTGCTAAGAGTGCTTTAGCCGCTATACAAGGATCATATCAAGAAGAAGTATATGATGAATTCGTACTTCCAACTGTTGTTTTAGCAGAAGGAGAACCAACTGGTAAGATTAATGAAAATGATTCAATAATATGCTTTAACTTTAGACCGGACAGAGCTAGACAAATCACAAGAGCTTTTTGTGATGAAGAATTTGATAAATTTGAAAGAGAATTCTTCAAAGTAACTTATGTTTGTTTTACAGATTATGACGTTACTATACCTAATAAAATAGTAGCATTCCATAAGGTTATGCTAGAAAATACTTTAGGCGAATATTTAGCTGATAAAGGATTAAAACAACTTAGATTGGCAGAAACAGAAAAATATGCTCATGTTACATTTTTCTTTAATGGTGGTATTGAAGAACCTAATGAAGGCGAAGATAGAATATTAGTACCATCGCCAAAAGTTGCTACTTATGATTTACAGCCTGAGATGAGCGCTAATGAAGTATGTGACAATCTAGTGAATGCTATAAAATCACATAAATATGATCTTATCATCGTTAACTTTGCTAATCCTGATATGGTTGGACACACAGGAATAGAAAAAGCAGTAGTTAAAGCAGTTGAGACAGTTGACAGCTGTGTTGGAAGAACACTTGATGCTTTAATTGAAGCAGATGGTCAAATGTTTATTTGTGCTGATCATGGTAATTCAGAACAATTGATTGATTACAAAACAGGAGATCCATTTACAGCACATACAACTAACCCAGTTCCATTTATCTTAGTTAACTATAAAGATAATGTAACACTACGAGAAGGTGGAAAACTAGCAGATATTGCACCTACACTACTTGAATTAATGGAAGTTGAAAAACCAGCTGAAATGACTGGTGAATCATTGATAAAGGTAGTAGATTAATATTATAAGCTGAATTAAATAATTGTTATAGATCTAACATTATTCAATTCAGTAGGCTTATAAAATAAAGTAATATATATTGAACTTATAGAGATGGTATATATGTTAAGTTCAATATATTACTTTTAATTTTTAATAAGATATTAATATAGGTAAAATATAGAGTATAAGATTTATCTTATGAGTAATAATATATGTTGACTGATTCTATTAACTTGATATATTGCATATATAAATATTTACCTTTTTAATTAATATAATTCTTAATAGACCGAAAGGAGAAAAAATATGAAAAGTTTTGTAGAGATTATTGATGTTTATGCAAGAGAAATACTTGACTCAAGAGCGAACCCAACAGTAGAAGTAGAAGTAGTGACAGAAGATGGATATTTAGGACGTGCAGCAGTTCCTTCAGGAGCATCAACAGGAGCATTTGAAGCAGTGGAGCTTAGAGATGGTGGAGACCGTTATATGGGTAAAGGTGTAGAAAATGCAATTGACAATGTTAATAATATTATCGCTGAAGAAATAATTGGAATGAATGCACTAGACCAAGTAAAAATTGACCAAAAATTAATTGAATTAGATGGAACTAACAATAAAGGTAAATTAGGAGCTAATGCTATTCTTGGTGTATCAATGGCAGTTGCAAAAGCAGCAGCAGAAGCTGTTGGTATGTCATTATATCAATACCTAGGTGGTTTTAATGCTAAAGTAATGCCTGTACCTATGATGAACATTCTTAATGGTGGAGAACATGCTGATAATACAGTTGATATCCAAGAATTTATGATTATGCCAGTAGGTGCAACTTCATTTAAAGATGCGCTAAGAATGTGTGCAGAAGTATATCATAATCTTAAAAAAGTTTTAAATGAAAAAGGTTTAGCAACTAGTATTGGTGATGAAGGTGGATTTGCACCTGATATAGCTTCATCTGAAGAAGTTATAGGGATTATTATTGACGCAATTGAAAGAGCTGGATATAAACCAGGTGATGATATGAGAATCGCTATGGACGTAGCAGCTTCAGAATTATATAATGAAGAAACTGGTAAATACCACTTCCCAGGCGAAAGCAAAATGAAAGGTGAAGAAGTAATAAGAACTTCAGAAGAATTAGTTGACTATTACGAAGACCTACTTAACAAATTCCCAATTATATCTATAGAAGATGGATTAGATGAAGAAGACTGGGAAGGATGGAAATTATTAACTGAAAGATTAGGCGACAGAGTACAATTGGTTGGAGACGATTTATTCGTAACTAATACTGAGAGATTAGAAAAAGGTATTGACCTTGGTGTTGCTAACTCTATCCTAATCAAAGTTAATCAAATTGGTACATTAACTGAGACATTTAATGCTATAGAAATGGCTAATAGAGCTGGTTATACAGCGGTTGTATCACATCGTTCTGGTGAAACAGAAGATAATACTATTGCTGATATAGTTGTAGCTGCTAATGCAGGACAAATTAAAACAGGAGCACCTTGTAGATCTGACCGTGTCGCTAAATATAATCAATTATTAAGAATTGAAGAAGAATTAGAAGATGTAGCTGAATATAGAGGGCTTGATGCTTGGTTTAATTTAAAAGATAAATAATTATATTAAAGGACCTCGATTCGTCGGGGTCTTTATTATAATAATAAGTAGATGAAGATTATGTATAAATATGATTATACACTATAGCTACTTTTATTGGTTTATTAGAATTAAGTAGAAAAAATAGTTGAATTAATACATAGTTTGTGCTAAAATACTAGTGTTAAACTTTAGGAGGTGTAACAGTGGAAGCATTAATAATAATTGTTGAAATAGTATATTTCATATTATGTTTAGGACTAATTGCTGTAGTACTTTTACAAAAAGGAAAAGCTGCAGGATTATCAGGTGCAATTGGTGGAGCTGCTGAAACTTATTGGGGTAAAAACAAAGCTCGTTCTATGGAAGGTAAATTAGAAAAATTTACTAGAGTTGGAGCAGTGCTTTTTATTGTTTTATCTGTAGTATTAAGTTTATTAATTAAATACCAATAATAAAAGTAAAGCACTTTGCATCAAAGCAGGGTGTTTTTTTATGCTATAGTAGACTTTTGCATTTAGTTCCTTTACTTGCTAGTTTAATTTTATATAAATAATAACAATAGATTTAACTAATACTATAAGTAAAAAATATATTAATTTAATTATATAAACCTATAATAGGTTATATGAATGCTAAAAAAATAAATTTTTGAAGGTGGAATATGGAAACATTAGAAGAAAAAAAACAAGTATTGTTGGAGATAATTAATCACAAAGATTATAAACCAATGAAGATCAAAGAGCTAGGAATACTATTAAGTATTAATGGTGATGAAGAAAAAAGAGCTATACTAGAAGAAACATTAGAACAATTGATAACTGAAGGAAAGATCATTAAGACAAAAAGAGGTAAATATGCAAGACCAGAAGCTGTAAATATGATTGTTGGAAAGTTTATAGCTCATGCTAAAGGATTTGGTTTTGTTGAAATTGAGGGTGAAGAGAATGATATCTTTATACCTGCCCCATATATTAATGGTGCTTTTAATAATGATACAGTAGCCATAAAACTTATTAGAAGAGATTCTAAGGGGAAACGTAAAGAGGGAGAAGTAATTAAGATTATCAAGCGTAATGACAGAGATATTATAGGAACATACCAAAAAAGTAAAAATTTTGGGTTTGTTGTTGCGGATAACAAAAAGTTTACTAAGGATATTTTTATTTCCAAGAACAAGAGTAAAGGAGCAGTATCAGGTCATAAAGTGGTTGTGAAAATAACTGATTGGGGTAATGAAAGAAGAAATCCAGAAGGGGAGATTATTGAGATAATCGGACATATTAATGATCCTGGGACAGATATATTATCAATTGTAAAGAGTTATGAATTGCCAATGCAATTTCCAGATGTAGTTATGAACCAACTTGACTATATTCCATCTGAAGTTACAGAAGAAGACAAAGCTTTCCGGTTAGATCTTAGAGAAGTTCAAATGGTAACAATAGATGGAGAAGATGCAAAAGATCTAGATGATGCAATAACCATTCAAAAAAATGAAGATGACACTTTTACCTTAGGTGTCCACATAGCTGATGTAACTAACTATGTTACAGAAGGCTCACCCCTTGATGTTGAGGCGTTAAAAAGAGGTACTAGTGTCTATTTAGTTGATAGGGTTATACCTATGTTGCCTCACAAACTATCAAATGGTATTTGCTCTCTTAACATGGGAACAGACCGTTTAGCACTATCATGTCTTATGGACATTGATAAAAAAGGTAATGTAGTTAATCATAAAATAGCTGAAACACTAATAAATGTAGATAGAAGAATGACTTATACCAATGTTAGAAAAATCCTAGTTGACAAGGATCAGGAAGTTATAAGTGAATATAGAGATTTTGTAAAAATGTTTGAAGAAATGGAAGAATTAGCGGCGATTCTTAGAGGTAAAAGAAAAAGAAGAGGTTCTATTGATTTCGATTTTCCTGAAACAAAAGTTATCCTTAATGAGAAAGGTGAACCAATAGACATCATTCCTTATGATAGAAATGTAGCTACAAAAATTATTGAAGAGTTCATGTTATTAGCTAACGAAACTATCGCAGAAGATTTTTTCTGGCAGGAGCTTCCTTTTGTATATAGAACACATGAAGAACCAGACCCAGAAAGACTTGCTACTCTTGGCTCTTTCATTCACAATTTCGGCTATAATATAAAAGGAGAAGGAGAAATACATCCTAAAGAAATTCAAAAACTATTGATTGAAATTGAAGGAAAGCCAGAAGAAGCTATTATTAGTAGACTAGCTCTTCGATCAATGAAAAGAGCTTGTTATACAGTAACAGGTGATGGACATTATGGACTTGCAACCAAATACTATACTCATTTTACTTCGCCTATTAGAAGATATCCAGACTTGCAGATACACAGAATCATTAAAGAAAATCTAAATGGTAAAATGGAAGAAAAAAGAATTAGGCATTATAATGCTATATTGCCTAATGTTGCAAAACAAACATCTGAAACAGAAAGAACTGCTGAAGAGGCAGAAAGAGAGACTATAAAACTTAAAAAAGTTCAATATATGGAAAAACATATAGGTGAAAAATTCGAAGGGGTCATCTCTGGTGTAACCGCTTGGGGATTATATGTAGAATTACCTAACACTGTTGAAGGACTTGTTCATGTCACTACCCTTGACGATGATTATTATATTTTTGATGAAAAGAAACATATTTTTATAGGTGAACAAACAAGTAAGATATATAGAATGGGTGAACCTGTTAAAATAGCAGTTCTAAGTGTAAACAAAGTAGAGAGAACTATTGATTTTGAATTAGTATAAATTTCATCATCACATTACTTGCAATAATTATAATTTATGTTATAATATATCTCACGGCAAGTAATGGTGGTGATATTATGGCAAGTAACTATAAATTAATAGCACAGAATAAAAAAGCAAGGCATGATTATTTTATTGAAGATACTTATGAGGCAGGTATTGTTCTTGTAGGTACTGAAGTAAAATCCCTTAGAATGGGTAAATGCAGTATTAAAGAAAGTTTTATAAAGAATGTTGATGGTGAGTTATTTATTCTGAATATGCATATTAGTCCTTATGAAAAAGGTAACATATTTAATAAAGACCCACTTAGAACAAGAAAACTTTTATTGAATCGTTATGAGATAAATAAGATTCAAGGTGCTGTTACAACCAAGGGTTATACTATTGTTCCAATAAAGGTCTATCTAAAAGGTGGTCTTATGAAAATGGAAATTGGTATAGCAAAAGGTAAGAAAAAATATGACAAACGCCAAGATATTGCTAAGAAAGACCAACGTCGTGAAGCAGAAAAAAGATTCAAAGTAAGTAACCTATAATAACCTAGTTAATAATTAAAGGTTCTAAGCTTACTTAAGCATTTTATATGCATGTTGTAGCTGAAAATCTTGATTATCATATACGGGGGTGTACTGGTTTCGACGGGGACAACAGAAGTACGAGCAGCCATTCGCAGATCACTGGGCCTGCGTCATCAACCTGGTAAATTAAATTAAACGCAGACGAAAATAATAATTTCGCATTTGCTGCCTAATTAGGTAGCTGTCTCACCTTAGTGACCCGTAGCTAGGGCTGAGGCACCAAATTAAACGGGGAACTTCACTTCCAAAGCTTTGAGGAAGAGGAAGACACTATGAAGCTACTGAAGTCTACAGCCTGTCGTTAGGCGTTAGATGGAGGGAATGTCAAAATAGCGACTGTAATGGGAGATACTCGGATGGATGGGTTTTCGGACAGGGGTTCGACTCCCCTCACCTCCATTAGACACAGACACGACCATGTTTATATCTACGTGGTCTTCATGTACAACAACAGATTCAACAAATGAGTTTACAATCCTTTTTTGTTCTTCAAAAGTTTTGGTGCTAATGTTTTGATGTGCAACTAAGAAAGCTTTTACTTTTTGTTTAGTAACTGATGATTTATTACTTTTTGTTTTTTCTATATTATATTCTAGCCTTTGTTTTTCATTTTCTAATTCTGTTAATTTGTTATCTAATGATGCGTGGAAATTCCCTTGCATGATAACATCCAAAATATTACTTATTTGTTTGTTTATATCGTTTAGTTTCTTTTCATATATTTTTAATTCATTATCAGAGGTTTTATTTTTTTGTTGTGAATATTTATATATGCTATTAGTAAGTCTATCAATATTTTGTGTCATTTCTTTTTCTATACATTCGATTACCATTTTATCTAATACGTCTCTATTTATATCTTTATTATTGCAACTTTTTTTATTCTTTTTTGCAGTACACTTATATCTTACATACTTACGTTTATTTCTACCTTCAACTCCACTTGAACCAACCATATTAGAACCACACAAGCCACATTTAACAAGTCCAGTTAAAACGTAATTATTTTTAGCTTTATAACTTCTGAATTTATTTTTATTTTCCTCTCTTTTTTTATTAACTTTATTAAAGACTTCTGTCGAAATTATCTGTGGAATTCCACCTTCAATTCTTATTATATCTTTTTCGTCATTTAATATATTTCTCTTTCTACCATTAACTACAACCCTTTTATACTTATTAAAAATATAAATGCCTGCATATTTTTCGTTGCCTAAAATGCTGTTAATACTAGATTTACTAAACGTATTTCCTGTTTTTGTTTTTAACCCCTTTAATGAGTCTAATATTTTACTATAACCATTTCCGTCAAGATACATTTTGAATATATTTTTTACAATAGATGCTTCAAACTCATTAATAATATACTTTTTATTTTCGTCAATATCATATCCTAGTGGTGGAGTGCCTCCTGTATGTTTGCACTCATAAGCAGTTTCTTTCATACCTTTCATGACTTCTCTTGATAGATTAGCAGAGTAATATTCGTTCATCCCTTCTATTACTGATTCAAGTATTATTGATTCGGGACTATCGTCAAATTTTTCAAGGGCGGATATAACCTTAACACCATATTTTTTAATTTCTTGTTTATAAAATGCGCTGTCGTATCTATTTCTTGCGAAGCGATCTAATTTATGAACAACAATAGCTTCAAATATCTGTAATTTACTATCATTAATCATCTGTAAAAACTGAGGTCTATTGTCGTTAGTAGCAGAAACAGCTTCATCTATATATATTTTTGCTATTGAATATTGGTTTTGTTTACAAAAATCTTTTAGGTATCTTAATTGAGCGTCAATACTTTCTGTTCGTTGATTATCACTTGAATATCTTGCGTATAATGCTACATTCATGAAGTGCCCTCCTATTTCTCAATTACCGCTTTCATCATTTTCATTAGTATTTCCTTACCTTCGGTACTTAAATTCTTATTAGCTTTCCTTATTAGCTGGATAGCTTCTGGAAATTCTTCTTCTAAGTTATCTATGGTATTCTCTTGTCCTAAAAGATAATCGGTTGTAACACCATAGAATTCAGCAAGTTTTATTAATATTTCTTGTTTTGGTTTTCTAGTACCGTTCTCATAACCACTTAAAGTATTTTGAGCTATATCAAGTTTTTCACAGACTTCTTTTTGATAGTATCCGTGTTTAAGTCTTAACTCTTTTAATTTATTTTTAAACATTTAGTTCTCCTATTTATCAATAATAGCTTTCATCATTTTTATTAGCATTTCCTTGCCCTCATCACTCAAATTTTTATTAGCTTTTCGTATCAATTGTATGGCTTCTGGAAACTCTATTTCTAAATCATCTAAGTTATCTTCTTGCCCTAACAAATAATCTGTTGTTACGCCATAAAATTCAGCTAATTTTTGTATTGTATGCGGTTTTGGTGTTTTTTTATTATGCTCATATCCTGATATTGTAGATTTACCTACACCAATAATCTCTGATAAATCAGATAAGTATAACCCTCTATCTTCCCTTAATTTTTTTAACCTTTCTCCTAGTGTCATAATTTACCTCCACATTTTTTTAAGAAAAATTTGCTAAAAAGCATTGACAGTTCTCCGAAAGTAAACTATAATAATAGACATCAACACAAAACACCAAGAAAAAAAACAGGAAAAACCTATTTTACAAGGGGCTATTACTTTCAGAAACAATATATATGCGACACATATATTATAGTTTACTAAAAGTAAAATGTCAAGTGCTAAAAGTGCATTTTGGATGTTTTTTTTAGAAAGGAGTATACTTTGACAGAACTACAACGCATGGGGTATAAAATAAAGGATGCTAGGCTAAAAAAGAAATTAAAGCAAAAGGATTTGGCTATGTTTTTAGGGAAATCTAAATCAACGATATCATGTTATGAGAATGGAAAAAAGAGAATAAGTATCGATAATTTGAAAAAATTATGTAATTTACTAGAATTAGATATTTCTAGTATTTAGTTTGCCCTTAAATTCGCTAAAAGAAAACCAGTATTGACTTTTGGAGTACGGAGGTGTGAATGATGTGACAGAAGAACAAATACAAGTTCTCACAGAAATATTCGGGGACGCAATACTAAAAGAATTAAATCAGGAAAAAGAACAGAAAGGAGCGACAAATGAATAATTTAATGACAAATGATTCTATTACCAAACCAACAACTATTATACTCTTAGCTATGGCTAACGGCGATGTATATGAAAATGTTATATATGAAGGTACAGTTAAAGAATTAAAACACGCTTTAAAAGAAAGAGAATTTATTAACGTGAAAAGTTTTAAAAAGGATATAGTAATAAATAGTGAGTTTGTATTATCTTTTGAACTATAAGGGGAGAGAATCTAATTAATTAGTTATTTTCTTTTACCTGATTTAGTTTGAGATAAAGCACTTCCAGCTACAGACTTGGAAGCTTTGCTATATCTGCCATCACTTAAAATTTTACTAGCTTTTGAAGCAACAGATTTACTTGTTTGTTTTTTGTTAGCCATTTAAATCAACCTTTCTATGTATCTCTCCCCTTAAATGGAATTTTACCAAAAAACAGATAATAAATCAAGAAAGGAGAAAATATGAATAATTTAATAACAAAAGAAATACCACAAGCAATTGACAGCAGAGAAGTAGCAGAAATGGTTAAGAAAGAACATAAAAATCTTTTATCAGATATAAGAAAATATGAAGGATTTTTAACCAGCTCAAATGTTAGCCCGTTAGATTTTTTCCAAGAAAGTACATACAAAGATACCAAAGGAGAAACAAGACCATGCTACAACATAACCAAAAAAGGTTGTGAGTTCATAGCCCACAAACTTACTGGACAAAAAGGAGCAGTATTTACAGCAACATATATTAATCGTTTCCATGAGCTAGAGCAGGGACAAGCATTACAAGTACCACAAGTACCACATAGCGTTGAAGATATGATAATTCTACAAGCGCAATCCATGAAAGAGTTGAAAACAGACGTCCAGGAGAACGCTAGAAGAATAGACAAGCTTAATGATGAAACATACGTAACCCCTGAACAGAAAAATTACTTACAATTAGCTAGGAATAAAAGAGTAGTAGAATTAATTGGTTATCATTCTAAAGCGTACAACGATAAATCTTTCAGGAATAGGGTATACGCAGAATTAGGAAGACAATACGAGAATTATTTCAAAATTAGTAGCTATGGGTACACACTTAAGAACAAATATGAGGAAGCTATAAAGCTTATTGATAGTTACAACCTATCAGCAGGTCTTAGTATGGAATTAGATATTATTAATAGTCAAAAAATAGCATAGAAAGGAGCGACAATTGAATAATTTTGTGACTGTTAGAAAGAAGGTGAATTATGAGCGAATACTATCTAGACTATCCTACTTGTAAAGAATGTGCCAATAGAGATGAAAAAGGAAGATGTTTATTAAGTGGTGGATTAGACCTTGAACCAGATTTTATAG
>NZ_JAOARO010000101.1 GCF_025211055.1 Vallitalea sp. | reverse complement strand
TTTTAAAGCATAACAGCAGTTATGTCTATTTCTTTTACCCATTTTTCTACTTTTATTTGTAATTCAGACAATATTTACTTGTCAAAGTGCTTTTGTCAGCTTTGCTGACATGATCTCTCAAGATTCCGAGAGATTATACTATTAGTAAAAAAATGTAAGAAATGTTATATTACTATTTTGAGTATATATAGGTATTTTATTCAAGGAGGATAATTTAAGTAAAATAAAACTAAACACTAATACAATTCTAAGAAGTAGAAAAATATTTTATTTATAGTTATAATAAACATAATTTAATTAATGAATTTAAATGAATGTCAATAAAATAATATATTAGAATTATTTTTAATAAATAATATTAATAGAATAAAAAATAGATAATATTAAATTATATAAATAATTATAAGGTTAATGTATTGATAGTTTTAATATAAAGTGATATAATATTATCTATTGTTGCAATGACTATAATATTAAAATATAATAAAAGGAGAAATAATTAAATGAAAAAAAGTATTGTTATAGTATTAATATTGAGTTTAATGTCTATTAATTGCTTTACAGTTAAAGCTGCTGATAAAATGGAAGTTAAAAAAGGGTTTGGGTATACAATAGAAAAAGATAAATTTGGTCAGCTATATGTAGATGGATTACCATACTATGAGACTGTAAAGAATAATAGTCAAGAATCAAAATTTGTACCATTTTCAAAAAATAGGTCTATCTTAAGAAGTAATCGTGGAGGATATATAACACCAAATGCAATTTATGCTACTAACAAATGGAGTAAAAGTTTAGAAAATTACGATGATAGTAAAACTTATTACAATACTTCATATGATAGAGATTTTGTTAATGTAAAGAATGATGGGTTAGATTCATTTACTTTAAAGACATCTTCATACACTAAAACAAAAATTACTGGTAGTACTAAATTTAGTTTTAAGAGTATAGTAGAAGCTAGTTTTTCAGTTGAATTAGGTCAGCAATGGGGAGATGAATTTACACAAGTTGTAAAGAATCCAATTAAAAATAGAAAATATATTCTGGAATCATATTGTATTGTTGAAGAAACAGAATATATATATCCACATGATGGAGCGTATGGTATTTCAGTATATTATGCAGCAACTCATGATAAATATGCAGATTCTCATGATTATGATTGGGAATATATTAATTAAATGAATATAAAATTATTTAGACAACTAATAGTCTTATTAGTTATTAGTTGTCTCATATCGGGATGTAGTTCTAATGAGGCAAAAAAATTATCAAAATTTACATGCAATAATAATAATTATAATATAAACAGAAATCTGTATTATAGTAAAGATACTAATGAAATAAAAGTGTTTTTCAACTTTAATATTTCGTTATTAGAAATAGAAAAAATTGAATTATACAATAATGCAAAAAATGTTTGCGATACAGTTGAAATAGTTAATCAATATGATAATATCTTGTTAATAAAATTGAATGAATTTGTTAATCACTTTAATATTATTAGACTGTATGATAAAGAAGGAATTTTTGTAGATTTTTATATAGGTGACTATTATTTGCAAGAATTCACTGAGAATGATGATGAGGTTCATATCGACTTTACTTCATCTGTAAAAAAATATGATAATTATGTACAAATCTATATCAAAATAAGTGAAGAAATTGAAGCTAAATATGCCATAGAATTTCTAATACCTAAACGATTAAAAGATATATTTGAAATAACATATAATAAAACAAGAGATAAAGATTCAACGTATATTCTAGATTGTAAAATTACATTTAAAGATAAAAAACAAGTTTCTTTATTCTTAAAATTATTGGGATTTGATGTATTGGTGCAAAGAAGAGATAAAAAAACCAATGAATTGAATTTTATTACTAAATTCTATATACCTATAGAATTTGATGAGTAGAAATGAACGTATTAATGTTGTATAAACTTTGTAGAATAAAAAGATAGTAATAAAACAACTATTTTTTATTCTACAAAGTTTTTTTATTGATTGATTTATTAGTGCTTTTTCACATCCACACAATTAATCTTCTCCATAACAAATGTAAGTATAACAGAAGCAATAGGAACAGATAGAATCATTCCTGCTGCACCAAAGAAACTTCCACCAATGGTTACAGATGCAACAACCCAGAATGGTTTTAATCCAACTGAATTACCTAGGATTCTTGGACTTACAATTATATTATCAATTTGTTGCATTATAAGTATAATAGCTAATAAGCCTACAGCTTCCCAGAATCCAGAGAACAATGCAAATATCAGACAAGGTATTGTACCGATAAATGGTCCTATATAAGGAATTATGTTAGTTATACCGATTATGAATCCCATAAGTGGAGCATATGGTATCTTTAGTGGAGTAACAAAGTTAACCACGTATATACCTATGCTGACAAGCAAACCTAATATGATACATGTATATAATTTACCTATCAGAAACTGTTTTAATGCTTTATCTGTCAATCTAGTTACTCTAATAGTCCAATCAGCATATTTTTTAGGGAGTATAGCTCTAACGAATTTATTTAATTTCGGTCTGATTTCATCCCAATCCCTAAGGGCATAGAATGCCATGAATAATGATAAAAATAATATTGCAATATTACTAATGAAGCTTCCAATTGATGAAATAACTTGTGTTGATAAGCTAACTAAATCACTTGAAAAGCTTATAATTGAATCTTCTAGCATATTTATAAGTTCCGTAATCTTTTCAGGACTTATTAGATTGGTGACAAATAGTCCATTAATGAAATCGCTTAATTCTTCAGTAGTTGGAAAATTATTAACTAGTGAATTAACACTATCTGTAATAGTAGGAACAATTAAAATTACAAAAAGTACAATAAATGCAAAAACAATTACATAAGTTAGTAAGACACTTAATGTATGTCGGAATTTTAATTTGGTCTTTATTGCTTTCACAACTGGGCTTAATAAATAAATTATTATTGAAGCAATAATTAATGATTTGAATGACGAAAAAAACCAAGTTAGATTACCAGGTTTAAATATGAACTTAGCTATTAAAAAAACAATTATTATAAAGGGTATATATTTGTATGGATCGAAACTATTATTATTATTTGTATTCATAATTCACCTCTAAGCTTGTAGTTAGTAAGTTTCCTATATCACTATAGTAATGTATATTCCAGAATAATGCAATATAATGTATTGATTTATATATTTTTGAAGGACATGCTCATCAATATATAAATCTGAAGTATAAAATTAATGATTATTGTTATCATAATCTATATGGAAAAAAATGTCTAGTATAAGTTGGATTTTTTCTTGACATAAATATCCTAATATTGTAATATATAAATATACAGATAGTACGATATAGTTTGTTAAAATAAATACAAGTTGAAAGAGAGGATATTAATATGATTAATAAAGTTCTTATAGTTGGAGGGGTTGCAGGTGGTGCCAGTACTGCAGCAAGACTTAGAAGAGTTAATGAAGATGCCCAGATAATAATGTTTGAAAGAGGTAAATATATTTCCTTTGCAAATTGTGGTTTACCCTATTATATAGGAGGAACAATTGAACAAAGAGATGCTCTTCTTCTTCAGACTCCTGAAGCAATGAAGGATAGGTTTAACATTGATGTAAGAGTACAAAATGAAGTTGTATCTATTAATAAAGATGAAAAATATGTTGAAGTAAAAGATTTGAAAACTGGAGAAATCTACAGAGAGACATATGATAATCTAGTTCTATCTCCAGGTTCTACACCAATAAAACCTCCTATACCTGGTATTGACAAAGATAATATTTTCTCAATATGGAATATTCCAGATACTGATGCAATCAAGTCATTTCTGGATAGTAGACCTGTAAAAAAAGTCACTGTAATCGGTGGTGGATTCATAGGGATTGAAATGGCTGAAAATATGCATGATAGAGGTTTAGAGGTTAATCTAGTTGAGATGGCTGACCAAGTTATGGCACCAGTTGATTATGATATGGCACAACTAATTCATGGACATATGGCACAAAAAGGTATAAAATTATTCCTTAATAATGGAGTAAGCTCTTTTGAAGATAAAGATAGCAAGACCTATGTAAAACTCCAAGACGGAACTATGCTTGAATCAGATATGGTAATATTATCTATCGGTATTAAGCCAAATGGAGAATTAGCCAAAAATGCAGGACTTGATACTAACAAAAGAGGCGGAATTATAGTTGATGAATATCTGAAAACAAGTGATAACAGTATATATGCAGTGGGTGATGCTATAGAAGTTGTAGATTACGTCAATGGTAGTAAAACCATGATTCCACTTGCTGGACCAGCTAATAAACAAGGTAGGATTGTTGCTAATAACATTGTAGGTAAACAAGAGAAATACAAAGGAACTATGGGAACTTCTGTAGTAAAAGTATTTGACCTTACTGTAGCCACAACAGGTAACAATGAAAAAACTCTTAATAGACTTGGTAAGAAATATCAAGAAGATTACAAGATATCATTGGTTCAACCTAAGTCACATGCAGGATATTATCCAGGGGCTATACCTATGACAATAAAACTTATGTTTGATTTAGAGGGTAAAATACTTGGAGTCCAGATTATAGGTTATGAAGGTGTTGACAAAAGAATTGATGTTATAGCTACATTAATCAAAATGGGTGGTACAATATATGACCTAAAAGAATTGGAACTTGCTTATGCGCCACCATATTCATCAGCAAAAGATCCTGTAAATATGGCAGGATTCTCAGCAGAAAATATACTAAGTGGTGATATGGAAGTAGTTTTATGGGATGAAATAGATAATGAAGATAAACAAAATTCAATAATCTTGGATGTAAGAGATGATATAGAATTGGAGCTTGGTTATATAAAAGGAGCTAAGAACATCCCAGTTAATTCATTAAGGAATAGAATTGATGAACTAGACAAAAATAAAGAGATTCTAGTATATTGTGCTATTGGTATTAGAGGATATATTGCTTCAAGAATCCTTACACAAAAAGGTTATAAAGCTAAAAACCTAATTGGCGGATATAATTTCTATAAATGTGTTGCAAAAGACTATACTAAAACGACAAGTTCTGATGTAGATTGTGATTGTTTTGTAACGAATACAGATGAAGACAATAAAAAAGAATTAAAGTCAGTTGATTTAGCTATGAATCAAGGAATCACCATTAAGCTTAATGCATGTGGATTACAGTGTCCAGGACCAATAATGCAAGTGAATAATAAGATGAAAGAGATAAATACAGGAGATATTCTTGAAATCTCAGCTACAGACCCTGGCTTTCCTATTGATGTAGAAGCTTGGTGTAAGAAAACAGGTAATAGTTTTATTAAGACTGAGAAAAGAGAGAAAGAATTTGTAGTTTGGATTGGTAAAGGTAATGAGAATGTTGAGATAAAAGAAAAGTCAGCTGTAGCTACTGATAAGAGTACTATGGTAGTTTTTAGTGGAGAACTTGATAAAGCACTAGCATCATTCATAATAGCTAATGGGGCTGCTTCTATGGGAAAAGAGGTTTCTATGTTCTTTACTTTCTGGGGATTGAATATCTTGAGGAAGGAACAAAAAGTCAAGGTGAAGAAATCGGTAATAGAGAAGATGTTTGGTTTTATGATGCCTAAGGGAACTAAGAAACTAAAACTCTCAAAAATGAACATGGCTGGAATGGGTTCAGCAATGATGAAAAAAGTTATGAGAGATAAGAATGTAAATTCATTAGAAGAACTAATAAAGTCTGCATTAGATAACGGTGTTAAGATTGTGGCTTGTACAATGTCAATGGATGTAATGGGGATTAAGAAAGAAGAATTGATTGATGGTATTGAGCTGGGAGGAGTTGCATCTTATCTGGGAGATACTGATGATGCAAATCATAACCTGTTCATTTAAGATATTTATCTTATAAAGCGCTATGTAGAATTATGGATAATAAGTAAAATAATAGTTATAATATGTATAAAAATATGATATAATATTCCTGTAACTCTGTTAACAAATAATTATAGATTATTTAATCTATAAATGGTTTGAACTGAAAAGGAATTATATGGACAATTTTATACTAACAAAACACATTTTGCATCTAAGCAAACAAAAATCACAAAAAGCATTTACAATTCTATTGGCACAAGGTATTCTTGCAGGAATATATATTGCTTTAGGGGCTATAGGCTATCTAAAAGTAGTTGCTAATACAGGAGATGCTGGGCTTGGTTCATTTATAGGAGCTCTTGTTTTCCCATTAGGAATTGTAGCTATTATAGTAATGAAAGCTGAATTATTTACCAGTGATAGCATGGTTATGGCTGCGGTTTATGCAGGAAAGACCAAAATAACTAAGATATTTAGAGTTTTATTAATAATTCTTATTGCGAATTTAATTGGGGCTATATTTATTGCTCTAATGACTAATTGGGCTGGAATATTTGGAGATAACATTATGGTATTATTAGCTCATAAAGCAGTTACTAAAGTTAATATGCCAATAGTAAAATTATTTTTTAGTTCTATACTATGCAATATTATAGTTTCTACAGGAGTTTGTCTTTCATACAGATGTAGAGAAGAAATAACTCAAATTGTAGTGGTATGGTTTGCAATTACTGTATTTGTATTAAGTGGAACAGAACATATTGTGGCTAATATGTACTATTTATTTACAGCATATTTTTTAGGAGCGGATATCTCAATATTGGGTATTTTATATAATTTATCTATTGTTGCCATTGGGAATTTTATTGGCGGTGGAGTTATAGTATCTGGTTTTAATTACCTAATTGATTACAAATATATAAAATAAATTGACATTTTTTATGTCAATATCAAGGGAAATAGATTAGGTCTAGGGGTAAGGGACCTAATCTTTTTTTGAACACTTCTTTATTAGTTTAAGAACTAAAAAATATTCAGTCTGTGAAATGTATCTATACAAAACATATAAAATCTAGTATAATTATACAGTAATTAGGGGAATGAATGAATTCTGGTGGATTCAGGAGACTTCAAATCTTTTTTCGGGTGGTAAGACCGTCCGAGGTAGGTTCGATTCCTACTCACTCCCGCCAATAATGACTAAGACTAACCCATGTTGACTAAAATACTGAAGGTCAATATTTTTTTGGAGGTGGACATGTTATGGTAGATAAAGATAAAATACGTTTAACACAAATGTCATCAAAAGCTGGCTGAGCAAGTAAATTAAGTCCACAGGACTTGGCGCAAGTTTTGTGCCAATTGAAAACTAAAGAGAACAAACTAGATCCCAATTTAATAGTAGGATTAGGTACATCAGACGATGCTGGTGTTTACAAAATAAAAGATGATTATGCGTTAATACAAACACTTGATTTCTTCACACCTATAGTAGATGATCCGTATACATTTGGACAGATAGCTGCAACTAACTCCTTAAGTGATGTATATGCAATGGGAGGTAGACCTCTTACAGCTATGAATATTGCATGCTTTGCTACATGTTTAGAACCAGCTGTATTGGCAGAGATACTAAGAGGTGGAGCAGATAAGATTGTAGAAGCCCAAGCAATCTTGGTAGGTGGACATACGGTAACTGATAATGAAGTGAAATTCGGACTATCAGTAACAGGCTATGTTCATCCTGATAAAGTACTTACTAATTCAGGAGCTAAAGCAGGAGATGTGTTAGTGCTTACTAAACCAATAGGCACAGGTATTCTAACTACAGCTCTCAAGAAAGACTTGATTACAGAAAAAGAACTAGAAGAAGTTGTCAAAAGCATGAGTACATTAAACAAAGGAGCAGCAACTGCTATGGAAAGAGTTGGTGTACATGCTTGTACAGACATTACTGGTTTTGGTATATTAGGTCATACTTATGAATTAGCAAGTGGTAGTGATGTTAATGTGAGAATTGATGCTTCAAATGTACCGCTTTTTAATAAGACATTACAATTAATAGAGGAAAATGCTGTACCAGGAGGTGCTAGATCCAATCAATCACATTTTGGTAAATGGGTAGATATTAATGAAGATATATCAGATTGTTTAGAAACAGCTTTATATGACCCACAGACATCTGGAGGATTACTAATAGCAGTAGCAGAGGATAAAGCCAAGCAGCTTATAAAAGAGCTGATCTATGAAAATTGTCTATGTGCTAATGTTATTGGTAAAGTACAAGATAAAGATGAAAGTGAAATATTTATAAACGTTTATTAAAAGAGGGATTAAAAGTTGGTAAATGATATCTTAAGAAAAATTCCATCTACAAATGAAATTCTTGAACACCATAAAATAAAAGAATTAGTTAATCAAAGAAGCAGAATTATTATAAAAGATGTAATTAATTGGGCAACTAATAATTTCAGAGATAAAATAATATCAAATAGTTATCAGAGACAAGATGACCTTAAAAAAGAAGATATATATAATCTAATTATTGATGAAGTCATAAGATATGTAAACTCATCAGATAGAAAAAGATTAACAAGAGTAATAAATGGAACAGGTGTAATACTTCATACTAACATGGGAAGAGCTCCCTTGCCAAAAAGAGCTATAGATAAAATCAATGATGTAGCAACTAGTTATTGCAATCTAGAATATGACTTAACTACTGGAAAACGAGGTTCTAGATATGATAGTGTAGAAGAATTATTAATCAAGCTTACTGGTGTAGAAAGTGCCCTAGTAGTTAATAATAATGCCGCAGCAGTTTTTCTATGCATTAATACTCTAGCACTTAATAAAGAAGTAATAGTAGCTAGATCAGAACAAGTTGAGATTGGTGGCAGTTTTCGCATCCCTGAGATTATAGAGCGAAGCGGTGCCAAGATGGTAGAAGTAGGTACGACTAATAAAACTTATATAAAAGACTATAAAAATGCTATAAGTGAAGATACTAGAATATTATTAAAAGTTCATAAAAGCAATTACAAAATAGAAGGATTTACCAATGAGGTTTCAGGTGAAGAATTAGTAAAACTAGCTAATGAAAAAGAAATTATATCAGTGGAAGACTTAGGAAGCGGTGTACTACTTGACTTACAAAATTTTAATCTACCCTATGAACCTACAGTAATGGATCAAGTTAAAAAAAGCTTAGATATTATAACTTTTAGTGGTGACAAATTATTAGGAGGTCCACAAGCGGGAATAATTGTAGGAAAAAAAGAATTCATTGAAAAAATAAAAATTAATCCACTGACAAGAATGGTTAGAATTGATAAGATGTCTCTAATAGCATTACAAGAAGTATTGAATATATATATTGAAAATAAAAATATTAAACAAAATATACCGATCATAGATATGCTAACTAAAACTACAAAAACATTGTTACAAGAAGCAAATATATTTAAAAAAATGATAAAAGCAAAACTTGGCAATAAAATAGATATCAATATTATAGAAGAAGAAGATGCTCCAGGAGGAGGTTCTTTGCCTGGTGTAGCTCTAAACGGGTTTTCATTAGCAATAAGTAGTAATAAATTAAGTCCAAATGAACTGCAAAATAGATTAAGAGAAAATGAAATTCCAATTATATGTAAGATAAAGAATGATGAAATTATAATAAGTATGAGAACTATAGATAGAAAAGATTATGAAATCATCATAGATGCATTTTTGCGATTATTATAGAAGGTGAATGTTATTACTAATTGTTTTTAATTGGTATAGCATTCACCTTTGTTTTTTTACTCAAAATTATTTTAATTTGTTGTTTTATTAATTTTACTATTTGTATCATAATCACAATTAACAAAAAATGGTGGCCATGGTTCTCTAGGAGTACCATTTTTAATGAATCTAAAATTACAGCAATCACAGCCACAACCTAATGTCTTAGTACGATGAAGCTCAATTCCAAGTGCTTTAAAAATAACATAATCCAAATTACATAGATAAGGTACTAATTCGTCAGCATCTTGATCATGACAAAATTTAACTATACCACATTCAGTATAATCTATTGCAAGGTCATAATTGATACCATCACCATCATTAACTTCCCATACCCAATCATAAGTATACTTTTTCTTTCTGGATAAAAAGGCTCTTCTTTTCATTTTTCTTACTTTTGATTTGGAAAACATTTTTTTACCCATGATTTTTCTTATGAACCTAGGTATTTTGTTAAAATGTCTAGTCAACGATAAATAGATTAATTTTCCAATATCATATAATTCGATGTCATATTCTTTTAATACTCTATACAAGGCTAGTCCCCAACTTGCTTTAACAAGATTAGATGTCAATTTGTTGTCATCACCGCCAATATAAGGGAATTGTGGTATTAGTTTATCATACTCATTTTTGACTTTTAGCTTAACTGCACTAGCTTCTTTATTACCGAACATGTCAATTAATTCAGGTGTAATTGGTTTCAAGAATTTTTCTATTGATTTAGAAAGTTTATCCCTCTGCCTTATGTAATAATCATTCTCTGGCATAACACTATCACTCCTTTGTATTATAATTGTATAATAATAACTTAACAAATTACAACCCAAATGTCAATGAATTGCAATTATATTATAATCATTATCTCCTGTAATATTACACCAATGCATATGTCATTTATTATATAGTTGATAGGTGAATTATAAAGTATTCTATGGTATCATAAAATAATGTTATTATTATATATGTAAATATATACATTTAAAATAAGTACATTACATCAAATGACCCATCATTTGTTTTATGTAATACATAACATAAATAATATAATATAAGGTGAAAATTATGAAACATTTAATTATAGGAACAGCAGGACATGTAGATCACGGTAAAACAGAATTAGTAAAAGCACTAACAGGATGTGATACAGACAGACTGAAAGAAGAAAAAAAAAGAGGGATGACCATTGAACTTGGATTTGCCCCTTTATATTTAGATGAAAAGATTTTCTCAATAGTAGATGTACCAGGCCATGAAAAATTAATAAAAACAATGGTCTCAGGTGCAACTGGAATGGATATGGCACTACTAATCATCGCAGCAGACGAAGGTATCATGCCACAGACCATTGAACACATTAACATACTCTCTATGCTAGACATAACCAATATAATCATAGTTATCACAAAAATAGACTTAATGAATAATGAAAACCTCCACAATAAAATAACAAAAATAAAAGCTCACATAAAAGAAACCTCATTAAAAGACTCACCTATCTGTCAAGTATCCTCCAAACTAAATATTGGTATAAACAATCTTAAAAACATTATATTAAACCAATCCAAAACAATAAATAAAACAAGAAATGACGAACTATTCAGAATGCCTATAGATAGAGTATTCACCATAAAAGGCCATGGAACAGTAGTAACAGGAACCATAACAGGTGGCAAAATAACCAAAAATGATCTAATCGAAATACTCCCAGATAAAATAAACTCAAAAGTAAGAGGAATACAAGTACATGGCTCAGAGATGAATAAAGCCTACGCAGGTCAAAGATGTGCATTAAATCTAACCAAAGTAGAAAAATCATCAATAAATCGTGGTGATGTAATAGGGAAGCCAGAGGAATTATCCCCTACACTCTCTATAGATACCGTAATCTATAATTTAATGGACAATTACACAATAAAACACAACCAAAAAGTCAGAATACACATAGGAACAACAGAAGTAATGGGAAAATTAAAACTAATTCAACAAGACCACATAGAAAAAAATAAAAAAGCCTACGCAAGAATAAGGCTAGAAAAACCAGTAACAGCTGTGTTTGGAGACAAATTCATAATACGCTCACTAACTCCAGTAATCACTATTGGAGGAGGCAGAATACTATCTCACAAATCACCTAGATTATCCCACTTACAAACTCAAACACTACATTACTTCACGTTACTGGAACAAGCCAACTCAACCAATATAATCCTCAATCTATTACAAACTAACCATCAACTTTTTACCGTAGATAAAATATTCAAAGCTCTATACATCAACCGACAAACAATCTACCAATCACTATCCAACCTACTAAAACAACAAAAGATAATAAAACTAACGAACAAATACTATATAAGTAACAAAACATATACCTACCTAAAAGAACTAATAATTGAATCAATAAAAGAATACTACCAAAACAACAAATACACTATCTCAATAAACAATGAAACACTAAGAACAAAAACCTTTCCAGATTGGAACAAAGACCAATTTGATACCCTAATAAACCTATATAAAAAAAATAATATATTGAACATCACAGATGATTCGATCATTATAAATAAACAGCAAAGAATAACCCAAATATATAAAAACAATCAAATAAACAAACTAGAACAACAAATACTAAAAACTCACTTACAAGGCTTTAACATAACAAAAACCCTACAACCTAGTATTAGAACTAACCAACTACAAAACCAACTAAAGTTCCTCCAACAAATAAATAAAATAATAAAACTAAACCAAACCACCTACATCCATAGAGCAAATTATGATGACCTACTACACCTTATTAACACCCTCTTCACCCAATACGATAAAATAACAGTAAGGCAAGTAAGAGATACTCTACAGATAGGAAGAAAACAAACAATAATCCTCCTAGAATACCTAGACCAAATAGGTCTGACTAAACGACTAAACAACTACCGAATCCAACTAAAAACCATTACACTCCCCATCCTATAAATTAAGACAGTTTTCACCATCCCTAATACAAATAAATAGCCTCCTAACAAATTTAATTCAATTAATAAAGCGATAATAAAAAAAACTTAACTATCCATAAAAAAACATCTAACTAGATGCTTTTTTTTTCGATAGGATTTATCATATAATTAAGAATACAAAGATAATATATACTACAATAAGGAGGAACCATTACATGGATTTTTCTATTTCTAATGAATATGAAATGCTGCAAAAAATGTATAGAGAGTTTACAGAAAAGGAAGTAAAACCTCTGGCAAGGGAAGTAGATGAAGAAGAAAGATTTCCAGTAGAAACAGTAAAAAAACTTGCTAGATACGGGATGCTCGGTATCCCATTCCCAAAAGAGGTAGGTGGAAGCGGAGGAGATAACCTAGCCTATGCTATGGCAGTAGAAGAATTATCAAAAGCTTGTGCAACTACAGGAGTAATTGTATCCGCTCATACTTCCTTATGTGCTTGGCCCATATATAAATTTGGCACAAAAGAACAAAAAGAAAAATACCTAAAACCATTAGCAGAAGGTAAATTGCTAGGTGCCTTTGGACTTACTGAACCTAATGCAGGAACAGATGCTTCTGCACAACAAACCACAGCAAGATTTGAAGATGATTATTACATATTAAACGGTTCAAAAATATTTATTACTAACTCAGGACATGCGGATATTTATATAATCATGGCAATGACTGATAAAAGTCTAGGAACAAGAGGCATATCTGCTTTTATTGTAGAAAAAGACTATGAAGGATTCAGTATAGGTAAAAAAGAATCAAAAATGGGAATAAAAGGTTCAGCAACTTGTGAACTAATATTCAGGGATTGTAAAGTTCCAAAACAAAACTTACTAGGAAGATTGAACAAAGGTTTTGGTATAGCAATGAAAACCCTTGATGGAGGACGTATAGGTATAGCAGCACAAGCACTTGGAATAGCTCAAGGTGCTCTTGATGAAACTATAAAATACGTCAAAGAAAGAAAACAATTCAAAAGAGCTTTATCAAAATTCCAGAATACACAATTTACCATTGCCGATATGCAGACAAAAGTGGATGCTGCAAGATTACTTGTCTATAGAGCTGCAAGAGCAAAAGATAACGATGAACCTTATAGTTCTCATGCAGCTATGGCTAAATTATTTGCGGCAGAAACAGCAATGGAAGTCACCACAAAAGCTGTACAGCTTCATGGTGGTTACGGTTATACAAGAGAATACCCAGTAGAAAGAATGATGAGAGATGCTAAGATAACAGAAATATACGAAGGAACTTCCGAAGTTCAGAAAATGGTAATAGCAACTGGTTTGCTAAAATAAGGAGGTCAGATAATGAATATAGTTGTTTGTATAAAACAAGTTCCTGACACAACAGAAGTAAAGATTAATCCAGAAACAGGAACGCTCATTAGGGATGGGATACCAAGTATTATCAATCCCGATGATAAAAGAGGATTAGAAGCTGCTCTAACATTAAAAGACAAATACGGTGGTATTGTAACAGTAATAACAATGGGACCTCAACAAGCTAAAAATGCTATTAGAGAAGCTTTGGCAATGGGAGCAGATGAAGGAATATTATTAAGTGATAGAGCCTTTGCAGGTGCTGATACTTGGGCAACATCAACTACAATATCAAAAGCATTAGAAAAGCTTGATTATGATCTAATAATTGCAGGACGTCAAGCTATTGATGGAGATACAGCTCAAGTTGGACCTCAGATTGCTGAACATCTTAAGATACCTCATGTTAGCTATGTTGAGAATCTCATGAAGAAAGATGACAAACTAATACTAAAAAGAGCTTTTGAAGATGGGTATCATATAATAGAAGTCAAAATGCCATGTTTGATTACTACATTAAGTGAAATGAATAAACCAAGATATATGTCAGTTAGAGGAATAATTGATGCATATAGAGAAAAAGAAATAAAAATATGGAAATTAGATGATTTAGATATAGATGACCGATCTACTATTGGACTTAAGGGTTCACCTACCAAAGTAAAAAAATCATTTACAAAGGGAGCTAAAACTGCAGGAAAAGTATTTGTAGTAGATAATGAAGAAGCGGCAAGCATAATTATTAAGAAACTACAAGAAAAATACATTATTTGACCCTCAGGGAAAGGAGGTATATGGATGAATATTAATGAATATAAAGGCGTAATAGTCTTCGTAGAACAAAGAGAAGGAACGATAAACAAAGTTTCTCTGGAGCTTCTTGGAAAAGGAAGAGAATTAGCAGATAATCTAGGCAAAAAGTTGACAGGGGTATTAATTGGATATAATATGATGGATAAAACAGAAGAACTAATCTATTATGGAGCAGATAAAGTTATTTATGCAGATAATAAGGCTTTTGAAGTATATATGACAGAACCTTATACAAAAGCTATAAGTACAATCATAAATGATAGAAAGCCTGAAATTGTTTTATTTGGTGCAACAGCAATAGGAAGGGATCTTGCACCAAGAATATCAGCTAGAATACATACAGGACTTACAGCAGATTGTACATCTCTAGAGATTGATGAAGAAAATAATAATCTTCTTATGACAAGGCCTGCTTTTGGCGGCAATATATTAGCAACAATCATATGCCCTAATTATAGACCCCAGATGTCAACAGTTAGACCAGGGGTAATGCAAAAGTTAGAAAAAGATACTAAAAGAGAAGGAGAAGTAGAACAATACAATATTGACATTAACGAATGTGACATGACCTATAAAATCCTTGAAGTAGTCAAAGAAGAAAAAGAAAAAATCAATATTGAAGATGCTAACGTACTTGTATCTGGAGGAAGAGGAATTGGTAAAGCTGACAATTTCACCATATTAAAAGAATTAGCCAAAGAATTAAAAGGACAGGTATCTGCATCTAGGGCGGTTGTTGACGCTGGTTGGATTAATAAAGACCATCAAGTAGGTCAAACAGGTAAAACTGTTAGACCTGGTTTATATTTTGCATGTGGGATATCAGGAGCTATTCAGCATCTAGCAGGTATGGAAGAATCAGATTTCATTATTGCAATAAATAAAGACTCGGAGGCACCAATATTTGAAGTAGCCGATTTAGGAATAGTTGGTGATGTCCACAAAGTTATACCTGAATTGATTAACCAATTAAGAATTGTTAAGGAAAACAGGTAAAAAGCTGAAAATATATGGAAAGCTAATAATAGAAAACATTGTAGTATACCAACTCATCTTAATTATAGTGATGTTTGGAGAATAGATACTACAAGGTTTATAAATATAAATATTTAATTATCAGCAATTGGTTGAAGAATAAAATGTAGAACTACACTATCCAATGTATTTTCTTCAAATAATAGATGACTTTGAAATATAGAAGGAGATGGAGTAGTTGCTTTAATATCTGGACTTGGTGCAACACTTTTTCAGAATTACTTCTATAAATATAAAAAAATATTCATGGATTTATGTTATAATATGATGATAAAAATTATAGGAGTGATAAAAATGGAAAGAGTTATAGTTATTAATAATGATGTATTTGGTCATGGAGATAGAATTTTAGGAGAAAAGTTAATGGGGGCTTTTCTAAAGAAAATCTGGGCTAGAAATGAAAAACCTGAAGCAATATTGTTCTATAATGCTGGTGTGAAACTTACAGCAAAAGGTTCTACAGTTCTTGATGTACTTACGGGATTAAGTGAATCAGGAGTTGAACTGTTGGCATGTGGAACATGTATTAACTTCTATGAATTAAAAGATAAGATTATGGTTGGTAGGATAAGTAATATGGAGGAGATTTCATCAACCATGATGGAAGCAAAGAGTGTAATAACAATTTAAACTTGATTGGAGGAAAGGTGTTATGAGTAAGTTAGCTGTAATAGCTATTGGGGGTAATTCTTTAATCAAAGATAAAAAGAAATCAGTTGATGATCAATACGTAGCAGTTTGTGAAACAGTGAAACATATAGTTGATGTAATTGAAGAAGGATATGAAGTAATTGTAACACATGGGAATGGTCCGCAAGTTGGATTTATCATGAGACGTTCAGAAATAGCTCATGAAACTGATGATATGCATCTTGTACCTTTGGTTAATTGTGATGCAGATACACAAGGTGCCATAGGATATCAAATACAACAAGCATTACAGAATGAATTTCATAAAAGAGGAATCAAGAAAAAGGCTACTACTGTCGTAAGTCAAGTTGAGGTTGATAAAAACGACAAAGCTTTTTCCAACCCTTCTAAACCAATTGGTTCATTCTATAGTGAAGACAAGATAGACAAAATAAAAGAAGAGCATCCAGATTGGATATTGATAAATGATTCAGGAAGAGGATACAGAAGAGTTGTGCCATCACCTATGCCAATAAATATTATAGAACAAGATTCAATAGAATTGTTAATAGAAAAAGCTGTTACAGTTATAGCTGTAGGTGGCGGTGGAATACCTGTTATAAGAGATGAAGAAGATAATTTGATAGGTGTTAATGCTGTAATAGATAAAGATAATGCGTCAAGCTTATTAGCTGGTGAACTTAATGCTGACATATTCATTATATCTACTGCAGTACCTAATGTATGCATTAATTTTGGTAAAGAGAATGAAGAAAAACTTCATAATGTGGATATAGACAAAATAAAGAAACTACGAGGTGAGGGACATTTTGCTCCAGGAAGTATGCTTCCTAAGATTAATGCTTGTATAAATTTTCTTGAGAATGGTGGAAATAAAGCTATAATTACATGCCCAGAGGAATTGAAAGAAGCAGTTATGGGAGGAAAGGGAACTATAATATCTAAATAGAGGTAGATAGAAAATTATTGAAGAATTCTTCATTATAGATTACAATATAATGGAAACAATAAAAATGATAAAAATATTTATGAAAGGTGATAATAATGGAGAATAAAAACCCTATAGTTACAATGGAAATTGAAAATGGTAATAAGATTGAAATAGAATTATATCCTAATATAGCACCAAACACAGTTAATAACTTTATTTCATTAGTTAAAAAAGGATTTTATGATGGACTTACTTTTCATAGAGTAATCCCTGGTTTTATGATTCAAGGTGGATGTCCAGAAGGTACTGGAATGGGTGGCCCAGGATATTCAATAAAAGGTGAATTCAACATGAATAGATTCACTAATGATCTAAAACATACAAAAGGTGTAATATCTATGGCTAGATCAGCTAATCCTAATTCAGCTGGTTCACAATTTTTCCTAATGGTTGCAGATGCACCACATTTAGATGGTCAATATGCAGCATTCGGTAAAGTGGTTTCTGGTATAGAAGAGGCTGATAAAATAGTAAGTGTTGATAGAGATTATCAAGATAAACCTTATGAACCACAGATAATAAAAAAAGTTACTGTAGATACATTTGGTGTAGAATATGATGAAGTAGTTACAGTGTAACAATGTGATTATATAAACCATATATTGTTTACCTAGTAGTATACCTTGCTAAGTAATCATATATGGTTTTTGTTTTATAAGAAACATAAAACGTACAACTAATCGTATAATATATTTTAATATTGACATTAATCGTACGATATTATATAATTATCGTATGGGGTGATAATAATGGAATATAATAATCTAAAGAAAACAATTACAGCAACAGAGCTTAAGAATAATCTAGGGAAATACTTAGATTATGCAATTGATGACAATGAGATAGTTATAACCAAAAATGGAAAAAAAGCAGCAAGACTAACTCCATATATTACTGATATCGAACGATATTATACTGTAAGAGAAGAAGCAGTGGACTATCAATATGGAGGTAAGAAGGTATCATATGAAGAATTTATGGAAATATATGAAAAAAGTGAATTGAGAATGGAGTTTATTAATGGAGAGATTATCATTTTAGGTTCTCCTAGTACATTTCATCAAGAAATATCAGGTAATCTTTATGTTATATTAAGAAGTTTTTTAAAAGGTAAGAAGTGCAAAGTATTCTATGCACCATTTGATGTACATTTCAATAAAATTGATTTCAAGGAACCAGATATTATGCAGCCTGACTTGTTAATTGCTTGTGATACAGAAGATACAGTTAACGAAAGAGGGCGTTATATGGGAACACCTACACTTGTAGTAGAGATTTTATCTCCAAGTACAAGGTCTAGAGATATGGTAGATAAATTAAATACTTATATGTTATCAGGGGTAAAAGAATTTTGGGTAATTGATCCCAAGAAAAAAGATGTATTAGTATATGGGTTTGATAAATTTCAAATAGAGGAATTCTATTCATATAAACCAGGTGATATACTTAAGTCTTACCACTTTGAAGACTTAGAGGTTAGTATTAATGATATATTTGAGTTAATTTAATTATTATTAATTATATAGTAATAATTTCTAAACATTTTTATGATATACTCATTAAGACAATTATAATTAGGTAAAAGGTGAGGAGAAACATTAATGAGAAAGATAATTATGTTTTTAGTAATATTAGCAGTATTAATAACTGGATGCAGTCCATTTAATAAAAAAGATAAATTAGATGTAAATGTATACAGATCAAATGAATCAAGTAAAAGTATTGTTGTTAATGAGGATAATGATGAAAAAGATATAGTAGAAGATAAAATTACTTTAGATAAAATTTTTCCAGATGAAATAGGCTTTGGATGGATATATAACGGAACATTGGATTATGGTAGAAGTGAAGCAATAACCAAGTGTTACACAGAAGATAATGTCAAACATATCATTATTGAAGGTGAAGAAGATGACCTTAGTGATGGAGAGAGTGGTCATGATTCTACATTCACAAAAGATTTTCAAATAACTGATGATGGAATTAAGTTAAGCCATAAAGGTTCACCTGTTTATCTTGACAACCGAGAATTCTATTTGTTGAAAACACCTATTGAAGTGGGTAATGCATGGGAACATGAATGGTATTATGGTGCAAAAGCCAAAACGGCAATAATTGATGTCACTGATACTACTGTTATAACGGAAACAGTAATAACTGAGGATAATGACGAATATTATTTTAAGAAAGCCAGAACAACATTTGAACAAGGTAAAGGGATATCAACATTAGAAAAAATAGCAGATGAAGATTTTACTATTACCGAAAAAATATATACTTTTGGAAAGGATTATCTAAAAGAAGAAATTAATACAGAAAGTTGAGTCACAATAATAGAGATATTTATATTGCGTGGATAAGAGTGTATCAGATAGATCTGGTATACTCTTTTTTTGCTAAATATTATCTTGACACAATATATAATTTGTATTAACATATACTTAGTAATACTAAATACTTAGTTTTAAAGGGATGAAAGATTTGGAGAGAATAAAAAAACAACTTAAGAAAGGAACATTAGAAATTATTATCTTAAGATTGATAAGCAAAAAGGAAATGTATGGATATGAAATCATACAGCAATTAGAACAAAACAGCAATGGATTCTATTCATTGAAAGAAGGTTCTCTATATCCTGTATTATATAGGCTTGAAGATATTGATTTCATTGAGAGTTATATGTTCCACGAGGAAGGAAAAAGAAAAATTACAAGAAAATATTATAAGATAACTGATAAGGGGATAAATCAGATTAATGATTATCTAAAAGAATGGAATAACTTTGTTTTTATAACTAATAAAATTCTTGGTATAGAAGGTGATATAAATGAATAAGGTGCATAAAAGATATGTTAACAAAGTTTTAAGAAGAATAGATTGCAGTAATAGTTATAAGAAAAGGATAAGAAATGATTTGTATATAATGATGGAGGAAAAGGCATTAGAACTAAACGAATCAGATCCATATAAGCTGTTGGGAGACCGGAACAAGTAGCTGAAGAATTTGCAGAAAATATGGGAGTGAATCTCTTTACTAAATATCAGTATGTATCCGAGAAAACGATTCTAGGAACTCCGGTAATACAGATAAACAATCATAGGGCTTGCTGTAGCTGGATTATTTGCTATAGGAGGAGCGGCTTTTTCCAACTACATATCAATAGGGGGAACAGCCATAGCTAAAGAATTTGCTTATGGTGGATATGCAAAAGCAAAGGTAGCCATAGGTAAGGAAATCAATGCAAAAGTTGGTTTCTATTCCGAAAGTGGAAAAGGAGAATTTGTGAGAAAGATAGTAGAGGATACTCAGCTCATGAAGGATTATATATATAGCAAAGTGCCTGATTTAAGTAGTTTTGTAAAAGGTGTAATGGATAAATGTATGTATTTCGTAGATAGTTTAAGATAGGGGGAATAATAATGAGGAAAAATAATAAAGAGTTTATAGTTCTAGTAGTTTTAGCTGTAATTATGATAGCAGTTCTTTTTATAAAAATGCCAAATGATAATGCAGAAGGTAGTACCCCTAAGATAGATATCAATATTTTAAGTGATAATAGTACTGATGACCATATTGTTGAATTATGGAGAGAAGATATCTCATATCTGGCTAAGAATTTAAAATCAAAACATAAGAACCTTTATCATACTATAAGTAAAAGTGAGTTCAAGAAAGAAACTAACCTATTGTTGGAAAAAATACCTGATTTGAATAATATAGGAAGAGTTATAGGCTTAAAAAGCTTAGTTGCAAAAATTGGTGATGGACACACTACTGTTATAGAGAATATGAATGTAAGATATTTCCCATTGAAATTTATGATGTTTGAAGATGGGATAGTTGTTACTAATACCACAGAAGAGTATAAAGAGATATTAGGAACCAAATTGGTACAGATAGGTAATGAACCAGTAGAAAATATTATTGAAAAGATGGAAGACATGATCTCTAGGGATAATGAGGTGCAATTATTGAAAAGCACTCTAAATTATCTTATAAATGCTGACTTCTTATATGAATATGGATATATCAAAGATATAAAAGGAAGTAAATATGTTTTTCAGAATTCAGAAGGTGAAAAAATCACATTAGACCTTAAGAGCTTATCCACTCAAAGCAATGAAAAATGGGTTTCTATCGTGAGTAAATACCCTAAGATAGCTGACATGAGTTATATTAAAAACACAAACAATCCATATTGGTATGAATACTTGTCACAAGAGAAATTACTATATTTTCAATATAATGTATGTATGAATAATGAGGAAAGACCAATAAATGAATTCATAGATGAATTATCAGCATTCATAGAGGATAAAGATGTGGAGAAATTTGTATTTGATATGAGATTCAATGGTGGAGGAGATTCTCGTATTATTGAACCACTAATTGATGAACTTGCTAAAAATGAAGCTATAAATACAAAAGATAATTTGTATGTAGTTATTGGCGGTGATACTTTTTCATCGGCAATACTTAATACTCTATCTATGAAAAAAGAAACCAATGCGACAATTATCGGTAGTCCAACTGGAGGCAAACCAAACCATTATGGTGAAATAAAAACTTTTAGACTACCTAATACTGGTATTACAATACAATATTCTACCAAATATTTTAAGCATAGTGAAAACGATGAGGATTCTATATATCCTGATATTCATATAAAATATTATTTAGATGATTTTATTAATGGCATAGACCCAGTGATGAAAGAAATTATAAAAAAGTAAATTCTTGATAGAAATATGTATTGAAATATCCACTGCTGTAAATATTGTACTTGGATTTATAGGTATGAAAGACAGGACATAGGGTTAATCTATAAATATATACAATAACTGCAGAGGAGGATATTTATGAAAAAGAGAAAAATTACAGGACTAATATTATGTTTTTGTTTAATAATAGTTTTGTTGTATGGATGCAAAAGTCATAGCGAACCAACATCTAAAGATAAAACTACCAATACAACCGTAGAGCCTAATGATGAGGATAATGATTCAGATAATGTAGAAAAGTCACAAGAGGATGATATAATAACATTGACTCTAGTAGAAAAAGATTTTATACCATCTAATCCTGATGATTTAGAGTATATTGATGAAGTAAATTTATCATTATCAGAGAATGGAATAAAAGCGAAGTTAGAATTAGTACAGCTTCCACAAGGAAGTTATTCTAAAAAAATAGATGAATTGATTACTGACGGTAATATACCTGATATCATATGGTTCAGGGATGGAATTGATAAAAAATATGCCGAACAGGGTATGTTGGTTGATCTGACAGATTATATTAATGATTCAAAAGTATTTGGCAAAGCTATGGAAGAATACAATAAATCACGTATAGAATCGTATCCATACCTGTTAAGAATTAGATATAACACTCCCAAGCTGGCAGTGGTCAGAAAAGATTGGTTAGATGAATTAGAATTACAAATTCCTAAGACGGTTCAGGATTATTATACTGTATTAAACGCATTTGCAAACAGTGATTTTGATCATAATGGTGAAAAAGACACTTATGGGGTAACAGTCACAGGTGATACAGACAGGCTCGATGATATTTTCAATGCTGCTTTTTCAATGCCTACCACTTGGATAAAAGACGAAGCTGGCAAATACATCTATTCAAAGGTAAGTTGGTGTGAAAAAGAGAAATTAGCTTTTTATCGAAAATTGGTAGAAGAAAAAATACTTGATCCAGATTATGCTGTAACTAAATGGGATTCCATGGAAGAAAAATTATATACAGGAAAAGCCGGTATGATTATAGGATCAGCAGGGAAAGTCATTGAAATCTATAATAACAAACTTAAAAATGCAGGAATTGAAACTGATTTGATTCCCCTTGATCCTCCTATAGGAAATAGCGGTAATGGATTAGCTCCTGTAGATGTTACAAGAGAGGACAAAGGTTTTGCAATATCTAATCAGTGTGAGCATAAAGATCTGGCTTTTAGAGTACTAGAATTTATGGCTTCTGATGAAGGGCAATTATTAGATAGACTTGGAATTGAAGGAAGAGATTATACACTAGATGGTTATGGGAATATTACACGTACTAAAAAAGGTAAAGAGTGGTATGCCAGATTTTTTGATGTACCCTCATGGGAATCACCAGTTCCATTATTATCTGACATTGCCCAAGAATCACTTGATATAGCATCTAAATATTACACTGAAGATATTAATTTTGAAATTCCTAAGGAGTATAGTACCAATTGGGATGAGATGACCAATCTCTACAAAGAATATTCCTATAAAATCATAAATGGTGAAATAGATATTAATAGATTTGATGAATTCGTTGAAAAATGGTATAAGGCTGGTGGAGAAGAAATTACAGACTTAGCACAGGAAAGATTAAACTAAATAATTATTAATGGGGCTTATATGATACATTTTTTATTTGTAAATTCAGCCCCATTTTACTAATTCTAAAATCGGTAAATATATTTCCTTATAGGTTTAAAACAGACTGCCATAAATTGGAAAGTAAATCTAATAATTTATAATATTTCCGTCTTCGTCTATAATATTACCATCTTTATCAAAATATGTTGTTATCATAACATTTACTGGTAACTTAACTTCCCCTACAACAACCTCTTTTTTCCACTCTTTCACAGTTTTTTTAAATTGATTTGTTTCTAGATTTATTATTCCTGTTTTAATCATGAAGTCTAGAAAATATTCATCAATTTGTTCTTCTGTTCCATCTGCTAATGTATAAACGTTACCTACAAAACCATCATGAATATGTCCAGGAATCGGTTGTCCTGAACTGCCGTTACAAATACTGCATTCATTGACATGTCTTACTCTGACAATATCAATATATTTATCAACATTAACTAATTTCTTAACATCAATAATTGAACGATAGATCTGGAATTGAAATCCAACTCCTCTTTCTGCTTTAGTACAATTAGCAGGAGCATTAGCTATTGGAAAACCATAATTAAAACCTTTGCTATAGCTTTTTGTAACGGTATTACCTACTGCTTTGGCAATAGACTGTGAATGACTTATACTAACATTTGATGAAAAACTTTTTGAGTTTATACCCAGAGATACAGACGCAGATATTGTATTTGATGCCGAGATAGAAACAGAGTGGGATAAAGAAACTGTTTCATTTAATGTTCCTGAGAAATTATCTGTTCTATAGATAGTTCCAAATCTCTTATAATCAACAACGGGATCATCATCTGAAGGACCTTTAACTAATTTTGTTTCTCTAACTCTAGTGTAATAGTCTCCATTCTCGTCATTATGTTTAACATAACCAATATCTGAATTTTCATCATAAGGTCCTACTATGTAAATAGGTGATGATTTCGCTAATGGCTCAACAACACTTGACTTTGTAATTGAACTAGCTCCATGCACAGATGATACAGGTAACATAACTAATAAAAGTACCATAAAAATATTAAATAATTTTTTCATATTAAACACTCCTCTAATAATTTTTTAAAATAATATAAACCACTAACTATTCAAGAATTCATATCATATATATGACAACTTAACAAAGTCCTCATGATGCTTGTACCATTATTCACAAAATAGGATTATCACACTCCTTAACTAATATAAAATCTCGCAGTCTGTAATTATATTATACATATAATTGAAGTAAGAATTTGTCGGAATAACTGAAAAAACTAAATATTATTAAAAAAAGCTAAATATTCATAAAAATATTAATTGGTGAAGTTATGTAGGATAGACACTATTATCGTTTGAGAGGGGTATTTGTTACTTATTCCAAGCTAAAAGTATATTACTAAATTTATATAGTAAAATATACACAAAAAAAAATGCAAAAAAAATAGATATTTGTGAAGCATTATTTGAAGAATCATGTATAATAATAAGAGTAAGAAAACCCCATAAAAACCTATAAACCCCCAAAAAATTTATTTTTTTAAATACCTTCTCCTTAAAGAAGACAGCGATCGGTAGCTGTCTTCTTTTTACGTTTTTCATAATTGAAAATTTAATTAGGTTTTTTGCAACCAAAAAAGTAGTTGGTGCATCTATATATTGTAAAAGTAATATAGAATCTATATTCTTTCAATAAATAATGTGTTGAATAATAGGTGTTAAGGGAGAAAAAATGATAACGACTAGTGTTGAAACACAAACGGTTGAATTAAGTAATGAAGAATATTTAAAAAATGTTATGAACAGGTATGGAACACAGCTGAAAAGATATGCATACATGATGGTTAAGGATCAACATCTGGCAGAAGATGTGGTGCAAAAGACATTTATTAATTTTTACTATAGCATAGACAATTATCGGCATGATAGTAGTGAGAAAAATTATTTGTATACTATATTAGCCAATGAGTGTAGACAGATTAGGAGAAAAAATTGGTTTCGCAGAGAAAACAGGAATAATTATGAGGATGTAAAGAATGCGTTTCAGTATAATGAAGATTATAGTATTGACAAGATAGCAGTTGCAGATTGTCTGGCTAAGATAAAACCAAAATATAGAGAAATAATCATACTCTACTATTATCAGAATTTCTCTGTTGCGGACATATCAGAAATATTAAATTTAACCAACAGTGCTGTTAAAAGCAGATTGAAATATGCACGAGATAATATTAAAAGATATCTTGAGGAGGTGTTCGTGAATGAATGATGATAGGATAAGAAGATTAGTTAGAAAAACATTGGATAGTCAGTTGAAGAGTATAGATTTTGGTTATGAGTCTCAAGACGCAGTTTTTAGGAAATTAAAGAATAGTAGTAGACGAAGTATATTAAGTAGATTCCTTAATTATAAGTTTGAAATTTCTGTTAACAACTTGATTATAGGTGTCAGTGTTGCATCCGTCGCAGTGGTATTTTTATCTTATCAGACATTTAGATTAACACCTGATAACTTAAAAGACAGCCAAATAGAATATATAGAAATACAGATGCTAGATAAATTATTTTATTAATTGATGGGAGTTAATAGCTTATGAAGTATATAAAAATAAAGGTAAAATATATAATTATAGTCGTTTGTGTTATAATTATAGGATATATAGGAATTAACTATAATTCTCCAGATATGTATTATTTATTAGGAAATATAAACAAGGGAACTACTAGTAATGCTTATTATAATAGGTTGGTAAAAGAGCATCCCCAAGATCAAAAGAGTGTTTTAGGGCAGATTAGGATTCTAGAAAACATATTAAATGATCATCAAGTTTTTAGTAAAGTAATGGTTGTTATACAGGATGGATTTTCTATTGTAAATGGTGATACTAGAGTAGTAAGTGAGGAGAGTATCAAAGATATAAATGATACTTATTATACATTGTTAGAATATCATAGAGACAATGATTACTTTGATAATTATACACTCTACACTGCTTTAGTAAACTGGTATGCTGGATACAATAATAATGCTTTAGATATGCTTAATAAAAATCAATTCAAAGATAAAGATTATGAATCTCTGAGGAATATGTATTTATCATTAATGAATATTGAATTAGGAAATTTTGATAAAGCCCTAGATTTAATTGAAGATTATCATGATGAGGAATATGACTCTTATTGGGATATAGTAACGAATTACTATAATTTTTTAAGTGGTAAAATGAATTATGGGGGAACTAAGCACAAGGATTATATAAATTCCAAAGATACTAAATTTAAAATAATAGATAGTCTTTATGAAACTATATTATCATCTGTGGATATCAAGAATAAAAAGAGAGCAAATAATACTTTGCAAGGGGTAATATTCAATGATGGAGCTGGAGTAGAAAATATGTTAGTGTTCTTAACTTCAATGGATGGAGTAAGTAGTCAGATGGGATTCGTATATAGAGAGAACTTGGTTACTGTAACAGATGAAAAAGGTCAGTATATTTTTCATAATGTACCAAATGGTAATTATAATGTGGGACTATGTTTGCCGTGGAATAGAATAAAAGGTCATAATATAGAATTTGACAAGGGTTATAGAGATATTGAGATGAAAGGTAATAATTCATATAAAAGAAATATTAATCTATACTCACCTATAAAAGTGGGAATAGAGAAGATAGATACTAATAGATTTCAATTCAAGGTGAGTCATGATTATCTAGATTTTGACTATTACAAAGTAGGATTATCACTTATAAATGGTGATGAAGGAGATTTTTATAATATTAATTATTTTTCAAATACAAAATTTAGAGGGAATACTATATACTTTGATGTAGATAAAGAAAAAGAAAGTTATTTTAGTATAGGCTATTCATCTTCTAACGGTACCATTAATGTAGATTCATTAATAGATGCTTTATATCATTCTGGGAAATACTATTTGAAAATTATTGGGGGATATGATGACCGAGATTGTTGGATTGACAATTATGGTTCTTATTCTAATGTATCTATTGCCACTATTGATATTGATGGTGAAGAGTGGACAGAAGGAGATAAATTATTAATTGACAAAAAATTTGGTGAAGCTGTTTTACAATATGATAAAGAGTTAAAAGAAAATCCTGATAACCTACATATTCATAAAACTTTAGCTAAGATGTATATGAGAGAATGGGATGATAACGATGATGAATCAAACATTGATTATAAGAAAGCATTAGAACATTTACTAGTTATGAATGAATCTATACATACACCAGAAATAAAAGAAGCTATTGGAGATTGTTATTATAATTTAAATGATTATGAAACAGCCATAGAGTACTATGATGAAGATGTTGATAACCAGAAGTACTGTATAGCTAAGAGTTATTATTATCTTAATGATTATAATAATGCTATAGAGAATTATAGTGGATTAATTGGAAGCTGTTTAAATGACACTGTCATAGAAAAAATGATAGGAATATATTTGCTGCAAGATAATATGAAAGGCTTAAAAAGTATCATGCCTATGTATACTAATAAGTATAATAATGCAGATTATGAACCATTGACAAATAAATATATTAATATGGATAGGTCAGGTTTCAAAGTGTTCTATGAATTAATTAATAATGGTAATATTGATGAAGCTTATAGTTTTTTAAATAATAATGATAGTGATCTAGCCAGGTTTTATAAATTACTATTTATCTTATTTGAAAATACTAGTGGTGAAAGTAGAGCAAATAAATTTATGGATCTATATAAAGATATTAACCAAGATATATTAAAGGATTATGCAAAAAATCTAGGGTATGACGAAATCAAAAGATATGATACTTATAATCATGATAATAATGATAAATCAGTACAGGATTAGATCATATAGATAACTAGAATAAGCAATCTTCAAGCATTTGGAGGTTGCCTATTTTTATAATATTCTTATGATAGTCAATGATGCCTCTATCTTTCATAAGAGCAAGTTCTCTAGATAGAGATGGCCTTGTAACGCCTAATGTTTCAGCCATTTCTTTTCTTGATATATTTAGTTCTATATACAGGTTTTGTTGTTTCTTATATTCTGAGAGTAGGAAATCAGCTATTTTCTGACGCATGTTTTCGTAGGAAAGATTTCTGAGTTTTTTATTGAGTGTCAGTATTTTGCTGGATAGTACATTGAGAAGATTATTCATTATTATTGATTGATGTTCTATAAGATCAATAATCTGTTTTTTGGAGATATAAAGTACCTCTAATGAGTTACAGGCAACTAAAGTTGAAGGGTAATATTTCATGTTAGAAAAAAGGATAACTTCTCCAAAGATATCACTAGGATTTAATCGTGTTACAGTAATGGATTTTCCCATAGGGTATATTTTCCTTACTTCAATATTACCCTCAAGAACAATCCCTATTTTATTGCATTCTTCACCTTCCGTACTGATTATCTGTTCTTTTGAATATTTGATTACATCATACTCTATGGAAGACAAAATAGACTCAATATCTTCTGTGTGTATATTTTTGAATAAGGAACAGTTCTGTAGTATATTAATTAGCATAATAAATACCTCTTTTTTAATAATTTTTCTAATAGAAATGAAGTTGCTTTCTTATAGTTTAATTTATAGAGTTGATAATTTCAAGTACATATATAAAGTATTCATTATGCTAATATGGATTTTTAAATATATATATGATTTAATTCAACCATTTAGGATTATTTAACCCAATAATAACTGCAATCATTAGTCCTATCTAGATAACCATACTCGATAAGGTATCTTCTAATAATAGCATAATCTTCATATATTCTTTTTAAGATTCTATTTATCTCTGTTTCTCTATATCTATAGTTTGGTTTGAAATTCTCTGCAATATGCCTTAGAATAATTATTTTCCTTTTCTCTTTGGAAGGTAGATCCTTTAATTTACCTTCTGGTGTAAAATACCTTTTTACGATTTTTTTACTTTCATCTTCCGTAATTACGTATCTGTCATCAACCATTGTAGCAGTTTTATGGGGCTCTATTATTATATTATTATTAGTATGGGTACTTGCCAATTCCATCAAAACTGTAAATATTTTTGCTTGTTTTTCTTTCTCTCGTAATTTGAATCTATAGTTTCTAATGGTAGATTCAGAGATATGCAGCTCTTTTGATGTTTCTTTATCATTCATATTTTTATAAAAGCATTCTAATACTTCTTTTTGATTATCAGTCAATCCAGTATACTTTTTATTGAGGGTAATCAAAAAATTGAATGTTCCACCATGTACTTCTTCAACGTGATACTGCATTCTCTTTTCCGATGTCATTAGTTGATTATTATAATCGTGAATTATGCCATTTTCTAATTTTTCTCCACATATAAGACAAATATAATTACCGTCAATCTCATCATATAAATAACCTTTTTTTAAATCATCAATACTTGCATTCCAAAATAAATCATTATTCATCAGTTTTAACACCTCATATATCATTTGAATCTATAATATCATATAAACACAATTAATGCAAACAATATTATAAAAGATTTGTAAAAAAACAAACGATATTAGATATGGTTTGCATATATAATTTGAAATAACATTTATAAAAATAATAAAGTATTTATTTTGCAATTGACACACACCATTTGGCAAAAATTACCATTTGTTTGAAGCTATATAATCTTATACTATAAGTAGGGAGGTGAAAAAGTTGGAAAAGGACAAGTCGCTAGATGAGATGGTATTATTAGCGAAGGATAACGTACATATAAGGAACACTCTTATAGAGCAGTATAAGCCTTTTATAGCATCAATAATTCAAAATAAAATAGGTAGATATATTGAATATGGTATTGACGAAGAACTATCAATAGGTTTAATTGCATTCAATGAAGCTATTGATAAATATGAAAAAGATAAGGGTAGTTTTTTGACTTTCTCAAAGATAGTTATAAGTAGAAGGCTTATTGATTATCAAAGAAAAAATCCTAATGTTGGTAATAATATTATACTTTGTAATGATGATCATACTAAGGATATAGATTTGGTTGATAAGAAAAGTCTTGATATATATAGAATCAAAAATGAAAATGAGTTAAGACAATTGGAGATAATAGAATTCAAAAAAGAGTTATTGACTTGGGGGCTTGACTTTACCAAACTTGTTGAGCATTCTCCCAAACATAAGAGTACTAGAAGATTATATAAAAAAATAGCTACTCTAATTGTTTCAGATTGTGAACTAATGAATTATATACATAATAATAAAAGATTACCTGTTCAGAAAATAACAGAAAAAATGAAGATACACCGAAAAAAAATAGAACGAGGACGAATATATATTATAGCCCTAATAATTATTATAATGGGTGATTATGAATATTTAAAAGAATATCTATAGGAGGTGAATATATGCGAGCAGTAGTTATGGAGATATATAGTAATCATATAATAGTCTTAACAAGAGATGGTCAGTTCAAAAAGATTAAAAAACCTAATAATTATATAGAAGTCGGAATGGAAATAAATATTAATGGAATGACAAATACAAATTTCAGAAGAATAGCAGCTATTATTGTTATAATATTCCTTATTAGTGGATTTGGAGTTAGTGCCTATGCATATTATACACCTTATGGATATATTAATATTGACATTAACCCAAGTATTGAAATTATATACAATAGATTTAATAGGATATTAAAGATTAATGGTATCAATGAGGATGGAAAAAATATGGTTGATAACATATCTGATTATAAAAATAAGAAGGTAGAAACAATAGTAGGTGATATAATAGCTGAAACAACGTTAGACAATAATGATGAAATTAATGTATTACTTACATTTGATAAATTAGAAGATAAAACAATAGACAATGTAAAACGATATTTAGATGAAGATAGTAAGGTAAATGTATATGCTGTAGAAGTTCCTGAAGATGATTATAAACAAGCGAAGGATGATAATGTATCACCAGGAAAATCTGCTTTGATAGATGAAGTTAGAAAAGTTGCACCTTCGTATAAAAAAGAAAAACTTGAAGAAATAACAATTGACGAGCTTATAGAAGTCATAGAAGATAAAATAAAAACAGAGGATAGTAAGAATAAAAGTAATGTTAAAAGATTGAGAAAATCAAAGTCTGATAATAATAGAAATGAAAATAAGAAACAAGATAAAAAACAAGAAAATAAAGAAAAAAGAGATAAGGAAAATAAAAAAGTTAATGCCAATAAAGTTAATAAAAAAACTAATAGTAATAGGGAAGAAATAAAAAAAGAGGGTAAAAAAGCATTAAAAGAGACCACAAATAATAAAAATCCTGTAAATAATAGTAAAAACAATAAACAAGATAAAGCTAAAACAAAAAATGAAAACGATGACAGATATAAAGATGTTAAAAGCATAAATATTAAAGAAAAAGGAAACAGGAAAGATGGTGCTCATGGTAACCAAAAAAATAATGAGTATAAAAAATCTAAAAAATATAAAAAAAAATAATAATACCCCTAAAATGGAAGAAATGTCTACGAATAGATAATATACCCAAATGAATAAACAAAAAATAGGAGGTTATTATTTTGAAGAAGAATAAAATAGTGAAGTTGATTACAATGATGTTAGCTTTTTCTCTGATATTCTCTAATGCTACTATGGCAAAGAATCATAGTTATAGAGGTAATAAAGGAAAGAGTAAGATTAGTTGGAACGAAATTTACAAAAAATATGTTGGACAATATAAAAAATGGGAACATAAATATACAAAGAAATTCCAAGATGTTGAAAGAGACCATTGGGCTAATAAAGATATTGAGCGTATGAGTGTCAAGAATTACATTTTAGGTGATGGAAATGGTAAATTCTTACCCAGTAAATCTGCTAAGAATATTGAAGTTATCGTAATGACTCTAAGAATCATGGGATGGGAAGATGATGCTAAAGGTTTAGATGAAATTCCAGAGCTAATAGAAGAAATTGATGTACCTGAGTGGGCGGTTCTATATTTGGCTTATGCTTATAAAAAAGGTATTATCACAGAAGATGAATTAGAAGATTACGATGTTAACAAACCAGTAAAAAGATATATGGTAGCTAAATATATCATTAGAGCGTTAGGGATGGAAGAAAAAGCTAATGATAATGAAGAAGAAGAGTTGGATTTTGATGATGATTATTTGATTCCAGAAGGAAATTGTGGTTATATATACTTAATTAATAAATTAGGATTGATGTCAGGTTATAGAAAGATATTTAATCCTAAGGGTAATTTAACAAGAGCTGAAATGGCAATTCTATTTTCTCGATTAGATGATAAAATAGATTGCGATAAAGATGAGGTAGAAATGGGAGAATTTGTTCAAATAGTTAATGGTATCATTACTATAAAAGATGATTTTGAATCTGAAAGATATCTGCTTAGCGAAAATGTAGTTATCTATGATTCTAATAATAACGAGATCAAATTAACAGACTTGAAAGTTTCAGATAAATTACAATTAGAATTCTTCGATCATAAAGTAGTGTATATTGAGGTATCAAAAGAAAAGGTGGACAAAATCCTACAGAATTATAAGGGGAAAGTTACTAAGGTTGTAGAGTCAGCGGAAGAAAGCAAAATAAGTATTTTGGATGACCATAAGGAAATGTCTTTTGTATTAGATAAAGATACTATAATCAAAGAAGAAGGAAAAGATGGTTCATTAAAGATTAACGATATAAACATAGGGGATATAGTTATGATAACAAAAATTATCGAAGGAGATAATTCATACATATCACAAATTGAAATTAAGATTGAAGAGATAGTAACAAAAGTTTATGAAGGAGTAGTAATGATTCTTACAGAGACGACAACTAATAGATTAATTACTATTCGTAAAGACGATGATACAGAAAAAATATTTATAGTTGATGAAAATACTGTGATTAAAAAAGAAGGACAAGATGATGAGTTAGAAGTTAATGATATTAAAATAGGAGACGTAGTCAAGATAACTGAAATTACTGAAGGGGATAAAGTTAACATAACACTAGAGATAATAGACTAAAGATTTGATATAATTTAATATGGTTGCTCTTGACTGTATCATGATATAGCTTATGGAAAATATAAGTTGTAGGGTGGTCCAGTCATTTTTTGTTTAATAATATATTGAATTATAAAAAAATATATGCTACAATATTATTGACCGAAGTAGTCAATAATAAATACATTGGTTTTAGAATATACTAATTCTTAATCTATCAATGAAGGAGGTTATCATATGCATATCATTGAAACAGAAAAACTTACTAAATACTATGGTAAATCAAGAGGAATAATTGATGTTTCTTTGAAAGTTGAAGATGGAGAGATTTTTGGTTTTATTGGACCAAATGGAGCTGGTAAGTCAACAACTATAAGAACTTTATTATCATTGATTTATCCAACAAGCGGTAGTGCTAAGATATTTGGGAAAGATTGTATCAAAGATGGTGCCAAGATAAGAAACAATATAGGTTATCTTCCATCAGAAGTTTTTTACTATGATAATATGAGAGTTATTGATTTACTAAAATATTCTGCTAGCTTTTATGATAAGGATTGTACAAAACGTATTCATGAATTAGCAGAAATATTGAATCTGGACCTTAAGAAGAAAATAGATGATTTATCCTTTGGTAATAAGAAAAAAGTTGGGATTGTTCAAGGATTACTTCACGAACCAAAATTAATAATACTTGATGAACCAACAGGTGGACTTGATCCATTGATGCAACAGAAATTTTTTGATCTAATAAGAGTAGAAAATAAAAAAGGAGCAACAATATTTTTTTCATCCCACATATTAGATGAAGTACAAAGAATGTGTGACAGAGTTGCTATCATTAAAGATGGTAAAATAATTAAAACTGAAAGTATAGAATCTTTACGTCAAAGTAGATATAAAAGATTCAGGATTGAATCTCATAATAATCTTCAAAAGGCTGTGTTTGATGTTAATGGTGTTACAGAACTTGAGGTAAATGATAATAAAGCAACATTTTTATATAAAGGCGATATCAATATAATGATTAATAAATTAGGTGGAATAGAACTGGCTAACCTACTAGTTGAAGAACCAACTCTTGAGGAGGTTTTCATGTACTACTATCAAAAGGAGGTTTAAAATATGAATATTTATAAGTTCGAGTTTAGGAAATATCTAAAAAGTAATATAATATGGACTATTTCTATATTGGCTGTTCTGTTCTTGTTTGTATCATTATTTCCTACTTATTCAAAAGAGGCAGAGCAGTTTGAGAAGCTTATAAGTCAATTCCCTGAAGCTTTCATAAAAGCAATGGGTCTAAGTAATATGAGTGTATCACATATAATTGGTTACTATAGCTTTGCATTTTCATATATTCTTCTTATAGGAGGTATATTCGCTATGAAACTGGGACTGGATATAACTTCAAAAGAATCAAGAGATAAGACATCAGATTTTTTACTTGTTAAACCTCTAAGAAGAGCTAATATACTAACTCCTAAGATTATGGCTGCATTGACTCATGTTGTAATAATGAATGTACTATTTTTCGTTTTTGCTTTAATTGCTGTAGAGGCATTTAAAAAAGTAGATTATAACTTTACTGATTTCTTACTATTGACACTAAGCTTATTGTTTGTACAATTGTTTTTATTCTCATTAGGTATTCTAATAGGAACTATTGTTAATAAGTTAAAAAGCGTTTTGCCAGTTACGCTAGGTGTTGTATTTGGATTCTATATAATATATCTTTTTAATCAAACAGTAGAAGATGAAAAATACAGCTATCTATCACCATTTGGTTTTTTCGACAGCGGATATATAACTGAGAACTCAGCGTATTCTGTATCACATTTAATAACGTCAATATCATTAACAGTTATATTTATAGTAGCTTCATATGTCATATATCAAAAAAAGGATATTCCTTCTGTATAGTATATGAAGGAACATTGGATAGGAGGAAATTCTATGAATATTGTTCTGAGAGAATTACGTTCGTATAGGAAAGCTCTTATTATATGGAGCGTCTGTATAATTATATTTACTGCTATGGCTTTCGCAAAATATGCCGGATTTGCAGCTATGGGCAGTGAAGCCAATGAATTATTGGAAAGTCTACCTGATTTTATGAAGAATGCATTTGGTTTGTCTTCCTTGAATCTTACTGAAATAAAAGGATATTATAGTGTTTTATTCATGTACTATGCATTGATAACTGGAATACATGCAGTAATGTTGGGTGCAACAATAATATCAAAAGAAGCAAGAGACAAAACAGCAGATTTTCTCATGGTAAAACCAATAACAAGAAGCAGTATGATTACAAGTAAAATAATAGTTGGTTTCATAGATGTTCTAATCATTAATATTGTAACAGGGTTAACAACCATTGTTTTTGTAAATATAAATAATAATGGCGAATCCATAATTGGTGGTCTCATTAATGGTATGGTTGTACTATTAACAATACAATGTATATTCTTTAGTCTTGGTTTAGCCATATCATCATTTACTGGAAAAGCTAAAAAAGCAACAACAATATCAACAGGTATAATACTCATAATGTATTTCTTGGATGTTTTTAGAAATATATCCGATAAACTGGATTTTGTCAAATATATAACTCCATTCTCATATTTTGATATTATCAAAGTGCTGAATGGCAATGGTTTTGAAGCATTATATATTGTGTTGTCAATAATTATCATAGTAGTAAGCATCGTTCTTACGTATACTAACTATCAAAGAAAAGATATTTTATAAAGGAGCGATCATATGAGCGTAGAAACAATAATGTTGGAATCAAAAAAATGGGCTGTAGTAGGAGCAACTGACGACCAGGATAAATTTGGGTATAAAATATATAAGAAATTAAAAGATAACAACTACACAGTCTACCCAATAAGTGTCAAATGCAAAGAAATAGACGGTGATAAGGCATACAAAGAACTAGCTGATTTACCTGAAAAAGTTGACGTAGTAGATTTCGTAGTCAATCCAAGAATAGGAATATCAATCATAAAACAATGTAAAGACCTAGGAATAAAAAACGTTTGGCTTCAACCAGGTACCGTAAGCGAAGAAATACTACAATACGCAAAAGATAACGATATCGAAGCCGTACAAGCATGCGTTCTCGTTGCCCTGTCATAGAGTAACTATTCAAGAATTTAAATTATATGTAAAAAAATTGCCAATCGTTAACCGATCAGAAGAAAAAGTGTTTTGTGATTATATTGAAAGGGTATAAAGAGCAAAAGAGTATATGTATATGTGAAGTAGTGAGGCAGGACGCCGAACCCAGCTTTTAATCTGACAGCCCTACTGGACTGTCAGAAATAATAATGGACTCGATGTCCATTGTTATTTGATGAGTCTCAGGACGAGCAAGTAGCTGGCGAAACATATACATATACTCTTTTGCAAAAACCACGTCAGAACAAAAGAATTTTTCTGACCTACTTGCAATAAATTAATCTGAAACTTTTGAGGAAACTCAAACTACCTATATTGATAAAAACCCATAATAATGATAAAATATAATTGATTATAAATAATCTAATAATACAAAATTTAGAATTTATGTCATTAAAAAACGCCTTAATATTTATTATAAGTATTATGGCGTTTGTAAAATAATTTAATGAGGGTGATTATTCAATGAGATTCCAAGTAAGGGAAAAAATATTTAGTTTTGGAGATGACTTTACTATAAAAGATGAAATGGGGAATGATTTTTTTATAGTAAAAGGTAAAGTATTCAGCTTAGGTGACAAACTACAATTATTTGACATGAATGGAGAAGAAATATTCTATATAGAACAGAAGCTTCTAAGGATGCTACCCGAATACACTATATTCAGAAAAGGTAATCCAGTTGCGTTAGTCAAGAAAAAGATTGCTTTTTTTGGTTCTAAGTTCAATATTGAAAGTGAAAACGGTTATTATGATATAGACGGTAGACCTTTTAATTATAATTTTTCCATAATGAAAAATGGTAATATAGTAGCTACAGTATCCAAAGAATTTTTTAGCTTCTCTGATACATATGGTGTTGATGTTAATGATAATGAAGATTATGGATTTATCATAGCCCTGGTAATAGTCATAGACCAGATAATTCATGATAACCATAATCATTAACAACTATTAATAATGTTTTAGTAAAAGTTGATAATATCTTTATTAGATACTTATGATATATAATTATGGGATAAAGGAGATTATAGGTATATAATTAAAAAGAAGGTGTGAGAATGAATAAAAAAGTTTTAGCGATAAATAGTAGTAAAAGAAAGCGGAATACTTATGGATTGTTAATTGACATCAAAGACCAATTAAAAAAAATCAATATTGAAGTTGAGATCATTAATCTACATGATTATAACATAGAGATATGTACAGGTTGTGAATCTTGTATATTAAAGGATAAATGTTTCTTAGATGATGATATGGATATGTTGATGAATAAATTGCAACAATACGATGGAATAATACTTAGTACTCCAATATACCTTAACAATATTAGTGGAAAACTTAAAATATTTATTGATAGAACTTGTAGATGGGTTCATAGACCAGCTATAACTGGAATACCAATCATGAATGTAGTAACAACATCTTTTTCAGGTATATATAACACATTAAAATATATGGATAATGTAGCTATTCAATGGGGAGCTTTCCCAACTGACAACATTAGTAGAAAAGTAACAACCATAGAAGATAAAGTACAACCAAAAGAATACAAAAATTTTGTAAAACATATTATGATGGATAAGAAATTATATAAACCTAGTATACAACAGTTAATATATTTCTCAGTATCTAAAGTGCTTGCCCAAAAAGTTATTAAAAGAGACTCTAAATACTGGGAAGAAAAAGACTGGTTATCAAAAAAATATTTTTATGATGCCAAAATTAATATATTCAAAAAGATTATAGCTAATAAATTCTATAGAATGATATATAAAAAAGTAAAATTATAGTTTTCTAATTCATTTCTAATTGTTATTAGTGCAAAAATATGGTAAAATGAATAAGATTAAAAAACAATCATTAATTAGACTAAATATGAATGAGGGTTGACCATGAAGAAAGACACTATAGATACTTATATTATGCTTTCTGATACTGGTTCTGTATTGAATAGATTAATCAAATTCTATACCAAAATACCATATAACCATGTATCGGTTGCACTGGACGAAGAGTTGAACGAGATGTACAGTTTTGGTAGAAAATTCCCTAGAAACCCTTTAATTGGAGGATTTGTCAGAGAATATATTGACAAAGGAACTTATGCTCGTTTTAAAAATACTACTTGTTTAATATGCAAAATGGAAATAACTAAGGAGCAATATGATAAATTAATTAAGAACATAGAACATTTTAAGAAGCGAAAAAGAAGATACTATTATAATATATTTGGTATTTTTACAGTGATGTTGAATATACCAATAAAAATTCCATACGGATATGTGTGTACCCATTTTGTATCACATATATACGAAAGAAGCGGTGTAAAGCTCTTTAATAAAAGAAGTACATTAGTTTCTACAGTTGATTTCTATTATCTTAATAGAATGAAGTTACATAAAGTATACGAAGGAAAATTATCAGATTTCTGTAATGAAAGAGAATACCAACAATTTATGGTAGGATAAAATTTATTCAAATAATCTTTAGCTCAAGATAAGTAGTCTTGAGCTTTTTATAATAGAAAGATAATAATGATAAATAGGATATAAATGGTAATAATGACATAAGATATATATGATAAGGTGGTGAGAGTAATTAAGTCTTCTTATGAATTAATTAATTATCACGGTGGATTACCATTAAAGATGTTTATACACAATATAAACTACACTATGTATCATTGGCACAAAGATATTGAATTAGTATTTGTTCTTGACGGAGAAGCACGTTTTTTTGTTGAAAATAAGAACTACTTATTAAGCCAAAATGATATTTTACTTATTAATAGTAATGCTTTACATTCTAGTGAATATGAAAAACCTAACTTAATACTGGTTTTACAGATTGATCCCCAGTATTTTGAAAGTTATTATAGAGGTTTTTCTAATATATTGTTTGATTGTAAAAGTATTGGACAAGACAAAATAGATAAATATGATGATATAAGAAAACTATTAGCAGAAATGATGCTTGTCATAAATAGAAAGCAAGAAGCCTATTATATTAGAATTCAACAACTGCTTTTTGAGCTTATACTATTATTATTGAAAAGACATAAAAGAATTGAACTAACTAATTCTAAGACTATTATAAAAGATAATGAACAATTAAGTCGTATAATACAATATATTGATGCGAATTACAAAAACAATATTACTCTTAGTGATCTAGCAAGTTTAGTATATATGAACGAGTCTTATTTTTCATCTTATTTTAAAAAGAATATTGGTATTAGTCTTACTAAATATTTAGCAGCAATGCGTCTACAAAATTCTATAAAAGATCTTCTCAGCAAGGATAAAAATATTAATGAAATAGCATTATCTAATGGCTTTGCCAATGAAAAGTCATATTTTAAAGTTTTCAAACAAAGATATGGAATAACGCCTACTCAATTTAGAAAAAAGACTATAGGAGATGTGTACAGTCATTCTTATTCTAACAATGAAGAGTTCAATTACTTTAACTACAGTAAAACAAAAGCTTTTGAGAAATTACTAAGTTTTACTAAGGAAGAAAAAGGTATTAAAAAAATATACAAAGATGAGAATGATGAACTTGATACAAAATTAAAAGAAATAAATGTCAATGTTACCCATATTTCTGGACAGTTAAAACGGTCATGGTCAAAATTGATGACTTTTGGCAGAGCAGCGGAAGGACTGAGAGGTGAGTGGCAGAAACAGCTTAGGGAAGTACAGAAGGATATACCTTTTGAATATATAAGATTTCATGGAATATTTTCTGATGATATGATGGTCTATCATATTGATGAAGAAGGTAAACCAGTCTATAATTTCAGGCTTATCGATCAACTAATTGATTTTTTTATGGAAGTTAATATAAAGCCATTTGTTGAAATTGGATTTATGCCTTATGATTTGGCTTCTAATAAAAAACAAACTATTTTTTGGTGGAATGCAAATGTAAGTTATCCAAAAGATATGTCTAGATGGATAGAATTAGTTAATAGATTTTTGATTCATTGTATAGATAGATATGGATTGCAAGAAGTTAGGACATGGTTTTTTGAGATATGGAATGAACCAGATCTAAAAGATGCATTTTGGTATGGTAATGATGAAATGTTCTTTAGATTATTCAAAGAGACTTTTACAGCAATAAAAGATATTGATCCTATGTTAAAGGCTGGTGGTTGTGGAGCAACCAGTGGAATTGCTGAATGGAATATGAAGTTGATGGATTATTGTTTGGAGAATAATCTAGCCATTGATTTTATCTCTATTCATCCTTACCCTATTGAATTAACGAATAAGTCTCAAAACCAATTTTTTTATAAAGGAAAGCAAGTTGTTAAATATATATTTGCAGATAAAGATTTTATTATTAATACAATAAAACAGTTAAAAGAACAGTTGAAAATGAAAGGGTTAAATAACCTAGAAATTCATATAACGGAATTCAATTCTAATGTTCAGTGGGATTATGTTAATGATACAATGTTCAAAGCTCCATTTCTAGTTAAGAATGTTTTGGATAACTATAATCTGGTTGATAGTCTGGGATATTGGGCTTTCACAGATATCTTTGAGGAGAGATGGATGTCACCACATATTTTTCATGGAGGTTTTGGTTTTGTCACCAACAATGGATTGAAGAAACCAATATATCATGCATATAAACTATTAAATAAGCTAGGAGAAGAACTCATTTCAAGAAATAATGATTATATAATTACCAAGAAAGGTTCTGACTATCAGGTATTAATATTCAATTATCATCATTTTGATAGTCTATATAAAAACTCTGATGAGTCATATATGAGTTATCTTGATAGATATGAGGTTTTTGAACGTCCTCATAGAAAAATTGTGAAATTGATTCTTAATGGGCTAAATGGAAATTATAGAATCAATACTTACAGATTAAACAGAAATCATGGATCAATATTTGACAATTGGCTTAAAATGGGTGCAATAGAGGAGATGACAAAAGAAGAATTGGACTATCTAGAGTCTATATCCAAAATGCAGTTAAACATTAAATATATTAACATAGATAATAGATTTACAGATGAAATACAATTAGAACCTCATGAAGTTCAGTTGGTAGAGTTTAACAAGATAATAAAATAATAGCCTTATTAACAAAAAAAGAACAGTAAAATTATAAAAAAAGGGAAGAATTATTTAAAATACCTCAAAAGAGCCTGAGACGGCTCTTTTTTTGGTGGATTTTGCTAATAAGATGTAAAAATGGTTAAAAATCAGTATAGAATATACAAAAAAAGAAAGGTATCTGATAGTTGTTATAGAATATAATTAATTTAGATTAGTATAATCTCTCGGAATCTTGAGAGATCATGTCAGCAAAGCTGACAAAAGCACTTTGACAAGTAAATATTGTCTGAATTACAAATAAAAGTAGAAAAATGGGTAAAAGAAATAGACATAACTGCTGTTATGCTTTAAAA
>NZ_JAOARO010000100.1 GCF_025211055.1 Vallitalea sp. | reverse complement strand
TGAGATAAAAATACATGTAGATGATGGTAATGGGGGTGTGGCAAATGCTACTAAGTTATTTAAAGTGTATGAGTTAGATATTGATGGCTATGTTAATCATACCCCTAAATGGGATGAGAATAGAATCAAATATAATGTCATCATTTAACTCTTCTACACTCTTGCTATAAGCTTTTGCAATTTCTGGCAATTCATTCCTATGATCGAATGTTAGTGATTAATCTATATACTGATACCAGTAAAAAACATTAATGAAATATTAAGTTGAATGTTATTGTAAAATGGTATAATATAATAATAATCATTATTGTTATAGGAGACAATGAGTTATAGGAGGCGAAGCATTTTTTTTGCGAATATATGAATAACATATTAAGTGTTGGATTGGACGTAGGTTCAACTACGGTAAAAATAGTAGTATTAAACGAACAAGGAGAGATTTTATATAGTAAATATAAAAGGCATTTTTCTGACATACGATTAACAGTAAGTAAGTTGATAAAAAGAGCCTACTCTCATTTTAATGATTCAGATATTACCGTGATGGTGACAGGTTCTGGTGGAATGGCCGTTTCTAAATGGATTAATATACCTTTCATACAAGAAGTAGTCGCTTGTACAAAAGCTATCAACCTAAAAATACCTGATACAGATGTAGCCATAGAATTAGGTGGCGAAGATGCCAAGATTACATATTTTGAAGGTGACACAATTGAGCAAAGAATGAATGGAACTTGTGCTGGTGGAACTGGTGCTTTTATTGATCAGATGAGTTCATTACTTGAAACAGATGCAATGGGGCTTAATGAGCTTGCTAAAAACCATAAAGTAGTGTATCCAATAGCAGCTAGATGTGGAGTCTTTGCTAAAACAGACATTCAACCATTATTGAATGAAGGTGCTGCTAAAGAGGATATTGCAGTATCTGTATTTCAAGCAGTTGTTAATCAAACTATAAGTGGTCTGGCATGTGGTAAACCAATAAGAGGTAACATTGCTTTTTTAGGTGGACCACTTTACTTTTTATCAGAACTTAGACAAAGGTTCATTGAAACCTTAAAATTAACAAGTAAACAATCAATTATACCACCAAATTCGCAACTGTTTGTGGCATTAGGTGCAGCTATAGAGTCTAAAAAAGAAGAACCAGTACCTTTCAAATCCATTTTAGAAAGAATGGAAAATCTTACTAATACAGCTACTAATGAAGTAGCTAGATTACAATCACTATTCAAAGATAAAAAAGAACTAGATTCATTCATGTTAAGACATAGTAAAAATGTTGTAGAAAGAAGAGAATTATCAACATATGAAGGCAAGTGTTATCTTGGTATTGATGCAGGTTCTACAACTACTAAGGTGGCATTAATTGATAAAGACGGAAAATTACTATATTCATATTATGGAAGTAATGGAGGTAAGCCATTAAAGCAGACTGTAGATATTATAAAAACTATTTATTCAATCCTACCTAATAAAGCAGTAATAGCTAATTCAACTGTAACAGGTTATGGAGAAGCATTAATAAAAGAAGCATTAAAAGTGGACATTGGTGAAATAGAAACCATTGCACATTATAAGGCAGCCAATACCTTTTTACCGGGGGTAGATTTCATATTGGATATTGGTGGACAGGATATGAAATGCCTTAGAATCAAAAATGGAGTAATAGACGATATCCTATTAAACGAAGCATGTTCATCTGGTTGTGGTTCATTCTTAGAAACCTTTGCAAAATCATTAAACATGAATATTGAAAGCTTTGCAAAGTCAGCTTTAGAATCCAAGAGTCCAGTGGATTTAGGATCAAGATGTACTGTATTCATGAATTCAAGAGTAAAACAGGCTCAAAAAGAAGGAGCTACTATTAATGATATATCTGCAGGATTATCTTATTCTGTTATAAAGAATGCTCTACAAAAAGTAATTAAAATAAGAGATCCTAAGGAAATGGGTGAAAAAATCATTGTACAAGGTGGAACTTTTTACAATGATTCAGTACTTAGAGCTTTTGAGATAATATCTGAAAGAGAAGTTATAAGACCGAACATAGCAGGAATAATGGGTGCTTTTGGTGCTGCGATAATCGCAAAAGAAAGAGATAATGGTATAGAAAGTACTCTATTACAAGCAGAACAGATAGATTCCTTTACATTTAAAACAGATATGAAAAGATGTCCTTTATGTAATAACCATTGTTTACTTACAATCAACAAATTCCCAGGTGGAAGAGAACACATTTCTGGTAATAGATGTGAAAGAGGTGCAGGGGGAGAGAAGAAAAGCAAGAACATCCCTAACCTATATGATTTCAAATATAAAAGATTATTTGATTATAAACCATTAAGTGAAGAAGAAGCTAAAAGGGGTACTATAGGTATTCCAAGAGTATTGAATCTATACGAAAATTACCCATATTGGTTCACTTTCTTTACTAAACTAGGCTATAGGGTTATTATATCACCTCGTTCAACTAAAAAACTATATGAGGAAGGTATTGAAACAATACCATCAGAATCAGCTTGTTATCCAGCTAAGATTGTACATGGACATATTATGCACCTTATAAAAAAAGGTATTAAAACAATATTCTATCCATGTGTACCATATGAAGAAAAGGAAATAAAAGGTTCAGATAATCACTTTAACTGCCCAATAGTTACATCTTATCCTGAAACCATAAAGCATAATGTAGAAAATCTAGAAGATGAAAATATCAAGTTTCTTAACCCGTTTTTACCTATGGATGATGAGGAACGTCTAGCAGAAAGGTTAGCAGAAGAATTAGAAGGCAGTGGCATTAGCAAAGAAGAGATTTATGAAGCTGCTAGTTTAGCTTGGAAAGAAAAGATGAATGTCAGAAATGACATAAGAAATAAGGGAGAAGAAGTTGTAAAATACTTGGATGAAACAGGTAATAGAGGAATTGTATTAGCTGGAAGACCTTATCATATAGATCCAGAAATCAATCATGGATTAACTAACATAATAACAGATTTAGGTATGGCTATACTGACAGAGGATTCAATTTGTCATCTAGCCAATGTTAAAAGACCACTTAGAGTATTGGATCAATGGGCTTATCATTCAAGATTATACTCTGCTGCTGAATTTGTGGGTAAAAAAGATAATATTGAACTTGTTCAGCTAACCTCATTTGGTTGTGGAGTTGACGCAGTTACAGCAGACCAAGTTCACGATATACTTGGTGAACATGGAAAAATATATACTTTAATTAAGATAGATGAAGGTAATAACTTAGGAGCTATAAGAATAAGAATGCGTTCTCTAAAAGCTGCCCTAGATGAAAGAGATAAGAGTGGTATCCAACCTGTGAAAAAACAGATAAACCATGACAGAGTAGTGTTCACTAAAGAAGATAAAAAGAACCATACTATATTAGCACCTCAAATGTCACCTATGCATTTTGACTTTTTTGAAGTAGGTTTAAAGAAAGTAGGATATAATGTGGTTATACTTCCACATGTGGATCCAGGTGCAGTTGAGGAAGGCTTGAAACATGTAAATAACGATGCATGTTATCCATCTATATTAGTTGTAGGACAGATTATCAAGGCATTAAAATCAGGTAAATATGATTTGAATAATACTTCTGTATTCATTACACAAACAGGAGGAGGATGTAGAGCTTCTAATTATATAGGTTTTATAAGAAAAGCTTTAGATGATTTAGGAATTAATAGTGTTCCTGTTGTATCAATTAATGCATCAGGACTTGAAACTAATCCAGGATTCAAATTCACACTACCTTTGATACATAGAGCTCTTGTAGCAACAATATACGGTGATGTGTTAATGAGGGTACTATATGCAACAAGACCCTATGAAAAAGTAAAAGGATCAGCTAATAAACTATATGATAAATGGAAGCAAAAAGCACTCAAAAATGTTGAAAACGGCAGAATACATGAATTCAAAAAAAATATAAAAGGTATTGTTAAAGAGTTTGATGAACTTCCAATAAGAGATATATTGAAACCAAAAGTTGGAGTAGTTGGTGAAATACTTATTAAGTATCATCCAATTGGAAATAACAATCTAGTTAAAACTCTAGAAAAAGAAGGTGCTGAAGCTAGTGTACCAGATTTATTAGACTTCTTCTTGTATTGTGCGTATAACAATAAATTCAAATATGAGAAACTAAACGGAACAAAGAAAGCGTGGACTCTCAGTAAAATAGCAATAAAAGTTATTGAGATGTACAGGAAAACATCTAAGAAAGCGCTAGAAAATAGTAAACGCTTCAGAGCACCATCTTCTATTGATGAAAAAGCAATCTATGCAGAAGAGTTAATATCTCTTGGTAACCAAACTGGTGAAGGATGGTTTTTGACAGGAGAAATGGTAGAATTAGTGAAAGAAGGCGTAGAAAATATTGTCTGTGTTCAACCATTTGCATGTTTGCCTAATCATGTAGTAGGTAAATCAATGATTAAACCAATTAGAAAAAAATACAAAAGAGCTAATATAGTAGCTATAGATTATGATCCAGGTGCTAGTGAAGTAAATCAATTAAATAGAATCAAATTGATGTTATCTGTAGCTAAGAGTAACCTTGAAGAAAAAAATGGAGATATAGTTATTGATAAGTATATAGATAAGAATGACAAAGAAGAAAAAGACGATAAAGAATCGCTTGCACTATAGATAGAATCCATAAGGGACACGAGGAGGCAGGTTATGAGTTTGAATAGGACACCTAGAGGAGATAGAGTACATATTGCTCTATTTGGAAAAAGGAATGTAGGAAAGTCCAGTATTATTAATGCTATAACCAATCAAGATATAGCATTAGTATCATCAGTGAAAGGAACTACTACAGATCCAGTATATAAGGCTATGGAAATACTACCAATAGGTCCGGTTGTAATTATTGATACAGCTGGACTGGATGATGAAGGTGAATTGGGAGAACTTAGAAAGAAAAAGACACTGGACGTACTGAATAAGACAGATCTAGCAATATTAACCATTGATGCAGAATCAGGAATCACAGATTTTGAAAAAGATATTTTGAAGAGCATAAAAGATAAAAAAATACCTGTGGCAGGTGTTGTCAATAAAATAGACATCAAAAATATATCAAAAGATAAGTTGAAAGTAATGGAAAAAGAGTTATCTCTTAAACTAATTCCAGTATCAGCCATAGAGAAAAAAGGTATAGAAGAGCTCAAGAACGAAATTATTAGATTACTTCCTGATAATAATAAAGGATGTGAGCTAGTTGGAGATATTATTGAACCAGGTGATTTTGTAGTATTAGTAGTTCCTATTGATAAAGCTGCACCAAAAGGAAGACTTATTCTACCTCAACAGCAAGTAATTAGAGACATATTAGATAATGATGCAATCTCTATTGTAACCAAGGAGTATAAGTTAAAAGAGACCCTTGAAAACATTGGCAAAAAACCTAAAATTGTTATTACGGATTCTCAAGTTTTTGAGAGGGTATCAAAAGATACGCCTAACGATATTATGCTTACTTCCTTTTCCATATTATTTGCAAGACACAAAGGAGATTTAATCAATCTAATAGAAGGTGCTAAGAAATTAGAATCATTAAAAGATGGAGATAAGATATTAATAGCAGAAGGTTGTACTCATCATAGACAATCAGACGATATTGGTACTGTAAAAATCCCTAGATGGATTAAAGAATATACAGGCAAAAATATAAAATTTGAATTTTCTAGTGGATTCAAATATCCTAATAACTTGAAGAACTATTCCCTAATAGTTCATTGTGGTGGATGTATGTTGAATAGACGAGAAGTACAACATAGAATCAAAGTTGCACTAGATAATAATATACCTATTGTTAATTATGGTGTACTAATCGCTTATGTAAAAGGTATATTAGAAAGAGTTACTGAGCCATTTCCTGAAGCAAATAAAATGTAAAAAAATGCGAAGTCTAGTTTGTCAAATTCATAACAATCTGTTATAATATCTATGTGAAAATGAATATTACATAATAAAATGGGGGTGGTAAAGTGCTTGTTAGTGAAATTAGAGAAATACTTAATGCAGACATACTGACAGGGGAAGATATGTTAGATTTAAATGTAGATTATGGGTATGGATGCGATCTAATGAGTGACGTATTAGCATTTGTCAGAAATGATATTATATTACTTTCAGGACTTGTTCATCCTCAGGTGATTAGAACAGCTGAGATGTTAGATATTAATGCTATAGCTTTTGTGAGAGGTAAACGACCTAGCAGTGAACTAATACGTATGGCAGAAATGAAAAATATTATTTTATTAACAACTAAACATACTTTATTTACAGCATGTGGTTTATTGTATAAAAATGGTTTAGAAGGAGAGGAGATAGCTCACGATGAAGATTCATTATGACGTTGAAGGTGGCGAGTTTATTTCTGCAGGAGTTGCATCAAGTAAATTAAAAAAGACTTTAAAACAACTTGGAATATCTCCTATTATTATTAGAAAAGTATCCATATGTATGTATGAAGCAGAGATAAATATGGTAATTCATGCTAATGGAGGAGTCATTGACGTAGAGATAACTCCAGAAACAATAGATGTTATTATCAACGACGAAGGTCCAGGAATAGAAAATATTGATTTGGCAATGAAAGAAGGTTACTCTACTGCATCAAGAAAAGCTAGAGAAATGGGTTTTGGTGCAGGAATGGGATTACCTAACATAAAGAAACATAGTGATAACATGGAGATAGAGACAAAAATAGGAAAAGGAACAAAACTTGAACTAACTTTTAACATAAAAGATTAGAAGGTATTAGATTAATAAATTGGTTTTGAGGAGGCTAAGTATGGAGGAAGTATTACATTCTGTAAGGTTAGATATAGATAAATGCATTGGTTGTACAGATTGTATTAAGCGTTGTCCAACAGAAGCCATAAGAGTTAGAAATGGAAAAGCACATATCATGGACGAGCGGTGTATTGATTGTGGTATGTGTATTCGAGTCTGTCGTAACCATGCTAAAAAAGCAATAACAGAACCATTAGATAAAATAAATGATTATAAATATAAGGTAGCTATACCAGCTCCCACATTGTATACACAATTTAGAGGGATTGTAGACCCTAATATTATTCTGACAGCATTAAAAAAACTTGGTTTTGATGAGGTTTTTGAAGTTGCAAGGGCAGCTGAGATTATAACCGAAGAGAGTAAAAGAATGATAGCAAAAGATAATTTGCTTAAACCAGTTATATCTTCTGCATGTCCAGCAATCGTAAAGCTCATTCAAATTAGATTTCCTTCTTTAATACCTAATATTTTACCAATCATATCACCAAAAGAAGCAATGGCGAGATATGCTAAAAAATATTTAGTAGGTAAAGGAATTAAAAAAGAAGATATAGGAATTTTCTTTATATCGCCTTGTGCTGCAAAAGTTACTAATAGTAAACAGCCACAAGTTATCGATGAATCCTATGTAGACGGTGTTATTTCACTAAAAGAGATATATCTCAAATTAGTTCCGGTAATAAAGACGATAAAAGAACCTGAGATACTCCAAATGAGTAGTAATACAGGTATCGGCTGGGCTCATACTGGTGGTGAAGGATATGCATCTGGTATTGAGAATCATATAGCTGTAGATGGTATAGAAAATGTTATTAAGATACTGGAAAGAGTAGAAAATGGCAAGTTGGATGATGTTAATTTTATTGAATGTCTAGCATGCGTTGGAGGATGTCTAGGTGGGCCACTAACCGTAGAAAATTGCTTCGTTTCCAGTAATAGGATGGATAAAATCAAAAAATACAACAGTGGTGAAGGAAAAAAAAGGGATATACCATTGTTTGATGAAAAAATTGATTTGTATTGGTCTAACCCATTAGAAACTAAACATGTTATGAAGCTTGATGATAATGTAGAAAAAGCTATCGAAAAATTAGAACAATTGGAAAGAATCTATGATATTTTGCCAAAGATTGACTGTGGTTCTTGTGGGGCACCGACTTGCAGAGCATTAGCCGAAGATATAGTCTGTGGTAAAGCTAATATAGAAGATTGTGTGTTTATGTTAAGGCAAAAGGTAAGAGATATGGCTGAACAAATGGTTACATTAGCTCAAAAAATGCCACCATCCATTAGTAATGAGACTATAAATAATAAGATATTAGAAAAGAGGTCATCACAATGATAGTTGAAGAATTAAAAAGTAAGCTTAACCTTGAATTGGTTGCTGGTAAAGAAGGGTTACAAGGGGAAATAAAAGGTGGTTTTGTAGGTGATTTATTAAGTGTGGTAATGGGTAAAGCGAAAGAAGGTAACATATGGATTACAATCCAAAGCCATGTTAATATAGTAGCAGTAGCAGTACTTACTGGTTCTGCGTGTATAATTGTTTCAGAAGGATTTAAAGTTGAAGAAGATGCTATCATAAAGGCAAATGAGGAAAATATACCTATACTAACTACTAAAAAGTCATCTTTCGAAATGGTTAGCGACCTTGTAGCATTAGGAATCAAGAATATTTAAAGGATTTATGAAAGGAATCTGTTAAATATGAAAGAATTATCTATGCATATACTTGATATTGCACAGAATAGTATAAGAGCTGATGCAAACATAATTACTATTTTAGTGAAAGAATTAATCAAAGATAATATTTTTGAATTCAGTATTAAAGATAATGGGACTGGAATAGACGAAGAAATATTAAAAGACATCCGCAATCCATTTACTACATCAAGAACCATGAGACGTGTAGGACTGGGAATACCATTGTTAGATAATACTTGTAATATTTGTAATGGTAGATTAGAAATAGATTCATCTATCAAACAAGGTACTTATATAAATGCTAGTATGGAATATAATCATATTGATAGACCACCTATAGGTGATATGGTATCGACAATAGCAACTCTTATTTCATCTAATGGTGATATTGATATACAATATGAGCATTACTATAATGAGAAATCATTTGATATATCTACTAAAGAACTAAAAGAAGTTTTGGGTGATGAAGTACCATTAACTAATTTAGATATTATTAAATGGTTGAAGGAATTTTTAAAAGAAAATATTGATGAGCTTAAGAGCCACGGAGACAAAAGCTAAAAGATATAACATTATATCTTTTAGCTTTTTTTATATAAATTCATCTAATGTTAATGAATTAACAAACTTACCAATAATTATAACTTTTTTTATTAAATTAATGGTTAAATTGAAAGGAGGCATATTGTATACAATAAACAATAGTGCCATATTAATAGTATTGCACAAGATTACTACTTTGTACTTTTTTTATCAATTCTTGTATTACTGTGGTAATTGTATTATTATTAATATGGAAATGGATACTATTATAACATTAAAAACTAATAATTATATTTATTGGTAATATATCTAAAATGTAAAAAAATAATTTATTCATTAAAAACAGTCAAAAGACAGGGGGATACTAATGGGAGCATTGACTTTTAAAAGAGGGATTCATCCTAGTCATTCTAAAGATTCCACAGAAAAAAAACCTATTAAGATTTATATGCCAAAAGGTGATTTGGTTTTCCCAATGTTACAGCATATAGGAGCACCTTGCAAACCTTTAGTTAAGAAAGGTGATAAAGTCTTAATGGGACAGAAAATAGGAGAACCTCAAGGATTCGTTTCTTCACCAATCCATGCAACAGTTTCAGGTACAGTTAAAGCCATCAAAGATGTACTTCATCCTAATGGTTCAAAAGTACAAGCAATTGTTATTGAAAATGATGGTGAATATATAGAAATAGAAACAATGAAAGAAAGAAAGGACTATAAAAACCTTTCAAGGGAAGAAATAATTAATATTATAAAAGAGGCTGGTATAGTAGGTATGGGTGGAGCAACATTTCCCACATTCATAAAATTATCACCTCCTCCAGAGAAAAAAATTGATCATATAATTGTTAATGGTGCAGAATGTGAGCCTTATTTGACATCTGATCATAGGATTATGATTGAAGAAACCCAAAGAGTTGTAAAAGGGCTTGAGATAATACTACATCTTTTTCCAGATGCCAAAGGTGTTATTGGAATAGAAGACAATAAGCCAGATGCCATAAAAGCTATGAAAGAGGCTGTAAAAGGTATTAGTAATATCAGCGTTGCAACTTTGAAAACAAAGTATCCACAAGGGGCTGAAAAACAACTCATCTATTCTATAACTAAGAGAGAAGTTCCAGCTGGAGGATTACCAGCTGATGTTGGTTGTATTGTTCAAAACATAGATACAGTTGTAGCTATTCATAGAGCAGTTCTTAGAGGAAGACCTCTAATGAGAAGAATCGTTACTGTAAGTGGGGGAGCTATAAAAGAACCACAGAATTTTAAGGTTAGAATTGGTACTAGTTATAGAGAATTAATTGATGCTGCTGGCGGATTTACAGAAGAACCTGCTAAAGTTATCTCAGGCGGACCTATGATGGGACTTGCACTGTTTTCACTAGATGTACCTGTAATAAAAGGGTCTTCATCTATACTATGTCTGACTAAAAAAGAAGCTACAATGAATGAAGAAAGTAATTGTATTAGATGTGGTAAGTGTGTAAGTATATGTCCAATGAATCTATTACCTTTAGAGCTTAACAAATTTGCTATAAACAATGAAGAGGACTTGTTTGTGAAATATAAAGGTATGAATTGTATAGAATGTGGAGCTTGCTCATACATATGTCCTTCAAATAGACATTTAACTCATTCTATAAGAACAACAAAAAGGACTATAATGGCTAAGAAAAAGAAATAAAAATATAGAATTAATAAATTATTTCTAATGTTTTAAGTAGGAGGGTTTAGTTGTGACAGATCAATATATAGTATCGTCTTCACCTCATATTCGTTCAGATAAGACTACTGATAAAATTATGAGGGATGTAATTATTGCTTTAATGCCAGCAACTATATTTGGGATATATCATTTTGGTGTGAGAGCATTGATTATAGTTTTAATTTGCGTTATATCATGTGTTGCATCAGAAGCACTATTTCAATACATAACTAAGAGAAAGCTTAGTATATCTGATTATAGTGCAGTTGTTACAGGTATATTACTAGCACTTAATCTACCACATACAGTTCCTTATTGGCTACCGGTTTTAGGAAGTGTCGTGGCTATAATTATTGTTAAACAATTATTTGGTGGACTAGGACAGAATTTTATGAATCCTGCTCTAGGAGCAAGAGCATTTTTACTTATATCTTTTGCAGGATTAATGACTAGATGGGAACTAGATGGAGTAACTACAGCTACACCTTTAGGAATAATAAAAGAAGGTGCAGGAAGTCTTCCAAGCATTGCAGATACATTTTTCGGTTTTATTGGAGGTTGTATTGGAGAAACTTCAGCAATAGCTTTATTATTAGGAGGTATCTATCTATTACTCAGGAAGATAATCAATTGGAGAATACCAGTATTATATATTGGTACAGTTTTCGTACTTTCTTTGATTATTGGCGGTAGAGGATTAGATATTAATTATGCTTCTTATCAGATTTTTAGTGGTGGTCTTATGATAGGTGCTATTTATATGGCAACTGACTATTCATCATCACCAATGACAAAAACAGGACAAATCATTATGGGTCTTGGATGTGGTATATTAACTGTTGTCATAAGATTATATGGTATTTATCCAGAGGGGGTATCATTTGCATTAATAATAATGAATCTTTTTGTACCATTGATTGATAAATTTACAATCCCTAATGCATTTGGGGAGGTGGCTAAAAATGAAAAATAATATTGTTAAAGATGCCTTGATTTTGTTTGCTATTACAGTATGTGCTGGTTTACTGCTTGGTCTAACATATACTGTGACTAAAGAACCTATAGCGATGCAGCAGATAAAAATTAGAGATGTAGCTCTTAACAGTGTAATAAAAGACGCAGATTTTGAACAGATTGAAGAAGAGCTATCAAAGCAGTCAGTTATTACTGAGATTTATGAAGCTAGTAGAAATGATGAAGTCGTAGGTTATGCTTTTAAATTAGTTACTAAAGAAGGTTACGGCGGAGATATAGAATTAATCGTAGGTATTAATGCAGATAGTACTATTTCGGGTATTGACATCATAAAACACAGTGAAACACCTGGTCTTGGTGCTAATGCTGATAATGATAAGTTCAAGGATCAGTTCGTAGAGAAGCCTACAAAACAATTAATTGTAGTTAAAGATGGAGCGGATACGGATACTGAGATTGATGCATTAAGTGGTGCAACGATATCTTCAAGAGCTGTAACTAATGCTGTTAATGTAGCTAGTGATTATTTTAATAGTAATTTTGGTAAGGGGGCACAGTAAAATGAAGCTAGGTAAAGTATTTAAAAATGGATTAATTGATGAAAATCCAACTTTTGTTCAAGTATTAGGAATGTGTCCAACACTTGCAGTAACGACTTCAGCTTTTAACGGAATTGGTATGGGACTTGCTACTACAGTGGTATTGTTATTTTCTAATCTAGTAATATCTCTACTTAGAAATATCATACCATCAAAAGTTAGGATTCCAGCATTTATTGTTATTATAGCATCATTTGTTACAATGGTAGATTTGTTCTTACAAGGTTTTGTACCTGCATTATATAATGCACTTGGATTATTTATACCACTTATTGTTGTTAACTGTATTGTTCTTGCAAGAGCAGAAGCATTTGCAGCAAAAAATGGTGTTTTACCAGCAATTGTTGATGGTGTTTCAATGGGACTTGGTTTTACACTTGCTTTAACAATAATAGGATTTGTTAGAGAACTATTTGGTGCGGGAACTGTACTTAGTGGTACTTCTCTTGAGACTTATGTAATGCCAGCAGGTTATAAACCAATTACAATTATGATCTTAGCTCCTGGCGCTTTTATAGTACTTGGATTATTATTTGCTATATTTAACAAAATAAAAGACAAAGATTCTAAGAAAGCGTAGAGGAGGGAATAAAATGGAATTATTATTACTTTTTATTGGTGCAATATTGGTTAATAATGTTGTACTTACAAGATTTTTAGGAATATGTCCTTTTCTAGGCGTATCTAAGAAAGTAGAGACTTCATTTGGAATGGGACTAGCAGTTACATTTGTAATGACTTTAGCGTCTATAATATCGTATTTAGTATATAAATTCATATTAGTTACCTTTAACATTGAATACTTATATACTATAGCATTCATACTTGTAATAGCTTCATTAGTACAACTTGTTGAGATGATTATTCAAAAAAGTAGCCCATCACTCTACCAAGCATTAGGTGTTTATTTACCTCTTATTACTACTAATTGTGCAGTACTTGGTGTTGCTGTTATAAATATGCAATCTGAATATTCCTTAATCAAAAGTATCATTAATGGATTTGGAACAGCTGTAGGTTTTACTCTCGCTATTGTTATTCTAGCAGGTATTAGAGAAAGAATAGAGTATAATGATATACCTAAATCATTTAAAGGCTATCCTATAGTACTTATTACAGCTGGATTAATGGCAATTGCATTCTTAGGCTTCTCAGGTCTTATTAAATAATAGTAATAGTATATAAGCAGTGATTTAACTAGAGAAGCTTAAGTTTCAATATAGAACTTAACAACATTGTAAAAATTAGTTTGATTTGTATATATGGTTTTAATTATTAGAAATGGAGGATACGGATATGGAATGGACTAGTATATTATATCCTGCCTTAAGTATAGGAGGACTAGGTATTGTCTTCGGTTTAGGACTGGGAGTTGCAGCGAAAAAATTTGCTGTTGAGATTGATCCCAAAATACCTAAAGTAAGAGATATACTTCCAGGTGCTAACTGTGGTGGATGTGGATATGCAGGTTGTGATGCATTTGCAAAAGCTGTGGTTGAAGGTAATGCTAAACCAAATGGATGTCCTGTAGGCGGCTTGGATATTGCGGAAAAAATATCTACTCTACTTGGTTTAGAAAGTACTGGAGACGTCAAAAAAGTCGCTTTTGTAAAATGTCAAGGAACATGTGATAAAGCTAGAGAAAAATATGAATATGTGGGAGTTATGGATTGTAAAAATGCTAACTTTCTACAAGGAAATGGTTCTAAAGCGTGTGAATATGGTTGTTTAGGACTTGGAAGTTGTGTTAATGCATGTATGTTCGATGCAATTCATATTGTAGATTCGATTGCTAAGGTTGACGAAGAAAAATGTACTTCATGTGGTATGTGTATTGAAGCATGTCCTAAGAGCCTGATAGAACTTGTACCTTATGATAATAATATTAGAGTTGAATGTAACTCCAATAACAAGGGAAAAGATGTTAAATTAAGCTGTGATGTTGGTTGTATCGGCTGTCGCTTATGTACAAAGGTTTGTGAGTTTGATGCAATAAGTGTTGAAAATAATTTAGCAAAAATAGATTATGATAAATGTACCAGTTGTATGAAATGTGTAGAAAAATGTCCAACACATGCAATTACAGTAAAAAAGCAGGGTTAAATACCTGCTTTTATATTGCCCAAAATTAATTTTAGTCACATTAAACAATATAATATTCATTTTTTTACATTAATTTCTCATACCAATAAAAAATATTATATTGGTAATATATACATATTCTGGGTTTTACTTTTTTATTAAATTGTTCTAAAAAAAATGTTTTTTGTGTATACAAAGTTTTTTATATATGATAAAATTATTTCATTAAGGGACTCCTTAATAAAAGATATAGTTAGTGTTGAACAAGATCTGAAGGGGTGAATGTAATGAGTTATAGAAGAAGTAATAAAAATGGATGGGCGCTATTTCTACTCATACTAGCTGGTATCGTTTTAGGAGGATTTTTGGGTTCTCTAGCAAGAAATGTTGAATGGCTTAGATGGCTTAATTATGGACTAGAATTTGGTATGGAAAATCCTGTAAAATTGAAGTTAGAAGTATTGGTAATTGTTTTACAGTTAAATTTTAAAATTACTATTACGAGTATTATTGGTATAATAGCGGGTATACTTGTTTATAGAAAACTATAATATTGGAAGTGAAGATTTTGAAAAATATTATTTTAGCTTCCAAATCCCCAAGAAGAAAAGAATTGCTTGAAAGACTTAATTTAGATTTTGATGTAAAAGTAAGTAATTTGGATGAAGATAGATTTGAGCAAGATCTACCATGGGAATTTGTTGAGAAGCTTGCATATGAAAAGGCTAATAGTGTTTCTAAATTAGTAGATAATGATTCTTTGGTAATAGGTTGTGATACAGTTGTAGTTTATGAAGATAAAATCTTAGGAAAACCCAAAGATACTATACAAGCCAGGGATTACTTGAAAAAGCTATCTGGAAAGAAACATTTAGTATATTCAGGTATCGCTATACTTAATATGAACTCTAATAATAATTATATATCTCATGAAGTTACAGAAGTATATATGAAAGAGTTGAATGAAGAAGAAATAACTTGTTATATAAACACAGGAGAACCTCTTGATAAAGCTGGTGCATACGGTATTCAAGGGGTAGGGTCAATTTTTATTGAAAAGATAAATGGCGATTATTATAACGTAATGGGATTGCCGTTAAATAAATTATATAAAGGATTAAGTAAACTAGGGGTTAATTATTTTCAGATTGTTAAGTAAGATAAAAAATAAGTAGATAATTATATTTATATACTATATATCTTAATTAAATTTATCTATTAGAGTTGAGAGTTAGTTATTAACCTTAACTCTATTTATATATTGTGTAATAAAACATTTAACACAATATAAGCTATTAGTTTATTACAGTTTTAACTCAATACCATTTTTTTTATTATATCTAGGGGGTATTAATAATGGGAATCGACAGTAGGATGAGGGTTAAAGATCTGCCCTTATCAGAGAGACCTTACGAAAAGTTAGAGGCTTGTGGTCCAGGTGTATTATCTGATGCAGAATTATTAGCTATCATTATAAGAAGTGGTTCTAAAAAGGAACGTTCCATTGAATTAGCTCAAAGAATACTGGGAATAAAAAAACAAGGCATAAGGGGAATATACGAATTATCTTTAGAAGATTTGCAAAAAGTATCTGGTATTGGAAGAGTTAAATCAATACAAATCAAAGCTATTGCAGAATTGTCAAAGCGTATTTCTAAAAATAATGCAGTTACGAAATTAAAGATTTCTTCTCCAGGAACAATTGCATCTATTTTTATGGAAGAGCTTAGATATCTAAAGCAAGAGCATTTGAAAATTGTATTTCTAGATACTAAAAATCAAATTATATCCGATAAATTTCTTACAGTAGGAACAGTTAATGCTTCATTAATTAATCCTAGAGAGGTATTTATTGAAGCTCTAAAACATAATGCAGTACATGTGATTTTATTGCATAATCATCCTAGTGGTGACCCAACTCCTAGTAGAGAGGATATTTTGATTACAAAAAGAATAATTAATGCAGGAGACATTATTGGAATAAAATTATTAGACCATATTATAATTGGAGATGGTAATTATATCAGCTTAAAAGAGCAAGGTATATTTCAAAAATAAAATAGAATAGTCCTATTCTTTAACTGTGCAAACCAAAATTTAAGAAAATATTTTACTATATTTGGAGATAATATAAAAGAGTATACATAGTAAATAGCATTTTGGCTTTTTAAACTATGCATATAACTAAATAATACTTAACGTAACTGTAGATGATGCAAGGATTTGAAAGGAGATTTTTATGTTTAGTAGAGAATTAGGATTTGATTTGGGTACATCAGTTATGCATATCAGTCAAAGAGATAAGGGTATTGTATTAGATGAACCAGATATTATTGCTATAGATAAGAGTAAAAATGATATTGTAGCTGTAGGAGAAGAAGCATATGAAATGTTAGAAAAGACACCAGCTCATATTATTATGAATAGCCCTGTTCAATATGGGGTAGTTGCCGACTTTGATAACATGGGTAAGCTGCTTAAAATGCAATTAAGAAATCTTAAAATGGGAAAAAAATTTTCTAATAATGTTGCAATAGTCAGTGTCCCTAATGATGTATCAGAAGTTGAAAGAAAAGCTTTATACGATTTGTTTGTACATTCAGGATTTAGATTTAAAAAGGTTTATCTTATAGAGAAACCAGTAGCAGCTGCTGTAGGTGCAGGAATTGAAGTTCTAAAACCTTATGGCAATATGATAGTTGACATTGGTGGAGGTACTACTGAAGTTTCGGTTGTTTCCCTCGGAGGTATTGTTATAAGTAAATTATTAAAAGTAGGTGGTAATAAATTTGATGAGGATATAAAAAACTATGTTAAGAGAAAATATAGTATTTATATTGGTAAGAAATCAGCTGAAAAAATTAAAAAAGAAATTGGATATGTCTTTATAGATGATGAAGAAATTATATCTACTGAAGTAGTTGGAAGAGATGTAGTTACTGGATTACCTAAGAAAGTCACTGTTACAAATGAAGATATTGATATTGCTTTAAAAGAAGATATTAATGTTATAATAGATGCTATCAAATACATTTTAGAAAAGACACCACCAGAATTATCTTCTGATATATTGGAAACAGGCATTTATCTAACTGGGGGAAGTTCACTTCTAGGAAATTTAGATGTATTAATAAAAAATGAAACTTCTCTGTCAATTAATTTAGTAGAAAATCCAAAAGAATGTGTTGTAAATGGCATAGATACAATTCTTAGAGATATGAAACAATATGAAGAGATATTGATATCATCAAAACGTGAAAATAAGTTGAAATAGGGTTATATGATGAATACAATATGTCTATTTAAATGATACAGAGGGAGGGATTGTAAAAAGATGCTTAAAAAGAAAAAATTTCCAATAAAGTATATTCTGTTATTGATGACACTGATATGTTTGGTTCTTATTATTTTTACATGGGAATCCCGCTCAAAAGTAAGTCCTGTAGAAAATAGTATAGCATGTGTTGTAGTACCGATACAAAAAGGTGTTAATGTATTTGGTGATTGGGTTATTGATAAAGTCAATTTTATAAAAAATATTAATTCTCTTGAGAGTATGAATAAAGAATTACAAGATGAAGTAGATAAGTTGCGATATGAAAATAAAATACTTCAACAAGATAAGATTGAACTTGATAGACTAAGAGATTTATATGAATTAGATAAAAAATACCCTAGTTATCCTAAAATAGGTGCTTCAGTAATTGGAAAAGATGCTGGTAATTGGTATAATGTTTTTGAACTTGATAAAGGAACTGATGATGGTCTAAAAGTTAATATGGTTGTTATCGCCGGAAATGGTCTAGTTGGACATATTTTTGAAGTAGGTAAGAACTATGCCAAAGTTAAATCTATAATTGATGATTCCAGTAAGGTTAGTGCCAAAATATTAAGAACATCAGATACCTGTGTAGTTCAAGGTGAAAAGCAATTTTCAGGAAGTTGTAAAGTAGATTTTATTGAGGGATCAGCGAGTATAATTAAAGGTGATGAAATAGTGACATCACATTTATCAGAAATCTACCCACCAGGTATTTTGATAGGTACTATAAAAAATATACAAGAAAATCCTAATAAGTTAAATAAATCTGCTATCATTGAGCCTGTAGTTGATTTTAAACATTTAGAAGAAGTTTTAGTTATTAATCAAGTATGGAAAGAAAAATAATTGATATATGTGAAGGGAGGTAATGGTATGCGTAGAGTGATTATTATGATAATTTTATTGATAATTAATATTGTGTTTCAATCAACAATCATGAATGAAATTAGTATTAACAATGTTTCACCTAATTTACTTATCATAACTACTGTATCTTTTGCCCTTCTTAGAGGAAAATACGAAGGAGGAATTATTGGATTTTTATTTGGACTTCTCCAAGATATTTTCTTTGGTAAAGTATTAGGATTTTATGCTCTTATTTACATGTACATTGGATTTTTTAGTGGATATTTATACAGAAGTTTTTATAAAGAAAGTATTCTAATACCAACATTAGTTATTTCTGGTTGTGATTTTATATTTGGTCTTTATGTATACATATTTTCATTTTTGTTTAGAGGCAAGCTTAATTTCATGTATTATTTAAGTAATATTATTATGCCAGAATTAGTCTATACAACACTTGTAGCAGTAATTATTTATAAACTTTTCCATTTGATAAATAATAAATTAGAGTCAAGAGAAAAAAAGGAGGCAAATAGCAATTGATCCATGAATTACTGTTAAATGTATGGAAAATAATAAAACATAGATTATTTATTCTATTAGTATTTATTTTACTAATATTTTGGGTACTGATTAATAGGATATTTGAGTTACAGATTGTTAAAGGACAAGAATTGGCGAATCAATTTAGCATAAAATCAAAACGTAATATTGTATTAGAGGGTACTAGAGGCAATATATATGATAGAAATGGAATACCTCTGGCTATAAATGAGTTAGCATATTCTGTTACATTAGATGACAGTATTCCTGTTGAGGATAGAGGTATAATGATACGTGATTTGATTAATGTAATAGAAGAGAATGGTGATAATATTATTGTAACATTCCCAATAAAACTTAGAGATGATGAGGAATTTGAATTCGTAGGTTCCAATTCATCTATAGTAAGATTCAAAAAAGAGATATTTGGGAAAAAACGATTATCTAAAGTACAAGAAAGTTTAACTGCAGAAGATATGATAAAATTTATCAGGTCTGATGATTTCTTTAATATGCCTGTTGAAAAGTATTCTGATGAAGAAGTGGTTAAAATATGTGCTATAAGATATGCATTATACCTAACTAGAGGTTCTAAGTTCAAACCTCTAAAAGTAGCTGTAGACATCTCACAGAAAACATTGGCAATGATAAATGAAAATCAAGATAAATTTCCAGGAGCAAAGATAATTGTTGAACCACGCAGACAATATATTGATTCAACATATTTCTCTCATATTATAGGATATACTAAGACAATTAGTCCAGGACAATTAGAAAAGTTAAAGGTTCATGGATATAATGCTAGAGATATTGTTGGGCAAGCAGGTATAGAAAAAGAAATGGAAATATATCTGAAAGGAACTGACGGTAAACAGACTATAGAGGTTGACAATCTCGGAAGAACAAGAAATATTATTAGCACAGAAGAACCTGAACCAGGCAAAGATGTATTTTTAACTATTGATAAAGAGCTTCAGATGAAAACATATGATGCCTTAGAAAAACAAATAGCGAATGTTGTAGTAGAAAAAATTTATACTAAGCAACCGTCTAAAAAAGGGATTTATATTTTATTGAAAGATGTATTTGCTTCTTTATTTCATAATAATACCATATCATTAGAGAAATTAGAATATTCTAGTGAAGAACAATATCAAAATAATATTTATTCTTCTTTTATTAAACATTATAATAAAGTAGTGAACGATATTAATTATAATTTAGCAAATGACGTTAATCAATATTTATCAGAAGAAGATAGGTATTTAGACTATATAATTGACAATTTAGTCTCTGATGGTATATTATTAACACGAAAGAAAGTTGAAGCTGACGATGGAAAAAAAGAAGAGGAAATAGAAGTAAAGATAGAAGTCTACAAACAATATGAGAATAATGAAATAAGTATTAATGAATTAATAAACACAAGTATCAAAGAAAAAAGTGTAATTATTGATAAAAAAGAAGGAGAAAACCCTACTGATATAGAAATATATAATTATATAATAGATTATATAAATAAAAAAGTATTAGAAAACGATTTTAAACGCTTGGTTTATACTACTATGGCGGAAAATGGAAAATTCTTTTATAGAGACTTATGTTTTATGCTCATTGAACAGGGGATTGTTACTTCTAATGAGAAAGAAATGTCTGATTTGATAAGAGGAAAATTTTCAGCTCTTAATTTTATGAAAAGTAAAATTACTAACTTAGATATTAAACCTAGTCAGTTGGCTTTAGACCCTAGTACTGGTTCAGCAGTAGTAGTAGATGTTAAAACTGGAGAAGTCTTATCTCTTGTTAGTTATCCTAGTTATGATAATAACAAGTTTGTAAATAAATTTGATACTAGCTATTATTATAAAGTAATTAATGATCCAACTACACCTCTTGTGCATAGGGCCACTACAGAACGTAGGGCTCCAGGTTCTACATTTAAGATGGTTTCTGCCATGGCTGGTCTTGAAGAGGGTGTAATAAATAAGAATACCGTCATTAGAGATTTGGGTGTTTTTAATAAAATATCACCTCCAGCAAAATGTTGGGTATATACAGCGTATGGTTCAACTCATGGTAATGAGACAGTAGCTGAGGCACTTAGGGATTCATGTAATTACTTCTTCTATGAAGTGGGGCTAAGATTAGGTAAAGATGATGAAGGTAACTATATTCCAATTGAAGGAATTAACAAGCTAATGAAATATGTTGAGAAATTTGGATTAGATACTAAATCAGGAATTGAGTTATCCGAATATTCTCCTAAGAATCCTACTAAAGATCCAGTACGTGCAGCTATTGGACAGGATAAAAACAGTTATACTCCTGTACAGTTAGCTAGATACATTAGTACATTAGCTAATGGAGGAACTAATTTTGAATTAAACATTGTAGATAAAATATCTAGTCATAGTGGTGAAGTATATGAAGATAGAACGCCTAACATAGCTACTAAGAGTGATTTTGATCCAGAAAATATTAAAATGGTTCATTCAGGTATGTTAAAGGTAACAACTAAGCAGAATGGGGTAAGAGGTACAGCTTATAGTATTTTTAAGGACCTACCTATTAAAGTTGCTGGAAAAACTGGTACTTCACAAGAAAGTAAAAGTAGACCTGACCATGCTACTTTTACAGCTTTTGCACCATATGATGATCCAGAAATTGCAGTAGTTGTAGTTATACCTTTTGGATATACGGCCCAAAATTCTGGTAAGGTTGTTAAGGAGATAATAAGTAACTATTATGATTTATATGGAACAAGTGAAACAACTACTATGAGTAACAAATTAGAATATTAATGTGACTATTAGGGTAAGTCAAAAGATTTTGAATAACTTTTATTGGTTAGGAGGATGCTCATAATGAGCGATTGTATACTAATTAAAGGTAATAAATATGGGCTTACTATTATATTAGATGAGAATGTGACATTTAAGATTTTGAAGCAAACATTAAGAAATAAGATAATTGATGCTAAAAAATTCTTTAAAAATGCCAAAGTAGCCATTACTTTTACTGGAAGAGATCTTTCTGATAAGGAACAAAAGGAATTAGTTGATATTATTACTACTTTCTCTGATATGAAAGTAACATGTATTATGGATGAAACAAATTCGTCTAATAATGATGTAGCTACCAAAAAGGATGAAGTAGATAAAAATGATATATTAGGGATGAGTAACCCAATGGGTAATACTATGGGTGATCCTATGGCAGTATTTCATAAAGGTACATTACGTTCAGGGCAGCAATTGAATGTGGATCATAGTGTCATAATTATGGGAGATGTGAATCCTGGTGCAAAAATAACTGCAAGAGGTAATGTAATTGTTTTGGGTGCTTTAAAGGGTACAGTTTATGTAAAAGAACTGGATGGAAAACATCCTTTTGTGGTTGCATTGTCAATGAAGCCTATGCAATTAAAAATAGGTGATATAATGGGTAGATCTCCAGATGATAAAGAATTAACCATAGATACAACATCTGCTCAAATAGCATATGTTGTAGATGGTAGGATATGTATGGAGACATTGAATAATAATATCTATAAAGAACTTGAATACTACGATCATGAAGAGACAAAAAAATAATAAAAAGGGGAGATTTTCTAATGAGTGAAGTAATTGTTGTAACATCTGGTAAAGGTGGAGTTGGAAAAACAACGACTACAGCTAATCTGGGGGCTGGTCTTGCTATGGAGAATAAAAAAGTATGTTTGATTGATGCAGATATAGGATTAAGAAACTTAGATGTCGTTATGGGATTAGAAAATAGGATAGTATATAACCTAATAGATGTAATAGAGGGTAACTGTAGACTTAGACAAGCATTAATTAAGGATAAAAGATATTCCACTCTATACTTACTTCCAGCTGCTCAGACAAGAGATAAAAATGCTGTTACTCCAGAACAGATGCTTAAGTTATGTGAGGCTTTGAAAGAAGAATTTGACTATATTATCATAGACTGTCCTGCAGGTATAGAGCAAGGATTTAAAAACGCTATTGCTGGTGCAGATAGAGCATTAGTTGTTACAACACCTGAGATATCAGCAATTCGTGACGCTGATAGAATAATCGGATTACTAGAAGCTAATGAGCTTAGAAGTCCACAGTTAATAATTAATAGAATCAGAACTGACATGGTAAAAAGAGGTGATATGATGTCAGTAGATGATGTTGTTGAAATATTGGCTATTGACTTATTAGGAGTTATTCCAGATGATGAAAATATAGTTATATCAACTAATAATGGTGAGCCTATTGTTGGTAATAGGAATATGATTTCTGGAAAAGCATATGGTAATATAACAAAACGAGTTTTAGGTGAAGATATTCCAATACTTGATTTTAATAATGAAGGTGGAATATTTAGTAAGCTTAAAAATATGATTAAGCTTGGTAATTAAGGAGGGGTACAAGTGTCATTATTAAGTAAAAGAACATCTAAAAGAGTAGCTAAAGACAGATTGAAGTTAGTCCTTATACATGACAGAGCTAATTGTTCTCCAGAATTACTAGAAATGATTAAGACTGATATTATTAATGTTATAAGCAAGTATATGGATATAGATGAAGACGGTTTGGACATAAAAATGGGTAATACTAAATCAGAAATTAGTGATGGTATTGTACCAGCATTATATGCTAATATACCAATAAAGAAAATGAAGAAAAAAGCTTAATTTTTACTTATAAAATCAAGGAAAATATATTGAATTTATTGAAATAGGTATATAGATAATTAAGTTTAATATATATAGAAAGAAGTGCAAAAATGTTTCGAAATTACAATTTTAAAAAATATGATATTTTCCTAATATTAATTGTCATTGCTCTTGTTTCTTTTGGCATAATAGCAATTGGTAGTGCTACTCAGATAAATAGTAATGGATCTACATACATTAGAAATAAACAACTATTTGGTTTTATTGTTACTTTTGTATTAATGATGATTATTTCTTTGATTGATTATCATTTTATAGGAAAATTTTACTGGCTTATTTATGCATTTAATATTATACTATTAATAGCAGTTCTTTTACTTGGTGTAGAAGGAAAAGGTGCTGTAAGATGGATTAATATTGTAGGGATTAAATTACAGCCTTCTGAACTATCAAAGATTATGATGGTTATATTCCTAGCCAAGTATATTGATAAGAATAAAGAAAAAATAAATAAATTATTATTTTTGATAGAACTTGGAATACTAGTTCTAATACCTACATTATTGATTTATAAACAACCTGATTTATCAACTTCATTAGTTTTAATAGTAATTTTGGTTGTTTTGGTATTTGTAGCAGGTATTAGTTACAAATACGTATTAGTGGCTATGACTATAGCTGTACCGTTATTTTTTGGTGCATTGTGGTATATACAACAACCTGACACTGTTTTTGATGACCATCAAGTTAAACGTGTTATGAGTTTTTTGTATCCTGAAAAATATGATACTTATCAAACTGATAATTCTATCCAAGCAATTGGATCTGGTCAACTAAATGGAAAAGGGTGGTATAATGGAACTATTAATAAGTATAACTATTTGCCTGAGCCACAAACAGATTTTATTTTTTCAATAATTGGTGAAGAGGCTGGTTTTATTGGTTGTAGTATAGTTTTATTATTACTTCTATTATTAATTATAAAATGTTTGTGGATTGCTAAAGATTCTATTGATCTATTTGGTATGCTTATTATAAGTGGTTTTGTAGCTATAATTTCATTTCAAACATTTGTAAATGTTGGAGTAGCTACAGGTTTAATACCTAATACAGGTATACCACTACCGTTTATTAGTTACGGTTTAAGCTCTTTAATGTCAAATATGATAGGAATTGGTGTAATACTTAATATAAGTTTGCATAGAAAGACAACTTACTACTAAAAGGGGGTAAGCTTATGAATATTGGTTTAATTGCACATGATAATAAAAAGAAATTGATACAAAATTTTTGTATTGCTTATCGTAATATTTTAAATAGGCATGAATTATATGCTACAGGAACAACAGGCAGATTAATAGAAGAGGTAACAAATTTATCCATCCATAAATATTTAGCAGGACACTTAGGTGGGCAACAACAGTTAGGTGCCCAGATTGCACATAACCAAATTGATATGGTAATATTTTTAAGGGATCCATTATCACCAAAGCAGCATGAACCTGATCCTGCATCAGTTATTAGATTATGTGATATTCATAATATACCAATTGCTACTAATTTAGCTACAGCTGAGTTATTAGTTAAGGCATTAGAACGTGGAGACTTAGAATGGCGAAGTGTAATAAGGTCTTAAATAGAAGGAGTAATACTCCTTCTATTAATGTAGAATTATTAATAATTTAATAAATAGCAACTAATAAAGCCACCTGAAAAGGTGGCTAATATTCTACTTTAAGCAACTAAATATTCTTTTAAAGCAACTGGCAGTCCAGTTGTATCACAGTTAACACTAATAATAAATCGTACTTTATAATTATCAGAAACGGTTTTTAATTTACTAATCAATTCTTTTGTGTTACTATTCTCTATAGGTAAATGAGCCATTCTTAAAAGACCATCTACATATATTTGTTCAATATCACTATCTTCAGAAAGTATACCACACATAAACCCAAAAAATTCTTTATAATCATTAATAGGAAACTCGGAAACGTTAATATATCGTATATTATGGTGTAAATCGTAAATATGACTACTGTCGCCATCTAGATAAACTATGTGACCTTTAGCGGTTTTTATTGCATCATTTGCCATCTTAATTAAATCTTTTGTCTTACCTTCCCCAGTATCACCTGCAACCAATCTTATCATAGCAATCTCCTCCTATTTAATTATTGCTTCTAATTGATAGTATTTACAAAATACATGGACTAAGCTTATAATTAATCTATATATTGTATTATGTACTAATATAGTAGTATTAAATTGAAAAAGGTTATCATATCAATTAGAAGAAAAATTTTAAAGAACTATACTTCGAAATTCTTTTAAAATTATAACTTTACTCTTTTATTATATAACTTTCTTGAATTATTTACAATAAGATTCTTAATTTAAATTAAGAAAATATTATTAGAAAATTACTTAATTATATTAATATAAATTCAAAATATATCCAAGTATATATTAATTACTTGTATAATACATTATTAAAACAAATAAAGATAATCATAGAAATATATATAATAACAATAGTATTCTAAAGTAAATAAAAAATAGAGATTATTGTAAAATAATCTCTATAATAATATTACATCTCTCCTCTAATTCTTCCAAAGAAAGTTAACGAATATATACCAGCAATACCAACTAAAGCATAAACTATTCTACTTGCTATTGTATACATTCCTCCAAATATTGCAGCAACTAAATCAAACTCAAAGAATCCTATTAGACCCCAGTTGATAGCGCCGATTATTACTAAAATGAGAGCAACTATATCAATACCTCTAGTATTCATAAACATCCTCCTTAACATATGAATTTATGATTAACCTAAAAAGTATATGTTGTTATATCTTTTTTAAGGTTTAATCTTACTATTAGTTTCTGTAATTTTTTAAAAAATAACTAGTAAAATTTTGGTACAAGGTACATTTATCAAAAAGTAACAATAAAATAAATAAAAATAAAATTTTTTAGGTGATAAAAGTGGACAAAATTTCAAAGTCTAAAATTAGAGAAATTCAAGGCTTATTAAATAAATTAGGTTATTATAATTATAGTATTGATGGTTTTATAGAAAATTATACAATAGATGCTATAAAAAAATTTCAAAAAAATAATAATTTGAAAATAACAGGTGAATTAGATAAATTAACTTATAGTAAAATAGAAGAATTCTTAATGGGATATGTATCTCATACTATAGAAAGAGGAGATACATTGTATGATATTACAAGAAAATATAATACATCAATATGGCGAATAATAATAGCTAATCCAAATATTAATCCTTTTGATTTAACTATTGGAAATAGCATTATTGTACCACTGAATAATCAGATTGTACCTACTAATATTCCCTATACTTATAGCGTAATGGAAAATAATATATCGGGTTTAAGTAAAAGATATCCATTTTTAAGATTCGATAGTATCGGTAATAGCGTGGATGGCAGACAGATATATAGAATAAGGATAGGTAATGGTAATAATCATGTCATATATAATGGTGCTCATCATGCTAATGAATGGATTACAACATCATTACTTATGAAATTTATAGAAGTTTTTTCGGAAGTTTACTCTAGAAAAGGTTCTATAAGAGGTTATAATATAGAACAAATCTGGAATTATGCAACAATTGATATTGTACCAATGGTTAATCCAGATGGAGTAGAATTAGTTATTGATGGATTAGATAATATTAATACCAATAAGGAACAACTAATAAAATGGAATTTTGGCAGTGAAAATTTCAATAATTGGAAATCTAATATTAATGGTGTTGATCTTAACAGAAATTATGATGCTGGATGGAGAAAATATAAGGAATTAGAAACAGGGTTTGGTATTACCGGTCCTGGTCCTTTTTTATATGGTGGAACTAAACCAGAATCAGAACCAGAATCTTTAGCTATGGCTAAGTTAACTAAAAGTATTGATTCTAGATTAGTGTTGGCATATCATACACAAGGTCAAGTGATATTTTGGAATTATAAAAACCTTCAGCCAGAGATAAGCTTGTATATTGGAGAAACATTTACTAAAATAAGTGGATATGAGATGGGTTCAGAAGACTTAAGTCAGAGCTTGGCAGGTTATAAGGATTGGTACATTTTGGATTTTAGAAAGCCTGGTTATACAATAGAAGTAGGTAAGGGTAAAAATCCACTTCCCATTGAACAATTTGATATGATATATGAAAATAATGAAGAAATTTTATTATTAGCTAGTATTATTTGAAGAAATTCTAATTTTATCTTTAAATCTAATAACAACTAAGATTGAATTAACGATATGGATTTTCTTAAATTTAAAACTTATAAGAAAAGAGCAAGTCCAATGTCTAAACTGGATTTGCCCTTGTTGATTTTGATTGCTTACATACATCAGTGCTAAACATTGTAGCATCTCATTTGTACAATTATAGTGATTTTGGGTGATGTAGTCTTGCCATTGGATAATTTAAATGCAAATCAAAGATGTAGAAAAGATTCATCAATTTGTATTAGAATAATAGGTTAAAAGTTGGGGAAAATAAATTGGAAAAATAAAAATAAAAATCCAAAAGCAAAAAGAAAAATTAAAAATAGAAGGGATGTGATATTATGACTATTATGAATCGTAGTGGAAAAGTAAACAGATTGGCAAAAGAAAAGTCACCATACCTGTTGCAACATTGCGAGAACCCTGTGGACTGGTACCCATGGTCAGAGGAAGCCTTTTCTAAATCTAAAGAACTTGACAGACCAATTTTCCTTTCCATAGGGTATTCATAAATGGTTACCATATCAACTTGTCTTTGGTAACTATGTTTCAAAATAACATAAAGAATTCATTTGTGATTATAGAGTGAAATTACTGTCAAACGTAGTAATGATTAGCAAGGCGTAAAGGTTTATTCACATAGAGACTTAACCGTCAGCTAGAAACAGGGAGCAGGAAATAAAGGTTGCTCCTGCTCCAAATAAAGTTTACCATATTAGTTGTGGTAAAAAATTTGTGTAATCATCATGTTATATCTGTAGACTACGATTGATTATGGTATAACCAAAATAATTGATTACATTCAAGTTCTTTAGCATGGTCGAATTATATTGTTTGCTGTCCCTTTGACAGGATTTAGTCTGTGGTTGACATAATGTATACCTGCATGCCAAAGAAGGTTCTGTGGGGCATAAAATGGACACATATCACCATCTTTGAAACAACCTATAAGCTGTTGAAAGAACTTCACAACATTGGATATGTACAAGACCTTGAAGGATGGTCAAAGAAACTTGATGATCCTGCACCAAATTGGTTGGTATTCCTGTTACTGAACACTTTAAGAAAAGATACAAAAGGGGTTGGTACAGATGCAGTAATTAAAGCTATTATTGACCGATTAGAGGGGTGAAAATAGATGGTAGCTATACAACAGTCTGCAATTGATTTCGTAGCTTTGCACCTTCAATCATCCGTTGGAAAGTCAGTGTATATTGGGGCGATACTGGGGGCATACACCGACTATTGCAAGACCAATAAATTGACAAAAGAAACACCTATGATATTGTTGTACTATATCACAACGGTTCATGGGCAGTATGATAACTTGGTACTGGTTAATAAGTGGACACTTGAAAGAAATGTAATTGAAGTGTGGTTTGATGTAGAACTTGTTTAACTAAGAAAAGGGAATTGCAAGTAAGCAGTCCCCAAAGAAATTAAATGTTTATATCATCACTCCAACTTAATAAAAACGGTTTTCTTACATCAGGCACATTAACAGTACTCCTTACATATTCGTACCTAAGAAAGTTATTAGATGAATCATAAATAGCATAAACATCTACCTTGTTCATTATGAAACCGTATTGTGCGTAGTCTATAGCATGTTTAAATTTACGACAGTTAAAGCTAGAATTGGTATCAGGACCTACCATTGTTTTCCGCACCTCAAATGTATAATCGTAACCACCGTTTACTTCTGCTTTAAGTTGACCTTCAACTAAGAATTTAATACCAGTACTTACTGTAGTTTCTATTTTGAGAGCAACATGTACCTCATGCTTATAACTTACCCACCGACTTTCACCTCTAGCCAATGTAAGCCACACTGTTTGGTCTTCTCTTGTATTAGTGGTGTCACTAATCATGTTATAATCCTTTATAGAATAGTCGGTTCTCCTGTACTTCGCAATTTCTGGTTCGCCACTACTAAATAAATTAAAGAAATTAAAAAGGGTTCGTATACTGTAACAGTTTTGTCAATAATCGGTGCTAATTCTTTCTGTAGTCCAATAGTGTTGGTATTTAGGTCTTTTGCGTAGGAAATTTGAGTCGCCAGAATGAAAGTTAATGCTACAAGTAAAACTTTGAATTTCTTCATGTGATTTCCCTCTTTCTTTAAATTTTAGCACTAATTAATTAAACCATTTTTTTATTGCTTGTCAACAATAATTGTGCATTAGATTCTGTCAATTATCGACATAACAGCTTAATAAAACTACAAATATTGCTGTTGTCAAATTATTTCAAATGAAGTATAATGAATGAGATGTAAAAAATATTTACAGTAATGGGGTGAGATAATGAAAAAGGACGGTTATTCAATAACAATCATTGTCCTACTTGTATTCATTCTGTGTGTAAACTTAATGTTTATTCTACAACACAAGGACGAAAAAGATATTCAACCAAGCAATGTACAAATTGTTGAAGATACCAATGAATCAATTCTGCTTACAGAAGAAGAAATGGCTGAACGATTAAATATACCTTTAGAGAAGTTCACGCAGATAGCTACTTTGCAAGAAGTCGAGAAGAATAGAAACGGTGTTGTTAGAAGCTCTGAATTCGCTGTATTGCCAATGGTAAAGGTAGAAGACAAACGGTATTATATGTTAGACTCTGTTATCAAATGGTTAGACTATAATAGCACTACGGGGGACTTTAAACTGCTAGATTAAGAAAATCGAAAGGTTACTATTGGGGACTATTGTTAATGTAGTCCCTTTTTATTGCAAATTCTTTATCAAAACCAGTATTAATAGTAATATCAGCTTTGCCTATTGAAACTTTAATACCTTGTGGAATAATGGTTTTAGCTGATTGATTTGTATCTATAAAAGAATTCTTAGTATTTGAAGTATTAGTTTCAACAGCAAGCCATTTAGTATTAGTTTCTTTGCT
>NZ_JAOARO010000099.1 GCF_025211055.1 Vallitalea sp. | reverse complement strand
TATTTTAAAGCATAACAGCAGTTATGTCTATTTCTTTTACCCATTTTTCTACTTTTATTTGTAATTCAGACAATATTTACTTGTCAAAGTGCTTTTGTCAGCTTTGCTGACATGATCTCTCAAGATTCCGAGAGATTATTGAATACATCCAAGTTAATAAATACATATTAATTAATTATTCTTCAACGTATATAATGTGTATAATAAGGCATATATTATTTAAACTCTACAGGTTATTATAATAATAGGGGTGATATTATTATCACCCCTTAAAGATTTATCTATTTTGTGTATTCATTAATCTCAAAATATAAAATCTTTTCAAAGATTATGTAATCTTTATTACTTAAGTAAGGTCCCTTATTATCACCTTTTATAATAGTAAAATATGGCATGGCATCATTATTAACTGCTTTTCTATACCAATTAAGAAACTCAACCAATTGGGTCTGTGATAAATCATAATCTTTTTGCATACCATTTGTTAACGTCAAAGCTAAAATAACACGTTTACCTTCTTTTGCTTTTGGAATAACTAGTATCGTTGCAGAATTTGTTGATTCTCCAGCCTTATTAGCTGCTGTTACAACATAATAGTAAGATGTATTATTAACAGCTGTTGTATCAATATAGCTTGTACCTGTTAAGCCTTGTGCAATTATAGAGAATTGCCCATTGGGTGTTAATGCCCTTTTAATTATATATGAATCTGCTTTTTCATTTACATCCCAGCTAAGCGTTACCTGATTATCATTAGCAAGACCTACAAAGTTAAGTACTGGTTCTGGTATAAATATTCCTGGAGTAGCTGATACTTCAACAGATGCTTCACTTTCTTCTTCATCATTGGTCGCTATTATTATATAATAATATGTTGTCTTATTTATTAAGTTCGTATCAACAAAACTATTACTTAATATATCTCCAACTATGTCTACATAAGGTCCTCCTTGATTAGTTGCTCTTTTAATTTTATATCCTGTAGCATGGTTAACAATATTCCAACTCAATGTTATTCTCTGATTATCTGCAATAGCTGTAAGATTAGTTGGTGCATTTAACGCAACTGCTCCAGCTCGAATTTTTAATTGAGCAGAATTTTGGCTCTCACCAGCTTGGTTAACTGCAGAAACTACATAATAGTATGTACTACCATCTAATAAACCAGTATCCAAATAGCTTGTTGAAGTTAATCCCTTAGCAATTTCAATATAAGGTCCTCCATCTATTTGAGAACGTTTTACTGTATAAGTATCTGCAGTACTAACTACATTCCATGTTAAATTAACACTTGAGGCTGCAGGCTTACCTACTAGATGGGCAGGGGCTTTTGGAATAATAATATGTGGTGTTGCTGTAATTTCTTTTGAATATTCACTTTCACCTGCTGAATTAACCGATGTTATTACATAGTAATAATGTGTATTATTAACACCTGTATTATCAACATATTGTGTTTGTCTTAACCCATCTGCAATTACTGTATATGGTCCGCCTGATACTGTAGCACGTCTAATAGTATAGCTATTAGCATTAGTAACACTAGACCATACAAAATTGATTTGTCCATTCTGCTCTTTATAATTAATAGTTGATGGTGATTGTGGTAACTTAGGAAATACTGTATATTTCTCTGCTACTCCATTATCCACCATATCAATAGAGCCAAAATCAATAAGTCCTGTATTATTTCTATTACGAACATTAATAAGGTAATCATAACTTAAGGCTTCATAAATATTCACGCTTCTAGGTTTATTAATAGAATTAGTCCAAATATCAGCTTTTGATATACCACTATTACTATGTAGCTTTAATACAAACCTCATCCATGACCCTGTTCCTTCTTGGCACAAAGATTTAACAGCACTTGCTGATGACTTATTATCGTCATTTAACTTAGTATATCCATTATTTGCATCATTCCAGTAGTAAGGTAATCCATTAGTAACAGAATCAAAAGCTTCTATTGGTGTATAATTAATTTTTTTACCATCACAATCAAATAATTCAAGCTCATTAATATTAGTAGGATCTTTATCATTATTACCATAATGATCATAAACTTCAACAATTAAATATTGAGTAGCAGATACTTTTACATTAACTTCATTTGAATTAGAACTTTCTCCATTATTATCTAATGCTGTTACAACATAATAATAAGTAGATCCATTCATTACTGTTTGATCCAAGTAAGAAGTATTTGCAATATTATTAGCAACTAATTCATACGGACCTTGTGGTGTTTTTGAACGTTTAATATTATATCCAGTAGCTCCATCAACTTGATTCCAAGTAAGCTCGGCTCTTTTATTTCCCCCTTTAACAGTTAAATTTCTTGGGGCTTCTAAGTAGCTTTTAGTTATAATATATTTTTCGGCAACCTCATTACTGCTAATGTAAGCTTCTCCAAATAACTCTAAACCTATATTATCTCTCCCCTTGATATTAGTCTTATAATCATATTGTCTTGCTTCATAGAAGGTAACTTTTTTAGGTTTCTTCATACTATTTGTCCATACATTAACCTTGGAAATACCTGTATTACTTTGTAAGTCTAGCACTAATCTTGTCCATGTTCCTTCCCCTGCTGTACTTTTTCTATTTACAGAAAACATAGTTGCATAATTATTATCTTTTAACTTTTCCTTTCCATACGTTTCGTTATTCCAATAGTACGGAGTTCCATTGACAGAAGAATCATAACCTTCTGTAACTGTATAATTAATTTTCTTTCCTACGCTATTATATATTTCGATCTCATTCAAGTAAGTTTCTTCAAGATTATAATGATCATATACTTCTACAATAAGATAACGTGCAGCTGTTACAGAAATTTTTACTTTATTAGAAGGTGAACTTTCTCCTCTATTATTAACAGCTGATACTACATAATAATATGTAAAGCCATTGTTAACGGTATCGTCTGTGTAGGTTTCGCCCATGACATTATTAGCGATGATATCATATGGACCATTTTCTTTTTTAGATCTTTTTACATTGTATCCTGTTGCACCGTCTACTGCTACCCAATTTAACTGTACCTGATCATTTTTGTTATTTAACTTTAATTTTGTAGGAGCATTTAAATAACTTTTGTTAATATCATATTCTTTTGTACTAGGAATATTGTTTATAAATGCTTCTCCAAATAGTTCAATACCTATATTGTTTCTATTTTTTATATTAGTATCATAATTATATTTATCTGCTTCATAGATAGTTATTTTCTGTGGTATTTCTTCGTCATCTGTCCACACACTAACTTTAGATACACCATCATTATTTTCTAAATCTAATACTAATCTTGTCCATGTACCGTCACCCGCTTTACTTGTTCTATTAATACAAAAAGATGTAGCCAAATTATCGTCCTTCAATTTTGTTCTTCCATATGTAGTATTGCTCCAATAATATGGTGTCCCGTTAACAGCCGAATCAAAGCCTTGTACTACCTTATAGTCAATATTCTCTCCTCTACTATTATATACATCTATCTCATTTACATAAGCACTACTCCCATCATAATGATCATATATTTCTACAATAAGATAGCGTGTAGAAGAAGTATTAACTTGTACTTCTTTAGAGTATGAGCTTTCCCCCATTGAATTAGATGCTGTAACAACATAGTAATACTCTTGACCACTTACTACAGTCGTATCTGTATATGTATTTTCAGTAATACCCTTTGCTATCGTATTATAAGGTCCTTTTGCTGTACTAGCTCTTCTAATTGTATACCCTGTAGCTCCTTCAACTTCATTCCAATTAAGTTCTGCTTTAGTTTTATTATTAACTATTTGTACATTTGTAGGTGCTTCTATATAACTCTTAGTTACAGTATATTTTTCTTTTAACGCTATTTTATTAATAAAAGCTTCTCCAAATAGTTCAATACCCTCATTATTTCTATTTCTAACATTTTTTTCATAACTATATTGTACTGCTTCATAAAATTTTATTTCTTTTGGTTTTGCTTCACCAGCTGTCCACATATTTATTTTTGAAATACCATTATTATCTTCTAAATCTAACACTAATCTAGTCCATGTCCCGTCTCCTGCTTTACTTGTTCTATTTATACAATAGAATGTTGCTAGATCATTATCATTCAATTTTGTTCTTCCATATGTAGTATCGTTCCAATAATATGACGTTCCGTTTACGGCTGAATCGAATGCATTTATTACAGTATAATTTATTTTTTCTCCATTATTATCATATACTTCCATCTCACTTAAGTAGGTACTATTACCATCATAATGGTCATATACATCTACAAGTAGATAATTAGCAGCAGATACTTTGGCTCTTACTTCATTTGAATTAGAACTCTCACCTTCGGTATTATTAGCTGTAACTACATAATAATAAGTTATACCATTCACTACAGATGTGTCATTATATGTTGTATCTGTTACATTACTTGATACAATGTTATATGGTCCATCTTCAGTAATTGATCTTTTAATAGTATATTTTGCAGCATTGTTTATATCCTCCCATTTTAACTGTACGTAACCATTATTAGCGTTTGCAATAATTCTAGGAGCATTCAATTTGCTTTTAGATATAGTATATTTTTCAGCTACAGCTTTATCTTTAATAAAAGCTTCACCAAATATTTCTATTCCTGTATTATCTCTATTTTTAATATTGGAATCGAAATTATACTGTTCTGCCTCGTATATATTTATTTTCTGTGGCTTGTTAGTACTTCCAACCCATGTTTCTACTTTTGAAATACCATTATTAGCCTCAAAATCAAGTACAACCCTTGTCCACGTACCACTTCCTACTGAACTAGAATAATTCATACTTGTATAAGTATCTGTTTGTTTATCATTAAGACTAATTTTACCTTTAGTACTATCGTTCCATAACTGTGGATTACCGTTTATAGCAGAATCAAAGACTTCTGAAACGCTATAATTAACTTCTTCACCATCATTATTATATACTTTTATTTCATTAACATTTGTACTTGTACTATCATAATGATCTTCAAATTCTAAAATCAGATGATTTATAGAAGACGCACTTGCTTTAACTTTATTAGAACTAAGTTCTATATTTTCATTGTTAGTTGCTGTAACTACATAATAATATTCATCTCCATTATTTACTGTTTTATCTATATATGTAGTTGAGGTTATATTATTCGCTATTACTGTATATGGCCCATCTTCATTTAAGGCTCTCTTTACACTATATTGGGTCATACCATCTATCGCTTCCCAATTTAATGTAATTTTATTATTTCCTCCCTTTGCATTCAGCGTAGTATCTCCTCTTGTTATAATGTATTTTTCAGCTGTTTCTACATTATTTCCTTGGCTTTTCCCAAAATATTTCAAACCATTATTATCTCTACCTTTTAAATTAGTATTATAGTTGTATGTATGTGCTTGGTATATATTAATTTCTCTAGGTTTACGATAAATACCTGTATAAATTTCTGCCTTAGATACTTCTTTATTATTTGGTACTTCTAATACTAGCCTTGTCCAAAATTCTTGTCCAGCGGTATAACAAAACAAACCATTTGTACTTAGATTATTATCCATTAATTTTGATATATAATTGTATTCAGGTTCTCCATCAGTTTTTGAATCATAACATACTGGTATGGTATAATTTATTTGTTGTCCATTACTATTAAATAACTTAATTTCTGCAATATTGATTCCTGAATAAGATCCACCTAGTTTATATGAATCATAAAATTCTACAATCATATATCTATAATTACCACTTTCCCACTTTACTTTTTCAGATGGCACACTTTCACCATCACTATTTACTGCTGTTACAACATAATAATAATCATGGCTATAATCTTTAATAACATCTTTATAACTAGTTCCTATAATATGTTCTCCTATGGTTTCATATAGACCATTTTCTTCTGTTGATCGCTTTACTTTATATTCAGTTGCTCCTTTTACACTATCCCATTCAATAGTTACTTCATTTCCTGTCATTCTAACATTACTTGGAATTGTTGGAACTTCCGCATTAACTGTAATATTAGAAAGACATATTATTGTTAGTGTTAATAGTATAGCTGATATTTTTTTCATTGTTTTCCTCCCTAATTCATAATTAATTACATATTAACAATTATTATATCTTATTTTCTTACATTATAATCTAATATATGACATTTTTCAACTATAGCATACCTTAAAACAAGTAGTTATATAGTACTAATACCTCTTAGTTAGTTTGGAATACACAACGTAACTATTATATATTAAATTTTTATGTGTTTTTAATTTAATGTTTAAATTTTTTTAAAAAATTTATAACATTTAATAATTATAATTACACAAAAATAATAAAAGACGATCATTCGCAATTATCGTCTTTTATAAATTACTTATTCTTATCTATTTAATTAACAATTATATTTAAAGCCTATTACTACTCATTATCCTCTCCGCCAACTCATTCAAATACTCCCACCTATCCATCAACTCCACTAACTTACTCTCCAACTTTTCCTTCTCCTCAGTAAGTTCCTGCAACCTCACAAAATCACTACCACCCTTACCAATCTCTTCTTCTACCTTACTTATCTTATCCTCAACTTCTTCAATCTTACCATCAATCTCCTCATACTCTATCTTCTCTTTGTAACTAAACTTGGGAGCTCTTTCTCTTTGCTTATAATTGGATTTTGTATTTTCTTTTTCTATATTAATAGCTTTTTCATTATCCTCATTACTACCCACAACATTTGGATTAATCTTAATATAATTAGTATAATTTCCTGTAAACTGTTTAACCTCACCATTGCCCATGAAAACAAATAGTTTATCACATATCTTATCCAAGAAATACCTATCATGAGATACTGTAATAACTACTCCCTTAAAATTTTCAATATATTCCTCTAAAATAGTAAGTGTTTGAACATCAAGGTCATTAGTAGGCTCATCTAGTAGAAGTACATTAGGATTTTGCATCAATACTCTAAGCAGGTACAATCTTCTCTTTTCCCCTCCAGATAAACGATTAATAAAAGTGTATTGCATTTCTTTTGTAAACAAGAATCTTTCTAACATCTGTGAAGCTGTTATTTTATAATTATCGCCAGCAGTAATATATTCTGCAACTTCTTTAATATACTCAATAACCTTAATGCTCTCATCCATCTCAAGATTTTCTTGTGAGTAATAACCGATAACTACTGTTTCACCTATATCAATACTACCATTATCGGGGGTTAACCTGCTATCAATCATATTAAGTAATGTAGATTTTCCCATTCCATTAGCACCTATAATACCTACTCTATCATCTCTAAGAACTGTATAGTCAAAATCTTTTAATACATTATTACTACCAAAACTCTTAGATACATTATGGATATCAATAATTTTCTTACCTAGTCTTCTTGTCCCTACTGTAATATCCATATTTTGCTGTCTAAGATCAACTTTTTGTTCTTTTAGTTGTTCAAATCTATCTATTCTAGCTTTTTGTTTAGTAGATCTAGCTCTTGCTCCTCTTCTTATCCATTCTAATTCATTTCTAAAAATATTTCTTCTTTTTAATTCCTTATTAATAACCTCTTGTTCTCGTTCTGCTTTCTTTTCTAGGTACAAACTATAATTTCCAACATAGGAATATAACCCGCCTTTGGCAAGTTCTAGAATTCTATTGGTAACTCTATCAAGAAAATATCTATCATGTGTAATCATTAATAATGCACCTTTACGATTATTAAGATAATCTTCCAGCCATTCAATCAAAGTATCATCAATATGGTTTGTGGGCTCATCTAGGATAAGTAAATCTGATGGTTGAATTAAAGCGGCTGCTAAAGCAACTCTTTTTCTTTGTCCACCTGATAAAATCCCCATTTTCGACTCAAAATCTCGTATACCAAGCTTAGTCAGGATGCTTTTAGCTTCACTTTCCATTTTCCAAGCATCGTAAGAATCCATGTCACTATTAAGCTCTGTTAATCTATCTTGCAACTTAACATTATCGTACTCTTTTTCTAATTTCTGAACTACTAGTTCATATTCCCTTATGAGTTTCATTTCTTTACTATCACCCTGAAAAATCTGTTCAAGTACAGTGGATTCATTATCAAAGTCAGGATTCTGGGATAGGTATTGAATTTTTACGTCTCTACCAGTAACTACTTTTCCTTCATCAAGAGATTCGATGCCTACCAAAGTCTTTAGTAACGTAGATTTTCCTGTACCATTAACGCCTATTAAACCTATTTTTTCATTATCGTCAATACCAAATGTTATATTTTCAAACAAAGTTTTCTCTGAATAACTTTTAGAGAGATTTTCTGCGGACAATATATTCATGTTTAAACCTACCTATCTATAATTTATTTATGGATTAATATTAAATATTTGTAATTTAATTTTTCTCAATATATTTATATTAGATTATACCATAATCGTTTAGATATACTCAACTATGTAAATCTATGTTTGGTATTGATTTAGTTATAGAAGACTAACGAAAATGTATATTGAAAAAAAGTCAGTATAACTCTTATTAGTTATACTGACCTTTTTAGCCTATCTGTTTCCCGACAAATCTATTGTAACACTTATTTGTGTAGAAATATAGATTTCTATGTAATATAATTCTATTTATACTTTTTAGATTCTTTTAAAAATTCCTTAATATCAAATTCATATGGATATTGATTATAAGGTATATTATTAACAAGAAGTGTTATTTTTATCTTTCCATTTCTAGCTCTTTTATCTGTAAAAAGCTTACAAAAATGTATTACTCTGCTTGCTTTTTCAACCTTTGTAATAGTTGTTACATGGTTACCTTTTCTATCAAGAAGTTCAACTTTTGCACCTATGGTATCTCCCATTTCAACATCTTTTTTGAGTAAATCAATTCTTACACCTGTTCTTAGGACTTTGTATTCTATTTCCCATGAGTCTAGACCCATATTATATGCATCTTCTTTTGCAAATGCGCTAGCTGTTTGAAATACCATCAAACTTATTAATAATAAACTTAAAAATAATACCTTTTTTCTTAACATTTTAATCACTCCTCTAGACTTTTTGAATTAAATTCATTAATATTACTATATTTATTCTTTTGGTGGATAAGCAGGATAAAGATTAATAGTTATTGGACTCATTACAGCTTTTTCATTAAAAATAGGAGTCACTATTACTCTACCATAAATGGTTCTTTTATCTATAAAATCATGATGGAAATGTTTTACTTTACTTGCTTTTTTAATCTTTGTTACTGTTTTTAAATAATTACCATAAGTATCGTAAAACTCAACCTTTGCACCTATAGTATCACCCTTTTCACTAGCTGTATTTATCAAATCAACAGTTACACCATTCTTTAGAGCTCTATACTCTGTTTGAAATACTCCACATGCTAATACACTAGTTGTTTGGAATACAATTAAACTCACTAATAAAACACTCAAAAATACTGCTTTTTTTCTTAACATTTAATCACTCCTACTTTTATTATTTTAAATATAACAGCTTATTATAATATAATAGGTTCTATAATTTTTAAATATAAACATTATTGTGTTGTATTGTATTATTTATTGTACATATATCAATATGTGATCACCTCATCTTTCCAACCTTTTATACTATAATGAGAATATTATATCATATTGTTTAAATAATATAAATAATTTTTGTTAATTTATTATAATATGTTTTAATTGTAATTATTTTTATTATTTTTGTAAATATTATTTTATTTTTGCACTATACTATTTAAAGTAATTTATAAAACAAAAGAATTGGTATAAACCAACTCCTTTATTTTGTAATATTATAAATATATTTTTATTTCTAATTATTCTTCTGAATTACCAAATATCCAACTTTCATTGTTACCAGTAATTCTATAATGAATATTCATATAGTCTGTTTCCTGCATACCAGAACCATTATCTAACCCTAGTGCAATCTTTATATTAGCCCAATCTCCATTTCTAACATTCCCACTTGAAAGCTCCGATAGTGGAATAACCATTTCAATTCTACCAGAAGTACTTTCCCACATAGGTGCTATAACGCTAGTGATTTGTTTATCCAACTGCCACTTATTATTAGAGTCTACTTTATATGCTGTGTAATTGGATTCATCACTTCTTCTTGTGACCATATATCCATATTCTCTATCTAATACTGCCCCATAAAAACCATTATTAGTAGTATTAATGCTTCTATTACTAAAATCTTGTGAGTAAACAGATACTACGAACTTATCACCATTTTCATTATAATTAGGTAAAGTATTTCCTACATTGTCAATTCTAATATACATATTATCATCATCATTAGAAATATATACTTTTTCAATATCTCTTGTTGAATCACCAGCAGTATTATCACCTATTTTATCTAAGTAATAAGGTATGTATCCCCATTGATACCAATCTGACTTAGTATCATAAATATCGCTTGTATCTCTGCATCCATCATGAACATTAACAGTATATCTAGCACCAGCATTATATTGATTTGGTGTAATACGCATATCAAATTTATCTTCATAAGTTAGAGCAGTCATAATATATGCAGCTCCTGTAATAGGCTCTATCATAGTGCTTATACAAGGTTTTAACGTAACATTAGAAACTGCTTCTCCTTGTGGTGCGTAACCTAATGCAGTTCTATCAGCAAACCATTCTAGACGTCTTAGAGCATTGTCTCTAAGAGAATCATAACCGCTGAAAAGTTCCATCATAGCTACCCACATAGTCATTTGTGGCCAAGAAGGTTCATCTTCAAAAGCTTCTACCCCACCTGGATCCCAAGAATTTTTACCTGTATAGAAAGTATCTCCTTCATATCTTGTAATACCATATGTATCATGAGATATTGTATTAGTAACTTTTTTATAATGGTCATAAGCACGCTTTGACATCATATCAATAACACCATAAGTAACTAAAACATCACTTGAAGCATCCACTGTTGTTCTTGGCGTACCATCTAGATTAACAGCTCTATTGTAATATCTATTATTAGGATCTATTTGATTCCATAATCCTGCTTCTGAATCTGTTGATCTTCTTTGAATAGCTGTTCTTATAGAACTTGTAGCACCATTATAACTATCTGCTAAAGATTGTAACCCTTTAGCCTTTGCCATTTCCTGAGCTGCATCTAAACCAGCAACATACAATCCCTCTGTAAATGCATTATACTCTGTTTGTTCCTCCCATATAGAACAATCAGCTTTACCAAAACCATTTGCACTAATGTGGTTCATTACAAAATCTGCTGACCTTTTATAATCATCCCATATATTATTTAGGAAGTTAGTTTTGGCTGGTTCATCTAAGCTTTCATAATGTCTATAAGCACCAACTAGGAACATCCCTATAGAATCATACTCTGGTTGTACGAAGTTAACAGATCTATTATCCCATATCCAATAGCAGGTCCAAAAAGTACCTGGTTTTTTCCAATCACCTTCATCATTTTTAATTTGACGATCTGCTAACCAATACCAATAGTTTTCAGCCTCTTTTGTATGACCCGATGCATCTAATGCCATAGCTGTAACTGCTGAATCTCTTGCCCATACCTTATAAGAATAAGCTGATGGATTAGTTGCAGCTGGAAGTGATGCAAATTTTGGTATTTCTTTTCCACCATCATTATATGTACCAGGTACAATTGATTGTTTTAATGCTACAGATATATTTTCATAAGCATAATTCAATTTTGGCTGTTCGAAGTTTACGGTTTTACCTTCATTCAACCAATTGGAGTAATTAGTATCCATAGCATTCATCCAATGACTACCATTTTGCCCTGTTACTGTATTAATAGCATTTTGAATTTCTGAGCTATCTTTACCTATTGCTATATAAAAATATATCTCCGTTGATTCTTGTGCTTGTAAAGTAACTGCCTTAGTAAATGCAGTTGAGATATCTTTACAAGTTACAGAACCATTATTTTTCAAAGTACCATCATTGTTAAAAGTATGCCATGGTGAGCAAACATTATTATTTTTATTTGTTACTGTATCATCTGATACTTGATAGCCATTGATATTTGATTCTAATGTACCATGAGCTATATAATATTGTCCTGCTCTACTCATATCTATAGTGGTTACTTTCTTATCAGTATCATAGGCAGCTGTTATATTATTACTACTATGATTATCTACATGTAGCATATCCATGACATTATAAGTCTTTTCATTCCCTGTATTATTCTTAACAGTATATCTTACAACCATAAAATTCTCATTAGGTACCACTGCATAATCTCTTGATATCTCTGGAGACATTTTTTCCCCTGCATAAGTCTCATAATTAGTATAGAATATACCATCATCACCAAAATGACCTGAAGCTCTGAAATTTCTTCCAGTCGTATATACTTTGTTATCAGTTTCATTTCTGAAAAACATGCTGTAATTTTTGATTTCATTTCTATCATAATTATCAGATTCTGTTTCTTCATAGAATCTTAGTTCATATATAGATGGACCATCAGCTAATAAAGGCTTAACTAAATTACTTTGAGTTTCTTTCCATAGGTATACTGAATTCTTCCAGTTATTCATATATACCCCTCTTACACTCTCAGATAGCTTAGTAACACGTAAGTTATCTAAATTAATGTAACCTTTATATTCATGAGTGACCAACACTACTAATCTATGTCTACCTGGTAATAGATGTACTCCTTTTTCAGCTACTCCCCAAGTATCCCAATTTGCTAAAGGCTGAAATGATATCTTACCTTTGTTCTGATTATCGACAATAAGTTCTCTGCTACACTCACTACCTGTTGCATTAGCATATGAGAAACTTAATGTATAATCCTCTTCTTCTTCAACTTCTATGTCAAAAGAAACACTGTCCCATAGTTCTCCATAGCAGTCAACAAATCCTGATCCTGTATAGCCATAATGATTAGTATTAGTACTTACATCTTTTTTAATTGAATCTTCTGCTTCATATATTGATGGTTCACTTTCGTTACCATATGTAAAATAAATCATATCCCAATATTTTAATTCAGGAACTGTAAACTTAATATACTTACCAACACTATCTGTACCTGTAGTAAATGAAAGGTTCTCTGTCAAACAATCATTTCTATCTGGACTAGCCATATATAGGTTAGATATTGATTTGTGATAAGGTATATAATATTTTACCTGAAGGTTAGTTTTAGTTGTTGGTTCATCAGTAACATCTCTCCAATTAGTATTAGTTTCTGCTGTTAGATTAATTAAATGCACTATACCATAATCATCATTTTTTGTTTTTGGTATGAACCATATATTACCACTTTCACCAGAACCAGTAACACTTTCATTCTTAATACTGATTGTTTGTGTTCCTCCATCAACAGGGTTGATATCTGGATCATATAATAGATTTTCATAAGCAGTAATAAAGTCATAATGATTTTGCATTTCATTTCTAAGATCTTTTCTCATCATTTTAAATGCTTTTGGATAATATGGATGACCTAACATAACTGTATCACTGAAATTACCTGAGCCATTAGCCATACTAAGACCAGTTCCCATTTCAATATGCATAGCACCTGATGCAGCTATTGCTGAATCTGTTAAACGAACTGAAGCTTTGTTAAAAGTTCCTAGTGTAATACTATCCATACGAATATCTCCAGTATTATCACTGTCATGTTGAACTTTTATGCTATGATTTCCTGCTGTAAGATATAAAGTTTTCGGGTCTGTAAAAGCTGCTTCATTAGAATAATTAGACCAACTTGGGTTAGCAGGCATTAATCCAGTTCTAGTTAAATCAAAATAAGCTGTCATAACTTTTTCATTATCAACATAGATATTTTTATCTGCTCTTGCTGAAGCTCCATTAGAGAATCTGAATACTAAAGTATATACGCCATCTTCTGGAACTAAAATATTAAAGTCAGCACTATCACCAACACTATCAAAACCAGTAATATAAGTTGTACCATTATCATTCCCACTAGTTAAACCGTTAAGACTTGAATTCTCAGCTTCGTATAGAGTTCCAGCATTAGTATGCTGATTCATATAAGCTGCTAGAACCATTGTTTTTCCACCATCTGTTAATCTCTGCCATTCAATATAATTTTTCAAGCTATTATATGTAGGAGAGTTCTGCCAGATTTCACTGAATTGAAAATCTGTATCAGCATTATTCATAATATCCCATGTAGAAAATTTGTCATTTGGTGGTACTGCTCCATTAACAGCATTCATTGTTACATAATTTTTACTACTATCATTATTAGTTAATGCCTCTTTTGAATCATTAACAAAATCTGAAAATGTTTTACCAAGGTCAACATAATTACCCCAATAATCGTAATAATTAATATTTCCCCAGAAATCACCCATTTGGTCTATTTGGATACCATCAAAACCTAAACGATTAACAGCTAAAGTATATTGATTATTCATGAAATCCTGCCAATCTTTATTAGCTGGATTCATTGTCAATAATATAGGTGCTGGATTTCCTTCAAGAGGGAAATTTAATTGATCTATGTTATTAATAGTTGATGGGTTATCTTTATCATAGCTTATATTATAATCTTTGCTTCTATAAAGTCCCCATTCTTTCTTAGCATTATAATCTTCATAATCTTCACGTACCATATATGCCATTTGATAAGCCATAGCACTTTGATTGAGAGTATGTCCCTTATCAATTCTATTTTGAAGCGTTGTTTCGCTAATAGTGTTACCAAACAAATCAACCCATGTATTTCCTGTACTAGGGAAGTTCATATCATGTCTATACATCCAATCATAGTATTGTACAACATTGATATTATAATCTTTTGCTAACTTTTCTATCATTTCATTACTTTCGTCTAAAGTTTCTCCAACAGGGAAATCTACAGAATATCCATATCTAGGGTATCTTGTAAAATCATTGGACACATCAACTCCTGTTGTAACATCAACACCATTACCTATGTCTGCTGATATTAAATAGCCTGTGTAATTGTTGCTAGGTGCTTTCCATGTTACTGTATGAGTAGTAACTGTATTTGGCTGAACATCAACAACTGAACTATAAGTATCAATAAGATTTTCTAAATGATATATTTTAGTTGTTACTGTTTTTGATACTGCCATACTATCTGGATTATTTATTTCAATAGAAATAGTAACATTATCACCAGTATTATATCTCGCTTTATCAACGCTAACTTCAGTAATAGTACAATTATCAGCAGCAAATGCAATATTACCAGTCGTGTTTATTGTTAATAAAAGTAAGCTAAGAGATAAAAATAAACTCATTAATTTTTTCATCTTTCCACTCCTCATTCTCATATATAGTCTATAATTCTATCTTAATTTAATTACAATAACTGTCCATATTTCTAGTCTGCTTATGTCCATTATTAATATATTTCCTCTTTCAACAGCTACTATATTGTAAGGGCATTTTATAGGTGCTGCTTGTTCTGGTGAAGAAATATATACATCTTCTACTTCCTTTTCTACTTGAATCTTAAGATTAATAGCAGAATTCATCTTTGGTTCTTTCTTTCCCTTATTCCATATCACATCATTTCCTTTCAAATTAATCAATGAGATTAGTTTCGTGTCAGCACTTTCTCTTATAATTGTCCATATTTTATTAGAATCAGCTGTTGCACTAAAATCATCACCTTCAAAAACGTACTCCATGTTGTCTCCATAAGCATGAGTCATAGATACGTCTATAAGGTTCTTATTATAGAACAAATCTGAATATCTAATCATAAAATCATAGTACTTCCTAATTTCACTAAATAGACTATCGCTTATTTTTGAATAATCCACATAGTAGCCTTGTGTTAAAACCCCTTGATTTTCCCCCAGTATCAAATGATAGGCTCCATTAGCAATAATTGCAGCAGTCAATAATTTTAGAGCATATGCCCCTGCTTCTTCACTTTCATCCATAAAAGGTCTCAAATAAGCAGCAAGGATAATAGGTTTGTATGTTTCTCTTCTAGTATCTCTAATTATAGTTTGTATGTGATTATAAGTACTATAAGGATCCCATACTTCTATATAAACCATATCTTGCTCTGCTGAACTAGTAGTACTAACAGGCCAATTTCCTACATTATTAAAGATTAAAGTAACATCTCTTTTTACCTTACTTAATTGTTTTCTTGTATTATTAATCAATACAGGAAATTCTTCCTCCAGATTAACTATGTGATTATCATCACTCAACCTACTTACTGCTTTTTTGGGATAACCATAAGTATCCATATGTATACCATCAAAATCTAAGACTCTAATAGCTCTCTCATACTCATTAATAATATGTCTATGCCACGGAGATTTCTCTTCGATATTCATAATTATGAATTTATCTATAAAAGATATTGGCTGCATATTACTACCATATAACGCCTCATCTTTATGGTTTTCATAAAATGGTTTGCTAGCTGCATAAATAGCACCATAGGCAATTGCTTTCATACCATTTTTATGACATAGGTCAATTTTATTCTTAATGGCATTTAATGATATTTTTTTACCCATGAGATCAATATAGTTTTCATCTTCATTAACTAAATCATCATGGCGATACATCCAATCATAAAATTGCACCATATTAATATGAAGTTTTTTCATGGATAGTACATCCTCATCATCCAATGTATCATCTGATTCAAACTCGCTAAGGAAACCATATCTTGGAGAATCTTTATGACTTTTGGCTACATCAACAGCCGTTGAATAAGTTGCTACAATCTTATCTTCATCAAGTATACTAATGTCTACACCATATCCATTAACTTGCAGGGGTTCTATTTCAATTATTGAATTTTTACCTTTATTATTAACTCCTTTCGTAATGGTTAGATGCTTTTCCCCTAAGTGAGAGACCACTAGAGAAATACAAACATCAGCTAGTTTAATATTCTGATTCCATTCTATTATTATTTCTATAGTCTCTCCTTCTAGATATTGAGCTTTATTCGGGTAAATATCTTGTATCAAATCTTTCATAATATCACCTTTCGTTTTATGTAATTCTGCAATATTTTATTATCCTTTCACAGAACCTGCTGTGATACCTTTAATAAAGTACTTCTGGAAAATAATAAATATTACAACTGCTGGTGCTAAACCAATCATTGCTGCGGCTGCCATTAGATGCCACTTTGCTCCATATTGTTGATAGAACATAGAGATAGCAAGTGGAATGGTACGCATAGATTGTTTTTGTAGGAAAAATATAGCTTGAGCATAGTTATTCCAGATATTTAACCCATTAATGATTATTACAGCTGATGTAACAGGTTTCAATATTGGAAAGACAATCCTCCAGAACGATCCTATTTTTGTACAGCCATCAATAATAGCAGCTTCTTCAATATTTATTGGTAATCCCCTAATAAACCCAGTAAATAAAAAAACTGAAAAAGGTAAAGCATTAGCTGCACAGACTAATATCATTGCCCAATGTGTGTTAATTCCACCTATTTTAATCATCAAAGTATACAAAGGTACTGTATTAATAATACCTGGAATCATCATACACCCTAGCATTAAATAAAATATAAATCTGTTGAATCTATTATTTACTCTAGCAATAGCATATCCAGCCATACTAGCAAATGAAACAATAACTGCTACTGATCCTAGAGTAATAATTAATGAATTAATAATTGAACGTCCCATTTTAGCCTTTTCCCAAGCGGCACCAAAATTCTCTAAATATGATTTTGGAAGGAGAATCAATTCTTTCGAAAAGTTCATAGATGATGGTGTAAAAGCTAATAAGCTAAGTATGTAAAATGGAAATAATGCAAGTAAAGTAATTAATATTATAACTAGGATTTTTAATAATTTTTTCAACTATGTCGCCTCCTCACGCATCATATTCTTTTGATTTCATGAATTTCAGTGATATTAATACAGGAACTAGAATTAATAAGAATAAAATGACTGCAACTGCTGTAGAATATCCAGTGAAACTACCGTAACACATTCTCATAATATAGATACTTAATGACTCTGTGCTATATCCTGGTCCTCCTTCAGTCAATGCCATAATTATTTCAAAAACTGATAATGAGCCTATAATGTTAGTTATAACATTAATCTTAATAGGCTGAATCATCATAGGAAGTACTATGTATCTGATTCTTTGACCATAAGTAGCACCATCAATCTTACCTGCTTCGTGCATTTCCTCAGGTATAGCTTGTAAACCTGCTAGATAAACTACCATAGTCATTCCTACGAACTGCCATACATTAACGATAATAATTACCCAAAGAGCCATATATCTATTTCCCATCCAATTAGCATTAGAAACACTAAGACCAATTCTTTCAAGAGTTGCGAATAAGAATCCTCTTTGTGGCTGTAAAATAAAGTACCATATGTAACCCATGATCAATGGACTTACAACTGCTGGCAAATAAATAATAGTTCTAACTATACCTTTACCTCTAAACTTACTATCTAAAAGTAAAGCATATAGAAAACCGAATATATTCAATAGTGGAGCACTTCCCAAAGCAAATAGAACTGTGTTAACTACGTCATTCTTAGCTCGACTATCATGAAAAAAACTGATAAAATTCTTTAATCCTATAAAATTGGCTTTTGTCATACCATCATAATCTGTTAAACTTAAGCCAACACCTTTTATCAACGGATATATAAAAAATATAAAGAATAAAATAAAAGCTGGTAAAATCATAAAATTATGTAATTTGGAAACTACCTTATTTCGTAAAATCACTCCGTCATCACTCCACTTTAATTATCTTACTATATGTAACCAATCAAACTACAAAGATATAGGGCTGCCTATTGTATATCTATATAACCTAGTACAGCCCCTAAATAATTAGTTAGATGCATTCCATGCTTTATCCCAAACTTTTTTGTAAGCTTTTGCGAAATCTATGGAAGTAGCATATTGTCCTGCATATAATTCTTGAACCATTCTTCCTGCGTCATCACCTGAAAATCCTGAAGGACACTCATTAGTAAATCCAATGTTAACTCCATTACTAAGTGCATTTTTAACCTGCTCTTTTATTGGACCCCAATCTGCATCAACATCTTTAAATGCACATGGTGATTTAATAGATTCACTATATTTCTTTAGATTCTCAGCTTTGAATAGATAGTTTAAGAATTCTTTTGCTTCTTCTGGATGTTTTGAAGCTGAAGTAATAGCATAAGCTGAATCTTCAGCACTTAATATTACTGGTTCAGTAGAATCTGTTATAGCTGGATAAGGCATGAATCCAATATTTTTTGCCATATCTGGATTTTTTTCTAATATACCACTAAGAGCCCACATTCCTTGACTGATAACAGCAGCTTCACCATTAGCGAACATTTCAACTTGATTATCATAAGTGGCGGTCAAGAAATCATTATTGAATAATTTATTATCTCTTCCACTTATAATTACAGAAGCAAAACTGTCCATTGGTCCACTTTCAGCACCAAGCTTAAGTTTGGAATCATCATTAGCTAAAAATGCTTTTTTGGAATCAGTAACACCATAAGTCTGTTTAATAACTCCATGTGCCATAAACTCTATTAGATGTCCTAATGTCCAAGAATCTTTTCCAGCCATGAAAAGAGGTACAACATCTGGTTTGCTTTCTTTAATCTTAGCCAAATCTTCTTCAAACTCTTTCCAAGTCTTAGCTTCATCTATTCCTAATTCATCAAATATTGCCTTATTATAGAATAAACCAGCCATAGTCATATTACTTGCTACTCTATACTGTTTACCACTCTTAACATCTGTACACATGTCTTTTATTGCAGGTTGGATACGATCCCACCATGCTTCATTGGATACATCTAAATATTTACCCTGGTCGATGTATTCTTGTGCAACTACAGTAGTAATATCAGGAATATCATTTGATGCAAATTTAACTTTGATAACATTGCTTGCATCTTTTTGGAACTCTTGTTCAACTACAATTCCAGGATGCTCTTTATTGAAACCATCAATAATTTCATTCATCAAATCAACTGTTTCAACTTTTCCTGTAAAAAATTTAATATGCACAACTTCGTTATCTGCATCTGCTTGTTGTTCTTCGTTGTCTTTCTCTGTTTCTTGTTCTTCATTGTCTAGGTCAACATTATCTTCTTGTGCAGGTGTATTATCTACAGTTTTATCTTTTTCTTTTGAAGCACACCCAGTAAATAATGAAATAGTCGTGATAACTAGTAACAAAGATATAAATTTTTTCATGATTTTTTAATCCCCCATTTTCTTATTAGTTTGGAAATTTAATAATTCCCATTAGTATTGATGTAATTTTATTGTATAACTACATTACAAAAAAATAAATACCCTATATTTTCGATAATGGTATGTTTTTTTTATATATAATCAATAAAATACAAAATATATGGTATAATTAATTAGTAATTTTTATGTACTGAACAATCTAAATATCTAATAAGAAACAAAGAAGTTTATAGGAGTATGATTAAATGCGAAAAATAAGTTGGAATTTTTCATTAAAACTTTTTATATGCACAGCGTTACTTACATTAACATCTATTTTATTTATATCAATATACTCTTATAATAAATATAGTGTTAGTATTATGGAGCAATCTTCACAAAAAGTTCAACAGATAGTTGAATTAACATCCTTGAATATTAGAACATATTTAGAAGATCTATATAGATTATCTTTATCTCCTTACTATAACCAAGATGTAATGGATGCATTAGATAAAAACATTGATGACTCTGACTTGAAATCTCTATATAGAACAAGAACTATAGAAGATTTTCTTGACCAGATATTGATTATTCCTAGAAAAGATATCCTACGAGTATTTATATTGACTGATAAAATCTATAAAGGTGAACGTATTACTTCTACAATAAAATCTAATCAGGATTTTACTAAGTATCATTGGTACAACAAAGCTCTAGAGAAAAAACAGCCTATATTTGTTTCAGCTCATCTTGAACAAATTATCAAAGACCCTAAGAATATTGTTTTTTCTATAGTGAGTATTCTAAGAAGTACCAGAAACACAGATAAGATTCTAGGAGTAATTAAAGTAGATGCTAACTATTCGGGTATTAGTAATATCTGTAACAAAGTAGACTTCGGAAAGGGTGGGGGTATTATTATCGTTGATGCCAATCAACAGATAATTTTCTCTAATGTACCTCATTTAACTCCTGATGATATAGATGATATATATACTAAAACCTATAACGACAAAAAACCTTATACCACTATTTTCTGTAATAATAAAAGATATTTAATCAATAAAAATGATGTAGAATATGCTAATTGGACTGTCATTGGTGTTACTTCATTATCAACCATTAATGATAAAATATCAGATGTAAGAAACAGTGCTTTTATAGTAGCTTTGATTAGTTTTATCCTTGCACTTTTACTAATATCATTTTACCTATATATGTTTCTTCGCCCACTAAATAAAATAATAAATACTATACATAATATTCAAGAAGGAGACCTTAATGTTATATTTCCTATAACATCTAATGATGAATTAGGCTATCTATCAAGTTCATTGAATAACATGGTCGGAGAACTTAAGAATATGTTCAAGGAAAATCACAAATTGGTTCGTGAAATCTATGAAGCGAAATATCTTCAAAAGGAAGCCCAGATTAATACACTATTCAATCAGATTCAACCCCACTTTATACATAATACTCTAAACATGATAAGTATGTTAATTCAGTCTGACAACTTGCCCCAGGCTGTTAATACTATAAATAAGCTAAGTATTATTTTACGTGGTCTGACTCATATGGATAAAGAAATTACTATATCTGTAGAATTACAATTACTAGACGCTTATTTAACAATACAAAAAAATAGATTCAATGACAGATTGAACTACGAAATCCATATAGATAATACGCTTAATAATTATATTATTCCTGCTCTATTATTACAACCTGTAGTTGAAAATTCTGTTATTCATGGATGTGAAGCTAAAAAAGATACCACAACCATAGAAATAACAGATACCATTACAGATAGTAATGTAATCTTCATAATCAGAGATAATGGAATTGGTATGGGAGAACAAGCGTTAATAAGATTAAAGAAAAAATTGAACACTGAAAAAGAAATTGGAGAAAGCTTTGACTTATCTTCTAAAGGTAATGGTATTGCCCTCATTAATGTAAATAGACGTATTAAGATAAAATATGGTATTGAATATGGTATTGAAGTTGAGAGTAAGGAAGGTATGGGTACAACAGTTAAGATAATTTTACCAAAGACATCATTATAGGGAGGTTTAACCATGTACAAATTATTAATTGTTGAGGACGAGCAGTTAACAAGAAATTTTTTAAAACAGATTATTCCTAAGTTATGTGATAAATGGGAAATAGTTGATGATGTAATGGATGGTGCTGATGCGCTTGAAGTATTAAAACGCCAATCTGTAGATTTAATTTTGACCGACATAAAGATGCCCGTAATGGATGGATTAGAGTTATGTAGACAGGTCAATATTCTTTATCCAGAAATAAATTGTGCTATATTATCAGGTTATGGGGAATTCGATTATGCTAAATCTGCAATTAAATACAACGTCAATAGCTATTTATTAAAACCAATAATCAACGAAGAATTAAAGAATATGCTTGAATCTGTAGCTGAAATATGCCATAAAGAACAATGCGAACAAATTAAATATAATGATCTTATATTAGCATCAGATAAATATAAAGAAGCTATTATAGCCAAGTTTTTGAAAGCTGTTATTACAGGTTCTCATATGGAAATTCAATCACTATATCCTATAATGTATGATTTAGGTATAAATTTATTTGATGCAGAAGGAATTATCCTCATACTTCAGGTTACAGAAGATAATTTAATTGAAAACAATGTCAAAATTACTAATCTGATTCTTCTGAAATTATTGCTTTTCAACACAGCAATGAAGCAGACTAGTGATACCTCTACAAAAGTATTTATTGATTCTAATGAAAATACTGTATTGCTTATACCCATTGATGAAGATGCAGATTATAAAAAAGTTATTATAGATATATATGAAAAGATTGATACTGCTTATTATGAAGAAACTAACTTACACATATTTTCTGTAGTAGGAACTAAAGAGAATGAATTACTTCAGTTAAACGTTTCCTATGAAAATGCAAAAAAGGCTTTTTTACAAACCTTATTCATTAAAGATACGAAAAGTAATATTCAGTTATATTCTGAACAATTCTATCAAGATTACATAAAATCTTTACATAGCTATATGGCAAATTTGATATATACCATCCATAACAATGATACAGTTAATCAAGAAGTACTATCCAAAGATATTGGTAACTTCTTATATGAACATATTAATAACTGTTACTTATTGAAAACTCTAAACTATATAATAACTAGGTTAAAAACAAATATACCTCTGAACGAAGATGTTATTAATAAAATATATAAAGTACTGATAGACTCTAAAGACAACTTAACTGACAAAAAAAATATTTCTGCTTTCATTATCAATATGTCCACTATCATAATTAAAAATCTACATAAAAATAATTCAATGTGTGATGAAAATCTACTGATAGAGCAGACAAAACAATTCATATATAATCACTATATGGAACCGATCAGTCTATCACTAATTGCAGATGAATTAAGTATTTCATATTCTTACTTAAGCAACTTATTTCATGAATTAGAAGGACAATCCTACATTAAATTTTTGACAGAGGTAAGATTAAAACATGCAGCCAACTTATTAAAGAACACCGAATTAAAACTAGAGTATATCACTAAAAAAGTTGGCTATATAAGCGTAAAACATTTTAGTTATGTTTTCAAAAAATATTATGGTATTTCCCCTGGAGAATATAGAAAAAAAATGCTATAGCTTTTTTCCTATATTAAAAGCTTTTTTGATTAATTTTTCTTTTTTATTTGGATTTAATTTAAACAATGAATCTGCATATATTATTTTACCAGCCGTTTTACCATTCATTTTTTTAATATAGATCTTCATTGTATTAATAGTATTATACAGATCCTTCTATAGAACTCATGAGCATTTTTTGGCTTTACCATAGCATATCCCGTATGACGGTCAAAAAATGTCTTCATTTTGCTTGATACATCTCCCCAATATACGGGTGAGCCAATAATGATTACATCAGCATCCTTTAACTTATTAAAAATAATCTCAAAATCATCCTTTAGAATACATTTCTCTTTTTCTACACATTTCCAACACCCTATACAAATGATAATGAATGTCAATAACGCTTTCTTTATGATAAGACTTTTTGGTGGAAATGTTAAAATCTTTAAACAAACTCGCCAACAATATTAATAGGGATATTCACTATTTGTCTTAACTGTTCAATATATTTAATATCCATAGCCAAAACTGCACATGTTACAGGTCCAGCCGATTTATTTACATTAACATTAATATCTGTGTATCCTTTGAACTGAACATTACTAGTTCTAGCCATCTCCATTACTTCATATTCAATACCTTTTGAACCAACTGGCAAAACATCTTGTATGAAATTAAGACTCTTAATCTTCTTAAGTATATCCAATGTCATAATCTCACCTTTATCACCTACTACTTCGTTACCTACTTTTGGAATACCAACAGCAACAGCTATATTACCTGCTTCAGCCTTAGGAAAATTCCATATATCTGTATCTAATTTTCCTATTACCGTTAACCCTATCCCTGTAACAGTAACTGGAATATTCTCTTCAGTACTCCCTGTAACCACAGACTCCTTGTCCAAACCAATCTTATCCAAAGCATCATTAATACCCTTTATAATTCTTCTACCCGTATCATTCATTTCAACTGCAAAAGTATTAATAACCGTTATAGGTTCAGCCCCTAACGCTATAGTCTCAGACAAAGAAACAACCGCCGTATAATACCCTGTAACATAAGGATCAACTTTTATCACATCATGCTCCTTGTTACCAATCCCCCCACAAGAATCACAAGCAACTGTCAATATATTCTTATCCCCCATACGAAGTATCGTTATATCTCTAAATTTTTCAATCATTATACTAGCCCCTTTTTTATAATATTAATTTATTCTCTATCTTTTGTTTCAAACTGGATATATAGTAGCCCAAAAATCACCCACATACAAGAAAAAGGGGTTCAATGTCCATTATTATTTATTGAGCTTAGGATGAGCAAGTTGTTGCATTTGAACCAAAACCCCATACCCATTTTTATACTCAATCTCAATTATCATTCCAGGTAATATCTTAAAATGCCACCTATCCTCACTATGAAGATTCAACAAATACATTATTGCTGTTCTTATAACTCCGCCGTGAGTCACAATCACACTAGTGCCATTATCATTCTTTATCTTATCAAGAAAACTAATCACACGCTTATCAAAATCCAATACATTTTCACCTTCTGGAATAATAAACCCATAATCACTCATAAAACTATTGTATTCCTCTGGATATTTCTCCAAAGCTGAATTAGATGTCATACCTTCAAAAATTCCATAATTCATTTCCCTAACTTCTTCAGTAGGCACTGCCTTTTTACCAATACATTCACCTATTTTATCAGCAATAATCTTAGTTCTTTCAAGAGGACTGGAATAAAAATAATCAATTTCTTTTAACTTGATATAATCTAATATCCTATCTATTTGATCCAAACCATTTTTAGTAAAATCCGAGTGAGTAACCCCATAAATAAGTTGTTCCACATTAGCATTAGTCTCACCATGTCTAATAAAAATAAATTTCATAAATTTCATCCCCCATATAATAAACTATTACACTACAATAACGTTTCTAACAAATACGCAGTCAACAAGAATACAACCTGTGAAAACTCAATAGTCATACCTATAACATCACCTGTTATACCCCCAAGTTTCTTACTGATACTAGCACTAACTATCATCACGATTACACTGGTTATCACTATAGCTCCCAACAACAGATATTCTCTTAATAGAATAATCAATACAACTAATAATAAGAATCCAGCTACAACATGAAACCACTTAGTATTATCTATAAAATCTTTCCCCATACCTGATTCTTTCCCATATTCATGAATTGAACATACAAATAATGCAAAGCATCTACCAGCAATAGGAAAAATTAATATAGTAACTGGATTACTATAACCAAGTACCGCAAACATACTCATAAAATATAGTATCAATGCAATAACACCAAAAGAGCCAATTCTACTATCCTTCATAATCTCCAAAATTCTATCCCTATCCCTGCAACTGAATATCCCATCACTAACATCTGCTAAACCATCTAAATGTAAACCACCAGTAATAATCAAATAAACTACAATTATCAACAGAGATGCTACAATAGGAACCATCTTATCCCCATAATAACTTATTGGATATAAAATCCCTCCTATAATTAGACCAATCACCGGCATATACTTAATCCCTTTAATAAAATCTTTACTATTAAAAGAAAAACTATAACTAATAGGAATTCTTGTTAAAAAAGTTAACATAAGTATGAAACTCTTCATCCCTTATCAGCTCCCTTAATCTTCATAGGTATTGACGATACCATAAAATAAACCTCATCCGCTCTACTTGCCACATATTGATTAATTCTTCCCGCAATATCTCTAAATATACTACCTAACCTATAAGCTGGAACTAATCCCATCCCAACCTCATTAGTAACTAATATAATCTCCTTATTATTACTCTCCATGAAATCAAGAAGCTTCTTAACTTCACCAAAAACATATTCTTCAACCATCTGTATATCCTCATTACTACAAGTATCATAATTAATATCTTTATCAAACATAAGATTAGTCACCATGGTAGTAATACAATCCAACAAAAATAAATCAGTTGACATAACTATATCCCTATCAATATTATCAAACCCTTTATACCTCTCAATAGTCAACCACTCCTGAGGTCTTGACTTCCTATGCTTCTTAACCCTATCTTCCATATCCTTATCAGTAACAATAGCCGTAGCAATATAAGCAATATTCCCACCCCTAACCTTAGCCAATTGTTCACCATAAGTACTCTTACCACTACGAGCACCACCAGTTACCATAACAATTCCCACAACATTCACTCCTCATTTTATAATCAATTCACCATCTTTAACTACTAATACTATACTAAAAATTAAAAAACAAAATATAAGATATCTTACCTCACATTCGACCTCATTTTCCACAAACCACTACCCCAGTAGGTAAATATGTATACAATTTTTGAAACGGTTTTTCTTCAAATATTTGTCAAGAGCTGTTTTGTATACATATTTAACCTACGGAAGTTCACCACTAAATAAAAATCTACAAAATTTTATTTAATATACTAACCATCTTTTCATTATCCACATGCCTCTTAATCCCAATTCTAACAAACCCCTCATCTAACGACTTAAAATCATCACAAACCCTAACATACATATTATCTTTCAATAATTCTAAATTCAACATATTTCCCGATAAATAATTAAGCTTACATAAAAAGAAATTACTATAACTCTTATACACCTTAAGATTTCTTACATTGCTTAGCCCCTCATACATGTATTCTCTTTCTATCTTAACCCATCTATTAACTTTCACACAAAAACTCTTATCTCCAATAACCTTTGGCACAATATCAAGAGCAAAAGTATTCATAGTCCAAGGTTCCTTATATTCTTCCATCTTTTCTATAATCTTATCATTAGTTACCCCATAACCTATTCTAAGTCCAGGTACAGCATAATACTTTGTCATAGATCTAAGAGAAAATATATGTTCATAATCTATACTATTCCCAATAGGCTCATATCCAGTAAATTCAACAAAAGATTCATCAATAAACAAAAAACTGTTTTCTCTCTTAACTATATCTACTATTTCACTCATCATCTCTAATCCAAGATATTTTCCCGTAGGATTATTAGGATTACATAATATCACAACATCCGGCTGAAATGCCTCCATCTTCCTAGAAAACATATCCTCATTAAAACGAAAATCATCATCACTATCTAATACATAATCATCTATTTCACTACCAGCTAATAAAAAAGCTCTCCTATATTCATTAAATGTCGGTTCAATAATAAGAACCTTTTTAGGCTTCAAAGCTCTAGCAAACAAATATATAAGTTCACTAGCTCCATTTCCCATAATTATTTTATTAGAACCAACATTTATATGTTTTGCTACAGCTTCTTTTGCAGAAGTTCCTCCAATATCAGGATATTTACATATATTATCTATACTAGATATTATAGTCTCTCTAATATTATCAGTTAGACCTAAAGGATTGATGTTAACACTATAATCAATAATATCTGAGTTACCATAATATCCACCATGCTTATTCATAGAGTTCATTCCTTCCTATGTTAACAACTAATCAAGTCAATATTTGAACAATAGTTCTATTCTTACGGTTAAAATATCGTCAATATCATATAAAGTATATTATTAATGATACTAAACAAATTATCCCAACTGTTATAATTTCAGATACATACATTATCTTAGTAGATTCTATTATATGCTTTCCACTTAATCCTTCTCCTATATCACCTATTGTTGGTTTTACAACAACTTCGTTGAAATATGTATTAGTTCCACCTATTTGTATATTTAGTAACCCTGCTACTACTGATTCTGGATAGCCGCAGTTAGGGCTTTTATGATTTCTATTATCCCTTTTTAATATTATCCATCCTTTTCTGAAATTATATCTTAGTATACCCCCTGCCAATAACATAAAAAAACTTCCAATTCTAGCAGGAATATAGTTAAAGATATCATCAGTTTTAGCAGAAGCAAATCCTATATCTTTGTAATGGGAATGCAGATATCCCACCATTGAATCAAGGGTATTAACTGCTTTGTACATAAAAACAAATTGTACAGGAATATTGAATATAAATCCAATGCCTATAAACATAAGAGGTGCAAGTATACCATCTACAGTATTTTCTGCTGTTGTTTCAACGGCTCCTCTAATAACCTCTTCTTGAGTTAGGTGATTAGTATCTCTTCCTACTAAATAGGATAATTGTTTTCTGGACAAGTCTAAATCATCTTCATCTATAGCTTTATAAACTTTTAGAACTTCATCCTTCAAACATTTAGCTGCTAATGATGTATAGAGGAGATAAGTTGTAACAACATCTCTAACATAAGGATGTATTTTCCCACAAGCAAATAATAAAAGAGTAATTATAGTTACAGTTATTCCTACTGTTGCAAAAAGCAAGATGAAGCCACCTGCTTTTAGAGGTATTTTACTTTTTCTTATGCTTTTTTCTAGTTTGCTAATTAGTTTTCCTATGTAGATGATAGGATGGGGAATGTTTAATGGATCGCCAAATATCCTGTCAAGTATTAGGGCAATACATATTATTATAATAACTTTCAATGATAACACCTCTTAGATGTAGATTTTTTGTAGCTAACTTATTAAAGGGGGTCAGGGTAAAATGTTATTGTAGATAATATCTTTTATTTTTTCTACGTCCATATGTTGACGTACTAGTTTTGCTAGTTTATCGTATTCCATGTCTTTTAATTTTGCATAGTCTATGTTGTTGTTGCAATCTAGCCCTTTTTTATTTCTTATGTTATCAAGTATCACTTTTCTTAGTTCATCGTTATCGAATATTCCGTGTAGGTATGTTCCGAAAACATTTTTCTTGGCATTGATAGCTCCATCTAATCGGTCATCTTGTAGTTTAATCAGGGGAGTACTTTCGCCCATTAGATGAGTTTTACCCATGTGGATTTCGTATCCGTTTACTTTTAGGTTACAGGAGTTTTTTGCAAAGGGGATTTCTAGCATTATGTTTCCTGTTATTTGGGTTGTTTGTTTTATTTCTTCCATTTCTGTTTTTATTTCTAATAGACCTAGACCATTTATACTATTCATAACAGTTTCTACGCCTTTTTCATCAGTTATAGTTTCTCCGAGCATTTGATAGCCTCCGCATATACCAATTATGGGGATATCATTTCTGTGAGCTCTGTAGATACCTGCTTTTAGTGATGAATTATGTATATATTCCATATCTTTGAGAGTATTTTTACTGCCTGGTATAACTAATAGGTCGACGCCTTCATAGTCTTCATTTTCTTTTATGTATCTTACGGATACATTTTCTTCTAATTCGAAGACAGTGAAATCTGTGAAATTGGACATGTATGGTAAACGGAGAACTCCAATTATGATTTCTCCTTCTGTTTTTCTATCAAATCTTTCTGTAACGCTGTCTTCATCATCTATTTTTAATGGTTCAAAGGGAATGACTCCTAGACATGGTATTTGTAGTTTTTCATAGAACATATCTATACCTGGTTGGAGAATTTTTTCATCTCCTCTGAATTTGTTTATTATGTATCCTTTGATTCTTTTTCGTTCTTCTGGTTCAAGGAGCATGACTGTGCCATAGATCGAGGCAAAAACTCCACCTTTATCAATGTCACCAATAAGAATAACTGGAGCGTCTACCATCTCAGCCATACCCATGTTTACTATATCATTTTCTCTAAGATTAATTTCTGCTGGACTTCCTGCTCCTTCTAATACAATGACATCGTACTTGGATTGTAACTTATTGTAAGCCTCTACTATATGCTCTTTTAATCCAGCTTTTGTACTAAAATAATCTTTTGCACACATATTCTTGAATATTTTACCATTCAATATTACTTGACTTCCAACATCACTTGTTGGTTTTAGTAAGATTGGATTCATTTCAACAGTAGGTTTTATACGAGCAGCTTCAGCTTGTACAACTTGAGCTCTTCCCATTTCTTTTCCATCTTCTGTAACAAAAGAGTTAAGTGCCATATTTTGTGATTTAAATGGAGCTACACTAATTCCATCATCATTTAAGATTCTGCATAAAGCAGCAGTAAGTATGCTTTTACCAACGGTAGAAGCTGTTCCCTGAAACATTATATTATTCATTTTATCACTCCATTTTTTATGCTAGAAAACCCAGTTTTTTGAGTATCTATTAAAAATATATATATGAAATTATTATATTCTATAATAAATATAAAATCAATAATCTAATACTATTTAGTTCTTGGATTATATTCAACGTAATTATTTAGATATTTTCTAATATTCCAATATATGTGTCCAGCTAGACAGATTATTTTTAGGGTGGTAGTACTCATACATGAGAACATTAAAAAACAGAAATATGCTATGCTATATTTCTATTTTTTAATATTTATATATGAAATTTGATTTGAATATATTTACTAACACTGAATAAAAGATAGACATTAATTGATTGTTAGATAATTTATATTTGATAAAAATACATTATTACGCTTTAATTAAGGTACACCCTTGAGTACCTCCAAAGCCAGGATTAATCAAAAGAGCATACTCCCCCTCTTTTATACTATTCTCATCCTTTAATCTAAGATAATGGTAAAAGCTATCATTAGAATTTAGATGACCTGTTTCATGAATATAATCATCTCGGAAAACATCTCGGTCGAGGTGCATAAATTTCGCCACCGTATCCCATAAAAGCTTGTTTGGTGTATGAGGCACAATATGATTAATGCTTTTTAGATCTATATTAGCTTTTTCAAGACACTTTTCAATGCATTGCCTAATTAAAGATGTACTTACCATCCTGTATTTTTGTATCTTATCCTCTCCACTCAGCTCCCCTTCTGGCGCTATAATTGTTGACTGAATGTGACTTGAAATAATTGTATTATTACTACAGTGATTATCTATTACTAAACCAATTACGCTATCACCCATTATAGTATTAAAAAAAACCCTCTCTTTATTTCCATATGCTTTGTCAGCACCGATAACTAAAATACACCTGTATTCTCCTGCTTCTATATATTTTCTAGCTAGGTCAATAGCTTCATGAACAATAGCACAGGGCATTCCTGATAAGGTTATTGTTTCTATGCAATCTAATTCTTTTGATATATGATTTAAGTTTTTATTTATAAAAGGAATAGAGTGTGCCACTATTATTAGCTCTACTTCAAACTCACATTTCTTATAAACTTCCTTAATCATGTCTGAAAGTAAGCATTCATTATCAATAGGAACTTTAGCTAATCCAGCATTTTTAATTTTATTTTGATATTCCTCGTCCATATATTCTGTAATCTCTTCAATGGATTTCATATTTTTACCTAATAGTGAATAATAATCTTTTATTCCTATCTTCATTGCTCTACCTCCTTTATAAGTATATTTTTATGAAATAGCGCAGTAAGTTGCTTCTCTAGATCATATAATTGCTTGAAACTTCCTTCCACTAGTTTTTGTTTATTTCTAATATTATAATTAATATTTGATACAACCTTCATTTGCTTCATTGCTATCCTCTTAATGCTTTCACAGTCCTCACTTTTAATGATATCATTAGCCCATTCAATGATTTCCATTAACAAATACTTCCTCTGAATAAATATCTCTAAATCAAAAAAAATGTAATTATAATATTTTTTACCTGTATTTTTTATCATATCCCATAGCTTTAGAAAAACATAAGGTCCTTGTCCTTCCTTACAAGCATTAAGTAAATTAGTCTGACAATTTATAATACTCTTCATTACTAACTGTTCTTCATTAGGCTCTTTTCCATAATTTTCTATTGTTCTCATATTAAATAACTTTTTGGCTTCATATATGTCATGACCATTCCATATATCCATTAATTCATCCTTATTAATATAATAACCAATCAAACCCTCTGAATCATTAAGGAAAAATTTATTGTTTTTTAATTTGTAAAGAACTATATAATGCGGTACTTTGTTATAAATTCTTGGTTGAGGCAAATAATTTAACTTAGCCATGTTAACAGGTCCAATTAATACTGCTCCTTTTTGTATACACTCTACTAGTTTTGAATACATTTCTTCTTTCTCATCTGATTGGTAGGTTTTCAAATCAATATTTAATATTTTAGCTGCTTTATTCAGTCCAATAGTAGGATCAACGTAAGGGGATATTATTCTATGGGGATAGTCAGGATTATGTACTATACCAAAAGGAACAGAAGTTATTATTTCAAATTTATTCATGGATATTTTTAGGTTTGATTGAATCAAATCATATATTGCATATGTCCCGCAATAAGTGTAATTCCCATGGTATTGAGATTTTAATATCATTTGCTTTTAATCTGCTCCTTTAATATTTTTCTATTGATTTTACCATTACTGTTTTTTGGTAACAGCTCTTTTGTAACAATATATTTTTTTACCTTTATGCCACTTAACAATTTTTTACTTTCTTTGATTATACTATCTTTATCTATTAAATCATTTACGCTAAGTATGCAAACTATTTCTTCCCCAATATCAACATTCTCTATACCAATAACAGCAACTTCCCTCACCTTTTCTTGGCTGTTAAGTATGGTCTCTAGTTCTAAAACATTGACTCTATAACCATTATTTTTTATAAAACTCTTTGTTCTGCCAACGAAGTATAGATACCCCTCATTATCTATTTTAAATAAGTCACCTGTCTTTAACATAGCTCTTCCATTATAATAGGTATAATACTTAGATGTTTCTTCAATATCGCCCCAATAACCACACATAACATGAGGTCCCATAACGGCTAATTCTCCAACTCCATCCTTTTTATTTAGTAACTTTACTTCCGTTCCTGGAAGTGGAATACCACAGGATCCTTCAAGTTTTTTTTCTTTATCTCCATATGGCATAACACTTACTCGCTTACATTCAGTTAAACCATACATAGGTATTACTTCAACATGAGGCATAATTTCATCTAGTTTATTAATAATATAAGTTGGTAACACGTCTCCTGTTGAAGACATATACCTTAGATTAGGTAACTCTATTCTTTCAAGCAGTTTACTCTTAACAAGCATATTAATTAATGCTGGAACTACTGGAAAAGCCGTTACGTTATATTTCTTTAATAAATAAGGTATATTTTGTACCAACTCTTTTTCATCAATAAGAATAAGTTCAGCTCCAATCATAAAGCTCATTAATACTTGATATAATCCATAATCAAAAGATAGTGGAATTCTACATAGTAAAATATCTTCCTTAGTGTTCTTAAGTGCTTCATTAATGGCTTTTGCTGCAAACAATACTTGTCGCTGACAAGCTACCACGCCTTTTGGCTGACTTGTAGAACCTGAAGTATAAATAATATATGCTAAGTCATCCCTATCAAGAATTTCTCGATGGTATGGACCATCTGTATTCGGTATTACATCATCACTTAGCAATATAACTTGTTGTTTATAGTGTCCCTGATCCAATTGGCTATAACGCTCTTCATCCACCAAAATTGCTGCTGGTTCACAATCTTTAACAACATAATCTAAACGCTTTTCAGATATATCATAAGGTAATGGCACAAAAACTACCCCTAGTGAAATAGTAGCTAAAATAGCAATTACTTCCATAGGCGAATTTTTACTAATAATGATTACTCTATCGCCTTTTTTAATTCCTTTAATACTTAGAGATTCTTTTAAACCCATAGTAAAATTATGTAAATCACTATATTTGTAATTGTACTGATGGTATCTTAATGCAATTTTATCTGCGTTATCTCTTAAATTGTCTTCAATTAAACATTTATATAACATATTTTCTCTCCCATAGTCTCTAGGTTCTATTATGAAATCGTCTTAAGTAATTGTCGATTTTTCACTATATTAGCCTGTTTTATAATGGATGCAATACCTTCTACTATAGATGTTGGAATATTAAGTTCTTCTACGATAATATCAAAATCTTTCTTATCATCTATCCCTCTTATAACATCATCAATAAGTTCGGTGGTTAGATGGGATTTTATTTTCATTACCTCTTGATCATCTTTATTAGTAAATTGCGTTCCACCAGGTATTGGTCCCTTATAGTAAATCCAATAAGCAATGTCCTCTAGGTCCTCTTGTCCCTTCCAAAAACCAGCTGAGGCTGGTTGTATAATAACATCTTTTAATGTACCAATTTCTCTAGCTAATTGACGTACTTCTGACTTATATAAATGAGCTATTGGCTTAAAATGAGCTATATTATCACCAAAAGGCAAGAAAAATCCTAACTTTATTTCTGTTTTGTTAGATGTCCCAGCTATAAAATATCCTTTTTCTTGATAACTAGATAGTAAGACCGTTCTTAATGAACACTTAGCTCTTGAAGGATCCAAAAGACTATTTGAATTAAATCCCACTTCACAATCCCCTTCTTCAAGTCTTCTGATTATCTCTGTGTTTAGATTTCTCATATCTATTTCTGCTAAGTTCATATCTAAATCCATTGCTAATTCCCTAGCATTTTGTATATGATGTTCTTCCATATTGTCTTGTAGTGCCATAAATAATTTTACTCTATCCTTCCCCAGGGCTTTTACACATAATCTTGCAACAACATCTGAGTCCAAACCTCCAGATATAGCAATAGCAACTTTCTCATCATCTCTTATATAATCCTGTATGAAATGTTGGATTCTTTTAATCTCTTTCTTCATTTACTCCCTCCATATATTGAACTGTTATCATAGTATATTTGTTATCTTCTACTCCAACTAAGGCGAATTCGTCTTCATTCTTTAATCGCTTATTATTCCTTAAATCTTCTAATGTAAGTAAATAATCCATACAACCAAAATCATAGTTGAGATAATTGTCTCTTATAATAGTATTGCATAACAATGACATAGTCTCTTGGTTGTTACGTCCTATGACCTTCTTCTTGTCTGAGATCTTACAAAGCAATTCTTTTTCACTCTCAGTAATAAATAATTCTTTAATGTAATAACCTTCTTCTTGTCCTTTGTTTTTATTACATATAAAAGCAATGGCTCCATCAGCTAAAATATATCCTTCACCTCGAAAATCATCAGGATCCAATCGTTGAGATATTGAGACTAATAAGTAATCTTCTTTTTGTTCTAATATAAATTTTGCCATTTTTAACATATGTATAAGTGCAACGTTGGATACACCTCGAATGTTTAAGGCTTTTGCATGTTTTATCCCCAAACGATTTAAAATATAATAGTCAGGTGCGGGTGTAGAATAATCTTCTGATGACCGAATGTCAAAATAGTAAAGAGGCTCTACTAAAGGTTGCTTTTTTCTAGATATATATACTTCATCTAGTGCCTTAAGAATTAATTCTTTTCCAGATAATTTTTCTCCTATAGGTGCCTTTATACTATTACTTTTATTACTTGTTGATTTACTGTATAGTCTTTCATAAGTACTATTATAAAAAGGTAACAATTCACTCTTTTGTTCATCAACATTCAGTATAGGCGGTATAAATTCCCTTATATTGCTTATAAATATCATGTGTATCACCTACTCGCAATTATTCAAAATATATGAATTAATTCTTGCATCTCTAATAATTTCTTCTTGTATTTCTCTATCAATATCAAATATTGCAGCGAGCTTTTCATAATAATTTAGAGTTTGCTCTAAGGTATCTACCTTATTATTTGATATTTTCTCTTGCCACTGTGTCTTACAGTCACATTTAATGTCTACAAGCTTTTGTATTACTTCACTACTACAAGTATCCTTATATTCATCCAACAAATCAATAATACTTTTTCTACATTTTGAGCAAGTTGTTGGTGATAAAACTATTTTTTTCTTATCATTATAGTAGTTCTTATACCAAGATATTTCCACCCTTTGATCAAATTGATTGTGTGCTTTTTGTAAAACATCAATTAAAGACCACAGTGAGATACATTCATACATATTATTTTTATACATAGCATTTATAAGAGTCCCTGGCTTTATATGAATAGGAAAAACAACTACCGTGTCAACACCAGCTTCAAATGCCCACTTTATAGAACTCAAAGTATCTTTAATAGCTTGTTCTTCTGGTAAGAAAGCTGAACCCAAAGATATATTTGTTGTTACCTGTAATCCAGCTTCCTTTATTAAATCAACTGCATTTTTAAAATCTGTTAAAGCCAAATTTTTATTAATACAATACTTTAACACCCACGGATTGGCAGATTCTAGCCCTAACTCAATGGCAATATTGCTATGATTAATAATGTTCTTCATCTTATCTAGTTTTTCTCTTGTTAGCGTATCAGCTCTGCTCTCTGTTATAAACTTTTCACAGTTATATTCTGAAACTAATCTAAATATCTCTTCTCGCAAATATGGGGATACTTCTTCATCGTCAAACATACTTCCTGACGGGGATATAACCAATTGTTTTAATGGTAGAGGAAGCTTGTCTAATGTCTCTTTTATTAGGGATATAATTTCATCATCCGCTACTTCATGCCCTTTACCATAATTACACATAGTACATCCACCTTCTCTATCATGCTTACACCCTTTTGTCATGAACCAAATCTCACAAAATACACCACCATCAACTGTTTCATGTCTATGATAGATTTTTTGATTTATATTAAGAGGGGTTCTCTCGCTATGGATTTTTTTTGTAATTTCTTTTAAAAAATTATTTTGCATTTACACTACTCCTATTATTTTTTTATTAATTGCTACACATAGATTATTAATATTCGAAAAAATGAACTCAAATTCATCTTCTAGTGGATCAAATTTAACATTAAACTTATCTTCAATAGCTATCTGTAAGTACAACATAGAAATAGAGTCCATCGCTAAATCATCCAATAAATGTGTTTCTCCATTCATGCTCTCTTCTGTGTCCAATATGTCTTTAATAATTGTAATAACTTTTTCTAACATTTATTTTCTCTCCTTATTAGTCAATGTACTGTTAATTGTATAAGTTTTTATTTTATTTCTTACGCATTTAACAGTTTTATTTTCATCTATTATGAAAATAGCTGGTAAATCTCTACTTAGAAAAAGTCCAGCTGCCTCTGTTTGGCAATATGCCCCTGCATTGAGAAATATTATTTTGTCTCCTATGTTGTGTTTTGCTAACTCCATTTGTCTTAGTAAAATGTCGTTTGATGTACATAAAGGTCCACAAACAGTATAGATATCTTTTTCCTCCTGTCCATTCAAAACCTTAGCAATCACATTCCTACCTCCAAAGGCTTGTCCATAATATTTTATATGATTGATTCCACCATCTAAAATTGAATATCTTCTTTTATTATTAATTTTTTGATCGCAAACACTACTCACATAGATCCCACAACTAGCTGGAATAATACGTCCTGCTTCATAGATTATTTGACGTCCATTACTTTTATCTCTTAATTCTTGAGAAATGGCTTGTAACATCTCCTCCCAATTAGTTTTTTCTAAATCTTTTTTATAATATGGGACACCTATTCCCCCACCATAATCAATAATGTTAATCTTGTATCCATAATTCTTTTCTAACTGATCTATTACTTCAAAAAGTTGTTTTATGTACTCTTTCTCCTTGTTAATTTGAAAACACTGTGTATTAGCATATAATTGTACTCCCTTAATTTTTATGCTTTTATACTTATCTCTTTGGCTAATAATTTCTTCTAAGTCAACCATTGATAAACCAAATTGATTCCCTGTACTCATTCGCAAGAATACTTCTTTTGTAATACCTAGCAATTTGCAACATTCATTAATATCATGAAGTTGTGTTATAGATTCAATAGTAACTATAATTCGTTTATCTTTAATAGCTTCTAGAATCTCTTCTTTAAGCTTACACACTCCACCAAAAATTATTTTTTTATCTTTTCCTATATATTCACGACATATTTCATATTCGCCATATGAACATACTTCAAAGTAAGTCACCAAATCTTGCATGTAAGAAACAACTAATGGATTGGCTTTGATCGAATAACATAACTTAATATCCTCTGTTAGAATGCTTTTAATAGCCTCTATATTTTTCCGTAAATGGGATACATTGTACAAGTAAAAAGGCGTTTTATGATGTTGTAGTACTATTTGAATATCTTTGTTAATTTCTTTTAATTCAAATTTCATAATCTATCTCCTCCAATACTGCTTTTACTATCATTTGATCAACTTGGCCTATTACATGACTAAGCATTTCCATCTCTCCACTTATGGCAATCTGAGAAATCCTCTCAGCAAGTTCATGAAAAACGTCTTCTCGTGTTATACTTGTATTTTTATCCAGTAGATTAATTAATTTATAAGTCTGTATCATATAATTTTGTAGAGCGTATTGTCGCTGTAGTTCATTAGAAGAAGACATTCTAGTAATTTTGTTGAAGTCGAAATTTAATGCATTATGAGGGTGTTTATCTAATTCTCTTTTACGTATTATCCACCTTTTAAGAATTTCTAATTTAGTAGGTTGTTTTATGCTACCACCTACTTCTAAGTTTATTTTATAAATATTATTACGGTCTTTTAGAAAATTTAATATTTCATTTTCTCCAATCATCATGTAAGGTACTCCATCAGGCTCATGGATGATCCTATCTTTTCCTACTAAAAAGCAGTAAACATAATGACGATTACCATCATAAAATTGTGTATCAACCTTGTTATATAATCTCTTTTTGTTGATTGGTCCTAGAACAAAAGGCTGGTTATCAAAAGTTAGCACATCATCAATATTATCATTAGTTATCTTCTTTACTTTAATATAATCTTTAATTTCTAATAAATTTTTTAAATTATTTATTGCTTCTTCTGTCTTAACTAAAGGAGAGAACCAAAATGACATATTATCCTGTATCTCCATAGAACAATTTCTCAAAGCAATGCAGTCTATATCCTTTACTTCACCATATCCTTTATCATGAAATAACATTTGCATAGCACCTTGAAAACCATCTAAGCTTTTCCCTAAATATTTATACATACTTTCACCTTTCCAATACCCATATTTGATTATATGAGTCTTTAGTAAGTTGATTCCTATGAAAATCTCCATATAATGCTTTTACCTTGAATCCTACATCTTTAATTATTTGCATAATTTCAGACGGCTGAAACCAATAGAAATCAAAACTTTCAAGTAAAGTATTATTTTTGAACACAGAACAATGTAGCTTCTTGTTGTTAAAATCAAATGTATATAGATCTTCAATTAGTATGTCATCACTTTCATACATTTTTATTCTTCTATTATTAGCTGATTTTGCCCACTCTTCATCTAAGATATAATGATCAAAGATGAAAACTCCACCCTCACAAAGATTATTGTATATTGATGTTAGAGCTTTTTTTCTCGTCTGTATACAAGGCAAATGTCCAAATGTTCTAAATGGCATAAATATGTATTTACTCTTATAAGGCAATTGTAAATGGACAAAATCCTGATGTAGTAATGTCAGTTTATCTAATAGTCCCTCTTTCGCTATCCTTCTTCTTGATTCTTCTAGCATTTCTTTACACCGATCAACTCCTATAATATCTATTGAATACTTTTTTAGTATTTCAGTGGTGATACGAGCTGTGCCTATTCCTAATTCTACAATTGGTCCTTCATAATGTTTGCTCTCTGCAACATAAAAATCTTTCGTTACATTCCAATATTTATCACCCGAGGACCATTGATCATAGTACTTTGCTATATTTGAATACTCAATCATCAGCCAACCTCCACACTATAATCATCATATATCATTTTTTCTATTGCATTGCCATATTTTATCCAATATTCTTCACCAAAAATATTCTTTGATAATTGGCAATAAGTATGAACTATTCTATCTGGTAAATTATTTTTTTTCTTATTTAATGCTTCTTTCCATTGTAATCGACAATCACAGTCTAATCGGCGTAAAATATCCTTATCTTTATATTGTGTATATTGATCTAATGCATCAAGCACTTTATGATAGCATTTAGGGCAAGTATCTGCTGCTTTTATTAAGTTAAAAGCATCGTAGGTTCTATACCAACATATATCTGGGTTAATATTTTCTGGTAATTGCAATAATAATTCTATAAGTAGCCATAAATTGGGCTCATCACAAAGTCCCATTTCATAGATTTTTTTTAACATAGTATTATCCTTGACATGTGTAACAAAAATTGCAGGTTTAACCTTATTTTCACTACACCATTTAATGGTTTCTCTGCATATGTCTATACTTTCTTGATAAGTCAATAAAGGTATCCCAGCTAATATATTTCCAACTGGAACAATATCATATTTGTGTAGTATCTCTATACTCCTTGTAATCTGTTCTAGCGTTATACCTTTATTAATACAATATTTGTTAATAAAATTTGATTTTGATTCAATACCGACAAATATCTTATTAAGTTTATCCCCAAAAATAGATTTTGCTTCTTTTATTACTTCTTCATTAATAGTATCTATTCGTGTTTCAAAAGTAAACGATCTATGATTGGTTTTAGCTAATAAGTTAAATATTTTTTGCCTAGCTTCAGCAGGAACCTCTTTGTGGTCTAACATACTACCTGATGGAGAAATTAAAAAAGTATCATAGCTATTTTTAATCTCTGACAATCCTTGTTTTACATACTCTATCATCATATCTCCACTGGTTATTGGTCCTATACTATAATCACACATTACACAGCCACCACTTCTATCATGGCTACAACCTTGTGTTCTAAACCATAATCCTGCAAAAGAATCGGCTGGATTTTCTCTAATACTATAAACTGTATTTTCATCCCAGTATATAGTTCTTTTTTTCTTAATTTCTTTATCACATTGTTTTATAAACTCGTTTACTATATTCACGTTACCCTCTCCTTAAACAATCAGCTCTTTATAGTTTTCTAACCCATCTGGAGATATCATAACAATATGCTTATTACTCACCTTTTCTACATGTTTCATAACAGCAGCAAAGGTCATTCCTGATGAAATACCAAGCTCTAGCTGATATTGTTCCATAATTTCCTTACAATAATGAATAGACTCCTTGTCATCAATCTGATAATAACCATCTATAAAACATCGATTATTCTTAATAAGACCTGATGGCCCTCGTAAACCTGTTCCCGCATTAATATAATCGCCTTCTACGCCTCCAAATATAGTGGATCCTACTGGCTCAACACCTATTATTTTTATATTCTCATTTTTTTCTTTCATATATTTTGCTATACCCGATATTGTTCCTCCCGATCCAACTGGACAAATGCAAATATCTATATTTCCATTACAGTTTTCCCAAATCTCAGGAGCAGTGTATTTAAAATTTGCTAGCATATTATACTCATTATCATACTGGTTGGTCCAATGATAAAACCCTGTCCTTTCAAGATCTTTAGCTAATTTTATTCGAGAGCTTCTAAAATCAAGATTCTCTTGTTTTTTTACCATTCTATATTTAATTCCACTTTTTTTAATCTTATCTAGTTTGTCATCACTAATGGATTCATCAATCAAACATAAAAACTTAATATCTCTCTCTTTTAAGAAGTAATTTAAAGCTATACCTAAGTTCCCAGATGTTGATTCAACAACACACTTATGCTTTATATCACATAAATTCTTCACCATATAATAGGCAGTACGTGCTTTTATACTCCCTAGAAAATTAAATTTTTCTAATTTTATGTATAGCCAATTGTTATTTTTTAGTTTTATAACAAACATTGGCGTATTACCAATATTATATTCTTCTATATCTTTTAACATGTCTTTCCTACCTTCATCTTAATCTTTGAACAGTGCTCACAGTCATGTAACAAATTAAATTGATTTAAGCGTTTTACTAAATTATTTTCATGATGTATATTAAATAATACATCTCCAAAAGTATCCCAGGGACAAATGTTAACTCCGCCATCTGATTTTATACTTAAACTTAAATTAGGTTCTATTTCCTCTACTTGAATTTCAGCTTTAATTAATTCGTTTTTTCTTAAGTTAATACTTTTTACTCTACTCTTATTAAACATAAGTTTTACATTCATTCTGGTGGGAAGATATTCAATAAGCGTATCAATAAAATCGTTAAAATCTTTTTCTTCTCTAATACAATAATCCAGACCGTCGCCACGCCCAACTGACTGCAACTCGTATATCTGAAAATTATGAAATCCTCTATTAGCCAAAGCTGGTAGTGTATCTCTTATAAGGGTTTGAATATTTCCTCTATGTAATGTGATTCTTAAAACAATATTTGCTCCCATTTTTTGGTATTTCTCTGCATTATTTAATACTTTTAGAACATCACAGTCTCTAAGGACGCTATTAAGTTCATTAGTATGCCCTTCTACAGAAATACGGAAATTTTCTATATGCTTTAACACATATTGCACATCTGGTGTATCCATAAAAATAGTACCGTTACTTGTAATTGTCATACACTGGAGAATTTCTTTATCTAATATAGCTAATGTATTAAAGATCTTAGGTCTAAGAAAAATTTCCCCACCTTCTATGTGAATATCCAAATCATAAGCTTCGTACAACTCTTGAATAATACTATTAATATTCTCCAACGGTATCTCTTTCTTGAATCTTGCATCCCCACTATCATTATAACAATGCTTACAGTGAATATTACAGTATTCGTTTGTATACAAATGTAAATCTAATCTTTGTTTTTTCATATTATCCATCCTCAAATTATTCTATATTCATTAAACTATACTTTTTAATCTGTTCATAATAAGTATCTAACATATGATAGAAATCTCTTTCTTCTACACATTCTTTAGATAATTTCTTTCTGATTTCACTTTTACATTGACATGGTAATTGATAACATTGTTCCAATAAATCTACTCTATCTTTATTACAGATTAGTTGATTAAAAGATTGGAAAAAGTTCATCATTCTATCATTGCACTCATCACAATAATAAGGTCCCAGAAGTTCTTGTTGATATGCTGGGTTTTCCTGTTTTCGATTACCATACCATACAACATCAATTCTACTTAACAACTCCTTACTAACCTGATTGAGGACTTCAACAATAGTCTGTCCATAAACAGGATCAAATAAATTATTTTGATAAAGCCAGTAAACCAACGTATATTCTTTTATATTAATAGGAAAAAGCATGACAAAATCAACACCAAAGTCAAAAAGCTGATGAATACTATTAACAGCATCCTTTATTTGATTATCCAAAGTTAAAAAAGGAACACCCACCATAACGTTAGCAATAAACTTGAATCCTTTTTCGTGTACAAGGTTTATATATTGTTTTAGCTTTTTCAATCCCACAACGCTCATTTTATTTAATGAGTATTGAAGAACTTGTTTATCTAAAGATTCAATTCCCACTTCAATACAAACCGTTGTGTCATCCATAATGTCTTTTATTAAATCAAGCTTTTTTTCATTTAATGTATTTATATGTGTTTCTATAATTATTTTGCTAAACTTTCGTTTCTTTGAATATTCAAGTATTTTTTTTAATTCTTCCATAGTAATTTCACTTTCATCTAAAACACTTCCTGATGTTTCTATAAGCAAAATTTCTATGTTCTCACTTAATTCCTCCAAAGCTTTATTAAATTCATCAGCAATATTTACAATAGTTGCACCTTCCCAGTAATCACAGCAACTACAACTTCCTGCTTTGGAATAAGCACACCCTTTTGTCTGCAACCAAATCTGTGCGAAACTCCCTGCTTCAAAGATTGTATATGTCAATTCACTTGGGACTTTTGGACGTTTTTGCCGAAGTCCCTTAATCATTTCATTTAATATTGTATTAACATTTCCCTTAACCTTATACTTCTTTCTAAAGGTGTCTTCATTCATTTATACTCACCCTCGTATTATTCCTTTCAAAATATTTTTACCAACCAACAACTTTTAAACTTGATTTTCTAAATAATTATCCCCAAATTTATTTGAATAATTAAGGAAGCATGCTATAGTACCATACAATCCAATAATAATTGCACTACAAATAAGTCCCAACGAAATAGATAAATCCAAACATTTAGATACAATTGGAATAAGTATTAATGATATCACCGAGATCAATAGATGTTTAAAGCTTGCAATTCGCCCTTTCATATCATGGCTAACTCTCTGTTGTAATGTGGTTTGGAAAATCAAACCAGAATAACCATTTGTCATACCTAATAAAGCTATTAGAGCTATACTTATATAAGTAATTTTATTAATAAAAAGTAAGAAGAAAATTATACCTTGAACAACTAAACTTAACCAACTTGATGAACGTAATCCTAATTTACCATATATCTTACTTATAATAATACCAATTATTACAGCACCAATAGTAAAGCTTCCATCAAATAGAGATATATAGTAGGAATCATTATGATACCAAGTTTTAACCATGGGTACTAATAGTATATTAAAGAAATTAACTACCATAACATTGGCAGTACTTACAATAAGATGAAGTAACAATGATGAATCTGCTTTAATATGTAAAAATACTTGATACCAATCGCTTAGTATAGAATTAAATTTCTTAATACTTTTTACAGGTTCTATTATATATTCAAATTTAATTAGCCACATTAAGAGTGCAGAAACAAAAAATGAAATGGCATTTATAATGATTGCTAATTTTGTTCCGCCTATTATCAATAATGGAGCTACTATAGCAATACCTAGTAATAGTCCACCTTGAATAACTGTTGATGATATTCCATTAATCATAAGTAACTTCGATGAATCTTCAACTAACATAGGCAGTAATTTGAAGTAGCACGTTCTATATATAGAATTAATCAGACTAACAATAGCGACAGAAACACTAACAATAATCAATGCTGACGAACTATCTAAAAATAGACTTAAAGTAATAAAAATGCCACCCCTTATGATATCGCAAAAAATGTAGACTTTTTTAGGATTACTTTTATCAATTAAAGCTCCTGATATAAATTGTACTAAAAAAGAAAGCACATAATCTAATAGAATAACTCCTCCATAAGCAAGAGCACTCCCCGTATAATCATATAGCCATTTGCTCATGGCTATTGCCTGTATTCCATTTCCTATATTTGTTACGAAAATCGCTAATAATAACATTTGGATTTTACGAGGAATACTTATAAAAACTCCTGCAACATCTTTTATACTTTTCATTATAAATGGATTCCTTTCACTTTAAGTAGAATCCTCTTCCCCCCCTTAAATGACTCCTTGATACATTGACAATACGTTATTATTATGTTCAACTTATACTCTTATAATTAAGTATTTGATCTATATCTGATACTGAAGAGAATAACCTGTAGATTTCTTCATTAGAAATTCCAATACTTTTAGCATATATAACTGCCCTTACTTTTTTGTGATCACTATCAGATAATAGCCCACGCATTAAAACTGCCATTGCGTATTCACGTGCAGATATATTATCTTTTGAAGATATATCAATATTCATCTTCTGGAAGTTGTCTAAATTCCAGTCTTCCTTTTTTTCTGATATCTTTTCTTCTGGTAATATTTCTTGTAAAGGTTCTTTTTGAACTTCTACTATTTGTGCTATCTCATTTATTATTTCATCTTCTTCGTCAAAGCATATAAACCAACCAAGTCTATCATAGTTATTCGTTGATTTTTTAACTTGCATTCCATGTTTTATATTTAAATCTATTTTTTTTACTTTTGCATTATTATAAATATCTGATAAGTCACTAATCCTAGCATAGCCATCTTCTTCTGCAATAAAGTAACGAATATCTGCCTTAGAAGCCGTACATTGCTGACTATCAGTGATTATGTCTTTTCCTAATGCAAGTAATATATTTGAAGCATATAAATTAACTCCTGTAACTGCTTCGACTAATAAGGAAATATTATCCCCACCTGGACGAGCATTTACTTCAACGATTCGTGGTCCATTTTTTGTAAGTATAATCTCTGTGTGAGTTACTGTATCGCTAATACCTAATAATTTGTGTGCCTTAATTACAATACTTTTAATACTTTCTTCTTCAACTAAGTCTAGAGAAGCTGGTACTGTATGTCCTACTTCTATTGGAGCTATTTGGGACAATATTTTTTTTGAGGTAATTGCAATAACTCTTGGTTCACCTTGATATGTAATTGTTTCAACACTGAATTCAGGTCCGTCTAAGAACTCCTCAATCAGAAATTCTGGATCTAGCATTATATCGACTAAATTAGTTTTAACATTTCTTATATTTGATACAGCTTCCTCTACCTCTGACATTGTGGAACAACAGGCTACTAATTTACTCCCTGCATCATTAGAAGGTTTTATTACCACTGGTAAACCATTAACATTAACAAAAGCTTTTGCTTCTTCAAGTGTTCTTATTATTGCATGTTTTACCGAATCTTTACCTAAACCTTTTAATGTTTTTCTTGTCGCTTTTTTGTTTCGACATTTCATTGCTGCCTCATAGCTTAATCCATAAGGCAGCCCCAGATGTTCTTTTATTTTGGCAGCCATAGGTACCCTATACTCATGAAGTGTAAATACAGCTACAATATTATATTTTTCCTTTAGTTCATCTATCTTTTTTAGTACTTTTTCTTCATCATTTAAATTCACTTCAACAGGTACATCTGCTTCTAGAGCTTTATCTAAACTTATCCATGTATTAGAGTTAATTAAAATACTTTTATAACCTAATGATTTAATTAAATATAGTTCATTACCTGTGATTATATTTCCACAAACGACAATATATTTATCTGATTTCATTGTTTTCCCTCCCTAGTACTTAGTAATAATTTTGTATCAAACAATGCTTTTTTAAATATCTTCCTGTATACGAATTATTGTTTTTTATTATATCCTCTGGAAAACCTTCTGCAATAATTCTGCCCCCGTTTTTCCCTCCTTCAGGACCTAAATCAATAATCCAATCTGCATTTTTAATGAAGTCCAAATTATGTTCTACAACAATAATTGTATTTCCTGCATTAACTAAATCATTAATAAGGACAAGAAGTTGAGCAATATCTGCCATATGCAATCCTCTTGTTGGTTCATCAAGTACATATGTTTTACCTTTTTTACTTAACCCACTTGCTAATTTTAAACGCTGTGCTTCTCCACCTGATAGAGAATCTAAGGACTGACCCAATAATAAATAGTCTAATCCCACTGAAGACAGAATATTAAGCTTATTTTTAATGGATATTACATCAAAGAAATTTTCTGCCTCTTCTATAGTCATGTTTAGTACATCAGATATACTTTTGTTTCTGTATTTATAAGTTAATACTTCATCTGAATAACGTTGTCCATTACATGTTTCGCATACTTTCTTAATATTACCTAAGAAATGCATATTGACAATCTCATAACCCAAACCCTTGCATTGTTGACAAGCTCCTTTACTATTAAATGCAAATTTAGAAGGACTTAGACCAGAAACTTCTGCAAATAGCTTTCTTATATCATCAAATGCTTTTGTATAGGTAGCAGAATTTGATCTTGGAGAAGATCCAATTGGTGATTGATCAATAACAACAATGTCCTCGTACTTGTTTAGTAATACACCAATTAGAGAACTTTTTCCCGATCCTGAAACTCCTGTAATACATGTAAGTACTTTTTTTGGTATTTTTATTGATACGTCTCTTAAGTTGTTATTATTTGCTACAAAATGAAAATAATCTTGTGGGGTACGTAAGCTGTCTTTTCGTGTAATTACTTTTCTATTGCTCATATAATTACCAGTAATTGATTTATTCTCAATTAATCCTTTATAATTTCCTTGATAGACAACTTTCCCACCATTTACTCCAGCACCTGGGCCAATATCAATAATATAATCTGCATCTGAAATTACTTGCTTATCATGTTCTACCACAATAACTGTATTATGCTTTTTTACAAGTTCTTTCATTGCTTGTATAACAAACTCCTTATCTCTAGCATGTAAACCTGCTGTAGGTTCATCTAATATATACATAAGATTGGTTAGAGAATTACCTAATTGTTTTCCTAATTTCAATCGTTGAGACTCTCCATTAGATAAAGTTGCTACTGAACGGCTTAATGATAAATAGCCAACACCTATTTTTATTAATATTTCTAATTTATTAATGATGTACTCTTTTATTTCATAAGCTATGGAATCCGATATTTCTTTTACAAACTCTAATAATTCATAAATTTCCATAGTTACTAAATCAACAATTGTCTTACCTTTATAAGTAACACTGCGAGCTTTTGCATTAATACGTGATCCTTTACATTCTTTACACACACTTGGCATAAAAAACTTTGAATCATATGATACGCCTACTAATCCACGTCCATCGCTATGTCTATTTATAATTCTTGTTACAATCCCTTCAAAAGAAAAATTTTGAATAAAACCTACTGCATTATTATTAAATTGTTGTGCTTTGGAGTAAAGAAGTGTCGTTATCTCCTTTTCTGTAAAATCATGTAATGGCTTATCCATATCAAACAATTGAGTTGCCTTTATTATATTAAATAGTCGTCCATCAACTTTCCAGGTTCTATGTTTAATAGCTCCTTCATTTAAAGACTTATTGGTATCTATAAGCTTATTATAATCTAGTACTAATTCTTCACCTGTTCCTTTACAGGTTGGACAGGCTCCTGATGGAGTGTTAAATGAAAAATCACCAGAGTCAATAATTGGTTGCCCCAATCGGGAAAATAATAATCTTATATAATTATATATCTCTGTCACTGTCCCTACAGTTGAGCGTGGATTTCTTGCTAGCTGTTGTTGATTTATCACTATAGCAGGGGATAGCCCCTCTAATTGTTCAACATTAACCTTTGAGAATTTTGGCAAGCTCGTTCGTGCATAGGTACTTAGTGAATCCAAATATTGTCGTTGTGCTTCAGAAAATAAAATATCATATACAATAGATGACTTTCCCGAGCCTGATATTCCAGTAAAAACTACTAGTTGATTTTTGGGTATTTCTAAACTAATATTTTTCAAATTATGTTTATTAGCCCCTTTTAAAATAATATTATCCATTATCATCTTACTCCTTATCTATATTCTTGACTGAGCTAAATAAGGTTGTACTTGTAACTCCCTATCAATTCTTCCCTCTAAACGTTTATCTAAGTCTTCTAAATATTCTTCTTTCTCCTCGTTAAATGTCACCACTTTATCTGCTACTTCATTACAATATGTACATGTTCCACAATTAACACCGCAATCAAATTTCTTCCTACTAAAATAGTCTATGAATCCATCAAGTAATTTATTATCAACATAAACAGGATGAAATGGCATGATGAGTTCCCATAGATTACCATCATATGATCCTTTTGCATAAGCCTTAATTATCTTTACGATCCATTGTGTTGGAAATGTTCTTCCAGCAATTTTAATTGAATGTATCCCCAGATTTTCATATATTATTAAGTCTTCTGGTCTTATCCACGGGCTTTTTATTAACTCTGATGGATCTCTAAACCTTATTCCATCACATCCTAGAGCTCGGTAATCTTGAAAAGGTTCTTTCCAATTTTTATCTGTTTTTGCCTGCCAACATACCAAATCTGCATGATACTTTTGATAAGGGCAATTATGTAAACAAAACGAATTAGCTAATAATTCAACTTCAAAGTCGATTTCATGGACAATATTTTTTAACAATTGCATTTCTCGGTTAATAAAACGGCTTAATGTAATACTATGAATATTAGGTCCCAATTGATCTAATAATCGGATACCTTGAACGTTTCTTACATCTAAAATAGTAGACATCTTTACTTTGAGATGTGGAAAATGATGATTAATTAGCTCACCAAGAAAAGGTATGGAAACAGTAACTATATCTGCACCTAAGTCACTAATCCATCTAATAACATCAAGTATTTTTTCCCGATGTACTTGGTCATGTTCTATACCTCCTAATGAAGGTGAATTTATAACAAAATTGAACATTACACCTAATTCATGACATTTGTTAATGTGATCTTTTAATACTATATCCTCTACCATAGGTGTATCTAATCTACCAGATCCTATATCATTTAATGACGATCCGTATATCTGTCCAACCTTATAATTAAATTGAGAACTACTATTAATCTTTTCAACGGTATTTAAAATTTCATTATCCCAATTAGTTGGTATATTTAAAAACATTGCTATTTATCCTCCTATAATTAAGTTTCATATCAAGAAGCATTACAATAATCTATCGTACTAAAAAGTACTCTTTAACCATAATATTACTTCCTATGATACAATCTCTTAGGTATCTGTTAATTAATCCTTTTACTTTAGCTAAAATATTAAGTTTTCAATCTTTAGTATGCTTTATAAAGAGAACTTCTTCTAGATCGACTTGTAATGTATTAAAAATGTATGATTTATGTTTTATTTCTATAATTCTTTTTTATTTTTTATATTCTTGCTCACTTTGTAAATGTTAGCATATTTTGCAAATTAATGCAATATTTTTTTCATATTTATTATACAATTTTATAATATTAAATCAATAGTGTTATAATTCATTATAAATTTAAGTTGATAATAGTAAAAAAAAGTTAACACAAAGACTTTTCACTGGTCTTTATGTTAACTTTGTAATTATATTATATTCAATATTAATTATTTATCATTTAAGTCAATTGTCATAATGGAATTAACTGGTCTTATTACACCTGCACATGTATTATTAGAATGAGCGATATCATTTAGTTCAAATAATTCATTCTGTGTTATATATGCTAAAAAAGAAGATCCTCCTCCGTCGATATTCATAAGATATTCAATATCTCCAAATATATCTTTTGCCGTCTTAATTAATTCATAATAATTAGCTCCAGCACTTTTTTTGCTTCGCCCTGAACAAACCATAATAAAAAACTTATTATTGCTAGTTACACCGATGACTGTTCTTGGATGCTTTTCAATTTTATGAATTTCAGATTCTTGAGTCTGCATGGATAATTTTGTTAACCATCCTTCTTGATAGAATTCTTCTTCAAGTTTGGTCCAAGTGTCAAATGATTCACCATCATATATCAAAAACATTCCTCCACCATAACACCATTCATATTCATCTGAATCTTTTAGATATAATTGATGAGAGATATCCTTAGTTTCCATATATCCATCTTTGTCATATATAGCATCAGAGAATATCTTTTCCCATTTTTCTATACTAAGAGATATAACTACACCTATATTAGGTAATACTACATCTCCTTTTCTTATGGTAACAATAAAATCATCAACACATATAATATTTACTCTATTCTCGCCTACTGTCTTAGTGTATCTATTATAATCTACTTCATTTTTACTCTCACCCATAGGTGTATATATAATTATATCTCTTTCATCATTTGCATTAATATCTTCATCATCCCATTGTATCTTAGTATCGTTAATAATCATTTTACCAGCTGATAAGTGTTTTCTAAAGAATTCTATACCACCATTTTTTCTTTTGCCAATAGCTGCTTTATTATATAATGGGAATGTTTCAACTGGTTTTACTTTGTTATTTTCATATTTGTAGTCAATATGCCAGCCATATTTATTAATTTTTTCTTTGTCTCTTGTATCTCTTAGTGTATTATATAACTCTATTGTCTTAGGGGTAATAAAAAACAAGAAGTTTGAAGCAATATAATTGCCTTCTTTTTGCTTTTTAAAGAACCCTCTTGGATCAACTGCTTTAGTAAATGTATCAATTTTAATATTAATATCTTTTTTATTCTCTATTTCTATATAATTCACTTTTACATCATTTGACCATTTATCTTTAAAAACATAATCATTTAGATGGATACCATTGAAATTATCACCAATATGTTTTTTTATCTTTTGCTGTCTAATATCTTCTTTATTATATGTATCATTTGGTTCTTCTTTGTTTAGATTATCACTATTTTGTAATTCTATTATTTTATGGGAATTAGAGTTAAAAAATACATTAGGAAACTTCTTAAACAAAGTATCTATATCTTTTTCATATGCTTTCATACCTATAATATCGTATATCCAACTTAACATTTTATAATTTAATTCTGTTTTTTCTACCATACTTACATAGTTAAATATATTATAACCCTTATAGATATAAATAAAGTGCGTCTCATCCTCACTAAGTGCATTGGTCAATGCTCTAGTTATTAATTTTTCTGATCTACAACATACAAAGGCGTCTATATTAAGCTCTTTGAAAGATTCTAAGCACCATTCTCCAAACCCAATTAGTATATCATTTTCACTTTCAACTTCTAACTTACTAAGATCAAATCCATAGTCACAGTCTTTATCTATTATAAAGGTTATATCTTCAATATTCATATCTTGTTCAAACATTTGAATATATCTTATCATATCTTTTTTAGTAGGTATAAAAGCAAAATTATCATTTTCTTTTGTAATAATATATATTTTTTTAAACCTGTCTTTTATCTTTTTTATGAATGTCATTAGTTGTACAATATATGTATAATTGTCAATCACTAAATATACATTTTTATTCTTATCTTGTAATTTATTCAAAATATCACTTTGGTCTATTCCATTTATCTCTTTATAAGAATTATGAGTATAAAAACTACTCCTAACTTCTTTTATATAATCTAAACAGCTTTGCCCAAAATATTTATATCTTTTTTTATTTATTTTATTATAAATCATTACATCAGTTATATCATTCATATCTGCCAAATTCATAAAAAAATCTTTTAATTCATTTATATATTCATTATATTGCATGTCTCCAATTAATCTTGTTTTATATAGTTTTTCTACAAATTCATCTTTTATATATTTATTTGCTGTTGTTATATCTGCTGTTACATCTATATATTGATATTGTTTTATCTTTTGATAACCAGTATACTTTTTTCTTCTAAAACATCCTTGAATAAAATTCTTATCTGCTATATACATTATCTATCCCTCTTCTTAAATGATACTTATTTATGTATTATAAAAAGCAACTATAATTGTCATATATTTCATTATTATAAATGCTCCTTCCAATTCAAAAAATAATCGTAAAACACATAACTAGAACACCTTTTTATCACATTAACATTATTTAAAATCTTTAATCCTTTATATGAACTAAAGCTATTAAGAGAATCATCTATATACTGTTTAATTGAATCTATAAATTCATCTCCCAAAGCATTAACTAATTTACCAGTTAATATAACTCTTTCTAAATCTAATAAAGTTATAATATTAATCAATGGTTCACATATATATCTTGAAACATCGTTAATAATAGATTGTATCTTGCTATCTCCCAATTTGTATTGCTTAATAAAATCGTCAAATGATAATCCTGTTTTACTTTCAATTGCAGAGATAGATGCTTCTGTTGTTAAACATCCATATTGTCCACACTTACATAGTTTTGGCTTATTAATTGAATGGATTTTTACGTGTCCAAACTCACCAGCTGTATGACTACTTTTTAATAAATAACCATCTAAAACAAGAGCTGCACCAATACCTGAATCTAATTTAATAAGCATGTAATTATTTAATAATTCTTTTCCATAATCTGTTTCAGCTAACATATTAACATCATTTTTTATTAGAACTGGAATACCTAGGTATTCCAGTTCTTTTAAAATATTAATTCCATCTAATCCAAGACTTTTTGATTTTATTACTAATCCGCTTAATGAATCAACTATCCCTTCAATACTAATTCCTATACCTAGAATTCTCTTACTAACACAATTACTTATTACTTGTTCTAATAATTTTTTAACTATGTCAAGAACATTACTAGTTATATTAGATCTGGTATAATTTTTGAGATTTAACATATTACCGTCTACATCAAACAAACCTACACTAATCATTTCTACTGATACTTCTACTCCTATTGAACATATATTCTCATTATTTATAGATAATGCCATTGGGTTTCGCCCTTTTGATTTATTTTCAATAGTAACTTCTTTGACGATCCCTTCGTTCAATAACTCTTTTACTAGATTAGTAATTGTTTGATTAGACATATTAGTCATTTCAGCAATCTGTGCTCTATAGATATTTTTCTCTGAATAGATCATCTCTAATATTTGCTTTTTATTATTGATCTTCATTAAATCTGGGCTAGTAACTTTAATCATATATTATCCCTACTTATTTAAATATTTTATTAACTTCGTCTTGTATTTGTTTCATTCCTTCTTCAGGTGTCATATTACCTATAGCTATTTTTTCAATAGTTTCTGAGATAGCTGTAGATAATTTTGGATATTCTTCAATAGGTGGTCTAGCAACTCCATATGTTAATGCTTTTGCAGCTTCAATCATATGTGGATTTTCTTCACCGAATTTTTTATATTTATCACTTTCTCTAGCTGAATTTGATACTGGTAAGTAACCTGCTCTTATTGCCCATTCTGCGTGGTTCTCTCCAGTTGTCATATATTTTATAAACTTCAAAGTTTCTTGTTGTACTTTATCATCGCTTTTGAACATGAAATAGTGGTTTGAACCTAATCCTGTAGCTAATTTATCTTTTCCTGGTAACATTGCTACTCCCACATTCATTTCATACTTATTAATATAAGAATTAGCTGCTCCTTGTGTAGCGTACACCATAGCTACTTGTTTGTCAATAAATGGGTCTTGACCAACCGCTGTAGGTGCATATCCATCTTTAATCATCTTAGTATAGAATTCTAATGCTTCTAAACCTTTTTCGTTGTTGAAGCCAACATTGTTTCCTTCTGCATTAAGCACGTCTTGACCATTTTGCCATAAGAATGTCTCAAATGTCCAAGTAGTTCTTTCATTAGGTGCTATAGGTAACCAAACTCCATATCTTTCTCCATCTGATAATTTTTTAGAAATATCATATAACTCTTCCCATGTTGTTGGTGGATTATCAATTCCTGCTTCTTCAAACATATCTTTGTTATAGATTAGATATAAAGTTCCCGCTTCAATTGGTACTGAATAGATTTTTTCTTTGTATTTACCAGCTTCTAATAAACCTGTAGGTAAATCACTTTTTAATTCATCATCTATTATTGCTCCTATATCAACAAGTTTTCCTGAACTCTCTAATACTCCAGTCCATGTAGGATATCCCCAAAGCATATTTGGTTCTTCTCCTGAAAGTAAAGCTGTTTGAACATTTTGTAACATTTCTTCTCCAGTTGCAACAAACTTAGCGTTTATTGTTACATTTGGATTTTCTTTTTCGTATTTTGCTACCATTTCATCAAGTACTTCTGTTTTTTCTGCTGTATATCCATGCCAGAATTCAACAGTAACTTTCTCCTGTGTATCTTTATCTTCGTTTTGTTCTACTACATCTTTCCCTTTATCATTATTGGCATCTGGTTTTGTTGTATCTTTTTTACACCCACTAAATAATAATGATACTACACATAGAGTTGCTAATAATAAAGTGACTATTTTTTTCCCTTTCATATTAAATCCTCCTTAAGTCATTTTAACTTTTTTTTAATTTATTCTTTACCTCCAGAAAATGCAATACTTTCTATTACTTTTTTCTGAAAAATTACAAATACGATTATAACTGGTAATAAAGTTAATGTTGTTCCAGCCATTAATGCTCCCCAATCAGTTTCAATAGCATTAACTTCTTTAAAATAAGCTAATCCCAATTGTAATGTATATAACTCTTCTTTATTTACAATTAGTAAAGGCCAAAAATATTGGTTCCAAGCATAGATAAATATTAATATAAAAGATGTAGATAAAATTGGCTTTGATATAGGTAGAACGATAGAAGTAACAATCCTAAAAGTGGAACACCCATCAATCATAGCCGCTTCTTCTATTTCTTTTGGTATCTTCATGAAGAATTGTCTTAATAAAAATACTATCAATGCACTCCATGTAAATGGAATTATTATTCCTCGCAAAGTATTTAATAAATGTAATTCTTTTAGTATTAATATCATTGGTATCATAATTGTTTGTGCTGGTAACATTAAGCCAGCTAACAAAATGATAAATAGTAAATTCTTACCTTTGAATTCCATTCTTGCAAATGCATAGGCAGACATTACTGATGTTACTAACTGCCCAATTATAATAAATATTGTAACTGTAACACTATTTATAAAGAATCTAACAAATGGAAAGCTAGATATTGCTTTACTGAAATTTTTAAAATTAAAACTGCTTGGTATCCATTTTATAGGAATAGTAAAGATTTCATTTGCTGATTTGAATGATGTGGATATCATCCATAAAAAAGGTAATATCATTGCTATCGCTATTCCATATAAAATAATATACTTAGATATTTTTTTCATAGTCATATCAATTCTCCTCAACAAATTTTTTCTGAATTACTGTAATTAATACAGTTAGTGCAAACAATACAAATGCTATAGCAGATGCATATCCTATTTCATACTCAACGAAACCAACTTTATATAAATAAGTAACTAGCATCTCTGTTTTTCCTATAGGTCCTCCATTTGTTGTTACTTTTACAATATCAAATATTTGAAAAAATGAATATATTGTACTTGATACTATAACAAAAAACATTGTGGGTCTAAGTAGTGGCATAGTTATTCTAAAAAACTTCTGAATGCTATTAGCTCCATCTATCTCAGCTGCCTCATTGATAGATTTGGATATAGATAACAGTCCGGCAATAAATATTACCATGTTGTAACCTATGCTTTTCCAAACTCCTATGATGATAAGTGCCGGCATAGCCAAGTTAGGATCGGAAAACCACTTCATAGGTCCTATACCAAATACAGATAAAATACTATTTAACAAACCATATTTATCTGGTAAGAAAATCCAAGACCACACAACCCCTACAGCAACAAGTGAAACAATATGTGGCAAGAAGAAAACACCTTTCAAAAATTGATATCCTTTTATTGTTTCATCCATTATATAGCTAAGTACTAATGATATAAAAACACTTAATGGCACTGTAATAGCTGCATATATCAAAGTATTTTTAAGAGCATTAAGAAAATCTTTATCATCAAATAATCTCATATAATTCTGAAATCCAACAAATACTTTGTCTATTGAAAATCCGTTCCAATCAACAAGCGTAAGACTAAAAGAATATATAAGAGGTATTATGAAAAATACTATGAATAAAATGTATGTTGGTGCAATTAATAAGTAGGGTGTGTATTTTTTCTTATTCAAGAATATTCCTCCTTTCTCTATTAATCAAATGACTTGATTAATTAATTTCATTATAAATATTTTGTAGTTATTTGTCAACATATTTTTTCTAATGATTTGATTAATTGTAATTATGCACAAAAAAACTATACTAAATATATTTATTATAATAATATATATAGTATAGTTAATATTAACAGATTTTATTAAGATTCTAACCAAAACCTACTTGCAAGCCTTTAATTTCATCTGATAATTTTTTACCTAACACTAATTGGATAAACCCGCTTTCTGTATCTATGACCATAGTTTGGAAAAAAACTATGAGTCAAAAGGTTATAAAGAAATTATATGACGGAGTTAATCTTTGGTTTATAAAAGAATTAAGTTATTGATGATATTTCGTAATAGATTTATTATAATTAACTCAAACAAATAGTATCTAAAAAAGTAAAAGCTTTGCTTAATCAATTATTCAGACTCAAACTCAATATTTTTGATAAATAGCGACATTAATCCTTTTTATTTTTTTATTTTAATATAACTTGACATTTTATGTTACATTGATATATAATTGTTTTGTTTAATATAAAAAGAGGTATTTAATTTACTATTTTTATACTAGTCTTTTACACAATATTTACTGATTTTCTACATAAATTATAGCATAATAAATCAAAAAAATTAGTTAACTTTATGGAGGATAACATGAAAAAAATATTATCAATAATTTTACTTGTATCATTATTATTAACATCTACTACATCAATATTTGCTAAATCTACAAACATATCATATGAAAAAAAATGTGATGATTTAGTATTTAAACATATGCAAAATATCTTAAATAAAAACATCAGTACTTTTAGTAATAATCAATTAACATTATCAGAAAAAAATTATCCTTTGATAAATAATGAATTAGAAAAAGCTGGATTAAAAATTTATAATGTTAGTAAAAACAATTATACAGAACTTCAAAAGAAATTAAAGATGAATTTTAATACTCTATTTGAAACTGAAACACCTGAATATTTTACAATAATTGTTTCTGAAACTCAACAACTTTCAAAGCAAAATAATAGAATATCCCTAGTATCAGATGATACATATACATTTGAGACATACCCTTGGCAATTTAGAACCATATATTTATATGCAGAAAATGATCCTAGGATGGCTAAAACACATACTGAAAATATGTATAAAAAATATACAGGATTTCCATATTATAAATCTATGGCAGATATATTAAATAAAACTTTTAATATAGTAGTGGGATCTGTAACAAAACATTCATGGAAAATACTAACAGCCTTAGGAATTGATTTAAATTCTATTGGAACCTCGAAAAGCAGTTCATATTATATAACATTGAATTGTTGTTGGACTAGAAAAATTAAACAAGTCTATAATATTTATGATGAAGCATGGGATAATTCCTCATCAGCTGATTATGCTCTTTGGAATCAATATGATGACTGTAATTATTACGATAAAAATTCAAATAAAATGGTTAGAAAAACTTATACTGAAAGCGGTAGAGTAAATTCTCCCCATTTTGGTGATATAGATTGGTTAGAACAAGAAGCTAAAAGAGGTTTTTGGCAATCACATATTAAAAGAGATGTAACAGGCGATATAACTTCTAAATATAACGACAAAGTTGTAATTAGATTTAGAGCAGATTTTTAATTGATTTTTATAACCTCTTTTTTATTAAAACAATATATTAAAACAAAGGAAATAATTTAATGGAATTCTTATTTGAGAATATTATAGGAATTGTTATAGGTATAACTATAATTTCATTAGCTTCTTTTATTAAAGCATTATTGAAAGATAATATGGCAGATTTAATATCAGAAACTGTATCATTTATTAGTTGGTATATTATCACTGTTTTATTGAATCGTTATTTACCTGATTTATGTATCTTAACTTCAAATAAAATATTATATGCTTTTATCTCAATAGTGTATTTAATAATAATTACATGCTTGATTAAACATTTTCAAGAATAAATATTTTAATATACGGGGAGAATCAAGTTACTCTCCCCTTGCCTCTATTAATAACATCCTTTAATTCTTTATACCTAATATCTTCCAATTTATAATACTCTCCATTAATTTCATCTGATAATTTTTTACCTAACCCTAATTGGATAAAACCACTTTCTGTATCAATTACCATAGTTTGTATACCTTCATTTCTTATCATCCTAGCCATATGTAATGCATCATCTATAGGCTTACCCTTGTTCAACGAAACATTAGCTTTGCCATCTGTAACAAGCACCATCAAAGGCTCCGTATCAGGTTCTTTTACTTTATATGATTTTAGCAATTCATAAGCTGCATATAACCCAGAGGCTAAAGGAGTTTTTCCCCCTGTAGGTATATTCTTGAGCCTCTTTTCTGCCATATCTACACTTTTTGTTATTGGAAGTAGAACTTCTGCTTTATCTTTTCTAAAAGCAATCATACCTACTTTATCCCTCTTTTGATAAGCATCATTCAACATTGAAATGATTACTGATTTCACAACCCTCATTCGTTGTTTTGTTCCCATAGAACCACTTGCATCAACTACAAACAATATTGTACTCCCTGTCCTTCTCTCTCTTATTTTTTCTCTTATATCTGACCTATCAATAACTATAGATACTTTATCATTATTCCTGAACTTTTGATAAGGTAATGCAGCCCTTAATGTTGCATCAAATGCAATAGAACTAACTTTACCTTTAGGTATGGAATATTTTATATATCTACCCTTTTGAGGATCATTCTTTACTTTAGTTCTTTTTCCAGTACCTTTTACCTTTTTAGTATTATTTGTAGATTTTATTTCCAGGGGAATAATTTTGTCGTTATATAAGGGTTGTTCAATCTTTTCTTGTAAATGAGGTTCATTACTTGATTCATTACTCTTATTATTTTTCTTACTAGTATCACCAATCTGTTCATCAGTTAAATCATTGTCTCTTTTATTCATAAAATCATCATTAGTATTATCCCTTTGGCTAATATAATCATTTTCTATATCTCTATTTCTTATATCATCAGTTTTACTATTATTTGTACTTGCATTATTCTGTGTTTCATCTCTATTAGTGTCCTTATCATTATTATTTGTGTCTCTCCTAGATTCATTTACATTAGGTATCTCTCTTATCCTATGAGGTAAACTATAACCTGCCGCCTCTTCAATATCATCACTAATAACATTTTTTCTCCTATCAAGTGCTGCTATTGCCTTAGCTGTTTCCACTATTGATATCTCAGCCCTATGACCTGAGCAATTTCCCCCTTTAGCAATATCGGCTGCAAAATACAATAGTTCTTCATCTACCACTACATCTCTGATAATCTCTCTAGCATTAGCTATTTCATCACGTATTCTATGATTTTCCTTTTGCCAATCCTCAATAAACCCAATGGGATTTTCTTCATATTCCAGCCTTCTCTTTATTATTTCCTTACGCTCCTGAATATTTTTAGAACCTCTACTCTCCACATATAACCCGAATCGATCAATAAATTGAGGACGCAAATACCCCTCCTCAGGATTCATTGTCCCTATCAATATGAACTTAGATTCATGACTGAAAGATAATCCTTCCCTTTCAATTCTGTTAACACCCGAAGATGATACCTCAAGCAAACAATTAACAATATGTTCACTCAAAAGATTAACTTCATCAACATACAAAATATTTCCATTAGCCTTTTGTAAAACACCACAATCTACAGCTTTCTTACCTCTAGAAATTGCTGTTTCGATATCAATAGTCCCAATGAGCCTATCCTCAGTAATATTCAACGGAAGATTAACAACACTTTCTCTAATTACATCAGCTAACCCTCTTACCAAAGTAGACTTTGCTGTACCTTTCTCACCGCTTATCAAAACACCACCAACCGCAGGATTAACCGCATTAAGTATAAGAGCTTTCTTAACTTTCTCCTGTCCAGCAATAGCTGCAAAAGGAAATACCACTTCTGATTTATTCATAGTTATACACCTATCCAATAATTTGTTTTACCCTTTCAAAATCTAATACTCCTTCTTCAAAAGGTCTTCTTCTCATTCTATGTGGTAACACTAACTCTGCCGCCTCTAACAAATCCTCTTTCATCACCTTAGTTCTTCCATTAAATGCTGCATTAGTAACTGCCGTCTTAACCATAGTAATATCCGCCCTATGCCCATCAACCTCTAACTCAATAGATAATCTTGCAACAATTTCTAATATCTTATCTGTATATTCAACCTTACTCAACAAACTCTTAGCCTTCATAATTCTTTCATTTAATCTATTATTATCTTGGATATATTTCTCAACAAACTTCTCAGGATTATCTTCATACTCCAATCTTCTCTTAATAACCTCAACCCTTTTTTCTGTTTCCCTTTCTCCCATAACTTCTACAACAAGCCCAAATCTATCAAGAAGCTGTGGTCTAAGATCTCCTTCCTCAGGATTCATGGTCCCAACCAACACAAACCTAGCAGGATGAGTATAAGATATTCCCTCTCTCTCAATAGTGTTAACCCCCATAGCTGCCGAATCAAGCAAAATATCCACAACATGGTCATCCAACAGATTAACTTCATCAATATATAGTATATTCCTATTAGCCTCTGCCAAAATCCCAGATTCAAATTTCTTCTCACCCATCTTAATAGCATGCTCAATATCAAGAGTTCCAACAACTCTATCCTCCGTTGCACTAACAGGCAAATCAACCACTTTCATCTTACCCTTATGCTCAGTAACATCTCCAGACTCAATCAAACCCACACATTCATCACAACACTCACTTATTTCATCTGGATTACAATGAAACTTGCAACCACTAATCTCTTTTCTCTCCGGCAACAAATCAGCCAAAGCTCTCACAGCCGTAGATTTAGCTGTTCCCTTCTCACCTCTAATCAAAACACCTCCAATAGAAGGATTAATTATATTAAGCAAAAGAGCTTTCTTCATATTATCTTGTCCCACTATCGCAGTAAAGGGGTATTGCTTTTTGATATTTTCCATAACTCTAACTCCTTTTACCATTTTATTTAATAGAAATTAATACTATCCATAAACCGGCACCAACCGAAGGTTGTAAAGTGTTATAATCACTCAGACGGTTCGTTTCTCAGAGTAAGGCAAGTGATTATAACACTTTACAACCTGATTGTTGACTTTTTTATGCAGTAATATCTAAATATCCTCCTCTATATCCCCCTCCAATTCCAAATATACCTCCAATAACTTCTCCTTCTGCTCATCCGTAGCCTTCCAATAACCTCTCTTCTCATACTCCATCATCTGTTCCACAATAGAAAAATAAGCCCATCTATTATTGTCTCTAAGTCTTTCCTTCATCTCATCATCATCAATATATTTACTATGCAAATCATCATAAATCCACTCTTCTACCTTATTAGTAGTAGCCGCTAACCCCATAATATTTTCAAATCTATCCGCTATATTCTGAACTCCATGATATTTATGCTCTAACATACCATCTATCCACTTAGGATTTAATACCCTTGTCCTAATTCCTCTATTAATAGATTTTTCCACACTTTCTGTTTCAATCCTTTCACCAGTTGTATCAGTAATGTATATCTCTGCTTTTGACCCCTTGGCCATTTCCACTGATTTAGCAAGTCCACCAAAAAACTCATAATAATGATCAAGATCTGTTACCTCATACTCGTGATTACTTCTTATCTGTGATACAACATCAACAGAACTCAAGTTATTATTAAACAATTCTCCTGCTTCTTTTCCTCTACAATTTTTACTATATACATATCTTAGACTCTTAACAAAAGTTTCTCCTATCTGAGATTCATTTTGCCAATTCTTAGTTTCAAATAGCTTAGTAACACCTGTTCCGTATTCTCCTTCTGCCGGTCCAAATATCCTAGATTTACATAACTCTATTGCTTCCTCTTTTTCGTAACCCTCTTCTAATAGCTTCTTGTACAGTCTTTTACTATTAGCCTTGAAGTAATTAAATTCGTCACCTTCATCTAGTTCATATATTGTTTCAAATAATTCATTTAAATCATTGATAATATTTGAGAACATATCCCTAAAAAATCCACATATATTTATTACTACATCAATTCTAGGTCTCTTTAATTCTTCCTCAGGTATTATTTCATATTTGGGTTCCCATATACTTCTTGACTTTCCAAGTCTTATTCCTAGATAAGCCATTATCTGTCCAACTGTTTCTCCCTGAGTCCTAGAAGTTTCAAGTCCCCATAGAACTACCGCTATACTTTTTGGATATTCTCCATGTTCCTTTAGATACTGGCTAATTGTATTTTCAGCGATTTTCTTACCTCTCTCATAAGCTGTTTCACTAGGAACAAATCTTGGGTCAAATTGATATAGATTATAACCTGTTGGCATTACTTCTGGATTTCTAATAGTATCTCCTGCTAATTTAGCCTTAAGATATTCTCCATTCAATAGTTTCAGAAGTCCGTTGCTCTCATTATTATTATTACACTTAGTAATTAGGTCTTCTGCATACTTCATTGTACTATCTATTTCTAGTCGTAGCTCATTTTTAATGTTAAGACTATCACTGATTTTCCCATTTTCTTTCCAATATATATCAATTAATTCTTTTACTTCTCTATCTATTCGTTTTAATAGGTTTATATCATTTTTTTCCAGTATTTCATCATAATCATAACCATTATTAACTGCTAAGATTCTCCTAAGAGATTTTATATTACCTCTATCATATCTTAGAACAAATTCAAGATATCTATAGACTTCTTCATTATCAAAAGATTTACCAAATACATGAAGACCTTTTGGAATAAGTGAACGGTTCATTCTATATAATTCACTTTCAATTTCATCTAAATCCTCAGGTAGATTATTTTCCACTGCCTTCTTCATTATGTTAGTATATACATCATCACTTCTTACTGGTGATACTCTTAGTGCTTCATGGTATTCATCAATCATAGCTGCCATTTTTGCGTATTCACCATATAATTCTCCTTCAATAAATGTTGGTGGTTGATAGCCTATCAATGCTGCATGAGAACGTCTTTTTGCAATCATTCCTTCAGCAGGATTTCCACAATAATAGATATACAGATGAGGAAGGTCACTAACTAACATATCTGGTAGACATCTACTGGACATACCGCATTCTTTACCTTTCAAGAATTCTAATGTCCCGTGTGTTCCGACATGAATAATAACATCTGCTTTAAATTCCTCTTTTAGCCACTTATAATATGCTATATATTGATGAGGAGGCAATAATGTTTTGTCATGATAGATTTTTTCTGGATTCTCATGTATACCTCTTGTTGGCTGTAGACCAATAAAAATATTTCCATTAATTATTCCTGGTATCAAAAAATTTTCTCCATCACTCATTATACTTCCTGGTGCTTCGCCCCATTGCTCTAACATCTCTTCTTTATACCATTTGTTTTCCATATCTTTATTGTACTCTTTGGTAGCATACTTAAAAAAATTTTCTTGAGATTCTTCGTTAGACCATCTACCTGAATTGACTATCTTACCTGATGTGAAACTATCCATTAACTGGTTAGCACTTAGAGGTTTTACATTATAAGAATTACTATTTAATTCTTTTAGTATATTTCCCACTGAACCAAAAGTATCAAGAAAAGCCCCTCCAAATAGGTTATCTTCACCTGGTGGATAATTGTAGCATATAATAGCTACCTTTTTATCCAAGTTCATCTTAGTTTGCAGTTTAAGCCAATTTTTAACTCTGGAAACCAGTTTCATGACTCTATCATTTATTAAGCTGAGTTCCCTCACTTCAATATCAAATTCACTATTATACTTAGGTACTGCCATAGCTCCAATGGGATAAGTCTCTATTGCTCCATCTAATTCTGGAAGCATCACTGATAATAGAAACTCTGATGAATTGATTCCTTCCACACTATCAAACCATTCAAGCTCTCTTCTTTTTGACATAAAAAATGGATGAAAGATAGGGACATTAACATCTTCTAAAACACTAACTGCATAATCTGCATTTCCACCCATAGGTCCAGCTCCTAGTCTAAAAGACATAAAATTAATAATAAGATTAGCTTTTTTACCTGTAGCATTTAATAGCCAATCTTTCAATAAGTCTTGATTATCTGTCTTAGTCTTGGAAAAAGCAATTGGTAATACATTAGCGAATTCTCTAATTTTCTCAGCTATTTTGGAGACACAAGCTGAAGTATCATTGGGATAAGTATGTCCATAGAATAATAAGGCTACTGTTGGGTTATTACTATTAAATCCATGAATATCAGCATATTTTTTATAATTATCAAAATACATTTTCGTTTCTGGATCACACAAACCAATGTCAGGTAGCTTCTCAGATTCTTGAGGTTTGGGAATCCCTTTTACTCTCCCATAATCTCTTAACAACAGATACATCATGTTAGTCAATTGTATAATAGTAGCATTCTGAAAATACTTACCTATCTGAACAAAATTTCTCATATCCCTTGGCTTTCCAACTGGAATTATTTTTCCCATTTTTTCCGCCATATCAGCCATCTTTTGCATCTTACTCATATTCATAGGTTTCCTAGGCTTCTTATTACTCTTTCTATTCATCCCCATATCACTAGAAGTCAATTCCCCAAGTCGCAGATAATTCCTGCCTGCTCCACCTATAGGTATTATGTTCCCCTTACACTTTTCTAATCCTCGTATTACAGCCTCTACAATCTTCTTAGGACTTCCCATCAAATCTACAAAAATAACATCCGAATCAACAATATCAATCTCCATATCTTCAAGCTTACTATCCTCTAATGCCCTAGACGCATAAAACAAACGTAACTCCAACACATCATTAAACCTGCTATTAATATCCTCTTGTACCTTAATCAATCCTGTTATCACCGATGTAGAAACCGAAATCACAGTTACCTTCACACCAATTCCCTCTCTCCATAAATTTAGAATCACTACATTACATACTAATCAACTATAGCTACATATCTACCTCATTAACCTAGGAAAAAACACCGGCTTCCCACTCTCTTTATCTTCTGTTATATCCCCATTAATATTAAAAACATCCTTCAAGTTTTCCTCACTTACTATATCCCACGGTTCCCCTTTCAAATGAACATGTCCATCCTTAATGACAATCAATTCATCCGAATATTTTGCCGCAAGATTAATATCATGCAATACCATAAGTATAGTAATACCATTCTCTCTATTAAGACTCTTAATTAATTCCAATACCTCTAACTGATGGCTTATATCCAAAAAAGTTGTAGGTTCATCCAATAATAATATCTCTGGCTTCTGGGCAATAGCCATTGCAATCCACGCTCTCTGCTTCTCACCACCAGACAGATTACACATCTTCTTATTAGCAAAATCCTTCATATTAGTAGTTTCCAGAGCCCAATCAACTATGCCATTATCTTGTTCATTGTCTCCCTTCCACCACTCTTTGTAAGCATATCTACCATACACTACTAGATTTCTTACTGTCACATCTGTATTACTGCCATGTATCTGAGATAAAACAGCCATTTTCCTAGCTATCTCCTTACTTTTGATACGAGAAATATTTTCTCCATCTAAAAAAACTTTACCTTTATTAGGTTTGATATTTCTTGATAATGTTCTCAATAATGTTGTTTTACCTGAACCGTTAGGTCCTATTATTGAATATATTTTCCCTCTTCCAATATTTAGATTCAGGTCTCTTATAACTTGGTTTTCTTTATATTTAACTGATATATTATCAGCTCTTAGTATTTCTTCCATATAACCAACTCTCATATATATGTATTTTAATCTTTTCTTAACAAATAAAGAAAAAACGGTACTCCTAAGATTGCCATCACAATTCCAACTGGGATTTCCACAGGACTTAATACAGTACGAGCAAAAGTATCACTCAACATAACAATTGCTGCCCCTAGTAAAGATGAACCAGGAATTAAGTACTTATAATCATTGCCAACCATAAGTCTGACACTATGTGGAATAATAAGACCTACAAACCCTAATAAACCAACTACCGATACTGCACTAGCAGCCAACATAGCTGCAACTGCCGTTAACCCGAAACGAACCAATTCAACATTAAGCCCTACACCTCTTGCAATATCATCACCTAGAATAAGTATGTTCAACTTTTCCGACATAAACAATAGTATAATCAATCCTATAATGGTATATGGTAAAATTGTCTTAAGCTCAGGCCAACTTCTAGCAGATAATCCACCGTTCATAAACATTAATGCACCATGTACTCTGTCACTAAAAAACACCATTAATGCTGAAATACCTGCACCAAGTAATGTTGAGACAGCAACACCTGCTAATATGACTCTTATAGGTTGTATACCACCTTTCCAAGATAATACATATATCATTATCGCTGCCCCCATTGCACCTACAAATGCAAATGGCGGAACTAAAATCTGGTATTTTGGAAATAGTATCAATATGATTATCCCTGCAAGTCCAGCTCCTGATGATATACCAATAATACCTGGATCAGCCAAGGGGTTTCGCATAACCCCTTGTAAAATACACCCAGACAAAGCTAGATTAACTCCAACTAATCCTGCTACTATAGTTCTAGGTAATCTGATATTCCATATTACTAATCTTTCAGCTGAACCATCATTATTAATAATTACTTCTAATATTCTTCTCATAGAAACATTCATACTTCCCTTAGCATTGCTTAATAAGAATGCTATTATCAATAAAATTCCAAATGCTATAATAAATGCTATTTTATTATTGTCTTTTGAAATGGTTTTATTCATCTAATCCACCAAATACTTCAGGATATACACCTTTTGCCATATACTCAATGGCATCAACAAAATTACAACCTGCATTGTATAAGAAGTATTTTTGTGGTAGATAAACTATATTCCCTTCTTTTACAGCTCTTAGTTCTTTCCATACTGGGTCTTTTCCTAATTTTTCACTAATAACTTTTTTTGCATCTTCATCAGAACTTAACATGCTTGTTACTAAGATTACATCTGGGTCTTTTTCAATGATATATTCCATACTGAAAGGTGTAGTTTCTCCACCCATTCCTTCTGGTGCACAACCTGCTGCTATATTATCAAGTTTTAATATGTCTGCTACATTTCCTGCTATACTCTTTGGTAATTTTACTGAAACATCTTTTGATGTAGCATATAGTATAACTACTTTTTTAGATTCCTCTGGTAATTTGTCAACTAGTACTTTCTTTTCCTTTTCCATGCTAGCGATAACTTCTTCTGCCTTGATTGATTCATCAATGATACGTCCTATTGCTCTAATATTGTCTATAACATCTTCATATGTTCTCATATGTAAAGCCAAAGTTTTTATTTTGCTTTGTTCAAGAACTGGAACAACTCCATTATGTAAACCAAATTGGGCTATGACCAATTCTGGTTGTAATGAAACTATTTTTTCTATATCAGGATTATAGACTTTACCCACTACTGGTAATCCCTCTATATCCTTTGGATCTACAGGAGCACTATTACCAATTTCAGATGTACATATTGATTTACCTCCTAAATCATATAATACTCCTAGAAAAGTACCTGATATTGCTGCTATTTTTTCTGGTTTTTTTTCAAGAGTTACTTCATTACCGTACATATCAGTAATAGTAACTGGATAGCCTTCGCCTTCTGATATAGTAACTACAGCACCACCCATAGATGGCATTTTACCTTCACCCATACCTTTTGGCATCTTCTTATCCATACCTTCTGGCATTTTTTTATCCATTTCTTTTGGCATCTTATCTTTTTCTTTATCCATTTTGGAAGAATCTTTTTCTTGAGAATTATCTTTTTTTATTCCTTTTGACTCTACACTAACTTCTTTCTTTTCTGTTTTCTTATCATTACTACACCCTGTAAAACTTAAAATGATCATACATCCTATTAAAGTAAATATGATAGCTAATTTTTTATTCATCCTTTTTCCTCCATACAAGATCAATTTTTTTTGTTTTAATATATAATTGGAATACTTTAAACTGCAGTGTGAATACACATATTAATTTACTGCAATAAAAAATGCCCCTTAACTTCTGCAAGTTAAAAAGCATGAAAATCATCAATATAAGTCTATATTCCCAATCTGCTATAATTAAATTCCTGCCTACCTAATACAGCAAATATCTAATCACAAGATTATATCAAGTATTCCACACCCTCCGTCACTCGCAGAGTTTTCACTTAGTATAAGTGAAAGTGTTTTAGAGACAGGCAGGTTTTCTGACTTAGTTTACACATTACAGCGGCGAGACCGTTCAGGTTTTACACCTGATTCCCTATTATGCAATAAAAATTGCCACCTACTCCAATTATTCATTTTTTTTCTAGTTTAAAACATAAATCATGATATGTCAATGTTATATTAATTCGAGTTTCCCCATTTTTATCCAACAAACTATAAAATAGCCAATAGTCATGCCAATTTAGGTATATGTGAAGTAGTGAGGCAGGACGCCGAACCCAGCAGTTAATCTGACAGCTCTACTGGACTGTCAGAAAGCTTACTTGCTAAGAATTCATCTAAAAAATTGTGATACTTTAATTATAATTAAACTTTCCATTCTAAAATCTTATCCAAAAAACTTATTAACTGCTTAGTCTTCGGCTCCCTAAATAGCTTGGTACTTTTACCACTTTCTAAAATCGTATTCTCTGCTAAAAATATGATTTTATCACATGAATTCTTGGCAAATCCCATTTCATGCGTAACTATTATTAAATCTAATCCGTCATTTTGGAATTCATTAAGCATGTCTAGAACCTCCCCAGTATATTCAGGATCTAGGGCAGATGTAGGCTCATCCAATAATAGTAGTTTTGGTTTAATAGCTACCGCTCTAGCTATAGATATCCTTTGCTGCTGTCCACCCGAGAGTTGTGACGGATATTTATCCTTTTCTCTTGATAATCCAAATCTATCAAATAGTTTACTAGCTGTTTGGACGGCATCAGATTTGTTTATACCAAAAGTATGTATTAGAGGAAGCATTACATTCTCCATAGCTGTCAAATGCTCAAATAATCCTTTGGACTGGAATACAAAACCAATGTTTCTACGTAACATCACAAGTGACTTCTCATCAAAATTTATCTTATTATCATCAATGTACATTTCACCAGAACTTGGAGTAAGTAGTCCTCCAATTATACGGAGTAGAGTTGATTTTCCTCCGCCAGATGGACCAATGATTGCAATAGAATTAATATTATCTTCATAGTTAATATCTTGTAACACAATATTATCGCCATAATTTTTACAGATATTTTTTAGCTCTATATTCATGTTTGTACCTCCTCTCAAACAATCTAGATAACATGGACACTGCAAATGTAAGTATAAAATATAACGCTCCTACAAATATATAATTCTCAAACATCCTAAAATTGACTGCTGATATTTCTTGTATGGTTTGTGTCAGTTCAATTAATGCTATTACAGATAATAGGGATGAATCTTTTATAATAGAAGCAAACTGCCCTGTCAATGCTGGTAATATTCGTGACATCAGTATAGGAAAAGTCACAAATCGAAATGTTTTTCTTGGTGTAAGTCCAATAGCTTTTGATATCTCATATTGCTGACTGTCTATACTTTCTAGACCACCTCTAATAATCTCTGAAATATAAGCTCCTTCAAATATTGACAAGATGATTATTCCTGCTACATATCTGTTATCAACACCCCATGCAGTACCGATTATATAATAGAAAAAATATATTTGCACAAGTAATGGGGTTCCTCTAATAATCTGTATATATATTTTGCATAAATAGCTAATTGTCAATATCTTAGAATTCTGCCCTATGGCAGTAATAGAGCCTATTAGCAAGCTAAGTAATAAGCTTCCTATAGATATTATGATAGTCATATAAAACCCATGCCATAGTCTTTGCTTATATTCTAATAAAGTTGTAAAATCAAGTTTCAGGTCAATGGCTTTTATGGACACCCACATAAAAAATATTATAATTACTATGACTAATGCAGCACTAATGACTTTATTTAGAACTGTTATTTTTTTATCATCTGTTTGTCTCATATTTTCACCTTAATCAAAGAACCAAGGAAAACCAAGTTCATCGAATGTTTCCTTTTCCTCTTTCAAATATTTTTCGGTAATCTTATTGAATCCTTCTTTTTCTTTAAATTCTTTTATAAAGTCATTTATCTTATTAAGTAATTCCGTATTGCCTTTCTTTATCCCAATTCCCCAACTTTCACTATCTTGAAATGGTATCAATATTGCTTCAGTTGTTTCTTCATTTAGTTTACTTTGACGATATATGGTGAGTTGGTCATATATGAAAGCATCCGCTTTTTCTTGTGTTACTTCAATTACACATGCATTTTCTGATGAAAGTCCATTTATCTTAGCTTTTGTAAGATTCTCTGTTGCATACAGATAGCCTGTTGTGCCTTTCTTCACATCAATTGTTTTACCCTCTTGATTTAGGTCCTGGATATTATTTATATTTGAGTTCTTATTTACTAATAAACCTAGATAGGAATATGCATAAGGATCTGAAAAATCTATTACCTCTCCACGTTTTTCAGTTATAGTCATTGAGGATATTACTGCATCTACTTTTCCCGTCTGTAATGATGGTATTAGTCCATCCCAGTTGATATTTTCAATTGTCACAGGTCTGTCTAAGTATTCTCCTAATGCTTTTGCAAGGTCTACACTTACACCTGTCGGATTGCCTTCTTCATCTTTTGTTTCAAAAGGTGGATATGCCAGTTCCATTCCTATAGTTAATGTATTGTCCTTATTCGATTTAGATCTACAACCTGATAATATTAATCCACTAAATAATACTAAGCATAGTATTATAAGTAATCTTTTCATAGAATAAACCTCCTTCTAGTTTAACTAAAATTGTCTATCATCTTTTTTAGTACCTGTCTAAAAATTTCTTTTTCATCGTCACTAATATTATTATATTGCTTATTATGTATTTGTTCAGATATAATAATAAATGCTTCCTCTAATTCTTTTCCCTTAGATGTCAATGATACTCTGTTAACTCTCTTGTCTTCCTCATCTTTTATCATTTGAGTATATCCAAAATCATTTAATTTCTTAACTAATGTTGTTATTGTAGATGGATCTTTTCCAATCTTATCTGCTAGTTCACTCATAGTTAAACTATTATTTTCTAAAAGTGATAGGATTATATTACCATGAGAAGGTACAATTCCGTTAATCCCTTTCTTCTTTAATTCTGAGATAATGAATTGATTAATCAAGACTCTAACCTTTCCAATTAAATATAATGTATTATCAGCCTTCAATATATCGCTTCCTTTCAAGAAAAATGCTAAGTTATGTCGCAAATAATATTACTTGGATGTCCAAGTTTATACACATTATACTTGGATATCCAAGTAATGTCAAGGAAATTCTATTTATTTTCATAAAATTAAAAAAGATACAAAAATTATTTTTGCACCTTTTGTCTAATTATTTCTTCTTTAATAATATTTTTTAAGAAAAGGTCATTTTGCTAACTTCAATACCTTCGATTGATTTTAATGAGCCCTCTAATTCGTTACACTTACTTTCAGTTTCCTCAGTTAACTCTAATAGGATAATGCCTTCTTGGGATGTGTTACCTTGATGTAATCCTAATCTTGTATTGATAATACTGCCTTGTTTTGTAAGGACATCCTGCATCCTGTCAACTTCTTCTAGGCGATTGCTTACTTTAATTCCAATAATAGTTTTCATGCTTATTCCTTCCTTTATTTTTACTTTTTAATAACTTTTTAGCCTTAATAGATAAATATATCTCATTATAAAGTTATCCATATTTGTGCTATTATATACATCTTATTTAATTTCAAAAAAACTGCCAGCAATTTCTCACTGACAGTTTTTATTAAACTTATTTATTATTTTACAACTTCAAAATCATTATTAATCCATCCAAGTGGAGAATTTATTTCCATGCCCATTCCACCATTAAGTGATACAGCATTATAACCTAATAATCTAAGTGCGGCTACCGTTTGACCTGCTGTTTGACCTGTGTAGCAGTAAACAACCACTGGCTTATCCTTTGGAAGAGTACCAAACTGTTTTTCCATTCCTGCTCCCCAAGGTATATTATTAGCTAAGGCTATATGTCCTTCTTCAAAGTCCTTTGCACTCCTAATTGATAATAGATAAAAGTCTTCTTTATCATCAATCATAGCTTTTAAGTTCTTTTCAGATACTTTGTAATTCTTGAACTTAGTTTCTTTTACATCCGCTAAACCATTATAGTAAGCTGTCAAGGCTGCTTTAATTTCCTCTGGTACGTCATATGTTTCTGAACCGAATTCGTTGACCGTTTCTTCTATAACGTCTTCGTATCCTTCAACTTTTGAAATACCGAAGTTAAATCCTAAGTTAACGCTTCTTGCATTAATACCAGCTAAGTTCAATGTCATAACAGCTTGACCTGCTGTCTGTCCTGAATAGCAGTAGATATAGACGTCTTTGTCCTGAGATATCTTAGTAATATTTTCTGCTATTGCTGGTCCCCAAGGTGCATTATATGCTCCTTTTACATGACCTTTCTTATAATCTGCTTCTGAACGGATGTCAACAATTACCATATCTTCATTAGCTCTTACTTTTTCAATAAATTCTTTTTGATTTATCTTGTAAATATGTTTTGGCATATTAGCATAATAAGCATTAATGCCTTCTTCTAGATTATATGCTTCTTCAACGTCATCTTTTTTTGTGTCGTCATCTTTAGTTGTATCTGTATTGCTTTCTGTACCTTTACTTAAATCCATTGTTCCTGCAGTATCATCTTTCTTAGAACCACAACCTGCAACACTTAATACCATGACTACCATTAAAAGTAAAGCTACTAACTTATTAAGTTTTTTCATTATGTTCCCTCCATTTAAATAAAATCATAATAATTATGAAGCATCCCCGGAATCAGGTACTGTTTTTTCTTCTTTCTCCGTTGGCATATCACCAGCAGACCATTCTAACCATGCACCATCATACACTTTTACATTTTCAAAACCTGCTTCATCAAGTAATAGTGCTGTTTGAGCTGCACGGAAAGATGATTTACAATAAAGAATGATTATATCATCTTTATCAAGACCCAAATCCTTATAGAACAAAAATGTATCTCTAGCTGACTTGAATGTTCCATCTGTATACAAATTTTTTGTATGGGGATATAATATAGCGTTTGGAATAGCCCCTTCTTCATATTCTGCTTTGCTTCTTACATCTATAATTTTTTCTTTACTATCTTCATTTTCTGCAACAGTCTTAACATAATCCATAGTAGCTATCATATCGCTGTTAGCTTCTTTGGCAACATATTCAGTTGGTGCTAATTCCGGTACTTCTAAAGACATAGGAAGTTTAGCTTTTTCTAAACCTCTTTGACCATTATTGATAACTTTTACATTATCATGTCCATAGACTTTTAGTGCCCACCATACACGACCTGAATATACCCCGCCGCTATTATCGTAGATATACAAAGTACTATCATTAGAAATTCCTTTTTCACTTAATACCTTCTCAACCTGTTCTTTTGGAGCTAACATACCTTTAATTGGTTCAGATATGGTAAGGCTGCTTGGATTAAGACAAATAGCTCCTTCAAGATGTCCTTTTGCATAATCTTCTTCTGATCTTGCATCAATGATAATTACATCACTATTATTCATTACTTCTTTAACTTCAGTTGGTTCTACTACATTATTACTTCCTTTATAACTAGTATTATTACAGGAAGTAATGGACAAAACAAACACAATCAATAGAGGAAGTAAAATACCTCTCTTATGGTTAGTTCTATACTTCATGACTAACTCCTCCTATATATTTCTAACTAGAACTGCTAGAAATACTTTCTGATTATATTAGCGAACATTGTTAAATAATATACAAACTAGGGAATTATTAAACTCAACTCTTTTTCTTATAGATACAATTATACACTATTAATTTTTAAGATTGTTATAAGTTTTGCTGATATAGTATTTGATAGTTGGATAGGGTAGTATATATTGTGATATAATATAGTAACTATGTTAATTATAAGGCAAACTACTAAATTTTTAATTTACAAGGATTGATTGATATGATAAATTCTAAAAAATTTTTTTATATAATTGTTGTCTATCTAATATTATACTTCATTATTAGTCTTAATTGTCTAGAAATTTTTCCCTTCGTTCATTCTGATGAACCGTGGTTAAGCAGCTTGACAAGGAATATGATGGAAAACAAATCAATCTATTGTACTGAAACATTTTTTAATATTTATCCAAGATTTCCTCATAGTATAAAAGTAATCTTCCATCTAATTCAAATGCCTTTTATACTTGTTTTTGGCTATAACGTCTTTGCAGTCAGATTGGTTTCTCTTATTTTTAGTATATTCACGTTAATTCTTTTTTATGGTATATGCACCAAAATATTTAAAAATGGTATATACTCAGTATTGCTGACTATATTATTTAGTGTAAATATACAATTCATATATGCTTCTCACTTAGCAAGACAAGAGATTATTATCCTGTTTTTCTTTATGCTTGGATTTTTTCATTACTTATCACCACTTGGCAATAAAAAAATAAATCCACACATTCTACTTGGACTTATTATCGGCTTATCTATAGGGATTCATCCAAATAGCTTTGTTATAGCTGTTGTTTTTGGATTATTATATATAATTGACGTATTTCATAAAATTAAAAAATTCAATCATCTAATAACATTAATTATGACTACTGGGCTTACTGCATTAATATTTGTCATTCTAAGTTTTATTGGTGATGCTGATTTCATTACTCATTATACTAATTTCGGTGAGACTCTAGGGGTAAGCTCTAGCTTTCTTGATAAAATATTAACAATTCCATATTATTACAAAAAGTTATATTTAGGTATAAGCGGTACTTATTACACACCACCTATACAAGCTTATCTTATCATTTTTGCTATTATAACAATTGTATCAATTCTATATTTATTGGGCAAAAAAAAATCATTTTCTGGTCTAACTATTATTAGATTATTGACTTTTATTATAGGTATCAATATTGGTTTTATCATTATTGGTAGATATAATCAAACAAATATTATATTTATTTTTCCATTCTTCTATTTGCTTACCCTTGTCTTAATATGTAAGATTGTTGATTATAGAAAAGAGTTAATAATATGTTTTATGGTAATATCAATTATTTTATCTTCGTATTATACTTTTGAAGAGGTAAGATTATATACGCCCTACAATTATGATGCATATATAAATGAATTGAGTGTTATTCCTTCAGATGCAAAAACTCTAGGAAATCTGAATATGGAGTTTTATTTTGATAATGATAAATTACTGGATTATAGGAATCTCACATTTCTAGAAGAAAATAATATATCTTTCAGGGATTATATCGTAACCAATAATATTGAGTATATCGTCTATACAGAAGAATTAGATTACATTCACAGAAATCCTAGATGGAATGTTCTCTATGGAAACGATCATTATTACGATGAAATGAATAAGTATATAGAAAAAAATTGTACCCTTATTCATGAGTTCAGTAACCCTCTATATGGTATAAGGATACCTAGATACATGATGGAATATGATTGGAAAGTGAAGGTCTATAAGATAAATAATATATTATGATAGTAATTCTTCACATTTTTTTTCCAGTCTGCCAAAGATGAAATCTTCCATAATCATGCCAATGATAATTATAACAACTAAACCAGCATACATCCCTGGAGTATCCATATATACTCGTTTTTCGAAGATAAACCAGCCTAGACCACCAAAGGGTCCGATTGCTCCAAATACCATTTCAGAACTTATTAGTGCTCTCCATGCTCGAGACCAGCCAATCTTTAACCCAGATACTATATGAAGGAGGCTAAGAGGTATTAGAACATAATAAAAAATCTGCCATATATTCATACCAAGATTCTTAGAGATTTCTATATATTCATTGTCTACAGATCTAAAACCTGTTTTCATGTTGATAGTCATAGGCCATATAACCGAATGCACTATAACTACGAGGATCGCTTTTTCTCCAACACCAAACCAAATGATGACTAATGGAAGTAACGCTATACCTGGAAGAGGGTGGAGTATACCAATTACTGTATCTAGTAAACTACTAAAATTCTTGAAGAAGTAATCAAAAAAGCTTAATAATACAGATAGAATAACACCTATCAACAATCCTTTTAGAATAATTATAAAAGAAAATCCTATCTGCATCAACAAATCACCTTTAGTAATGCTAATACCTAGAGATTTGATAATTTGCTCGATTGAAGGAAAAATCTGTCTAGCATATACGTTAGAATAATATGTAACTTCCCATATGATTATAAAAAAACCTATCCATAGAAATCGATGTATATATAATTTTTTCATTCCCATATGACCTCTTCACTTTTGTATGATTTATTAAGATAGTTATTCCTTACCATGAAATCCACGAATTTTTCTACACCTTGAATGTCTGTAGCATATTTCATACCTTCGTAATTAAGATAACCTTTCAACTTCTCTTTATCCATCTCATATAAATTAGACAGTATGTGAAAAGTTTCATCTTCATTATTAATCATGAATTCTATAGATTTATTAATAGCTTCTATGAGCACGGAGTATTCTTTTTTGTTATTAGTATAAAAATCTTCAGTACAAGCACCTGCGACAAAAGTAAATTCACTTTTTATAGCTTCTTCACCAGTTATAACTATATGATTATCTTCATTGGCTAATTCTTCAAATAAATAGGGTGGAGAAGTAAAATGTGCTTTTATATCTTGTTTTGCAGTCAATGCTTGGAATCCATCTGGGTGTTTCATGGAAACCAATTGATTGTCAAGAGCATCAGCCTTGCCAAGTTCTCTTTCACATGCCATGGCAAGTAAGATATGCTGTATACTTCCTGGTTGGGGTAGAGCTATTTTATCTTTTGGGGTAAAATCCTTAAGAGTCTTAATTTTATTATCATTTGAAACTAGACCAACTGGACAGCTAGAAAGACCTGTCATCATTTTCCACTTCATACCGTTATCAATGGCTATAAGAAAAGGTGGTATTCCCATAAATCCTACATCAAGATTATCTGCAAGAACAGCTTCACGAATAGCTGCTGTATTAGAAAGTTTAACCCATTCAATCTTATTGTCAGGTAGGGCTTGTTCTAGGAATCCTTTTTCCTTCATTATTTGGATAGGGGCATAAGCTAGGCCATATTGCTGAGCGATCTTGACAGTATTGTCATGTTTTTTTCCACATGCTGTCATTAATAACATAATAACTGAGATTGTTAGTATTAATGTTGATTTTATTTTCATTAGTATGTCATCCTTTCTATACTAAGTATTTATTATCAGTTTTTATTTAATATATACTGCAAGTAAGTAAGAAAAAGAGTTTTGTTCGGACTTGGCTTTTGCTTTTTCTTCTTAGTAGCATAACGATTGGCTACTTCAGATTTTATATTATAGATGAAAAATCAATATTAATCAGTATACCGCTCATAATAATCTCGGTTTATAATTAGATTATTCCCTTGCCTGTTAAGTATCAACATTTTTTTATATAAGTTGTCAACTTTTTTCTGGATATCTTGATTGGTATTGCCTGTTACTATTACGTATCCTGCTCGTACTGATGCATTTTCTATTGGTTTTATGAAATCTTTTTCTTTGTAGTTATAGTTCATATTATAAACACCTTCTAGTTTGATTATTTCATCTCGACTGGTTATGGATTGTACTGTGCCAGAGTTTGCGAAGAATAATTGTACTGTTAGGTGGTTTTTGTTATTTTCAATATTATAGTTATCAAGAGGGTGGTAATCAATATCTTGTCCCATAGAAGAATCTATAACCATTTTCAGGATATCTACACCAGTTATAAGGGGTATGAATTCATCTTCATATGCACCGCCGATTCTACAAGCTATTTCGTTGACTTTTATTCCTTCATCACCGACAAATAGTTGAAAGTATATTGGTCCTTGTCCAATGTTAAATGCATCTACTATTTTATCAGTTAATGTGATAAATTCCTCTTTATACTGTTTATAGTGTTTTGATGGAAATTCATGAGATGAACATATGCCTATATATTTATCGTTATCAAAAGTTACACGGTCAGTAATTGTCAATACTTTTGCTTTTTTATTTCTAACCCAGCCGCTAATAGTTATTTCGTCATTTTTATAATAACTCTCCACTAATATAGAATCTTCTCTGGAATGTTTAATGACATCATCAAAGCGAAGTCTAACATCTTCTATTGTATTTAACTTAAAAATACCTCTCTGACCTTGAGAATCAAAAGGTTTTACTACAACTGGAAATTTCAGTCCTTCTAACTGATTATCAGCAAAATCTTTTTTTATGATTCTATAATCTGGAGTAGGTATACCTGATTCTATGAATTTTTCTTTCATTACACGTTTATTGGTTACTGCATAGGAGGTATTCACAGATAAAAATCTTGGTAAACTAAGTTTATCAGCTACTTTATTGACAGTATAAACTGGCTGATCAGTTCCTGTAGTCATGATACCATCAATCCCCGTTTCTAAAGCAACTTTTAGAGTTTCTTCGTAATCAAAAGTACTTGCTAATCCACATTCATCTGCAATTAGTTTTCCTGGTGAATTAGTGTAGTAATCAGTTGCTACTACTTTGTATCCCAATTCTTTTGCTCTTTTTATTGCATTCAGCTGAGCACCTGATGCACCTAGTATCATTAACTTCATAGTTCATATCCTTTCATCTTTCGTCTGTAACTATCTAGTGAGCCTGTAAAACTTCTTCAATAACATATTGAGGAGTATTTTTTTTCCTTTTGTTAAATAAATGAATGTTGCTATAATATATTAAAATATTAATGAATAACTTATATAGTTTTCTGAAGTTATAGTTGGATTTACCATAAATTCTATTATAGTAGGGGACATGTACATTACCTATATTTTTAGTATATTTCAGTATTGATGCTGACAAATAAACATAGGATAATTTTTCTCTTATAATCATTTGGACAATATTTTTTTTCATTATACGAAAAGAAGTTAGTTTGATTTTTTTTGGCTTATGAAGAATTGTACTGAACATGAATTCTTTCAACATTGTGCCAATTCCTCTATAATCCTTGTAAACTGTACTATCTGATATACCATATACTACATCATAGCCTTGTTTCAATTCATTAAAAAGAATAATAATGTCCTTAGGCTTATTTTGCAGATCATCATCTATTGTGACATAATATTCTCCGTGTCCATATCTTAGTCCGCATAACAAAGCGTTTTGCTGTCCAAAATTTTGTTTTAATTTTATACATGTTATATGATTGTACTTCTTATACATATCTTTCATTATTTTGTAACTGCTATCTATGCTATAATCATCTACTAAAATGATTTCATATTCCATATTATTATCTACCATTGTTTTGATAATTTTTTCACAAACTAATGATATTGTTTTTTCACTATTATATACAGGAATTATTATAGAAATCATAGTTATTCCTCTCTTAATCATTATTGTTTAGTTCATTATTATTTAATAATGGCTATATATTATTAACTGCCTTTTTTATTATTCGTTCCATCTTTACTAATTGTTTTTCGGTCATATCAGGATATATTGGCAACCTTATTAACTTCTTGTACAAATCTCTTTCATAACAAAAATCGTTTTCTTCATATCCTAGAGATAGTCCCATTTTACTTAGGTGTAGTGGAACAAAATGTCTATATGCTGAAATATCATTAGCTTTTAAAATATCAATAAATCCATCTGCATATGCTTCTTTTTTGAATATAATATAGAATATGTGAGCATTAAAATCTTCTGACTTATTTCCTTTGGCATAATATTGAATTTTATCTGATTCTATATTATCTAATATTTCTAAGTACCTATTGAATATCTTAAGTCTTTTACTATGGATATCATCAATATTTTCTAATTGTGAGTAAAGATATGCCATCAATAACTCTGATGGACAATAACTGGAACCAATATCTACCCATTGATAGAGTTCTACGTTCTTATTATTAAAATCTATTCGATTAGTCCCTTTTTGTCTTATATATTCAGCTCTTCTAATAAGTTTCTTATTATCACTGTTAATAGTAATAGCTCCACCTTCGCCAGCTGATACATTTTTGGTTTCATGAAAACTATAGCATCCAAAATGTCCTATTGTCCCAAGTTGTCTACCTTTATAAGTGCTGTATAATCCTTGAGCAGCATCTTCTATAACATAGAGTCCATATTTCTGAGCAATACCCATTATTCTATCCATATCACATGGGTTGCCTCCATAATGGACCACAATTATAGCTTTTGTTCTATGGGTTATCTTTTCTTCAATTTTAGAAGCATCTATACATAAATCATCATGATTGACTTCTGTAAAAACAACTTTTCCTCCATTAAATAGTACACTGTTAGCTGTAGATGGAAAAGTATAAGATGGCATTATAACTTCTTGATCTTTCTCTATATTAATCAATTTCATTGCCAATTCAAGAGAATGGGTACAAGAAGTGGTTAATAATATTTTTACGCCTAACCTTGTTTCTAATAGTTTTTTACATTTACTAGTAAAATAACCATCTCCGCCAATATTTCCACTGTCTATTACTTTTTTTATATAATCCATTGCCTTATCTGAATGATAAGGTTTATTAAAAGGTATCTTCAAATGTAACCACCTCTAGTTGCTATTACTCATATAAAACCTATTTATATTCTTTGTTATTTTTTGGCATAACAGTCCCTTGTATATTAGTTTATCCACAATTATGATATAATTATTAACATATCAACTTGAAAATCACTAGCAAAGGAGTTATGCAATGAATAAAATTGATTGTTTTGGGGATTTCTGTCCAATACCATTACTAAAAGCTAAAAAAGAATTCAAAAGCTTAAATTTCGGGGAGTCTTTTATGTTAGTTACAGACCATAGTTGTGTCGTAGAATCAATAAAAGAATATTTTAATAAATTAACATGTACCATTTCATGTAAAGAAATCTTTAATGGTGTATGGGAAATAACTGTAACTAAAGATTAACAGAAACTCTTTTGACCTATCTCCATAAAATATTCGATGGATTCTCTTTGAGCCTTAGTAAGCTTATTGAATTTTTTACTAATAAGATATATTTCATCATCTAGACTTACTTCTTCTATTTCAATAACTTTTACTGTTTTTTCATACAGCTCATGTTTTATGGATTCATAAGGTACAAAAGCAAGCCCGTAACCATTACTTACTGCTAATTTGACAGCACCATCCGTAGCCACATTAAATATAATGTTTAAGTCGTCCAGATCTTTGTCTATATTTTTTAATTCTATTTTCAGATTATAACTGATACGATTATTACTATTACACATTATCATGTCATATTTAGTTAAATTCTCAAGTTTGATTTTGTCAGGAATATTGTATTTACCTGGAGCAATCAGAACAATTTTCTCTTTACCAATTGCATAAGTAAACAAATCATGCTCTTTACTAATATTACCATTAACTATGCCAAAATCGCAAATGTCATTTTGAACATCTGTAATTGTATCTTCTTTCGTACTGGCAATAAGTTCGTATTGATGGTTTGGATATTTTTTCTTTATCTTATATATAACACACGGTAAAGAATATGTAACCAACGCCCAAGTACCATTAATTCTTACTTTGTTATATTGTTTTATGGTGGTTTCTAGTTCTTCCACCATAGTCTCATAGTTTCTGATTATATTATTAGAGTATTTTAGTACAATTTCTCCCATCTCAGTAAGTTCAACACCCTTGTTACTTCTGTTTAACAGCTTATATCCAATGTCTCCTTCAAGCTTATGAATAAGCTGGCTAAGAGCTGATTGAGAAATATGTGATTTCTTTGCAACCTTTGAAATACTTTTTTCAGATGCTACTTCTCTAAAATACTTTAAGGATTCTAAATGCATATTATCCCTCCAAACTTTGTTATCAAATTAACTATCTTCTATATGCATAACTATAAAACAAACTAGAGAAAATTGCAATAAAATTTTAAATGTTATAAATACATTATGGTTCCACTATATAGTTTATGCTTAATTTTAACATATATAGAAATATTTATTAAATATTATGCCATAAAAATAATTAATACAGTATTAGCAAAGTGCATATTAGATGTTACTAAATCTATGATATCATAGGAATAGGGAAATTGTTAAAAACTCAACAATCTTATTAAATCTAATAAGTGTCAAGTTTGTTATGTCACTTCAATGAAATTATACAATAATCATTAAGGAGTGTTTACCATGAGTGAAAATGGAACAACTTCTACAATTAGGAGAAGTTCTTCTCGTGCAGGAACAAGAAGAAGAAAACCTAAGAAGAATCAGATACCTATCGGTATTCTTGTTTTAATTATTATTGCTGTTATTGGTGTTTTATTAGGACTTAAAACTAATAATACATTGTTATTCTGGATGACTGGAATACTATTTGGTTTTATCTTGCAGAAGGCAAGATTCTGCTTCACAGCCTCTATGCGTGACCCATATTTAACAGGTAGTACATCTCTTACACGTGCAGTTCTAATAGCTTTCGCTGTTACAACTATAGGCTTTACAGCAATCAAATATGGTTATTTCAAAAATGGTCTTCCAATTCCAGGAATGGGTTATGTTGTACCAATTAGTTTTGCTACTGTTATTGGAGCATTTCTATTTGGTATTGGTATGGTTATTGCAGGTGGTTGTGCTTCTGGTACATTAATGCGTGTAGGTGAAGGATTTTCTATGCAATTGCTATCATTAGTATTTTTTGTTATCGGCTCATTATGGGGCGCACATGATTTTGGATGGTGGAAACTTAATGTCATAAGCAAAGGTAAAGCAATCTTTTTACCTGATGTATTTGGCTGGCTAGGTGCTGTAATCATCCAATTATTAATCATTTTGTTGCTATATATAGCAGCAGTCAAATATGAAAAAGCAAAAACAAATAATTAAAAAAATAGGAGGATATTATTATGAATGAAGTTGTAATAGATTGTTTAGGAGAAGCTTGTCCGGTGCCTTTAGTAAAGGCTCAAAATAAATTGAAAGAATTAGCTGTTGGTGATATTCTCGTTGTTCAAATCGACCATAGTTGTGCTATGAAAAATGTTCCAGAATGGGCACGTAAAGATGGACACAATGTTGAAGTTGAAGAAGTAGACGACGGGGAGTGGGAAGTAGTCATTGAAAAAACTCACTAATCATTAAATAAAATTAATGCCTTATACGGAGGTGTCATTTTGAGTTCGTTTAAAGAATATTTTAACAAAGTAAGTAAAAATGAATTCTATAAAAAGTGGTTAAAAGATGCATGGCCTTATATAACAGGCGCTATCCTTCTTTCATTATTCCAAATCGTAACCTTAGCTACAACTGGTAACCCTTGGGGTGTATCTGGAGTATTCGCTAATTGGGGTGCTTGGATATATGAAGCTGTTGGTGGCAGCGTAGATAAATGGTACTACTTTAGTAGTGATGGAGCACAGGCTACACTTAATAATGGATTCTTGAATGATCCTGGTACTATGAGAAATCTTGGTATCATATTTGGTGCTTTACTCGCAACACTACTCGCATCACAATTCAAATTTAAAAAAATTAAATCAAAAAAACAAGTATTCGCTGCTGTTTTAGGTGGCTTACTCATGGGATACGGTGCTAGAATTGCATACGGATGTAACATAGGTGCATTATTCAGCGGTATAGCCTCACTATCACTCTCAGGCTGGGTATTCGGGGTAGCCATGTTCTTCGGCGCCATCGTCGGCAGTAAATTACTTGTGAAATTCTTTATGTAACAAACGGCTTAAACATTTTAGTTCATGTTCTGAATAGGAAAAATCTGTGGTTTTTAGATTTTTTCTATTCAGTTACTTGAACTTATGTTTCAACGTTTGTTTCCTTATTAATAATTACTAAAATCAAATGGAGGATTGGTCATGCCAAGAGAAAAACGTATTGAAAATTATGATGTAGTTGTTATTGGCGGTGGAGCAGCTGGTCTTACTGCTGCGATTTACTCAGCTAGAGCTAGACTAAGTACTCTTCTTATAGAAAAAGCTTTGGTAGGAGGACTCGCTACTTATACCAATGAGATAGAGAATTACCCAGGATTTCCAAATAGCCCTAAGGGTGAGGAAATCACTAATCAAATGAAAAAACAAGCTAAAAAGATGGGTGTAAAATTCAAGTTGACAGATGTTAAAAGTGTAAATCTTGAAGGTGAAGAAAAAATAGTTGAAACATTTAGAAATAAATTCATAGCAAAATCAGTTGTCCTTGCAACAGGTGGACGCCCAAGAGTAACAAAAGCAAAGAATGAAGAAAACTATCTATTTGATAAAGGAATCTCATTCTGTGCAACATGTGATGCCGCTGCTAATACTGGTAAAGATGTAGTTGTTATCGGTAGTGGTGACGCTGCTATTGAAGAAGGAATGTTCTTAACTAAATTTGCTAATAAAGTTATCGTATCAGTTATGCATGATAAAGGAATCATGGACTGTAATGAAATAGCTAAAGAAGCAGCTCTTAAAAATCCTAAAATAGAATTTATCTGGAATACTATTACAGATTCTTTTGAAGGTGACGAACATCTTGATACTGTAGTACTAAAAAATCTTAAGACAGGTGAAAAAATACCCGTAAAATGTGATACTTGCTTTGAATTTATTGGCTATATACCTAATACTGAGATTTTCGGAGATCAGATAAATCTTACTAACCAAGGGTATATTCTTACAAACGATAAGATGCAGACAAATATTGAAGGTGTTTTCGCTTGTGGAGATGTTAGAGAAAAATGGTTAAAACAAGTAGCAACTGCTGTTGGTGACGGAGCCATAGCTGGTTTTGCCGCAGAGAAATACATAGCAGAGAACGAAACATTCAATACTGTTATCATGCAAAAAGAAAAACCTGGTCTAACTTATATATATAATGCCATTAATGCTGATTCAAGAGAGTTCTTGACAGAAGTAGAAAAAATAGAGAATTTCTTTGGTGATAAAATAACTGTTAATAGAGTAGATGTATATAAATCAACAGGAATATCTGATAGATTAGGTATAAAAGAATTCCCTGCTGCTGTTATTACTAAAGAAGGAAAAATATATGAAAAACATATTAAAGATTTTAATGAAGAAACAATTATTCATGCTTTGAACAGTGCATTAAATGCATAAAATTATTTAAAATAATACCAAGACTATGTAAACAGTCTTGGTATTATCTTAAATACTATATTTTACCAATATAATTCCCAATCTTTACTTAATCGAATAAGAGCTTCTAAATAATAATAATCTCCCCAAGTATTACACTCATTGACATTTCTATTTTTGCATGGATTATAAGGTGATTTTCTTGCATAAACCCCATGTAATAATTGACCATTAGATATGTTAGGATTACTAACCGCATAATTATCAATAAGGGACTTAAGAATCTTTAATGCTACGTCCTTATAGTAATTTGCTTTTTCTTCATCAAGATATTTTGCCATCTCTAGCATACCACAAACTGCAATTGCTGCCGCTGAACTATCTTTTGGTTCATCGCTTCCATCATTGAAATTAAAATCCCAATAAGGTACTAAATCTTTAGGTAAATTTTTTATGAAAAAATCTGTAATATTATAAAATTTATCTATATAATCTTTATTCTTCGTATACATATAACTTAATGCAGTTCCATAAATCCCCCACGCTTGCCCTCTTGACCATGCTGAATCATTACTATATCCTTGTCTGGTTTCACCGTATAGTGGTTTACCTGTACCCTTTTCAAAATAAAAAGTATGATATGTGGAATAATCCTCACGCATAATTACTTTCAGTGATGTATTAATATGCTGTTTTGCTATTTTTGCATATTTTTCATCACCTGTAACATCACTTGCCCAATATAAGAGAGGAAGATTTAATAAACAATCAATAATTAAACGATAATTGTCATCTGCACCCACATTTCCCCATGCCTGTATAAATTTTCCATTTTTTTGGTAACGAGTTATCAAGTTATCTGCGGCTAAAATAGCTGCTTTTTTTGCTTTTTTATTGCTTGTTAATTTATAAGCTGCCACGCAAGACAAACTATATAAAAATCCCATATCATGATTATTGGTTTCAATTTTATTCTCGATTCTATGTAGAAAACTATCAACCTGTACCTCTGCAGCATCTTTGAACTTTTGACAACCTGTTAATTCATAAGCTATCCATATTTGTCCTGTCCAAAAACCTGACGTCCATGAAATATTATCCTCTGGTACATAAAAATTATCAGTAGTACCATTAATTTTAAATTTATGTGTAAAACTTTCTAAATCATTTTCAACCTGTACTATTGCATTTGCTATTGCTTGTTCAATTTCTTTATCAGATGTTTTTTTATATTCTGTTAAATTAACCATTGCCTTAATCCTTTCTATTTAAGTAGGCTCTCAATTTAAACCCATTATTTTGTTATTACTCTATATACTTTCAAATCTGCATATTCAGCAATTAATGGTGCCATCTGTCTAAAACCAATTTTACCTTCATTTAAAACAGGTCCATATGTTTCACCATCATCTTCATAAGTCCATATTAATAATTCATCAACATAAAAAGATATTTTAGATTCACATTTAATAACTGTAATTAGATAGCCCTCTTCTTTGGCATCATTAACACTAGGTATTGGATCAGCTCCATCTGCTACTAGATGTGCCCCATAGCTTTTTCTAAGATTAATTAGATGAAAATTTCTTTCCACTTCAAATCTTCTTCTGAAATAACCTACATGATAAGCATTTATATCCCCATGATGGTATTGTTTATAAGGTCCTGTTCGTTTTGCTAATGCTTCATCAAAAATATCTTCACCATTTTGTCCCTTTGCACAAAAGAATATAATAGCTAACCCTGGCTCTTTTATTGGCCAAAATCTCCATGAAATAGCAATATCCCCTTCAAAGTCTTTTGGGCACCAAAAAACATAGTTGGAATTTTGCCCTTCACTCATAGACATTTTATTTTCTAATCTCATTCTCCCCCTTGGAAAAGAGCGATATGCCTCACCTTCTAAAACAAAGTCTTTAACATTATCTTCACAAGACAAAGGATTTTCATAAAGTTTTTCAACAAATTTATATTTACCTAACAATTTATATTCCTCCCTAATATGATATAACTAACTTTATATATGAAGTCTCTAATTATGAATGCATTTGAGCTAAATACTAAAACTCAAATGGATCACCTAATGCATCTAACCGTTTTTTAAGTTCTTTTTCGAATTTTAATGCTAATTCATTATTATTGATATCTTTTATCTCAATTGGACTTAGTTGGTATGGATCTTTTTCAAGATCATATAGATACCTAACATCAATCTCATCATCTGGCCAATAGCCTTTATACACTACATAGGTATACTTTTGTGTTCTTAATCCTCTCCATCCTTTTGATAATGGATTTAATCCTTTTTCTCTATATGCTTCTAAGAATACATCTCTACCTGGATAAGCATGTATTAATGCCGATGGAACTTCTACATTACCTGTACCTATTATATTTGGTGATATATCCACACCTTCAACTGTATTTGGAATAGGTATATTAATAAGTCCTAATAAAGTTGGCATAATGTCAACAGAATTAATAATTCTACTTTCTCGACCTTTTGGAATATGATTATTCCATCTTAGAATAAATGGAACGCCGATAGATTCTTCATACCAAACATGTTTTGCGATCATACCATGAGACCCCATAAGATCACCATGATCTGCTGTAAGTACAATTATTGTATCATCTGCAATTTTCAATTCATTAAGTACCTCTAATAGCCTGCCAAAATTCTCATCCAGACCTGTAATTGCCGCATAATAATCTTTAGTAGCCTCTTCTATCTTCTCTAATCCACTTCCCCATTGTTCATAAGTATGACAAATAATATTATCTGTTATAACATTTTTTCTGAAATTTATTTTTTTATCTTTATAAATATCTTTATATTTATCTGGAACTGCATCATATGGACTATGAGGTGGGTTCCATGAAATAAATAAAGCAAAAGGATCTTCACTATCATATTTCTCTTTTATATACTCAATAGCAATATCTGTTTCATGCTCTGGTGACCACTTATTAATATGTATTTTATTACAATCATTTTTCCAATAATGTGGTGATAAATGCTTATCTTTTGCACCATATGAATACCAAAAATCAAATCCATGTCGCCTTTCACCTGGTGGCGTAAACGCATCCCAACCATCTGCACCTGATAATGGGTTTTTACAATGATTTAATTCAGGTTCATCTAAGTGCCATTTCCCTATATAACCAGTATGATAATCTTCTTGTTTTAACACATCACCAATACATATTTCTTCATCTTTTAGTCGAATGTCTAAACCTCTCTTGCAATTAGTAAAAACACCTGTATTAATTGGATACTTCCCAGTCATTAAAGTTGACCTTTGAGGGGAACATAATGGGCAACAACTTATTGCATTGTCAAAAACCATACTTTCCTTTGCAAATTTATCCATATTAGGTGTTATAACTTCATCCTCTTTCATGAATCCCATTGCCTGACGTCTCCATTGATCAGCAAATATATATAATATATTAGGTTTCTTTTTTTTCATATTGCATACCCTCCTTATGCATTTTATTTATAACTTAATGACACTACATTTATTCATATTTAATCCAATCATTATGAGCTATAAAAAACTCTTTGCAATTTTTGTATAGATCAGAAACAACATCCTTCACTAGTGCATTTCCTGCTATATTTTCCATTTCCATTGAATCATTTTTCAAATCATATAGTTCTTGTGTTCCAATTTCATCATAAACATATTTATACTTATCAGTTATTACAGCTCTTCTAATATCCCCTATAACAGGTTGATTACCCGAATACTGACTAAATACCATATTATCTGAAGGTAGCTTTTCTCCTTCAAATACACCTCTTAATGTTTTACCATCCAAATCACCATATTCAATATTAAGTAAATCAAGTATTGTAGGTAAAATATCAATATGAGATACAATTTCTTCAATTTCTCTTGGCTTAGAATTTGGTACATTAATTATTAGTGGAATATTAACCGCTTGTTCATACATTTCCATTTTTTGATACATATTATGTTGCCCTAAATGTTCACCGTGGTCTACAGTAAAAAGTTTAATTGTGTCTGAATTTCTATCAATCTCATTAGCTTTATCAAGTATTTTCCCAATTATATTATCTGCATAATTAACTAATCCTAAATGTGCAGACCATACTTCTTTCCAGTAATCACTATCTACACTTTCTGCTAATTGTCTAGGTGCACCATATTTACGAGTTTCTGATTCATTCAAACTTATTTTTCCTATATTATTTGGTAATGTGATATTATTAGGATTAAATAACTGATAATGTGCATTTGGTACAAATAATGGTGGATGAGGCGCCCATAAATACACAAATAATGCAAATGGTTTATCATCATCTATGTTATCCAAGAATTCTAATGCTTTCGAACAAAAAAATGCATCTTTATGATTATTGTCTTCATATTTCCATTTAGAAACTCTTGCATTGGAATAAGCTTTTTTCACTCTATTACCATTATGGTTTTCCATTATTTCACAAACATCTTCATTAGAACGTGTTGTATCAATCCCCTTATTCTTAGCATATGCAAAGTAATCATCATCATCTATCCAAAAATCAAAATTAACTCTATCCTTTAAGGTTGGTTTAACTCTAATATGATCTATTCCAACATGACCTACTTGATAACCACTTTCTTTTAAATATTGGTGAATTGGTTTCGTATCTGTTGGTTCACTACCTTTATTTAGTACTACACCATTTGCTGTTGGATGTTTACCTGTAGCAAGAGCTGTTCTTGCAGGTACACATAAAGGGCATGTTGTATATGCTCTGTTAAATTTAACAGATTCTTTTGCAAGTTTATTAAGGTTTGGTGTAACCTCCTTACCATCTTGTACCATAAAAATACTGTCTGCTCTTTGATGATCCGTCATGATAAATATCAAATTTTTATTCTTGTTCATGCTTATTCTCCTCATATTATAAGTTGTTAGACAAAGCTATACTTTTTATTTTAAATCAATCTTAATGCCTTTACTTCAAGTGCTTTCATATCTGTTATAATTATACCATCCCTATAAGTTACTCTATTACTAACTAATTCTTCATTATATTTGCTTATTTCAATTATTTGATTATAATTTTTATTTAGGTTATAAATATGAATACCCTCTGCATCGTCCAGAGATGCATTGACTAATAATATAACTTTTTCTTGAGCAAAATTATATTCATATACACCTATATAAGGAGCTTTGTCTGTATAAATAATTGGCTTACCTATAATATTATTTTTAATAATATCTTTAAAAATAGCTTGCTTATAACAATTTAAATGTACCTGATAATAGGTACTATCACCTTTACTTGGTAATATGCATATATTTTTATTGGCTACTACCACACTCGCTCCAATGGTATTGTTATATGGATCTTTAGCTTTTGTTATAATTTCTACATCATTACCATACTCAATATCATAAAATCCACCAACTGCTCTTTGTAATGTTGTTCTTGCTTGTTTAATACCACAATAAGTTTTTCCATTAGCAACTTCATCATAAGATTGATAACCACTATATTGTGAATACCACTTCATATTTTTTATTTGAGCTAATTGTCCATATCCCATATCAAATAATGTAAATGCTGCTTCACCATCTAGTAGAATAAAATTATTTTTCAATAGTTTTTCAATTTGAATCTGGGTTAAATTTCTAAAATATTGACCAGAGATAGCTACTACTTCATTACATAAATTATCATTATCACAATAACAATTAGCTATACCATAAGATGATAGAATTCCAGCCCAAAAGTTCTCTGAAGGTTCTAATTCCTTCATGCTTACGCCTTTATCTGTATGTTTCGTGTAAGAAGACAGTGGACTATACATGACCTTAATACCATCCATATCAGCATTGTGAATATCTAATTTAGCCATCTCTTCTAAAAAATCTTTTATATTACCTAGACTATCTTGGTATTTTTCTTCCATATTTATACCATTTCCCATAACATTGAATAAGTTCATTGTTATACCTTGTGCACCTAGTAATAATGAAGTTTCAATTTGAAAATTAGTGAATGTTCTAGATTTGGAAAATAATGTTCTAGGAGAATTCTCTACTTCTGGATATATAATTGTTTCCTTTGGAACCATAGCCTTTGTTTGCATACTAATGGTATTAAAATACCAGAAATAAGATTGTGGACTTACTTCTTGATAACTTGGTAAATGTGGACGATTGACTAAAGGTGTATTTCCTGCTAGGTTAGATAAAATTCCAGTCCAGTCTCTGCCTTCTGTACAATGTACACTAGGAACTGAACTCATTAATCCTACTTTTACATCTTTATTAACTTCATGTACACTATCTCCTACTTTTTTTGCTAGATTTAACATATTATCTCTAGCAGTATCAAGCCATATTTTACGATAAGGATGTGGCTTTCCAGGTTGTAATATACCTCTAATAAATTCTTTTCTTGTAAGATTTTCTTCTGCTCTTTTACTATATTCTTTCATATGTTCATCACAGAAACACCCACCCCACATTAATGGACTATGGTTATGAAATCTAAAATCATCTTCTACCCATATTAAATCTGGTGTAATTTCAGCAAAATGAGCATATATGTGAGATAGATAGTCACCGAAGTTTTCTCCCATAGGACACGCACATAAAGCGGCTCTATTCCCTTCCACATCTACCATAAGATTGAAATCCTGACCTTGTTTTAATTGTCTTCCTCTATCTGCATGATTAAGTGTTGTCCAGGGATTTATAGATGTTGTAATATCGTATTCTTGTAATTTTTTCTTTGCCCAATTAATGATTACCATCCAATCTGATATTTCATCTTTTGTAGGATGTCCTTGATTTAATTCCTCACAATCAGTAAAAAACATAACATCATCAATATGAGCTTGTTTACAAAACTCAACTAAATCTTCGAATCTTTCTTTTTCAAAATGATTTGGCTGTATGCAAAATCTAAGAATATATTTAAACTTAGAATTATTCATTTTTTTCTCCTTATCTATACGTAATTACATCTACAGCATCTTCTTTAAGCTTACTAATATCTAAGCTTAAGCCAAAGCCATAGGTATTTTTATTCAAATAGAGTCTTCCTTCTTCATCTGTAGTGGTTGAAATATCAATTATTGCTTTATTAAAATTATCTGAATCACCTGCTTTTTCAATAGCTTCTACCCAATCAGCCTCTAATCCAATAGCCAATTGTTGCCATACCGTACAAGCAGGACCTATTAAACTATCATCACCAATCATTAATTTTGCACCTAACTCTTTAATCTTATTTGATAGATTAACAGCATCAATAATTGATTCCATACAACCGGGATGAATATTATAGATACGTCCCATACCTTCAATATTTTCATTAATAACAACACGTGCTGGTCTCATTGGTTCATCTGGAATTAAATTTAATTTTCCTACTTTTCCCTGTAATTCTATCCATAACTCATGGCTCATAGCTGCTGGATCTTCACATGCATCAAGTCCACAATCAAACAATATATTTAATTTTTTTGCAATATCATCAATCTCATCTTTTTGTACAGCTTTACCATAACCTGTATTAACATCACCTATTAAGAATGTATTTTCATCTGTATTTTCTCTAACAGCTTTTATTATTTTGGAGTCTAATTCTAAATCACCAAAAAGTTTTACTTTTATGTAGGTTGCTCTTTTATTATCATATGCCCACTTAGCATGCTCTTTAACATACTCAACATCATCACTTAATATAACATAAACTCCGAATACAGGTTTATCTCCTATTAAATTCAGCATGTCAAGTGCCGATTGTTTTAAGAGTTTACCACCTAAATCAATTAATGCCATTTCCGCCATTTCACAGCATCTACCGCCCCAACTCTCGTATTTTGTTCTTGTTAATTCAATAGCTTCTTTGATGCTAAGACCAATAAACGCTTTTAAACAGCCCCCCCATTCTTCTAATGATATCTCTGGAACATTAGTGGATATAATATTTTCGCCAAAACCTGTTTCATCTTTACTAACTATTCGAACAAAGGCATGTTGTCTACTAGTCCATGTCCCAAAGCTAAAATGTCTTTCTGCAAAAATATTATATTTGTATACTTCAACTTCTTCTATTATAAAATTAAGTTCTCCTTTAGTATATAACATTTTCTCATCCCTTTCACCTATTTATGTTGAATGAAGCATATTATGATTACTATTAAAACAAAAAAGGGATTAAATCCCTTTTTATGTTAATTACATAAAATCTAAACCAATTCGCTTAAATTCATTTTCAGGTGCATCATAACTTTTCATAATATCTATCATTTTTTGAGATAGCTTCTTTTCTAATTGTTCATCCATTATAGGTTTCCTCTGATTAGGGTCATCCTTAATATCATAAATGATATTATAGTCAGGTGCATTATGGTGCCTATATGACTTTTTCTTTAATCTAAAATGGGAAATACCATACGTATGCTTTAAAAATTGACCAAAATCTGCTGTCTTTAATAAATCCCTATCACAAAAATCATGATATTCTCTAGGCATTGCTGTATGATGATAGACAACTGAATCCTCTACTGGCTGTCTACAATAGGAATACTGTCCATCAAAAATATTAATATCCTTACCAAAGTAGCCATATAAAACTGTATCATGATGTTTTTCATCATCTTTATTTAATAAATGTAAAAGAGATTTTCCATGAACAGTTTCAAAAACCTGTGCCTTATGAAGTTCCATTATAGTAGGCATAATATCAACTGTCTGAGTTAAAGCAGTTATTTTTTTATTTTTAAAAGCTGTTTCTGGCGTACACATAATCAAAGGAATATGAACTAGTTCTTGGTAATCAAATGTGTAGTTCTTAGCCCAGTAACCATGTTCACCTAAAAGATGTCCATGATCTGTTGAGAAAATAATTACTGTATCTTTCCACATATTATATTCATCCATCTTATCTAACAATTTACCAAGCCAATGATCTGCCATAGTTAATACACCAGCATACCTATTAATAATATGTTCTACTGCCTCTTCTTCTTCTTCAACTGGAGCATACTTTGGCCAATCAAAATGATAGCGATTATCCCAAGAATCATTATACATATCAATATATTTCTGTGGACACATAAAAGGTTCATGGGGATCAAAAAGTTCCAGATGCAAATGCCAATTATCTTCTTGATGATTATTCTCTATAAATTCAATAGCCCTTTTAAAACATCTAGGTGTTGAATAATCTTCTTCATTCTCTAACTCAGCAAATTCTCTGTTTACCCAATAAGGCCTTCTATTCTTTCCTTTGAAAACAGGTCTTTTGGGTTCTTTTACCAATGGGTGCCAAAAGTCACCTTCTTGACCTCTTTCAAATTCCCATGTATCAAACAAAGTATTGTATACTTCTCCTCCACTATGAAAATAATGATAATGATCCGTTATCATATGACAATATATACCTTTTTGTTTTTTTAGCTCAACAGGTAAACAATCATCCCAAGGTTCTATTGGTCCCCATGGTGTTTCCATGAAATTAAATCTTCCTGTCATCATTTCACGTCTTGCTGGCATACAAGGAAGCGAACCGCTATAATGATTTTCAAAAACAATACCTCTTTTTGCAAGTCGATCTATATTAGGTGTTTTAATAAAACTATTACCATATACATTTAAAAAATGTCTATTCAGTGAATCCATCATTATAAATAGTGTTTTCACTCAATCACCTCTTTTACTGCTTAATATTTAACCCAATCGTTATGTGCAACAAAATATTCTTTGCATTTTTTATGTAAATCAGAAACGATTTCCTTAACTTGTTCTTTATCTGCTATATTTTCCATTTCCAAAGGATCTTTTTCTAAGTCATATAATTCAGGACTTCCAACTACATCATAAACATACTTATATCTATCAGTGATAACTGCCCGTCTAATTTGACTTACAATAGGACGATTTCCTGAATATTGACTAAACGCTATCCTATCCGTAGATAGATTGCCACCATTAAATAGAGCATTTAATGAATTCCCATCTAGCTTTTCATGTTTAATATTAAGTAGATCAAGTACAGTTGGTAGTATATCTATATGAGATACCACTTCATTTACCTCTCTTGGTTTTACATCTGGTACTTTCATCATGAATGGAATATGAATAGCTTGTTCATACATCTCCATTTTTTGGTACATATTATGTTGCCCTAAATGTTCACCGTGATCTACCGTAAACAATGTAATTGTGTTATCCTTATTAATTGAATTAACTTTATCTATTACTTTTCCAATTAAATTATCAGCATAATTTGCTAAGCTTAAGTGAGCAGACCATACTTCTTTCCAATAATCACTATCAACAGTATAAGCTAATTGTCTAGGGCAATTAAATTCATGTGATTTAGATTCATTCAGTGTCGTTTTACCAATATTTTCTGGCAATCTTATTTTATCTGGATTAAATTTTATGTAATATGACTTAGGTACAACAAGTGGTGGATGTGGTGCCCATAGATATAAGAATAAAGCATAGGGTTTGTCATCATCGATAGTATCCAAAAAGTCTAATGCCTTAGAACAAAAATAGGTATCTTTATGATCCATATCATCATTTTGCCACTGTGATACTCTTGCATTAGAATAAGTTTTTTTAACATATGTTCCATTTTGATCTTCAGTTACTTCACTAGCATCCTCTTTACATCGTTTTGGATTGATACCCTTGCTATTGGCATAATCTTTGTAAGAATCTTCATCTATGTATACATCAAAATCAACGCTTTCTGTCAAATGAGGCTTAACTCTTACATGATTAATGCCAATATGTGCAACTCTATAGCCATCTTCTCTTAAGTACTGATGAATAGCTTTATAATCTGTTGGTTCAACCTCTCCTCTATTTAATACAACACCATTAGAAGTTGGATGTTTTCCTGTAGCAATAGCTGTTCTTGCTGGCACACATAAAGGACATGTAGAGTAAGCTCTATTAAAATTTATGGACTCTTTTGCTAATTTATTAAGGTTTGGTGTAACCTCTTTACCATCTTGTACCATAAAAATAGTATCTACTCTTTGTTGATCTGTCATAATAAAAACCAAATTTTTCTTTTCCCTCATATTAATCACTCTTTCTACATTCATATAAAAAAGCACTTTAATGCTTTTTTATATATTTTACCATCTTTATTTTTAATAAATTTAAAAAAGGATTTTATCCTTTTTTAAATTTATTCAATATATTATTTACCTCTTTCAGCCATAAATTTAGTTAATTCATCAATATAAGTATCGTATCCTGCTTTTTTCATTTCTTTCATATATTGTTCCCATTGTTTTTCATCATCAATATCAGCCTCACCGGTAATAAAGTTTACAGTCCATTTATTAGCAATATCTGTAATTAATTGTTTAATTGGTTGTGCTACTGGTGATGTAAAACTTGATGTATAGTCAATACATCCATTCTCTTCCTTCATTGCATCTTCAGCATTTTTAATTAATAATGGATCTTTAAGAAGAGTATAAGCTTTTGAATAATCAACAAATTGTGCAAATCTATGATACTGAATTCCAAAGAAATCTCTTTCCCTTGTTTCATCAACAAAAACTTTTTTGCCATCTACAACATTATAATGAATTCCTTCAATACCATTCCAAATTAGATTAGAACCTTCTTCTGTGAAAAGATAATCTAATATTGCAAGCATTCTAACTTTAGTTTCTTCAGGAATTTTATTTGATAATACACCATATCCATAGTATCCTATACCCGTAGGTCGTAGAGATCCTTTAGGTCCTTTAATCCAAGGTGTTATTGGAACAATCTCTGCATTTGGATTCACATCTAAGAGTTGTTTTCTTATAGTATTAAAAAATCCATCATTTGAATAAATCAAACCAGCTTTACCTAAAGCTATTTTTTCAAACGCTTGTGCTCTATTTAGTGTAAATACTTCTTTGTCTAATAAATCTTCTTCATAAAATTTATTCATTGTTCTCAAGAAATCTTTATATTCTGGTACCATTTGCTCACTTGTCCACTTACCATCAACTTTACCCCACTCATTTACACCTGTAAAGGCTGGTACTGATCTTCTCAAATAAAACAAACCATTCATTGTTAATGGTGCAACATCTTGTCCATCTAGATCATTATCTGCAAATGCCTTTAATACTGTATATAAGTCATCATATGTTTTTGGTATTTCCAATCCTAACTTATCTAACCAATCTTTTCTTATATACATACCATGTAATGCTGGTCCAATTTTACCTGGCATTTTATAAAAACCATCTGCTTCTTTTTCTGTTTCAAGAGCAGGATTTGATAAGTATTTCTTAATATTATCAAATCCATATTTGTCAGCATATTCACTAATATTAACTATATAGCCGTCATCACGAAGATTAGCATATACAGCCGCTTGTTTTAATCGCATATATGTAGGAAGATTATCTGCTGCAACCCTCATACTAATTGTTTTATCATATTCTGCACCTGGTAATAATTCATATTTAATATTAACATTAAATTTATTTTCAATAAATTTAATAATTTCATCATCTTCACTAAGAACTTTTGGATACCAAGCTGTAATATTAATATCTAATTTCTTGCTAAAATCTAAAACATCACCCTGTAAGGTAGTGGACTTATCTACTGAAGAATCTTTTTTTCCTTCCTTAGGTCCACAACCTACTACACCAACAATAATTAATAAGCTCAAAATAATACCTATCGTTTTTTTCATTACAACATCTCCTTTAGTCATAAGTTTTATATTAATTTTTATGTTACTTATGTTTTATAATACTTATAGTACATTACTTATCCTTTTACTGAACCAATCATAACCCCTTTTACAAAATATTTTTGTAAAAATGGATATACTATTAATATTGGTGTTACACTAACAATAACATTAGCTAGTTTTACAGTTTCTGAAAAAATCTTAACTTCTTCTGTATTTGCTTCAGGATCTTCCATAATTATTCTACTTAAATATTCTTGAATTGTTTTTAACTTATTATCTGTTACATAGAACACGGATGCACTATATGTATTCCATAATTGTACTGCATAAAACAATGCTACTGTTGCTAATATAGCTTTTGATAATGGTATTACAAACTTAAAAAATATACCATATTCAGAACATCCATCAATTCTTGCAGATTCTTCTATATCTTTTGGAAAAGCCGCAAAAGATGTTCTCATAATAACAAAATTATATACAATAATCAATGTTGGTAATATATATACCCATATACTATTTATTAATCCTAGTCTTTTCAGATTAATATACTGAGGAATTAATCCTGGTCTTAATACCATTGTTAAAATAATTAAATTAACAATCAACGCACTCCCAGGGAATTTTTTTGATAAAGCATATGCAGCTGTAGCTGTAAAAAAAGTACATAAAAACGTACCGACTATTGTTACAAATGCTGTTACAAACAAAGGTCTTAAAATATCTCCTGATTCAAAGATTTGTCTATATGCTGATAAATCAATTTTATTAGGAAACAGCAAAAATGTTTTTGATAAATATTCTGAGTACGGTATAATAGAACCAATAAAAGTATACCAAAATGGATATAACATTATTATGCATATAAGTCCTAAAAAAACCACTAGAAAAATATCAAATCCTTCAATCTTCTTCTTGCTTTTTTTCACGATATTCTTCCTAGACAAGTCCTTTTCCTCCTAATCTTTTAGAAATTCTATCCGAACCATAAACCATTATTGCAGCTACAATTGATAAGAATATCCCTGCTGCCGTAGCTAAGGAGTAATTAAGATTTAAAAGACCCATATTATATGTATATGTTTCTAACACATGACGTCCTGGAATTACCAGTGGATTTCCTAAAATCATGATTTGCTCAAATCCAACTGTCAGTACTTTCCCTAGCCTCATGATTAATAGTACAACTATAACTTCTTTTAATGCTGGTAGAGTAATATAAATTATTCTCTGTAGTCTATTTGCTCCATCTACTGCACATGCCTCATATTGACTTTGGTCTATTTGAGATAATGTTGCTAGATATACAATAGTACCCCATCCAGTTTCTTTCCAAATATCAGACAAGACTAATGATGATACAAAATACTTGTTATCTCCTAAGAAATAAATTGGCTCTATACCAAACATACCAAGCAACTCATTAACAAGACCACCTGAAGGGCTAAACATGGTATATACTATCCCTCCAACAACTACCCATGAGATAAAATGTGGTAAATATATGAGTGTTTGTGTCATTTTTTTAAACCTGAGGTTCTTAACTTCATTAAGTAATAGAGCTAAAATTATTGGAGCTGGGAATCCAAAAACAATTTTGCAAAAACTTATTTTTATAGTATTTATTAATGCTTCTGAAAATCCTGGACTGGTAAATAACATGCTAAAATATTTCAATCCTACCCATTCACTTTTATTGATAGGTCTAGTAATTCGATAATCTTTAAATGCTATTTGCAAATTATAAAGTGGCAAATACTTAAAAAGAACAAAAAACAACAGTCCTGGCAACACGAAAACATATAAATGTCCATATCTTCTAAAAAATCTTTTAATTTTCAATTACGCCATTCCTTACTTAGTATTTTTTTAATCATAGTATAATTTATTCGCGAATAAATACTTCAGTAATAATATATCATAATAAATTTTCAACTAACAGTAGGTGGATTTATTAGAAAAGGTGTTATTTTTTATCATTTATTGATTTATATTCCTTAGGACTCATACCTAGATATTTTTTAAATATTTTACTAAAATGCTTTTCATCGTTATAACCTACTTTTTTTGCTATCTCGTATATTTTATGATCTGTTGTCTCTAACAATTGACAGGCAGCATTAACTCTTTTTTCTTTGATATATGTCTTAAAATTCACATTCATGGCTTCCTTGAATTTTGCTGAAAAATAGGGGCTGCTCATATGAACATATTTGGCTACCTCTTCCAACTTAATATCTAAGTGGTATCGTTCTTCTATCAAAACTATTGCTTTGTCAATTTGTTGCAAAGTATCGCTTTTTAAACTTAATGCTTTATCCCTATAATTTTCTTTTATTGTTTTATTCATCCACGCTTTACACTCTATAAAAGAGCTTATTTTGCTTAATTGACTAATAACCTTATTAATTCCATTTTGTGATTTCACACCATTTTTTTCAGATTCTATATGCAGTTCTACAAGAATTTTGCTATATAATCCAGTAATATCTGTAATTAAGCAATTATGACATAAGATACACGACTTGATATGTTCATCAATCATTTTAATTATTTTGTCTTGTTCTTCTAATGCAATGTACTTATATATCAAGTCTAAATCTATACTTGTATTGATTTGCTTCATCCTATTATTCTCTTTGCTATAGTCATAAATTATCTTTTCTTTATCATTTATTTCCCTTCCATAATCTATCATTTTACTAGCTTCTATAAAACTTTCTCTTGCTAATTTTATATCATTTTTTATTTTCCCAATTCCAATTATGTATCTGCCTTTATATAAACTTTCTATGCTGACTTGTATATATTCCACTAAATTATTAACGTAGTTTTCAAATATTAACTGACTATGGGTATCTTTATTTAAAATTATTATATAATAATTATCTTTGGAATAAATAATAATGTCTTTATCACTCAAACGTTCTTTTATACTTCTAAGATAATAAGGCTTCAACTGATTCTTCATGTATAATACCAGCATACAATAATAATTATCTTGTATTTCATCTTTATCAATGATATATTCTTTGTCAATTGCCTTTAGAAATTTATATTCTTCCTTTTGTTTAATAGAACTTTTATATTCCTCTTCTTTGTTTCTCTTAAATGTCAAACTATTATAAACCCTTTTAAACGTATCTTCTAATTCATCAAACATATCAATTTTAAGCAAATAATCATAAGCACCTAATCGAATGCCTTGTTTGGCATATTCAAAATCATCATATCCACTTAATAAAACCACTTCTACCGCAGGATGTAATTCTTTTACTTTTTTCAGCAATGTTAAACCGTCCATATCAGACATTTTTATGTCTGTAAGAATAACATCTGGCTTTAGTTTATTGTATAATTCTAGTGCTTCTACCCCATTTGTAGCTTGACCCACAATTTCATATCCCAAATTAAACCAATCAAATGTTGTTATAATACCATTTAAAATAATATCTTCATCATCAACTATAAGTAATTTATACATATCAGAGACCTACTTTCTAAATAAGTGATTTATACTGTTACTCTTTAATAATAGGAACTTTCAACTCTATAACTGTACCGTTATCATCTGAATCTATATTATTAACACCATATTCATTTCCAAATCGAAGTCTTATTCGATCGTTTATATTCCTAATTCCTGTATGTTTTGAAGCTTTTCCTTTTTCTATTACACTTTTAATCTCTTCTATGACTGTATGATCAATACCTTTTCCATTATCGCAAACTTCAATAATCATATGATTATCTTCTTCTTTAATAGATATATCTATGTGTAAATATGAGCCCACTTTTCTTCCATGCACAATTGCATTTTCTACAAGTGGCTGCATAATAAACCTAATAACTTTATAATCTTTCAAATTATCCGATACATTAAACTCTATATCTATTATATTTTGCATTCTAATCTTCTGAATTTCAATATAACTCTTAACAAATTGTATCTCCTCTTCAATACTAATCATTGTTTCACCTCTATATAATCCCAACTTAAAATACTTACCTGTCAATAGTAGCATCTTAATTCCCTTCTCGTTATTCCCTGCTTTCAATAAAAATACAATAGAGGTAATCGTATTATAGAAAAAATGGGGATTTATCTGGGACTGTAATAAGGATAACTCTATTTCATTTTTTTTCTTTTCTACTTGATAATATTCAACTTCCTTTTGCTTTAACCCTTCAGCCATTTTATTCAGTCGCTTTAACATATCTTCAAAACTGTTCATTAAATCCATTAATTCAACATCACATTTTATGTAACTTAGATCTACAACTTGTCCATAATTAAGTTTATTCATTTCTTTTCTAAGATCACTAATGGGTTTTAGTATTCGATAGGTAAGTATTATAGCAAGAATCCATACAATAGCCATAAAAACCAAAAGTAACAATGTATTGTTTTTAACAATCATAAATTTTAGTTTTATATTTTTATCTATATTATTTACAAATATAAGTGTATTATTGCCATCCTTTAATTTATATTTATCAATATAGATATCACCTTTTTGATCAAAGATATGAGTATTATTATCTAACTGTATTATCTTATCTATAATATCTTCATTATACCTATAACCTTTAAAATCCAATAATACGTTATTATTTTTATCAATTAAATAAACAGTTAATGCATCCGATAACGTAATGTTATTCAGTAATCTATCCAAATTTATTTCTAAACCTGCTTCTAAATAACCAATACCTGTATATTGTTTCACTTTTTCCGATTCATTTAATAGTCGTATAGGTTTTATAACAGTCAGAATATCCTTGTTTCCGATTTTTCTAATTATAGTTTTTATTGATTCATCATCTTCTAATTCTACATTAAGAAGCTCATCAATAACTTTGTTAGTAGTATATAATAAATCACCCTTATGATCATATACATTTAAATAATAAACACTTTCTAATAAAATATTTGAATCAATTGAAGTATTTTTATTCTCATATACATCTACCATTGTTTGCTGAAATTCACTATCTATACTATAGAATTTTATATTTTTTTCAAATTGCTGGAATCTGTTTTCCACGAGTGTGCTTACTTGATTTGTTAAATTATTAATTTTATTAAATGAATTTTTATTAATAACATTACTAAAAAGCATAATATTTACAATAATAATTATGATAACAGGAATTAAATCTATACGATAAAATAATGATACATTTTTTCTTATATATAAATCTTTGCTTTTAAAAGCTCGGATTTTTTTAATCATATCATCATCAAAATCTTCTGTATTTTTTATTGTATTTTTTAAATCTTTAATCCGAATAACAATATTATTTGCAAATACAATACTTACGCTTCCAAATATAATAAATAAAAAAATAATAATTAGCATAATTATTAATATCAATTTATTTAATTGCTTTTTTACTTCATTCAGATCATAGAAATGGCAATAATATTCCTCATTACTTTTTAGAATTGATATAACATAATTTTGTTCTTTTATATTGGATATACTGTTTTTCTCAATATTCCTAATCTTATTTTTTATTTTTTCTATAGATTCAGGTTGATTAAAGTTTATCCATCTAACATTTAATTGATTATCTAAAATCAAAAAATTATTATTAAAATTTTTGAATATATAATCATAGTTTATTGTTCCAATTATATACGTATTGTCATCTATTTTTCCTGATACATATCTTTCATTGTTATTATGATATTTATTAAATATTTGTTCTTCATATATAGTAGTTATATTATGTACATCATCTTTTAATCTCTTTACATAATAGCTGTCCTTATTACGAAAACTACCTATAATATTGTTTTGAGTAATTATAATGAAACTATTAAATTCATAATTATTATACAATTTTAACCGTAGATAATTTTGTAATTTATTTATTGCTACCATTTTAAAAGCTATTTTTTCAGAGGAACTTATATTGTCTATATAAGATTTTAATTCTTTTGAACTAGCTTCCATTAGTATTTGTTGTTTTAAATCCAAATAAGTATCATTACTCATATTATTAAATAATGATAATTGGTTATTACTGCTTTCTATTATGTCATCAAATAAAATGTCTCTTGAAATATCATAACTCATAATACTAACTATAATTGTCGTGATTAATATAATTAAAATAGACGTGCTTACTAATTTTTTTCTTAAACTATTAAACATATAATCTATCCCCTTATAATTTACTTTTTAAGTTTTCATGAGATTATAGAATTTATTTTACACGAATGTAAAGCATCTGTCCAATAACCTATATTGATAAGTAAATTATTAAGTATAGAAAAAGCACCAAAATCTCTTTTGGTGCAAAATTGTTTACCCTAATATTAATATCTTGCTAACAACACTGCGTTACAGAATTATTAGATTATTAAAACCAACCTCTAAGCCTCATTGGCATTGCAAGACTCTTAATAGCTACTAGGTAAGCAGCTTTTCTCATATCAACTTTTCTTTCATCCATAGCATTGGTAACTTTAACAAAAGCATCTACCATTTTTACTTCTTGTTTTTCTTGTACTTCGTCAAAACGCCAATAATAGTTATGTAGATTCTGAACCCACTCAAAATATGAAACGATAACTCCCCCTGAGTTAGCTAATATATCTGGTACTATGAATACTCCTTTTTCTAATAAGTATTCTTCTGCTTCTGGAGTAGTTGGACCATTAGCACCTTCAGTTATAATCTTAGCTTTGATATCTTTTGCTGTGCTGCTTGTTATAGAATTCTCAAGTGCACATGGCGCAAATCCATCACATTCAACTCCAAATATTTTTTCTCTTTCTATTTCTTCACATTCACCAGTATATCCAGTGATTAATTTATTTTCTGTTACATATTTCATAATATCATTAACATCTAAGCCATTTTCATTATATAAGCAACATGAAACATCTGATACAGCAACAACTTTAGCTCCAAAAGCCTGAGCATACATTGCAGCATAACCTCCAACATTTCCAAAGCCTTGAACTGCTATTTTCATATCTTTTATGTTAATTCCTTTGTACTTAGCTGCTTCTCTCATCATAAGCATAACACCGTAACCAGTAGCTTCTTTTCTTGCTAGGCATCCACCAAATTCAACAGGTTTTCCTGTAAATGAAGCTGGTAAAGTTTGACCAATACCTCTTAGGCTAGAATATTCATCAACCATCCATGCCATTGTTTGACCATTAGTATTAACATCTGGTGCTGGAATATCTCTTCTTTCTCCAATAATAGGAGCAATAGCTCTTACATACCCTCTTGATAATCTTTCAAGTTCTCGTTTTGAAAGAACAGTAGGGTCAACTATAACTCCACCTTTCGCTCCACCATATGGTAATCCTACAACCCCACATTTAAAAGTCATCCAAGTTGCTAACGCTTTTACTTCATCTTTTGTTACTCCAGGATGAAAACGAATACCACCTTTAGTAGGACCAGATGCATCGTTATGTTGAACACGATATCCAGTAAATAGTTTTGTTGTACCATTATCCATCTTAACAGGAATAGTAACTTCTAGAACTTTTTCAGGCTGACTCAATAACTCGTATACTGCATCTTCTTCTCCTAGTGCATCGCATGCTTCTTTTAATTGTTTTTGTGCAATCTTAAAAGGATTAAGCGTTTTTTCTGACATATACTAATGCCTCCCAATCTTAAATAAAATTTTCATTACCTATTCTCCTTATTGAACTATAATTATATAAAAATAATCCAATTAGATAATATTTTAACTACCAAAAGAGAAGAATAAATTAGTGAATAATAATATATAACTCTCTTTTTGAAATTAAAAACTTATGTATTAATTAAGTAACTTACAGGGTATACTTATAGTTCTTGATTGAATGTAACTCTCTCTATTCGTATATTAACATTATATTTATTTTTTGTGTATATCATGCATTAAATTGCTTGATTAATATATCTATTTTATTATTAGCTTTATTTAATTAAGTTATTAATATATATTTATTTTTATATTTAAGTATTCTTTATTTGCTTTATTAGACTTATTTTTTATGAAAAATGTAAATCTATATATTCTAAAATGGAAGTATGTTAATGATTTATTTTTATTTTTCTGTTATAATAGAAAAGTAGACTATGTTTAAACTGCAAAAGAAAAGGTCAGACTTTTGCAAACATATTGAAACAAGGTGATTAGCTTTATATTTTAAACTCTATATTTAATATCAATTAAGTAATAGAAAATACAAAATCTATAGAAAAAAATTGTTATTTTAGTAGAAAACCTATAATTTATAATTTCCTTGTTAAGATATAATTCTATTTTATAGGAGGGATGAAATGGATTCAACCGACTACGATATTATTAGATATTTGCAAGATGACGGAAGAATGCCCATGAAAATATTAGCAGAAAAAGTTTCACTAACTCCACCTGCTGTTGCTGAGAGGGTAAGAAAACTAGAAAAAAGTGGCATAATTACTGGATATAGAGCTATTGTTGCTCCAAAAAAACTAGGGAAAACAGTAAAGGCTATTATAAACATTTCAATTAAGTCCGCAAAAAGAAAAGAGTTTTTAGCACTAGTTCAAGAAAACAAAAAAATTGTTGAATGTCATCATGTAACTGGAAAATACTCCATGACGATTAAGGTATTATGTCAAAACACCTCTGACCTAGAATATTTAATTGGCAAAATACAACAATATGGGAGTACAGAAACACTTATTATTTTATCTAGCCCAATTGAATTCAAATCATTGAATTTTGACTATGAATAAAACTAAATACATAAATTAATTAAAGAGGATATTCAAAAAGCCTTAAGTTTTTTGAATATCCTCTTTGCTTGTTGTAACATACATGTATATTGCAATAGCTACAATTCTTCTTCCGCATATTAATTATTATGTTTTTTTCTTATATAATTGTTCTAAGCTTGTATATTTGGACATATACTCATATAAGTAAATTTTTTATAAAAATAGGTGATAAATATGATAAGCTACCTACCACCATTAATATTATTAAATTTAGCTCTAATACTTCTTATTATATATAAAACTTTATCTCTTGTTAAATTAGATAAGATTAAAAAAATAAATACATATACTGAAGCCAAAACTATATTTGGAACTTTTAAGCACTATATTCATTTTATATTTTCAACTTCAAATGAAGAAGATGGTGATGATGGTAAAAATGATAGTGGATAATTGTTTTTAGTTCTTAATTGTATCCGAAGACGCACTAACTATCTGTTGTTTTTGTTCTTTATTAATCCAACCTAAATTAATAGCAATATCCAAATAACTATCGTTAATCTTTTCATTTTTATATAATCTATTAACCACATCGTACATTAACTTGCACCTCCACTTTGAGCTTGTAATTGTAATACTGTCAATGCTAATTGGTCTACTTGTTCTTGCAACTGTTCTTCTTTCGTCTTAGGTTGTATTGGTATATCTTCCATTTCATAATAAGCTGTATTACTCGTAGGATCATAATACATTACTGGAATCTTACCCTCTTGCGGTTGTGCTTCTTGTGGTTGGTCTACTAAAATACCATTTTTTATTATTTCCTCACTTAACAAATCTATATTATAATGAATTAATCCAACCTTTTGTTTAGAATCTGTTACGCTTGTCAGTTCTCCTAGATATATCATAAAAACACCTCCTATGCTTTTAATATTTTTTGTGAATTAGAAACTTTAATGCTTTTTATGAAAACACCGTCGCTATTACGCTTTACTATTGATCTTGCTGTACCAGAAGAATAAACAAAATCATCATTTGGTAGTACGGTTAATTCTCCAAAGTGTGTATTGCTATTTGGGTCTGAGGTAATTGTGAAATCATCACTCTTCACTCCCCAATCAGGAATTGAAACAACCAATTTATTAGTTGAAAATATACCAAGAGCATTCTGTTGCTCTGTGTAGTACCATCCATCTTTATAGTTAGACCTAGAACTGGAATTACCAGCAATAAATAACTTATGAAATCCAGAACTAGGAGTTCCTACTTCACGTACAGTTGAGCACCAAATATAAGCTCCATTGCTTTCAGTTACAATATTTTGTACATATCTACTATCAATTGAAGATAAATAAGTGTTTTGATGAAGGCACAAACCACTAGATTTATCATATGTTTTTATATTTGGCTTATCCATAGATTCATCTATAGAAAGGCATATTCCATAATCTGTTATAGCCATCCCTTTAGAACTATAATGCCCTCTATAGATGAAACGACTCCAAGCTACTTCTCCTGTTTCAGTATCAATTTTTTTTAAATAGGTACTTGAAGAAGTATTATTGTTGTCACACACCCAAAGATATAAACTTCCGTCTACATTATCAGCCACTATATTTAATGGATAAGCATTTTCACAAGAGTATAAAGTAGAAATACTTGCTCCATTATTAGTTATTTTTTTAATGTGCGAGATGTACATGTTATTACTATAGCTGATCGTAACTACATATACAATATTTCTTACTGTATCAAGTGATGCATCTATGGTTGTCTGAGAATTTGAAATAGTTGATATTAAATTCAAATTATAATCATATAACCTAAAATCATGCTCACCTGACCCAGTTGCGAATATTAATGGTATAACATCAACCCATGTTTCTTTCCAATTTTCATTTGTATAGATAAAAATTTTATTGATTGGTTTCCACAAATCACTAACATTCACAAAACCTTTATTCATTTCCTTATTAGCACCATTAACATTTACTTTTATACTCATAATATATCACCTATACCTTGTACTTAATCCATATATCACCATCTATACCACCTGTGGGATCAGATGCAGATATAGTTATTTTTCTCTTTTGATCACCATTTAAGACATTTTCTTTAGTTCCTATTGCAGTAGTATTACCACTTACTTCGTTCGCAATATCAGCCATACCCATACTAATCTCATTAACCGCCTCAACCAAATTACTTTTATCTATAGTCTTTAATTTACTCTTATCACCTACATCTTTTTTTACCTTATTAATAACATCGTTATTTCCTGTTATCTTTCCCTCATGTTCATCATATTTACTATCAATCTTATCCCAATTATCATTCAACATAGTCTTAATATTAAATGTGGAATTGCCATCTGTTTCTAAATCTACCTTATACAAATCCATATTTGATGTATATTGTGGCATTGTTGATACCTCCTTAATTGTTTATTATTTAATAATTTATTAACGTACGTATTAATTACTATTAAAAACATGTTTTGCTTGAATTAATAATAACATCATGCAACACGACATTAACACGACACGTTTTTCTAACACAAAAACTATGTCTAAATCAGATTTCTACATATAAAAAACTAAACAGTACAATATCAATTATTGCACCGTTTAGTTTCACACCATAATACGACAATATAGTTCCATTTTAATTACCTTATTAGAACAAATCCTTTATACTAACATTTTCCCTCTTCTCATTACTACTACTAAATAAATCTTCACTCTTAAAATCAACAATAGCAGCAATCACATTACTAGGAAAAGTCATGATACTATTATTATACTCAGCTAATGCTGCATTATAGAATCTTCTAGCCCCAGATAACTGTTCTTTTACTTCCAAATTAATTTCTATTATTTCTTAACCAATATATTTTTGTAATGTACTACGTACAGCTCTAGTACCTTTAATCATTTCCATAAACATACCTTCAATCTTCTTACCTAGATTTATCTCATATAAATCAACACCAAAGATTTTTTCATTGGATAGAATCCCACTAATATCTGCTGTTGCATCTCCTAGCTTAATTCCTTCTACTAAGGCTTGTAAATCATCAATCAATGGGTCAGGACTAAGAACAAATTTCTTACCATTATCATCAACACCTAATAGATATCTACACCAAGTTGCAATAGCTAATGGAATAGCTACTAAATCCTCTGGATTAAGGTCAGCTCTTTTTACATAAGATTTTATTGTTTCACCAAATCTGATACCCATTTTCTGTGATGTATCTGTAGCAATCCGTTGAGGAGTATCTGGTATAAAAGGATTAGCAAATCTCTCATTCACTACTTCATCCAAAAACGCTTTTGGATTAATGATTACTGGATCAACAACAACTTTTAACCCTTCTTCATATCCAATAGTTGTGACAAATTTTTTCAAGATCTCATCTTTCATTTCATCGGCTATCAAAGTATGTCCAAGCAAACATCCTGATACAGCCAAAGCAGTATGTAAAGGATTAAGACACGTTGTTACTTTCATAGTTTCTACCTTATTGACTGTCTCTCTATCAGTAAATATGATTCCAACTTCTTCAAGCATTGGTCTACCATTAGTAAACTTATCTTCTATAACAAGATATTCGCTTACTTCAGCATTGACAAATGGTGCCATATAAGAATTCTTTGATGTAATAATTACATCCATATTTTCTATTCCTTCATTAAACAAGGCTTCTTTTACTGCTTCTGATGGTCTTGGAGTTATTTTATCAATCATTGATAATGGGAATGTTATTTTTGTATCATCTTCAAGATAGTTAATGAAACCTTCTTCAACGAAACCTTTTCCTAACCATTCTATTGCTATTGTTATAACTGCTTGTTTTAATTTATCTCCATTATGGGAACAATTATCCATGCTGACTAATGTCATTGGTAATTTACCATTTTGATATCTACGATATGCTAATGAAGTAATGATACTCATTGTATGAAGAGGGTTCTCTGGTCCATTTTCAATATCTTTTTGTATAACTGTCATAAAATTACCAGAAGCATCTATTAAGGAATATCCCTTTTCAGTTATAGTGAAACTTACCATTTGTAAGCTTGGATTCTCAAATATACTGACTAATCTTTCATTATCAGAGGTCCTGTTCTTATCTGTTGTTATTCCTTCAACAATGCTGCCAATAATCTTTTTATTAAAATCTCCATTAGCATTCATTAATACTAATAAAGTTAGATTATCATAAGGCTCATATACTTTGTCCATTACTTCAAAATCAAAGGATTCTACAGCCACTATTCCTGTATCTGCTTTTCCTGTGTCAAGTAATTTTTGATTAGCATTAGCGATGAATCCTCTGAATATATTACCAGCTCCAAAATGTATCCACTTAGGTTCTTCTTTTGTTTTAAGTAAAACAGTGTTGTAATCAAACTCTGGTAATTCTACACCTATTGCTTCCCATGCTGATTTATTCTCTATGCTTTCTCTATTTAACTTTAACATCAAGCTCCTCCTTTCTCTTATCAAGACTATCCCATATACCTAACATATACATGACACCTAGTGCTCTATCATATAATCCGTAACCAGGTCTACAACCTTTCTCCTCACCCCATAGATGTCTACCATGGTCAGGACGAATGTATCCTTCAAAATCATTATCATGATATGCCTTCAATACTTCATAGATATCTACACTGCCATCTTTACCTCTATGAGATACTTCAATAAAATCTCCGTTTTCATATACTTTAACATTACGTATATGTGCAAAATGTATTCGGTTATGGAATTCACGAATAATACTTGGTATATCATTTTCTAGGTTTGGACCTAGAGAACCAGTACATAGTGTCAATCCATTATAAGGACTGTCTACTAATTCAAGAAATCTCTTAATATGATCCCTGCTTCTAACAATACGAGGTAATCCAAAAATAGGCCATGGTGGATCATCCGGATGAATAGCCATTTTCACATCATATTCCTCACATACTGGAATGATACGCTCAAGGAAATACTTCAAATTATCAAAGAGTATATCTTCTGTCATTCCTTCATAAGCTTTAAATAAATCATCTAATTTTGCCATACGTTCTGGCTCCCAGCCAGGCATAGTGAATTCTCCTGCTCCATCTAGTATCTTCTGAGCCATTTTTTTTGGATTATTTTGAATAGCATTCTTTTCATAGAACAGAGCATTAGAGCCATCTGGTAATTTCTTATATAATTCTGTTCTAGTCCAATCAAATATAGGCATAAAATTATAACATATAACTTTTACGCCTACCTTGGATAGTTTCTTGATAGTATCAATATACTTATCAATATACTTATCTCTGCTAGGTAAACCTAATTTTATATCATCATGAACATTTACACTTTCAACAACTGCTGGGCTTAATCCCTTGCTAGTTATTTGACTTACTACTTCCTCAATTCTTTCTGTTTCCCATACTTCACCCGCTACCTTATCATGTAAAGACCAAACTACTCCTGTAACTCCAGGAATCTGGCGAATATGGTCTAAGGTTATGGAGTCATTGCCTTCTCCATACCATCTCCATGTCATCTGCATAGTATTCCTCCTTGTATTCAATGCTATTACTAAATTTCATTAATCATTCTAAATCTGTTTATTTCCTAAGAAAAGTTCTTGTATACAAGTTTTTATGGTTTAATAGTATAATAATCATATACCTTTTGTCAATATATTTTTTTCATTTTTCCCTTTACCAATCATATATTTTTATGTATACTTGAATATATTAGCAAAACTACCAATTATTATAGACCACTATTGCTTAATACATATAATATAATTCAAAATGCTTATTGTTAAATGACCATCTTGTATACCAGTTAGTACTTTAACAATAGGTTCACATATATAGAAAGTTGGAACTTAAATGGTATTAAAAAAAGAAGAAATTATAAAGCAACTGAAAGAAGAAATATTGTGTATGGAATTAAAACCAGGTACAATTATTAGTGAAACAACTCTATCTGAGCGTTTTCAGATATCTAGAACTCCAATTCGTGATATTCTAAAACAGCTTTCTGCCGAAGGATATGTAAATATATACCCTCAAAAAGGCAGTATAGTTTCATACATTGACTTAGAATCCGTAGAACAGATTATATATCTTAGAAGTACACTTGAAAAAGAAATCATTAAAGAACTATCTCTAAATATCCCTCTAAAAGGGTTACATGAATTGAAAACCATCTTGACAAAACAGGAAGGATATATAAAAAACCCTGATTCGTTCAAGGATTTTATGTCTCTTGATGATGCCTTTCATAAAACTCTATTCACATTGGCTGGACGCTTGTTTTTATGGGATATCATTCAACAATTTAATGCTCATTATATAAGATATAGAAAGCTAAATATGTTAAAAGAAGAAAAACTGACTGAAATATTGGAAGAACACCAACTAATACTAAAGTATATCATTGATGGAAAAACGGATAATATAGAACAGCTTATTCACCATCATATACGTGCAGATGTAAATTCTTTCTATTTTCAAGAGCACTTTGATGAGTATATAAAAAAATGAAACTGAATGTTTAATATAGTAATATATAATTAAATAACTAGCTGATTAATTAAAGTCTTTTGATTTCTTTTTATACATGTAACTTTCTCCTAATTTTATTTCTAATTCTACCTGGTAAACCATAATATAATCCTAGAATCAAAAGACATATAGCAATTGAACTTATAAGTACAATTATTGACCAGCTTGGCTTTATTATATTGTTTAGTCTATAGGATATGATGGAATCGATACCTAAACACAATAAACCTACACCGCCAAAAATATAAGTTAATATATATATGGCTTGGTTTTCTTTTCTATTTCTTCTATATAAGAAAATGCATATATAGAGAATAGCCACCGCCAATAATATAATCAATATTGCATAACTATAAAACCATGAAATATTATTATCTATACTGTCCAATTTATATGTTAGAACTATAGATGTTATACCAATACCTAATATATTATAATAAACTCTTAGATACCCGAATAGAAAAAAAAGATAAAAAACGGATGCTATTATGCAGTTTATTATATAATTTATTTTTAGAGTTACCGATGGATAGAATACTCTTATACTTATCAATATTGGTATGGCAAAAAGAAATATTATCTCGAATATGAAAAAGACTTTGTTCTTAACAATGCTTACTCTATCCTTATATATATTTTCTGCTTCTGGAAAAGTATTAATTGATTGTTCATCTGCTTCTTGTCCTACATCTGGTATTGGGAAATCACATAGAGGACATTTTTTTATATTATTATCAACTTTCACACCACATTTTGCACAATAGGGCATAAAATCACCTCAAATTTGTTTCAACCTTCACAGAAATATTCATCTTTTTTATTTTCCTGAAAAAGCATTTTTCTATTTCAGTATTTTTTGTTAATCTTCCAAATGATATATAGATATTATCTTCATATGAAGCCACTCCAACCTTTACTATGTTACCTTTGCTTGGAGGTGGATAGAATTCAAATCTTTCTATTAATCCCTGTATTTCACTAGGCATTACTATAAGCCCTAGATTGGATATACTACTTGTATATCCGCTTTCTCCAAATCTCTGATATATTACTGGCATTATTAGATTTTTAATAAACAGGGGGATTACTCTTATGAATTTATTCTTTTCATTATTTACATTTCTACTAATGTACATACTTAGATATTTTTCATTCAGATTCAATTCAAGATAATTCTTAACTTGTTTTATCAGTTCTTCTCTAGTATATTTCCCTAATCTTAAGTCAATAGAAGGTGTAATACTAATAAAAAAGTTTCTCATGGTACTGGAAGGAAATATTCTTCTAAGATTAACTGGTAGGTTAATTACTACTCTTTTTTTCAATCTTTTTCTTGTCCTATTATCCTGGGAATAAACAAAATCCTGAATTGATTCAAAATATAATGCTAATAGTAGTTCGGTTATTGAACAACCATATATTTTGGACTTCTCTTTTAATTGTGATACATCTAATATTCCCGTTATAATGTAATATTCCCCTTTTTTATTTAGCTTAAAGGGAAAATGCATAGCTTTCTTAGGTACATCTGGAGGAGGTATTTCCTTCTTATAATATTTGTGAGCAGAGTCTTCATATTCCTCTTGTTTTACTGAAGATTTTATATCCAAGATATCTTTTGATATAGTTGATTGGATACCTTTCAGTTTAAAATATTCTACTAATAACGTCTTAAGAAATGCTATAGCTCCTGTCCCATCTGTAATGCTATGTGAGAATTCACAGCTTATTTTTCTGTTATAGTACAATACTCTAAAAGGGAATGTCTTTTTCTTTTTGAAAAACATGAACATACAAGGATAGAAAACTTCTTTTTTAACCTTAGGATTATGATATGCGTATTCAAAGTAATACCAAAAAAGTCCTTTTTTCAGATTGACTTTGAAATATGGGAAACGTTCTATTATGTTGTCTAATGCACTTTGTAATAATACAGGCTCAACTTTTTCCTTTAGTGTTGCTGATACCCTGAATACTGTTGATACTCTTGTTGATGTAATCGAAGGATATATTTTACCAGTATTATCTAATCTATACCATCTTCTAATATTTGCTGCCATATAATCACCAGCTTACACTTTCTATTCATAGGTTTATTTTTATTTATAGATACTTTTCTAGTTCTCTAGCAACTCTTTCATAACCACGTGGGGATAAATGTAAGCCTTCTATTGTATACTCATATTTTAGCTGACCACGTTTATCTCTTAGTTTTTTATTCATATCTATATACGTACAATTATATCTCTTTGATAATCTGTATAGCTGTCTATTTATTATCTGTATCTGTTTGTTATCTCTATTTCCTACAATTCTCTTCTTGATGCTATTATTAACCTCTTTATAGACTGGATATATTGATTGAACATAAATCTTTGTTTTTGGTAGTTTGTTTTTTAATTTTTTTATAATCAGCTTAGTATTATTAATTATATATGTTGGTTCTTTTTCATTACCTATGTCATTTATTCCTATAAGCAAAAAAATCTTTTTAGGTTGTAAGTCAAAGGCACTCTCCTTCAATCTGCATAGAACCCCATAAGTAGTATCACCAGATATTCCTCTATTAATTACATAGTGTTCTGGAAAGAATTCTGATACAATAAAATGTTCAGTTAGTGAATCTCCTATGAATACAATTCCACCTGATTTTAATTTTTTATTCAATCTTCTAAAGTAATCTACCCTCTCAATATAATGGTGAAATAACCATGTTGATGGTATTTTACAGATTATATTATATGTTTTAAGGGCTACAATTATAAAAGTTGATGATATTATCCATTTAAGCATGTTTAACTCCTTATTGATGTCATTTTTTATTATATTTATTATTAGTAGGTGTTTTAATAAGGAAAATTATTCAGGAAGTTTTTAACCATTTAAAATATAATGTTCATAATGCTTAACATATATAATTAACATGCTTTAACGAACCTATCTGCCATTAGTCACAAAAGAAGATTATCTAAAAATTTGAGACAGAAAATTTTATAGAAAGATTTCATGAGAACTCAATAATAAGCCTAGTGAATACATTATATAATGATAAAAAACTTAAAGATATAGAGGAATTGTCAGCTTTACTAAAAGACTGGGGGGAATAATTTGGAATATTTTATGACAGCTCTAATAACAAGTTCTTTATCTATGAATTCACCCTAAAATCTGTTATTGAAAATATTAGCTTGATTATAATAAACTTAATTAAATTATATTTTATAAACAAACTCTGTTTAGCTTTTTCCAACTAAAACAACTCAATTCTTTGGCTTTTTCTGTTGTCAAAAGTATATATATTCCTAAACCCAATTTCTTCAAGAATACTAATAACTCTATCAAAATCTCTACCGATATCAAATGGATTATGAGCATCTGAACCTATGGTTATTATTTCTCCACCCATAGACTTATACATCTTAAGTATTGGTACTGTTGGAAAAGGCTCATCTAATCCTTGGCGCAAACTTGAAGTATTGATTTCAAGCCCTTTATTTCTTTCAATTAATCGCTCAAATATCTGTGCTAACTCAATTCTATAATCTATTAAATTAACTTCTACATTAAGTTGCGATGCATATCTCTTAATTAAATCCAAGTGAGCGAGAGAGTCAAAATCTCCTTTGTCTACAAGCTCATATACTTGCTCCAGGTATCTTTTGCAATATATATCTATAATACTATAATTATACTTAATCTGGCTAAGGTCCAGTTTATTAATTTTATGTACTGAACCAAGTACAAAATCGAATTTATATGATTGCAATATTCTATTAGACATTTCTAACTGTAAATGCTGCTGCCCTAACTCAATCCCCTTTTTAATTATTAATCTACCATCAAATTTTTCTATACAAGCCTTTATGGTTTTAGAATATTCCTCTAAATAGGCTTCATTGAATCTATATTCAATTACTCCTTTAGAATAAAATTCAAAGTGGTCTGTGATAGCTATTTCTCTGAATCCTTTGTCAAGTGCTGCCTGACACATCTCCTCTATAGGTACATTAGAATCAGGAGAAATGCTACTGTGCATATGATAATCTTGATAAATTCTTTTCATGACAATCTCCTTCTAAATAATTCACGTATTATTTCTGATGACTTAATATAAGCTATTTAATAACCTATAATTATAGCACATTTAGTCATTTTATGCTAAGCAATTTGTAAGATATATAAGCTTAATCGATCGTCCTACTTATAACCTAGTACCATAGATATAATAATAATTAATATAAAAAAATCATAATATCTTGCATATAACTATGCAAAATATTACGATTTTATATCTGAATGTACTATCTATAAATAACTGCAAATGTATAATACTTATCTACTTATTTTCATACCCATTAGGATTATTACTCTGCCAACGCCAAGAATCCCTGCACATATCCTCAAGATTCTTTTCTGCTTTCCACCCTAACTCTTCATAGGCCTTTGAAGCGTCTGCATAACATGTGCCTATATCCCCAGGTCTTCTCTCAATAATCTTATATGGAACCTTCACATCAGTTGCCTTTTCAAAATTGTTAATAACATCAAGAACGCTATATCCTGTACCCGTACCTAGATTATAGGCTTCTATACCTTTCATACCCATAACCTTATTAAGAGCTTTTAGATGTCCACTTGCCAAATCAACTACATGAATATAGTCTCTCACACCAGTACCATCATGTGTATCATAATCATTACCGAATACACTTAACTCCTCACGCTTGCCTATTGCAACCTGAGTGATATATGGCATAAGATTATTAGGAATACCATTAGGATCTTCTCCGATTCTACCACTTATATCTGCTCCAATAGGATTGAAATATCTAAGTAAAGCAATACTCCATGTATTATCAGATACATAGATATCTCTTAGAATCTGCTCAATCATAAGTTTAGTACTTCCATAAGGATTCGTAGTACTAAGAGGTAAATCCTCTGTTAAAGGAGATACATTATTCATACCGTATACAGTAGCCGAAGAACTAAATACCATGTTCTTCACATTATGTTTCTTCATTAGTTCACATAACACAAGCGTACCAGTTATATTATTATGATAATACTTCATTGGAATTGAAACAGATTCTCCAACTGCCTTAAGACCAGCAAAATGAATTACTGCATCAATCTCATTATCCAAAAAAACTTTTTCGAGGGCTTCTCTATCTAATAAATCCACTTCATAGAATTTAAAATCTTTTCCTGTAATCTCTTTCACTCTTTTGAGTGACTCAGGCTTACTATTAGAAAAATTATCAACAATTATTACTCCATATCCCTCTTCTAACAACTGAACCACTGTATGACTACCTATATATCCAGCTCCACCAGTAACTAAGATATTCATCTAATTTTCCTCCATTCTAGAAACAAAGTTCCTATGATAATATATAATCTATATTCCCAATAACTCTTTCATTTCCTTACACACGATTTCTGCTTTATCTATACAATCCATTTCAGCAAACACACGAAGTAGTGGCTCTGTTCCTGAGAATCTAGCAATAATCCAACCACCATTTTTGAAGAATACTTTTACTCCATCCATGTAACTTACTCTTTCAACTTCAAAGCTGAATTCTGGAATCTTTTTATCTGTATATAGTATCTTCAATAATCTTTCTTTCTCTTCAACATCAAATCCAAATCCATGCTCAGCCATCTCAAATTTTCCAAATTGCTCATGAATCTCTTCAAGAAGTTTTGAAAGATGCTTATTAGTAACACTTATCATTTCCACTAGTAGAGAAGCTGCAAAAACACCATCTTTTCCTTTAATATGACCTCTGATAGTTAATCCACCGCTACTCTCTCCACCAATAAGTGCATTAGTTTCTTCCATCTTAGAACTAATATGCTTGAAACCAACTGGAACTTCGTAGCATTCTTCGCCAAAACCTTCTGCAATCTTATCAAGTAAATGTGTAGTAGCTAAGTTCCTTACAACTGGACCAGTCCATTTCTTATACTTTAATAAGTAGTAGTAAAGAAGTGCCATAATTTCATTAGGATGAATGAAATTACCTTTTTCATCAATAATTCCTAAACGGTCAGCATCACCATCTGTACCGATTCCTAGATCAAAACCTTTTTCAACTACATCATTTTTAAGTCTGCCTAAGGTTTCTGCACTAGGAGATGGTAATCTACCACCAAAGAGTGTATCATGTCTATCATGAATCAATTCAACTTCACATCTAGCAGTCATAAGTATTGTTTGTAGAGATGTCTTGGATACACCGTACATTGGGTCAAGTAATATTTTCAACTGCTTATCTTTTATTGCTTTTAAATCAATCATGTTAATTATTGTATCAATATAATCATTAAAAGGATTATATATCACAACTTTCTCTTCGTTAACAGCTTTATCAAAATTCATTACTTTTATATCTTTTTCTTCGATTTTGCTAATTTCAGCTTCAATTTCATTAGTTACTTCAGCTGAAGCATCACGACCACCTTCAGTGAATATTTTGATTCCATTATAATCAGCAGGGTTATGACTGGCTGTGATAGCAGCTCCATATTGTAGATTCATCTCTTTAACACTGAACATAATCATTGGTGTAGGAGCAATCTTATTAATGAAATACACTTTTATTTTGTTTCCTGCCATAACTTCCGCCATCCACTGTGCACTCTTCTCTGATAAGAATCTTCTATCATAACCAATAACAAATTCATTAGCATTTTCTTGTATCATTCTATTAGCTAAACCTTGTGATAAAAGTTGTAAATTACTCTTGATGAAATCTTCACCGATTATAGCTCTCCAACCACCTGTACCAAATTCAATCATATAGCTCATTCCTTCCCTTGTCAATTAGTCACCATTAAACGTCAGTACCAAATTGTATATTAATTAGCTTCTTCTTGTAAAACTTTCTCACAGAATTCTAACTCTTCTACTGTGTTCACTCCATAAACTTCATTAGTATTATAAATAGTATGAGTTACTAATTTCTCACCTTTTTCCATAACCATCTTAGGAATATCAGTTAGGTAATACTCGTTTTGGATATTATCATTTTTCAATAGTTTCAGATTTTCAAATAAAAACTTGCTATCAAAAATATATACCCCAACATTTAGTTCTTTTATAGCTAACTGTTCCTTAGTACAATCTTTTGCTTCAACAACGCCTTCCATCTGACCATTTTCATCTCTAACAATTCTTCCATATGCTGGTGGATCATCAATAACAGCTGTCAAAACAGTACAAGTTGCATTTTCTTTTTCATGTATCTCAAACATTTTTTTATAAGTGCTTTTCTTGTATAATGGCATATCACCATATGCAACTAAAATAGGTCCATCATAATCTTTGAAAGTATCTTCTGTAACTAAAACAGCGTGGCCTGTTCCAAGTTGTTCATCTTGACTTACAAATTTATAATTCCCTTTAATCTCTTCATAAACCATTTCTTTTTTATAACCTACAACTATTGTTGTATCTTCTTGCTCAATAAAAGATAAAGCATCTATAACATACTCAATCAATGGCTTTCCGTGAGCTTTCCTGAGAACTTTTGGCATGTTATATTTTTCTGATTGTAACCTTGTACCTTTTCCTGCTCCTAGTACGATTGCTTTCATATTAATCATCCTTTCGTTTGTATTATGTCATTTTTTAATTAACTATCTACTCTTACACCTGAATCCTGCTTGAGGATTACGCCCCAATATCCTCTGGCACATACTTCATCCAATATTTTCTGTGCATCTTTTTCATAAGCGTATACATAGCAACAGCCGCCTCCGCCAGAACCATTGATTTTACCTCCAAGAGCTCCATTTTCATAAGCTGTTTCAAGAATTTCTTCAATCTTAGGTGTTGATATTTCAAGTCCATCCCTAAGATTACCATGATGTCTCTTAAGAAGTTCACCTAGTTTTACTGAATCAACTCCTGTTTCAAACATCTCCTGAGCTTCTTTCAAAGTTCTATAATTATCAATATTTGCCTTAACTTTAACTAATTTTGCTTCTGGTAATTTTTCTAGATAAACAAGATTATTTTCATCATCAACAAAATCTCTAATACTGTCTATACCATATTGTTTTAGTTCATCAAGTGCTTCAAGAACAGGATATTTCGCACTAGCCAATACCTTAGTAGTCTGCTTATCTTCTAGAGAATCAAACAGTATAAAGCAACCAGGAATTTCTGTATTAAGAGGTTCAACTACTGTTTTATCTCTATCAAAAGTTAAGTGTAAAAGACCTCCATAAGCTGATGAATAATGGTCCATAAGACCACCTGGCTCATTGAATTCTGTAACTTCCGCTTCAAATCCTAATAGAGCTATTTTTTCTTCATTATCCTTATCTTCATGATTAATTAGCTCTAGTAAAACCTTGATAAATACTACTACCATTGTTGTAGATGAACACATTCCTTTTCCGATTGGAATGTCAGAATCCATATAAATATCAAATCCTGATTCAATATCATAACCATTTCTTCTAAGTACATTGATAGCACTCTTTATGTAGTCCCTGTTATTTTCGTAAACAATTTCTTTATCTAGATTAATTACTTCTTCTGTACTGATTCCTTCCCCTCTTAGGCGAACATGAATAATACGATCATCTCTTTTTGTTCCATCAGCCCTAAATCTTAGATTAATAGCAGATGCTATTACCTCTAAGTTAAGATAGTCTTGGTGTTCTCCGAATAAACATATGCGACTAGGTGTTGATACGGATATTTTCATTACATACTCTCCTTTTTATTGATTTGCAAATTTTAAACTATTTATACTTGTATTGTAATCCACATTAAAATAAATGTATTTGTATAATCCTGAATTATATTTGTATAATTCTGTACTATAGGTTATAATAGTCTTTAGACGGCTATTTAATCACTCCCAGTAATAGCTTGTAAAATTATGCCTATTTAATTTTTTTATATTGGAGGTCTATCCTTGATTAAAAATATTACAAAATTATCATTTACGAATTATGGTACTATAAGTTCCATTCCATATAATGATATACAATTGGATGATGTAAATAATGAAACAACAAAGATAATTACCGCTTTTGATCTTAATTCCTACTTTATTGATACTATTAATAAGACAATTATCAATATTGAGGAAGGAACTGCTGTTTTATACACCTATACCCCTGGTAATGACTCAAGGTCTTTTTTTCTGGACAAATGTGTTATATTGAACCCTAACGTTTTTTATAAAGTGGTTCCTCTTGATAACTCCTGTACCATTAAGATTAAGTTCAACAATAAAACAACTTCTATACAAAGAAGCAACACCCGCATTGATTTTTCTCGTGGTATAAAAAGCAAACTTAATATTGCTAAAATATATACCTTATATTATCAAGAATTTGATAAATTTTTTTCATACAAAGGTGAAAAACATGATTTTTGGGAAATTACCTATGTGGATCAAGGTGAATTATCCACATTAATTGATGGAAAGGAATTCATTTTGAAACAAGGTGATTTTATTTTCTATGCACCAAATCAATATCATACCCAAAAAAACAATAGTTCTGTGCCTGTTTCCTTTCTTACTATTAGTTTCAAGATGGATTTTGAAGAAGAGGACATTCTAAAAGATAAGATTTTCATTTGTGACCATGAGTTAAAATCAATATTAGAAAAAATATTAGACGAAAAGAATTATAATGGTGTGTATAGTCCAGATCTGATTATATGTTATCTAAAAGAATTTATAGTTAAGCTGATACGTATTATCTCCAAAACAAATTCAATAAAGCAGCTTCATACTTCTATGCAGGTCAATACGAATAATGCTTTTGTTAATACGTCCCTTGAGTATATCTATTCTCATATCAGCCAAAAGATTACTGTGGATGAATTAGCTGATAAGGTATCCATTAGTTCATCTTATTTATCTCGTATTTTCAAGGATGTTATGGGTGTAACAATTATTGATTACATTAACAATTATCGTTTGGACACAAGTAAGGTATATATTAAGTCCACAGATCTTAGCTTGACTCAGATTGCTGAGATTCTTGGTTTTAACTCCATACATTACTTTTCCAAACAGTTCAAAAAACGCTACGGTATAAGCCCAATAGTATATAGTAAATCATTGAAAAACTAAAACAAAAAATACTAGAATATAATTAATACTCTTCACACAAAATATTATCTATACTATATTAAACTTAAACATCTCTTCTAATATAACAGTTTTATTAAAATGCGTTGATTATTTCAAAGAAAATATAAGTTCAGAAGAACTTAATTTCATATATAACCTTATTGAAGAATATAAAAATCATAAAGTACCCTTCAGCGCACCATTAAATGTAATTAAAGGATATGTGATAAGATTTCATATCGACTATCTAATGAATCAAAGTTTCTTTGACCCCTTTCCCAAAGAACTAATGGATGTTAATGATTCAGGGAAAGGAATCAAATAAACTTATAATCTTTATTTAACTCTTAAAGCTCTTATAGAATTCAATATTGCAATTACTGCAACTCCTACATCAGCAAATATTGCCATCCACATATTAGCTAGATTAAGAGTTGCCAATATCATTATAATTATTTTAACGCCTAGAGAAAATATTATATTCTCCCAAACAATTTTATTTGTATTTTTTGATACTCTCATAGCTGTAGGGATACTAGATAGTTCATCTGACATAAGAACCACATCAGCTGCTTCTATTGCTGCATCAGAGCCAACTCCGCCCATTGCAATTCCTACATCAGCTCTTGCTAGAACAGGAGCATCATTAATTCCATCACCTACAAATACTACAGTATTATTCTTACCAACACAGTTCTTTATTTCTTCAAGCTTATTAACTTTTTGATCTGGTAATAGATCACTATAATATCTAGTTATGCCAACTCTATTTGCAATATCTTCTGCCACATCTTTGTGGTCACCTGTTAACATTACAATGTCTTCTACTCCATGATTTTTAAGCTCTTTTATAGCATTAATTGTATCATTTTTCAATTCATCAGCTATAACGATTATACCCATAAGCTTATTATCCATAGATACATATACTTTTGTTCCTATAACTGTATCTATATTTCCTACAGGAACATTTTCTTTTTCCATTAACTTTCTATTACCAACTGCAACCATTTTACCATCAAACAAAGCTTTTACACCTTTACCTGCAACTTCTGTAATGTCTTTTACACGTTTTTCATCAATATTCTTATTGTATTCATTAATAATAGATATTGCTATGGGATGATTGGAATAGTGTTCAACATGTGCTGCTATCTCAACAACTTTTTCTTTATTCATTCCTTGATTAGAACTGATTACTTGTGTTACTTTGAAAACACCTTTTGTAAGTGTTCCTGTCTTATCAAAAATAATACTTTTGATATTTCTAAGTTCTTCAAGATAGTTACCACCTTTTACTAATATACCTTTACTAGAAGCACCACCTATTCCACCAAAATAACCTAATGGTATAGATATCACAAGGGCACAAGGACAAGAAACTACTAAAAATATTGCGGCTCTATAAATCCATGAACCAAAATCTTCTCCAAAAAAGAGTGCAGGAATAAAAGCTAATAGAACTGCTATTCCAACAACAATAGGTGTGTAATATCTAGCAAATTTGGTAATAAATTTTTCAGTATGAGCTTTTTGTGAATTGGCATCTTTAACAAGTTTTAGTATCTTAGCAACTGTAGATTCACTGAATTCTTTTGTTACTTTAACTATAATAACACCAGATTTATTAATAGAACCACTATAAACTTCTGTACCTTCTTGGGCCTCTCTAGGTAATGACTCTCCTGTAATAACTGATGTATCAATAGAAGAAGTTCCTTCTATTACATAACCATCAAGAGGAATCTTTTCTCCTGGTTTCACCATTATAGTGTCTCCAACCTTAACCTTTTCAGGATCAACAATCTTATATTTGTCTCCAACCTTTAGATTAGCTACATCTGGTTTAATATTTAGTAACTCTTCTATTGAATTCTTAGATCTGTTAACAGCTAATCCTTCAAATAACTCACCTACTCTGTAGAACAGCATAACTGCTGTAGCTTCTGGATATTCTCCTATAGCAAATGCAGATATAGAAGCAATTGTCATCAGGAAGTTTTCATCTAATAATCTACCAGTAAATAGACCCTTTATTGCACTAATTACAATTTCTCTTCCTACTACAATATATGCGACTACATATAATCCTATCTTTACCTCTGTTTTTACATTAAGCAATAATGCTAATGCAAACAATCCAAAACCTATGATAAATTCTATAACATCTTTTTTTGTGAACTTATCATGATGATGATGTTCATGGTTATGTCCATGCACATCATGATTGTGATTGTGATCATGGTCATGATGATGTTTATCATGATCGTGATCATGATGATGATTACTACTTGAACAACTTTTACTTCCACAACAACAATTACCAATGTTGTCAGTTATTCTTTCTGCCATACTAATACCACCCTTCTAACTAAAACTTTTATTTCATTAATTTACTTATCAACTATAAATAATTTTCATAATGATTACTAATAATATTAATTATTCTAATATGTGTTCAATCCCCATCTTGTATATCATTTTAATATGGTCATCATTAAGAGAATAATAGACTAATTTTCCTTCTTTTCTTGCTTTAACTAATCTACTTGCTTTTAGCACTCGTAATTGATGTGAAACTGCTGATTGTGTCATGTTAAGTACATCTGCAATAGTTCCTACACACATTTCACCATTAAATAAAGCTCCCATTATTTTTACTCTGGTACTATCACCAAAATTCTTAAAAAAATCAGATAGCAAGAATATTGTTTCTTCATCTGCCATTATTGATTGAACCTTAGTTATGAATTTATCGTCCTTACAGCATTCTTTCTTCTTTTCTTCCTTACGCAACATAATTCATCTCCTTATATATGAATAATTGTTCATATGTTTACTTATTAATATTATATCACTTTTTTATATTTTTGCAACATACTACATAGTATTTTCTTGTTTTTTAAATAAAATTATGCTTTATAATAATTTTTTTAAATAATAATTGACAGTTACGCAATAAAAGTATAACATCAATATTGCTACACTTTTTTTATAAGAAAAGTGACTCGTACGAAAAGGTAGGCTAAATATTTTAATAAAGGAAGATTATGATGGTAAAGGATAAGTTAAGTTTTATTAAAGAAGTTAAGCGAAGAAGGACTTTTGCAATAATATCACATCCAGATGCTGGTAAAACTACATTGACAGAAAAATTCTTATTATATGGTGGAGCTATACGTTCTGCTGGTTCAGTAAAATCTAGACGTTCTGCCAAATATGCTGTTTCGGATTGGATGGAAATAGAAAAACAAAGAGGTATCTCCGTTACATCTAGTGTACTTCAATTTGAATATGATGACTTTTGTATTAATATACTTGATACTCCTGGGCATCAAGATTTCAGTGAAGATACTTATAGAACTCTAATGGCGGCTGATAGTGCAGTTATGGTAATTGACTGTTCTAAGGGTGTTGAGGATCAGACAAAAAAACTTTTTCAAGTCTGTAAGATGAGAGGAATCCCTATTTTTACCTTTATAAATAAAATGGATAGAATGGGTAAAGACCCTTTTGATTTAATGGAAGATATTGAAAATGTATTAGGTATCAGGTCATGTCCAATCAACTGGCCTATTGGCTCTGGTAAAAACTTCAAAGGTGTATATAATAGACATGAGAGTCAAATTGAAGTCTTCAATGATGGTAATCATGGACAATCTATTGCAGAAACAATAATAGGTGATTTATCAGACGAAAATTTCACTGAATTATTAGGAGAAGATTTACATGAACAATTAAAAAGTGATATTGAATTATTAGATATTGCAGGAGATAATTTTAGTCTTGAAGAGGTTTTGAATGGTAATCTGACACCTGTATTTTTTGGTAGTGCTCTTACCAACTTTGGTGTAGAACCCTTCTTAAAATCCTTTTTAGATATTACTACACCTCCAAAGGCACGTGCAAGTAATCTAGGTGATATTAACCCTGAAGCAACTAATTTTTCTGGTTTTATATTTAAGATTCAAGCTAATATGAATCCTGCTCATAGGGATAGAATTGCATTTCTCCGTATCTGTTCTGGTAAATTTGATAAAGGAATGATGGTTAATCACGTACAGAAAGGCAAAAAAGTTAAACTGGCCCAACCACAGCAATTTGTTGCTACTGATAGAGTTATAGTTGATTCAGCATATCCTGGTGATATAATAGGTGTACATGACCCTGGTATCTTTAATATTGGTGATACATTATGTGAAGATGGCTCAAAATTGGAATATGCAGATATACCTCAATTTGCACCTGAACATTTTGCTAGAATTTCAACAACCAATTCTCTTAAGAGAAAACAATTCTTGAAAGGTATTACCCAATTGTCAGAAGAAGGAGCTATTCAGGTGTATAAACGTCCTAATATTGGGATGGAAGAGCTTATTATCGGTGTAGTTGGTGTGCTTCAATTTGAAGTATTAGAATACAGATTGAAGAATGAGTATGGCGTGGAAGTTTCTAAGCAGCTGTTACCTTATAGGCATATACGTTGGATTGCTAATGAAGGTATTGATACTTCTGATTTATCTTTAACAATGGATTCCATGTTGGTAGTAAATAAGAATGAACAACCAGTATTATTATTTCAGAATGAATGGTCTATTAGGCATATATTGGAGAGAAATGAAGGTATTGAGTTAAAAGAGCATTCTTAAGTTTTTGATAGCTTATGGTCGCAGAGAGAGTATAGGCGAATATTCGTCAGCCAATTAAACATCCGTGTTTAAAAGGCTGAGTTCGCCGTCCATGGCTCACTGCTTCATATTCCCCTATACTCTCTCTCCTCTGTGTTAAATCGTACATTATTAACCATTACGGTTGTGGTTTTTGTAGGATTAGTTGTTATGTTGAAGTAGAATTCTACTCCGTTTTGTTTGTTGATAACCCCGTAGTCGCTTCCGTGGCCATCTAGTATGGCTTTGACGATTGCTAGTCCTAGTCCTGTTCCTCCGCTTTCTCTATTATGTGATTTATCTATTTTATAGAATCTGAGCCAAATGCTTTCAAGTTCTTCTTTAGTAAGACTGTTGCCTTCATTATAGATATATATATAATTGGTGTTGTCAATGATTTCGCCTGTAATAATTATTGTTGTATTATTGGTACAATATTTTACTGCATTAGAAATCAGATTCATTATTACTTGGTCTATCTGAAATTTGACACCATATACATTTGTAAAGTCACCTTTAATATCTATTTTCAGTTTTTTATCGCTTATTGGTATTTCTAAGAGAGTAACTGCTTTATTAATTAATTTTATAATGTCAAATTCCTCTTTATCTTCAATCTTGCCTGTTTCAAATTTTGATAGTTCAAGCATATCAAGTATAAGAGTATTCATTTTTTCTATCTCATCCAAGATGACTTCTAGATAATAATCTGTTTTTTCCTTCTTGATGCCGTCTTTTATCCCTTCCGCAAAACCCTTTATTATGCCGAGGGGTGTTTTTAGTTCATGAGATATGTTTGCAACAAATTCTCTTCTGACTTTTTCTTGTTGTTTTTCTTTTTCCATGTCAATTACCAGTTGATTATTGGCTTCTTTCACGTCAGTTAGTGCTTCATCAAGATTGGTTGATAATATATTTAAACTATTAGACAAAATACCTAATTCATCATCACTATTAAGAGTAGATCTTACTGAAAAATCCATCCCTGCCATTTTATCTGCTACTTTAGTTAATTTTAATAACGGATTAGAGATTGATCTTGAATATATCCATGCAATAGCCAAAGATATAAAAATTGCTAATAGATAGAATATAATATAGTAGTCACTTAATATACTCATAACCTCACCAACTGGTTGTAATGAAGAAGTAACATTAATATATGTTTTTTTTCCGTTATCCATCTCTATTATTTTAACATAATTAACTTGTTTTACATTAAGAAAAGGCATGTCATCAATTAGATAATACACATCATCTTTTTTGGTATACTGTATAGTCATATCTTCAATATCGATTAAATTAATGAAATCAACATTGTTTGCCACTTGTATATCCGTGATATTATCCATCACATTACTAATGTTTATAATAGTAGCATCACCTTTTAACAAAGTATAATTTTCTTCTGCTAGTACATCATACATCTGATAATTATTTATTTTATAAGGGGTCAATATTTCTGTATCATAGATTACTGCTTCTAAATAAAACTTTTGATATTGAATAGGCATCTCTCCATCAAATGCTTTTAATAAATCTTCCTTAGTAATATAAATATCATAATAAGTACTATTATCTATTTGTAATGTTAAGATGTACTCTTCATATTGCATATCACTATAGCTTAATCCATTAACTGTTACAGTAGTATTGTTATTTCCTTCAAATTTATTTATCTGCCTTGCAAGTTCATCATAATTCCATTTTTCTTGTTTATATTGTTTACTGAAGCTATTAATATTATTTATTATGTTATCTATTTTTTTTGTAATATAGTATTTATTAATAAACAAGCTTTGCACAAGAAAAATTATAGTAATAAGACTCATTACAGAAACAAATGTTATAATGAACATTTTAAATACAATAGATTTGCTTTTTTTAATTTTCTTCATTATCAAACCACCTCAAATTTATATCCTATACCCACAACGGTATTTATATATTTTGATGCTTGACCAAGTTTTTTTCTAATTGTTTTGATATTTGTATCCACAACTCGTCCATCACCATAATAATCATATCCCCAAATATGATTAATAATTTTATCTCTGCTTAAAACTATTCCTTCATTTTCAATTAAAAGAAGTAACAAATCATATTCCTTTCTTGTAAATATGATTTCCTCTCCATTTACTTTTGTAGAATAAGCATCTTTATCTATAACTATCTCTTTTCTAGAAATTATATTGTTTTTAATCTGTTCACCATTAGTTTCATTAAATCTACTAAGTAATGTCTTAACTCTTGCAACTAATACTTTTGGACTGAAAGGTTTTGTAACATATTCATCAGCTCCCAGTTCAAATCCTAATAATTTGTCATCTTCATCACTACGAGCACTTAATATGATAATTAGTACATTTGATTTTTTTCTTATTCTTCTACACACAGACCAGCCATCAAGTCCAGGTATCATTATATCCAGTAATACTAAATCAATATTATTATTTTCAAATACATTCATCGCTTTTATGCCATTATCCACTTGAAAAACCGTAAAACCATCTATTTCAAGATAATCACATATGATTTCAAGCATTCTTTGATCATCTTCTACAACTAAAATATTTTTATTCATAATAAACTCCTTATATTAGTAAATGGTATACTTATAATAAGTATACCATTTTTTATATAAATATAATAGGCGGTTATATTCACATTTTTGACTCTAAAATTACTTCTTAGTATTTACTTCCTCAGTATATACTTTAAAAATATTCATTTTATAGATTTCATCCCATACTTCTCTAGCTTCTTTTTCTTTACTATTTGCTTTTGCAAATAGTTCTTTTGCTTTTTTGATAATCTCTGGTTTTAGACCTTTTTTGAATCCTTTTGAGAATTCATCAAATGTTAATGTTGTATTATCCATTACTTCTGAATTAATATCAACATCATTATCTTCATTATTCATTATATCAATATCTCCATCAATTGCACTTATAACTTCAACATTTCCTCCATCTATATACTCAATATCTCCCATTCCATCAAAAAGGTTCATTTCAAATAATTGATCCCATACTTTTATTGCCTCATCCATTTTATTATTTTGTTCAAGTTTTAATGCTTTTTCATATAATTGTTTAGCTTTCTTTTTATCTTTTTGGCTTAAATCTTTTTTAAAGCCTTTTGCAAATTCTTCAAATGACACAACTTCCATTGATGATACAATCATATTAGTATCTTCTGTTTTATCAAATATATCTAAAGAAAATAATTGATCCCATACTTTTATTGCATCGTTAATTTTATTCTCTTTTTCTAGTTTTACTGCTTTTTCATATAATTGTTTAGCTTTCTTTTTATCTTCTGGTTTTATATCTTTTTTAAAGTTCTTTGAAAATTCTTCAAATGACATATTTTCTATAGTTGATACCCCCATATCAACACAATCTTCTATATCATATACATCTAATGAATCTAGTTCTTCCCATAATTTTATTGCCTCATCAAAATTTCCTTCTTTTTCAAACTTTACTATTTTACTATATATCTTCTCAGCCTTATTTTTTATTTCAGTTGTTATATCTTTTTTGAACATTTCAGCAATGTTTTCAAAAGGTAGTGGTTCAATATCATTTACAATTGATGTGTCAAATAAATCAAGTTTATATAATTCATCCCAATATTTATATGCATCATCTTCTAGTTTAATAGCTTTATTAAAGAGTTTTTCTGCTTTTTTGTAATCTTGCTTTGATATATTGTCTTTAAACTCTTTACTAAACTCTTTGAAGTTAAACACATAATTTTCATCCATAGTGCATATTGCTATGTTATCATTCAACTCCTTTACGTCAGCTTTTGCGTATACGCTAGCCAATGATGTCACTCCTAATGTTGCTACTAATGCTCCTGCTAATAATCCTTTTTTAATATTCATACTAATTCCTCCATCTATTTTTTTTGTTTTTGTTTCATGAGTAAAGTATAGTATAGCCATGTGAAAAACGTGTGAAATGTATTTGTGAATCATGTGTTTTTTAATTATCCAATATATAATACATCTTTTATTTGATTTTAACTTTGTTCCTACCACTTTTCTTAGCTTCATACATAGCTTTATCCGCTCTTTTTAGAATTTCTTTTAGCTGTATATCACTATTTTTCATACTGGTTAATCCTATACTTACATTGATGCTAATATTACCTTTGTCAGTATTTATATCCATATTGGAAATCTTAGTTCTAAGATCTTCAGCAACTATAAAAGCTTCCTTTTCATCTATATCCATTATTATAGCTGCAAATTCTTCTCCTCCAACTCGTCCAAATATAGCATTATTATTACCTAATAATCTAACACTTAGTCGTGCCATATTTTCTAATACAACGTCCCCTATATGATGTCCATAATTATCATTCACACTTTTGAAATAATCAATATCTATCATCAGTAGATTAAACTTTCTATTTTCTTTTTTAGCAAGACAAAATTCTTGTTTTGAAAGTTCCATAAAATAACTTCTATTAATTGATCCTGTCAAAGAATCTGTTCTAGCTTGTATTTTCAATCTATTTTCACGTAATTTATACATTATTCCTTCAAAAATAATTATTATTAATAAAGATATAGCAGCAATACTAAATATAATCAACATGATTTTCAGGAAATCATTTATATCTTGATCAATATCGTTTTCAGGAATTAATTGTATTATTCCCCATCCATTGAGATCAATTATATGGTGATAAATAAAATATTTATTATTTTTGTAAGTTATCTTCCTATAATCTCTACAATCTTTATCAAGTGTTTTAACATGTTCTATCAATTTATTTTTAAATACTATATCTTCATCATTTTCTCCTACATATGAATATATAAATTCATAGTTCTTATTTATTAGGAAATTCATACCTTTTTTCCCTACAATGTAATCTTCCATTATAGTGAATATATGATCTAATTTTATATCTATGCCAACATAACCAATTATTTTATTATCTTGTCTCAATGATTTAATTAGAGATATGACCTCTATGCAAGTACCATATTCTATATAAGGATCTGTTAATATAACTTCATCTGAATTAGCAACTTGTTCTCTCCAAGGTCTTTTGTAGATATTATAACAACTGCTATTGGAATTTCCAATAGCATCTAAATAAAAGTTTGCTTGTTCATTAGCAACCCAAATACTATATATATCATCATGTGATTTCATTATATTTTTAAATGTTTTTATAACCTTTGGATATAAAACATTTGTTTTCACATCTTCTCTTTTTTTTACTTCCAATAGATATCTATTAACATTTTCATCTGTTTCAATGATTTCTGATATTATCTTGTTGTTTTCAAATATATTTGTGATATCTTTATTCACAAGCTGAGATTTGAGATGTATTTGCTTTGTTGTATTAGTATGAAACTTCTTAGTGGTTTGCTTATAAACAAATATGGAAGATATACTAAATACAGTAAAAATTATTATAAGACTTCTAATTATTATTTTTAAATCTAAGTTAGACCTTAATTTATTACACATATAACCGTCCCCTAACCTAGTCTTAATATACTATTATGATTAGGCATAATTAATTATAACTAGTATAATTTTAGCATAATTTTACAATATTTTCAACTTTTTTAAAAGATATGTAATAGTAAATTATTACTTAAATCAATATATTTTTACTATAATTTATATATTATATCCACTAGAATATAAGTAATTAATTAATTTTTACTATTGTCATTAGATTCCTTTCTGTGATAATACAAAGTGTTCTATAGAATCATGTTGATATCATTCATAGTAGGTTCATTAACTTCAATATCAAGTTCTAACTTAATAGGACAGTGATCTGAACCTAATACATCTGATAAGATATCTGCATTCTTCAACTTATCTTCCAATTTTTTAGAAACAGTGAAGTAGTCTAAACGCCATCCTACATTATTCTGTCTAGCATTATACATATATGACCACCAACTGTAAGCTCCTTCTTTATCAGGATAGAAAAATCTATATGAATCTACAAAGCCAGAATCTAGTAGTTTAGTCAGCTTAGTTCTTTCTTGAATAGTGAATCCTGCATTCTTTTGATTGGATTTTGGATTCTTTATATCAATTTCTTTATGGGCTACATTCAAATCACCACAGATGACAACAGGCTTAATCTTATCAAGTTCATTAACATAGTTTCTAAAATCTTCTTCCCAATGCATTCTATAATCAAGTCTAAGCAATCCTCTTTTAGAATTAGGTGTATAGACATTAACTAAATATAAGTTATCGTATTCAACAGTTATAACTCGTCCTTCTTGGTCATGTTCTTCAATACCTATTCCATTTTTAATAGATATAGGTTGAATCTTAGAAAAAATAGCTGTTCCTGAATAACCTTTTTTCTCTGCATAATTAAAATATTGATAATATCCGTCTAAATCTAGCTCAATTTGTCCTTCAGATATTTTGGTTTCTTGTAAACACATAATATCTGCATCTACTTCATTAAAAAAATCTAAGAAGCCCTTTTTAATACAAGCTCTTATACCATTAACATTCCAAGATATTAGTTTCATTATGTCCTCCTTAACCACTTATGCTACAGTATTGTATATTTAATTGTAACCAACTGTAATTAGTATACTATATTTATTTACTAGCATTAACAAATCTGATTCCCAATGCTAGATATATAATTCCCATCAATAATAATACTAGTACAGGTGTAACTATGGATTCTATCCCATGCCCATACATTATCAAGTCCTTTATACCCTCTAAAGCCCATTTTTGCGGTGTCAGATTAGCAATGAACAGTAATGTTTTTGATTGTATTATTTCTAATGGCCACATACAGCCACCTAGCATTGATGTACTAACAGTAATTACAGGCACTATAGATGATAATTGCTGTCTCGTCTTGAAAAATGAAGATATAAACAGTCCAAGACATGTAATTGTAAATATAAAAGCTCCTAATAGTAAAAGTACTCCAATATCGCTTTTTCCCCAATCTATATGAAATAAGTATTTACCTCCATACACCATAACTAATATATTAACAAAACCAGCTATAAATGTTGCAATAACATTTCCTGATAATATAGAAATGTTTTTTAATGGAGATACTAGCTGTCGCTGCCAAACATAGTGCTTTTTCTCGTCAACTATATTCCCTATACCAAAAAATACCAAGAACATGGAAAAGAACAATGCAAAACCTGCTAAAGCCTGCTTGAGATTATCATAACTATACAAATCAGTATCAATGAATTCTGAACTAGTTTTATAAAATGCTTTTTTATCTCTTAGCTCTCCCATTTCCTCCATAATTTCTTTTTGAATTTTATTCTTTTCTACAGCTATTCCTGATTTATTAAGATACTTGTATGTTATATCTGCAAGTTTCATATCATTTTGAAATATATTTGATATCCCTGAAAGTAAGCGTTTTAACATTATTGTATCTCTAGTCTTATTTATACTCATTACAGATAGTTTGATACCTTGTGTACCTTCTTCTACAACAATAGCACCAATCCCTTTTGACCTTTTTACGCTATCTACTGCTTTATCATATTTCACTTCTTTTAATTTTAGAACTTTACTCTCTTGTAATTTAGTTATCAACAATTCACTTATATTGTTTTCTGCATTATCCACAATATAGACTGTTGGCTTAACACTTTTTGTGGAAAAAGATGCACCAAATATATAAGTGAATATTAGCATCATAGCAATAAAACTAAGAAGAATAGGTGAATCATTCTTATATCCTAAAATTTTGACTTTCAGTACTGCAAACATTTATATAGCCTCCCTTCGCAACTTGACCAGTATAGCAGAGACCATAATAAACCCTACTCCAGTACCAACTAATATTGCATAATAATTCCACATATCAACCAAGCTATTGTTTCTCATGATGCCAGTATATATTTTTATGGCAACCCCGCTGGTAGAAAAATATGATAACTTGTTCATAAAACTTGGTAAAGTCTCTATTGGTACGAAACTACCACCTATCAACGCCATGAATTGTATTATTCCAAGTTCGAATACATTAGCAAATTTATAATTACCCACTATCAATGTTATAACAGATATAAATATTCCCAGACCACCAATAGCCAAACTACTGCTTAGTACACTTAACAAGACAAGCCCTATATCTCCCCAGTTTATTTTCAGTACGATACTTGAATAGAGAATCATAACAACTGACTGTAATATAGCAACTATACATATCATAAAAAAATTACTTATCATTATCTTACTAAGTGGTACTCCAGCAACTCTATTTCTTTGATATGTTATATTCTCTTTTTCTTCCAATAACAATCTACCACCATTGCTAGCACTATAAAGAATGAACATAGCCATCATAGCTACAGCATAATACTGGAAGCTAGACAAATTTTTCTTTCCTTCCACATCTATATCTTTTATATTAAGGTTCTTCTGAACATTCTCAGTTAACTCTTCCATCAAATAAGGAATTCCTTCGAATGCCGACTCCAAATTACTGTATTCCTGAACCTTATTGATAAACACTTCTTTATCAAGAGAATAATTATTCATTGTTCCCATAAAACCATTAATGACAGCTTCTACAATACTTCCTTTTATGCTATTATCCGTATGCTTTAAAATTTCTACATCCACTATATTTCTTACAGGTAAAGCATAGTTCATGTAAGTGTTATAAATATAGTTTTCTGGTAGAATAACAACAGCAGTCACTTCCTTTGATTCTAACATTTTTCTTGCTTTCTCTTCATCCTGTACAGTATAAGTCATTACTTCTTGTATGTTGTCTGAATCAAGAAACTCAAAAAATATATTTTCTATGTTATAATCTTTTACGAATGATAATAGACTCTCTCTACTTTTTTCATCCAAATCTTTTGTAAAAAAACCTTTATTCACAGTTTCTTCAAATCTTGCCATATCCTCTAAGGCATCATAATTTTTAACAATGGCTACATTAATATTTCCTATAGAATTTCCCCCATCCCCAAACATATCGTTAAGAGAAAAACCTAATATAGTCATAAGTACAATAGGCATTAAAAGGATAATAGCTAATAACTTTTTATCGTAAATAATCTTCTTTACATCTTTGACTATGATATGTCTTAGTTTCAATTAGCCCCATCCTTTCTAATCTCTAAGTGCCTTACCTGTCAAGTGTAAGAATACAGTCTCTAAGTTAGGTTCATTAATATCAATAGAACGGATACCGCTTTCTGTATTATTCAACACTTCAATAATTCTTTTAAATGTTGCTTTACCATTACTGACAGTAACGATAACTGTATTTTCTTCACTGCTGACATCTGTTACTTCTTCAATATTACCTATATCCTTCAATAATGTATCATTGACATTATCCACTTTTATAAGAATTCTTTTTTTATCATCAATGAGATTAACTAAATCTTTCTTAGTACCATTTGCAATTATTCTACCATTATCCATAATACATACTTTGTTACAGATATACTCTACTTCTTCCATATAATGACTTGTATATATTACTGTCATTCCCTCTTTATTAAGCTCCAAAACAGTATCAAGAATATGCTTTCTTGATTGTGGATCTATACCTACAGTTGGTTCATCCATGATGATTAATTCAGGTTCATGCAAAAGAGCCGCTCCAATGTTAAGTCTTCTCTGCATTCCACCAGAATATTGACTTACTTTATCTTTCAATCTATCTGTTATACCAATGATTCCAGAGACTTTCTTGATCTGCTTCTTAAGTTTCTTACCTTTCAACCCATAAGCTCTTCCCCAGAATTCAAGATTTTCCCTACCTGTAAGGTTTGGATATAGGGCTATTTCTTGAGGCACATAACCTAGACTTCCTTGAATGGCTTGTGGACTTTTTACGATATCTTTACCTTTGTATGTTATGACACCATCATCAGGTTTTATCAATGTTGAAAGCATGGAGATAGTTGTTGATTTTCCTGCTCCATTAGGTCCAAGCAACCCTAATATTTCACCTTTTTCTATACTAAATGAAATATCATCCACCGCTTTTATGTCTTTAAAATATTTTTTTAGATGTGATACATTAAGTAATTGCATATTAATATGCCTCCATTCCTATGATTCTATATAATTATACATTTCATTACCTTTTGATTTACAAACCTATGATACTATCTATATTCTTCAATTCATCCATCTCAATGATATCTTCTTCGTTGAACTTAGGAATATTAATCTCCTGTTTCTTTCCTATATCCCAGTTAGTTTTATCAATAGAGACTTGAATTGACATTGGCTCTCCTTTTTTCTGATCAGTCATACTCATTTCTATTGTCATTTTTTCTCTTATAAGATATCCGTCAAAATCAATATAAGCTTTGGCTTCAAAATTATCAAAAACCACTATTTCAAACATCTCATCAATATTTTTCATAATATCTTCTTTATCAATATTATCTGGGTTATCTCTATCATCAGATATGAATATAAAATCTTCAATGATTTCACCTTCTTTTAAACTTATAAATATCTCCTTACTCAATTCTTTTAATTGTTCAGCACTAATCTTTATTGATACTTCTTTTGCTTTTACCTGACCATCTTTTGTATCAATAATTGTATTTTCACCTTTCAGTACATTTTCTTCTCCCAATAGTTCTAGCCATTTATCTGATACATTAGCAAATATCTTATCATAGTTGTTAGTAGTGAAATTCTTTTCATCCAGCTTAGCATATTTCTTGAGTACTGGAATTTGTATATATTCCTTATCTCCATCCTTATAAAAATAAGAATCCATACCTAATCCACCAAAATTCATATAAATATCTGTTGCAATCTTATCTTGTATCATATCATACTGATTAGTTATATTAAACATCATTTCCTTATAATGATTCAGTTGTGTAACTTTTTCTAACGATAAACCTTCTGTATTATAATCTACATTTATCTTTATTTCCATAGATTCTTTCCCCATCTTCTCAGAATCCGTTTTTACTACCGCATTATTATAATCTACCATTGCTTTAGTTGAACATGCAGTCAACATTGCTACTATAATAACCGTCATCATTATTACACTAATCATCTTTTTCATTTTATACACCTCATTTAGCTATTTAGTTAATTACTATACAACTAATATACACCATCACCAATAATATTCCATGTATCTATTGTCACATTATACCCATGACTTTTTGCACATTTATAATATTCATGACTAATGAAAACTCATTTAATATGACTATAGCTTATTCTTAATAGCAAAAATAGCCAACTGAGTACGGTCCCTGAGATCAAGTTTTCCCAATATACTAGTTATATGATTTTTGACAGTCCCTTGACTCAAGAATAATTCTTCAGATATTTCTTTATTATTCTTTCCTTTTGCCAATAGACTACAGATATCTTTCTCCCTTGATGTTAAAGTAGTTACCTCCTGTACCCTTTCATATTCCTGTTCATTGTTACTTATCTCCTTGAATCTATCCATAACTTTTGTTGCAACAGATGGATTTATCAATGTTCCTCCATTATATACACATCTAATTGCCTCAGATATCTCTTTTGGCATTGCATCTTTCAACAAATAACCTGATGCCCCATATTTCAGAGAATCAAATATGTACTCATCATCATTAAAAGTTGTCAAAACGATAATCTTAATACTCCCATTATAATCTTTTATGGCTCTTGTAGCCTCCACACCATTCATAACAGGCATTCTAATATCCATCAATACCACATCAATATTATCTACCTTACATCTATTTACAGCTTCCTCTCCATTTTTTACTCCCCCTACTACTTCAATATCTCCCTCTTTCCCCAAAATCATAGTCAACCCCTGTAACAAAATATCCTGATCATCCACCAACAATACTCTTATCATCATCCACATCCCTTTCCAAATTAATCAACTAAATATCACCCAAGATACCCTAATCACTAACCAATACGTACACTACATTGTGATAAATAGTAAGTTTTACGAAGACCGTTCCTTCAGGAGTAAGGCAAGTAAAACTTACTATTTATCACTACGCTTAATCCCGTTAGTCTATAAAATTAAAACCTATCCCCTATTAATTTCCCCCATAACTTCAAATCCATATTCATTCCTATACTCAATAAATCCTCCTAATAAACTCACTCTTTCTCTCATCCCCTTTAATCCATACCCTTCACAAACATCATCACATCCAACACCATTATCAGTTATAGAAAATCTAATAACATCTTTCTCATATTTAATAACAATCTTCATTTCATCAGCTTTTCCATGCCTTACAGCATTGGTCATTGATTCCTGTATAACTCGATACAATGTTATATAAACATCTGGCGACAAAGCTATCTTCTCTCCATTAACTTCAAAATAAATATTAACACCTGTCTTGTTTGAAAACTCCTCAATAAGCTCCTTGATAGCACCTATATCAGTATACATTCTACTTTCATCTTTAAAAGTTTCTACAATCTCTCTAACTTTCTTCAAACTTTCCCTTGCAGTTATCTTAGATTCTTCCATAAGAACTTTTGCCTCATCCATATCTTTATCCATCATTGAACTTGTCATTTCCATCTGCATTATAAGCCCTGTCATATTATGTCCAAGTGTATCGTGCAAATCTCTAGCTATCCTATTTCTTTCTTGGGTAGTTGTCAGTTCCTTAATCTTCTGAGCATAGTCTTTTAATTTATAATGAGCACTCAATAATTCCTTATATATATTATCAATCTTACTTTTTTCTTCTTGATGATACTTAGCGAACCCCAATATAATAATTACCAAAGAATTAATGAGAACGAAAAGAAACATCTGAGATATATTAGAAATGCTATTGTTAAAAGATATTAGATTAAAAAATTTGTACAACGATATTATAAATGCCAAAGAATTAATTATCAAACTGCTTTTGAAACTAAGCAATGAGGTCGATTCGATAATTATTAATAAATAAACAGCATGTATAAAATAATTGATAGCAAACTTTGAATTGATTTCTATAAACAGCAACAACAATATCTTCAAACATAATATGACTAGTATTATTTTTGAATGTTCTTTAAAGATATTCTTAACAATAGACAATATGACATAAGCTACGAATAATGTTAGTAATAACACATATCTATTATCCTTAGCTCCTTCGTATATAAACGCAAAATAAAATATTATCATAGCAAGTAAATCTATCAAATAGTATCCTATTTTTCTAACCATTATCATTATTAACACCTTACCTTAATAAAAAGTTATATTTCTTTACTCAAAAAAGTTACTTCGTCTTGAAAAGCAAGTTGTTCGTTAGGAAAGTATCCATAACGCATCTGAAAATGCTTCATTTATATGCTATATTCAAGGACTTTCCTATACGACAAGAAAAGAGGTTATGCCTCGTCATAGTTCTATAAGATAAATTATAATCTAGATATCTTATTATTTCAATGTAACTTCACATGCTATTTAATTTTATTCTTTGATACATATGATAAATAGAGTATAATTGTTATAACATAGTTTATTAGATATATTTAATGAAACTATCATAAAGACAAAGAAATAGGATATATCTCAGAAGAAGGGATACCATTCTTATCTTTCACATATATGAAAAATATCATTGGTTTAGATTTTTATATGCCTTTAGCTGATATAGAAAAATACCTGAATCTTGATTTGATTATAGAATAATACAATGGATGGCTATAAAGCTTACTTCTTACGATGTTATTCGTATTTCTGTCAATAAAGATGGAAATGTACTATGTGGTATAATGCGAATTAACTATAATACAAAAGAGATCAAACATTATGTTGATATTGTTAAAGATTCCGATGATTATGTTCATACAGCAATTACTGATAAAAACATTTTTTATACTTTAGAAAATTCTCCTAATGTTCTATATAGAGTTGATTTATAAAATATGTTACTAACAGAACAAGTAAGCACAGTGTATCTATACTGTGCTTACTTGTTTAGAGTGATTATTTTAATTAATAATCATAATTATGTACTATGATTATTAATTATTACTGAGCATAGATTATATGTTTAATTTTATCATTAACTTATTATCTATTCACTCATATCATTTTCTACAACAACATTCAATGTAGTTGAAGTAATAACATTACCTGATTCATCAGTAATCTTTACTTGTATCTCATGATTACCGTTGTCTACTGTAGTAGTATCCCATTCAATAACTTTAGGTATTTCAGTGAATTGTATTACTTTATTTTCATCAACATATAATTCAATAAGCTTTATAGATTTGTTCTCATCAACGTAAGTATCTATAGTCATAATATCACTAATGATATCTCCATCAACAATAACATCTGTTGGTTCTATAGTTTCTGTTGAATCCTCAACTAAATCTATATCTTCATCTTGAGTAGAAACAACAGGATAAGTTGCTGTTAAGGAATAATCTGCTCCGAAAAAGCTAAATGCTGAAACTACAATTGAATATGTTCCAGTTTCAGTGGCATCATATGATATACTGGAACTATTAGTAGCTAGTAGATTACCACTAGGATTATATAGTCTCATTTCTAATGATGATGAACTACCTGATAATTTTAAATCTATTTTACCATTTGCAGTAACATTAATGTCAATTTGTGGACTATAGAATATACTTGCAATACCAGTGGAAGTTTTAGTTTTATATTTCACAGCAGAAGTATTATTTACAGTAACAGTAATCTCATTAGATAGACCTTCATTATTAGATGAATCTATTGCTTTTACTTTTAATGTATGAGATGCATTACTTACTGTAGTTGTATCCCATTCATAACTGTAAGGTGATGTAGTGTCTTCACCTATTTTATTATTATCCACATAGAATTCAACTTTACTAACTGCTATATTATCCCAGGCATCAGCATTAATATTTATTGTTCCACTAACATCATCACCATTAGCAGGTGAAGTTATATTACATGTTGGTGCTACATTATCAACTACTGGATTACCAAAATTAGCAGAGGCAAATAATGCAAAGGATTGAGGTCCTTGTGGTACATTGTAGCCTTTAACTTCAACTGAATAATTACCTGTTTCTGGAGAATTAATATATATATTTTCTACATTATTCAATCTATCATAACTGCTATTATATGGTTGAGTAAAATCGTTACCATAATATATGATACCAGAAGGAGATGTAACTTTTATATCTAGGTCATTAACTAATGCTTTAGATGCAGCTGTTGAACCAGGATAATCTGACCAAACTAGAGATATAGTTAATGGAGTACTAGTTGATTCAATAGTATAAGTAAAGTTTTGTGTAGCACCTGTAGCTAGATTATAAGTTTCATCAGAATATTCATATTCTTTGTTCTTCAATGAATCTGCTAAGTTAACACGTCCCCATCCTTGATCTTTACTTGGGAAACCAAAACCTAAATCAGTACCACCATTGATAATTGCAGCTTTCATTAATGCTGCACTTGGTGTATGATTCCAAACATCCTGCATATATCCACGTGCTGCTGCTACTGCTCCAGCAGTTAATGGAGTAGACATTGAAGTACCACCCATGTAAGCATAGTAATTATTGTAGCCTGCCCAGTAATTACTTGCAGGTGCTACAGATGATTTGGTAGAAAGTATCCATGTACCTGGAGCCACTATATCAGGTTTTATTCTTCCATCATCACAATTACCACGACTAGAAAATGGCGCAATCTCATTTGGATTATCCCCAATATTACCCCACTTAGTATTAGGCATGTTAGGACGATAGTTTTCAGTTGCTCCTACAGTAATACAGTTTTTAGCTGTTCCAGGAGAACCAATTGAATTATAAGCTGTTCCACTGTATCCATCGCCTTCATTTCCAGCAGCGAAAAGGATAATCATATCTTTATTATTCCATACATATTCATCAACATCTTGTGAACTTCCAGTATATTGTCCATTAACTGGAGCTCCCCAAGAATTTGTATGAATATGAGCACCTTCATTTTCTGCTTGTTGGAATAAACTATTCAAATCATCTGGTAGACCTCCTAGTCCGCCATTAGAATCTAATACTGATTGAAATACAAGATGAGCTTGTGGAGCAATACCTTTAATTTGACCATTGGAACTAGTACCATCACCTAGAACTGACCCAGCAACATGAGTACCATGACCATGTATATCATCAGCTGTAGCTCTACCTAATGGGAATATACTATCTATCCTACCTTGAAAGTCTGAGTGCATTCCGCTATTATTAACACCAGTATCAATACCAGTATCACAAACTGCAACAACTTGTCCATTTCCCTTATGACCTAAATTATTAATACTATTCACACCCATGTAGTCTCTAGCTTTATCATTGAATAATTCATATTCAATCACTGGTTCTATGTATTTAACTGAATTCAGACTAGCAAATTTTTCAAGACTATTTGGATTCAATTTAACGATTACTTCATTTTCAGTAGAACCTATTTTAGTACCACCGAATTCTTTTATATAAGCATCTAGAATAGATGAATCGTCAAATGTAAATATTTTGACAGATATTTCTTCAGTCAATTCTTCTGGTGTAATTAATCTAGTTATTCTTTTTTTATCTTTTAATACAGGATTTATTTTATATTCAGGCTGGTAACTTACAATCTTATTTACGTAAGGAAGTAGTGAAACATCAGAAATTGTATTAGATTTTATTCTTGATAGAAATGCAAAATTCGGGATATATTCAATAAGTTCTACACCTAATTTCGTTATATCGTTTTTCATATACTCATCAATTGGTCCTTCAAAAGAAATAATATATATACCAGAATCTTCGACTTTTGCTCTTTTTAATTCATCTAAGTTCAATTCAAAACCTTTTAAATAAATAATACACGGGGTATCATTATCACCTTCAACAGTACTAGCTAGCAAAGACTTTGGAGACAATGTAAATGTAACAAACATAATAACTAATAACAACCCAATTTTCCCTTTAAAATTTTTCTTCATTACAATTCCTCCTTTTTTTTTACTTTTCAAAAAATTTTATTGAGGGTTACATATTAAATTACTTGAAAAATACCACCTCTAATCTATACTTCATTATTATTATGTAAATAAGAGTATATTTTTAGAAATATTCGGTTAGTTTTACGCAGAAATTTTCTGAATAGACCATAGAATAAGATATTTCGCATTATATTAAGTGATTTTCGATTAAACAGATATGTTTATAACAAGCTTGTATTATAATTTATAAATTATACAACATTATATTAACATATACTGTAAAAAAAGTAAATAAATAATTTTATATTTTTATATATTTATAAAATTTTTTTTGCTTGACTTATGTAAAAATAAGTGTTAATCTATTGATTAATAGGTATCTTTAATTTAGTCCAAGAGAGGCTAGGAAGGTAACGTTTAATATGATTTTTTCCAAAAGATATCCTATAAAATTATAACCTTTAATCTAGTACCGTGATGCTAAAAAGGAGGAAATACCATGTTAAAAGGAAAACATTTGATACAACCAGATGATTTTACTGTTGAGGAATTGGAAGATATTTTTACATTAGCAGATGACATTATTAAAGATCCAGATAAATATTTGGACGTTTGCAAAGGCAAATTATTAGCTACTCTATTCTACGAACCATCTACAAGAACAAGATTTAGTTTTGAAGCAGCAATGCTAAGACTAGGTGGAGGCGTATTCGGATTCTCTGAAGCTTCATCATCATCAGTTTCCAAAGGTGAAAGTATTGGTGATACTATTAGAACTGTAAGTTGCTATGCTGATATAGCTGTAATGAGACATCCAAAAGAAGGTGCCCCAAAACTTGCATCCAAATATTCTGATATACCAGTAATAAATGCTGGTGACGGAGGACATCAACATCCCACTCAGACATTAACTGATCTACTTACAATCCGCTCATACAAAAAAAGTTTCTCCAATAATGTTATCGGACTATGCGGTGACTTGAAATTTGGAAGAACAGTTCATTCATTAGTCAAAGCCCTTAGCAGATATGAAAATATTAAATTTGTCTTTATAGCTCCTCCAGAGCTTGAAATACCATCTTATATTATAGAAGAGCTTACTAACCATGAATTTTATCAAACATCCAATCTCGAGGAAGCTATCCCTGATCTTGATATACTATATATGACCCGTATTCAAAAAGAAAGATTTTTTAATGAAGAAGAATATCTTAGACTAAAAGGTTATTATCTATTAGATAATGAGAAGTTGATGAATGCTAAGAAAGATATGATTATTCTACATCCATTACCAAGAGTTGATGAAATAAGCACAGAGGTAGATAATGACCCAAGAGCAGTTTATTTTAACCAGGCTAAATATGGTATGTATGTTAGAATGGCACTGATATTAAAGCTTTTAGGAGGGGATATTAATGTTAAAAATTAATGGAATCAAAAAAGGGATTGTTATAGACCATATAAAAGCAGGACTAGGATATAAAATATTCAAAGAACTAAAATTAGATGAAGCAGACTGTACTACAGCTCTTATCAAAAATGCACCTTCCAACAAATTAGGTAAGAAGGATTTAATAAAAATAGATAATGTAATTGATTTAAACCTAGACGTTCTTGGATTAATCGACCCAGGACTTACAATAACAATTATTGATGACGAGAACATAGTGGATAAGATAAAGCTATCTATTCCAGAAAAAGTAGTTGGTATTCTAAAATGCAATAATCCTAGATGTGTTACTACTATTGAAAAAAATGAAGATATTACATTTACTCTAGTTGATCCAGAGAAGAAAGAATATAAATGCGAGTATTGTGATACTAGAACTTCTCTATAAAAATAATATCATTACAGGCTGTCTAAATATATTACAATTTTTAAATAAAATATATTAAGACAGCCTATTATATATTGAACTAAAACATCTATACATCCATTTCAATGATTTAGCTACAAATTACTTATTTCTTTATCTTATCAATAAAACCATTAGTCTTATCCACAAAATCATGCATGCGATTAACTAATAGATTATCAAAAACTTGTCCTTTCCTTTTCTCCATATAGAACATAGAAACTGCTCCAAGCCCAACATGAGTACCTACAGCAACTCCCATTTGCATTATTAAAATCTCCCCATTGAAATCAGAATCTCTCTTGATTCTTTCTCTTAGATTTTCTGCATATTTTATATCAGATGTATAGCCAATTATAATGAAATTACTATATCTCATGTCAATTCTTTTATCAAATTCCTTAACCAAAAATGATAGAACTTTTTTTCTTCCACGTTCTTTTGCTACTATAGCACCTTTTCCTTTTTTTATAGTCATTATTGGTTTAATCCTAAGTATTTTACCTACAAAAGCACTAGAATTGGTAAGTCTTCCACTTTTGATAAGATGATCTAAGTCATCCACTGTTAAGAAATGTTTTACTTGTTTTTTATGAATCTCTATCCAGTTAACTAATTTGTCAAAGCTAGCTCCTCTATCTCTATAAATAGCAGCTTTCATTATTAACCAGCCACTACCATGACTCATACACATAGAATCTATTACTTGTATCTTGACTTCTGATTTCTCATTCTCTTCATAGAAATATGTTTTTGCAAGTTCTGCAGATTGATATGAACCACTAGTTAAACTAGACATACAAATACATAATATCTCATTGTGTCCTTCTTCAACTGCCTCATTGATGATTCTTAAGAATTCAGATGGGTTAGGCATTGATGTAGTTGGCTCATTTTCTAATTCTTCAATAATTCTATAGAATTTATCTGCTGATATATCTATCTTATCTCTATAAACTTTGCCATTGATATTAATGGTAAGTGGAGCTATTCCTATATCATATTTCTTAATAATATTTGGTGATAGGTCACAAGTTGAATCTGCTATTATTTTTATCATTTTTTCCTCCTGATTGCTTTCTGTTGTATTTTTATCAATTAATGGTTACTGTTAATTAATAATATGTAATATCCGAATACTTATATTTAGTATACTCCATTTTGCACTAATTTAAAAGAATTGTTATGGTTCTTATAGAAATAAATGGAATAAAAAAATAGACTCTATTCATTTAAACAGTCCTTAAACTTAGGTTTAAGTTATCTGATTAAGTAAAGTCTATTTTAATAAGCTTATATATTATCTTTTAGTTATTTCTACCATATTGACTTTCCATAATTTTTTCTGTCAACAATTTTGCATATTCATGTTCTTTGATTATATGTTCAAGAATAGCAAAGAACAATTTTGGCAAGTTATTCTTAATATTAGCAGGTAAATTTTCCATACTGTCTTTAAATCTATCTAGCAATATAAGAAATTCTTTGTTGACATTACAAAATTCTTTTAATATTATACTAAGATTCATCATATTTAACTTAGAATATATGCAAGAGAGTTTATAATTAATCTTATTGAATCTATTAGCTATATCATTAAAATCACCAATGACTTTTTTAGGTAATTGCTCCATTTCATTAGGGCTGATATTCATTATGATAGATGGATGTTCAGCACCTATAATACTCCAAAAATATATTTGTCCATATATGCATTGTAATGGATTAGTACCTAGAGCCATTCGTCTAAAATTAGAGTTTATTATCACATTATCTGGATAAACATCTCCAGTACACATCAAAGGTCTAAAAATTTCCTTAACATACATCTGTTCATATAAGATATGATATGTAACTTGATATAATATTGGAAAACCATTGAAGCCTTCAAATTTCAGCCTTTGTAATAATGTGATAAAATGATCATTGGCTATAAGAAATCTTTTTACCATAAAATAGACATTAGTATCTCTCTTCACATCATCCAGTTCATTATAGATGTTCTGAAACGTTTTATAGAGCCTTTTCAAGTCATTATTAAAGCTATCAAATAGAATTCCTTTGTTTGGAGTTGTAGAATTCAATAAAACATCAATATGCTGGTACGAGTTTTTAGACCAATACCTGATAGTTTCTATTGTAATAGCATTTACAAAAGAATAAATTCCACAATCAAACATATCCATAGGCATCTCTCCCACATAAATATTAATATAACTTAATACCATTATAAGAAAGAGAAATGCTTTTTGTTACATTATCCATATTAATTTGAAAATTGCTGAACTCGTTTCTATCATAATTTTGTAATTTTCTTAGGTTTTATTGTTAATAGAGCTATAAACATACCTATAATCGCCATAATCATTATAGGTAAAAAGATATAATGGTAGCTACCAAACTGTGTTCTAATAAAGCCAGCCAAAGGTGTTCCTATTACTGCACCTATGCCGTATGCAGTAAATAACACACCGTAATTACGACTATAGTTTGCTTCACCAAAATACATAGCTATAGTCGTTGGTGCAATTGAAAGCCAGGCACCTAAATTCATCCAAAGAACTGATAGTGCTATTATATATATTAAGATAGTATAGTTATTAGTCATGTACATTAGACCTGCTGTAATAAAAATAAGTATGAATGAAGTCATAGCAGATACAAAGGGACTAAATCTATCTGTAATCCAGCCAAAAAGCGGGCGTCCAATTGCATTAAAAATTGCAAAAATGGATAGAAGTGAAGCTGTTGTATTAGAATTAATTTTGAACAACTCTTCACCAATTTGGCTTGAGATACCAATAATCATAAGACCAATGGAAGTACCAATAACAAAACATAACCACAGTCCTTGAAATTTGGTATTTTTTATTAATTCAAGAATACTGTCTTCATTGGTAATGTTGTTATCTATTTTCAATTTATTATTACTTTCTGCTACTTGAGCAGGCTTTTCAAAATATAATCCTAATAAAGGTATTACAATTAAGAAAAAAATGCCCACAACCTTAAAAGTATTATTAACGCCTAATTGATTAATTAAAGCTTTTGTTATGGGAGCTGTTATTAAAGGTGATAAACCAAATCCTGCAAGTAATAATCCAATAGCTATACCACGTTTTTTTGTAAAACAACTTGATATAACTTTTATTGGAGGTCCATAAGCAATACCAACACCAGCACCTGATATTGCACCATATGACAGTATAATCATACTAAATGATACTGCAATACCTGATAAAATCCAACCTATACCTACCATAACACCACCTATTAAAATCATAATTTTAGGATTTAAGCGGTCAATTAATTTACCAGTTATTACCATAGATGCTGTATATGATAATAAAAATACTAGATATGGTAAACCACTCAAGGTAGCATCAATCTGATACTGTTCTTCTATGGGAGTTCTAAACACACTCCAGGAATATACTGTTCCTAGACACATAAACATTATCATCCCCAGAATAACAAACGTCCATCTTTTGAACATATAATGATTTGTTGAACTACTTGTACTACTGTATTTTAAGCTATTCATATATATACTCCTAGATGTTCTCTACTATTTGATATGATCACTTTTGAAGCTAAATTTAATATACTTTTCACGTCTTTATTAATTATAGAACTAGTTACATCAAATGAGTTCATAATAATTTCCTTTCCCTCGAACTATAATAAATTAATACCGTGAGATTCACAATCTGTTATCATTTCTTCTGGCCAAATACTAGCTTGTACTTCTCCAATATGTGCTTTTCTTAAGAAATACATACATATTCTTGATTGACCTATTCCACCACCAATTGTATAAGGAAGTGTTTTATTCAATATCATTTGATGATATTTTAATTCTTTTCTTTCCTCTGCATCTGCAATTACTAATTGACTTTTAAGAGATTCTTCATCAACACGGATACCCATAGATGATAATTCAAAAGCTCTATTAAGTACTGGATTCCAGAATACAATATCTCCGTTTAATTCCCAATCATCATAGTCTGGTGCTCTACCATCATGTTTCTCTCCTGATTTTAAAGTACCGCCTATTTTCATGATGAAAACAGCATAATGTTCTTTTGCAGCTCTGTCTTCTCTCTCAGAAGGTTTTAGATTAGGATACAAATCTTCTAATTCTTGAGTAGTTATAAACTTGATCTCTTCAGGTAGATTTTTACCTAAAAATGGATATTTTTCATATAAAAAAGTCTCTGTATCTTTAAATACTTTATAGATTTTCCTAATGACATCTTTTAGAAATTCTTCATTTCTTTGTTCCTTAGTGACAACTCTTTCCCAATCCCATTGATCTACATAGATTGAGTGAAGATTGTCCATATCTTCATCTCTTCTTATAGCATTCATATCTGTATAGATACCTTTTGAAGCTTCAACCTTATAACGATGAAGAGCCATTCTTTTCCATTTTGCTAGAGAATGTACAATCTCTGCAACCTTACCTGTTTCCTTGATATCAAAACTAACAGGTCTTTCATATCCATTCAAGTTATCATTAAGTCCTGTTTCTGGTAATACAAATAATGGAGCTGATACCCTAGTAAGATTCAATACCTTTGATAAAGAATTTTCAAAAAAATCTTTCGTTTGTTTTACTGCTATCTCCGTCTCCATTAGACTCATTTTTGGTTCATAATCTTCAATAATCATTAATCGCTTCATGTTACCTCCTTGTGTTAGCTTTATCGCTTTGACTTTTTATTACATTAAACCACGATATTTAAAAAATGTAAATACAATAATATAAATATACTGTTCTACACATAAAAAGTCAACCCTCAAACACTTCTCCTATTGAAATCGACAAATATCTGCTATATAATTTAATAAGACATAAGTTATTACAATGATTATCATATTATCAGCAAAATAACTTATGTATAATAATCATATCAAGGAGGAGAATAAATGATTAAAAAAGTATTGATTAGCATGTTACTATTAACCCTAGTTCTTGTTGGCTGCCAAAAGAAACCATCTCTTAATGAAATGGTAAATTATGATACTACTGATGTAAGTAAGCAACAAAAAACTACAGATAATAATAATGACACTGAATCAAATGCAGACACTGAAACTATGGACAAAATCAAAGAACTTGAAGGTTCCTTAGCTGAAAAAGACAAGATTATTGATGATCTTAGAAGCCAAAATGAAGACCTTAATAAAAAATTAGAAGAAAAAGAAGAAGAAGATAAAAAAGCTAATACTTCTACAGTAAATAATGGTTCTTCTAGTTCAAAATCCAGTACAACTACAATTTCAAACACAGCTAAAAAATATTATAGAGTAATTGTAGGTTCATTTGACAAAAAAGAAAATGCTACAAAACTAAAAGAAGAGCTTCTCACTAAAAAAATAGATGCTTATGTTTCACCAAGTAACAATAAGTATAGAGTAATCGCAGGTACATTTTCACAAATGAAGAATGCTACTAAAAGAAAAGACCTTGTAGATAAATCAGGATATAACAGCTTTATTGTTTCTGAATAAACATTATATGTTATTATATAAATAAATATTATAAAATTACATATAGTATCTAAGGGGCAGTCCCCTATATATTCCACGACTAGTTAAGTCAAATATATTATGTACTGCCCCTTAATATCATTATACATTATATCTTTTTTCTAATTTTAATAGCTCATCTTTTGTATCTAATCCTCCAGCATACCCAACCAGTTTTCCACTACTGCCTATAACCCTATGACATGGAACTACGATAGCTATGGGGTTTTTGGAATTAGCCATTCCTACTGCTCTACAAGCTTTTTCATTACTTACTGCAACAGCAATATCCTTATATGAACAAACTTCCCCATAGGGTATTTTAGTTAGTGCATTCCATACTTTCTTTTGAAACGGGGTACCTCGTGGATTCAATTTGAGATCAAATATTTTTCTTTTGCCACTAAAATATTCATCTAGTTGGTTAAAAGTATCTATAAAAAAATTATCATTTCTAATCCATTCTTTTGATTGTTTAAGTTCTTTACCTGATTTAGTTTGAAGATGTATATAAGATAGTCCCTTGTCATCTCCTACAACAATAATAGGAAATAAAGGTGAATTAAATATTCCATAATACATGTTTAATCCTCCTTATCTCTTTTTCTTCTTGTATTTATAGTTAGCCTGACCTGTACAATCATCATTATCCCATGATTGGGATTGAAAGGCAAGAAATATTCCAATCCACTTGTCTTGCTCTTTATAATTTATCAAAAGGCACCCGTCTTGCCATACTCCACTATCTTTTTTCCACTTTTTGATATTACCTTGATTCATATGAATATCATGTAATCCCATTGAAGGGCTAAAGCCAAAAATCCTATCTGGTTTACAGTAATTACCTGTTTTCCATTTTGACCCATATATATAAATATCAGTATGTTCAGATGTAATTGCTTTATCTATGTAATAATTAAGTTTTTCATTAAGGTCATTATTTGGACCAGCTTTATCATGAGGAATTTTCTTCATATCATCTCTAGAGAACCCCATATTTCCTCGTATATAATCAATAGATGCATGATTACTAAAATAAAATCCATATGGTAATTCAGTAATTATTGAAGTTATACCATGTTCGAAATTTTCTTCAGTATAAAAGAGTAATTCAGATAGAATATCATTTGACTTTATATTGATTGATATTCTATAGTCTTCTTCATTAGCTTTAACATGAATATGATAATGAGGTCTGTTATTGTCTCTTTCTTCTTTTGTTGCTACTGCTTTGCCTTTTAATAGTCCGTAAGATTGTAAACTCATGAGGTTCTCCTTTCCATCTGATTAGAAAACAACTTAACTCATTTAATTATATCAAATAATATCTTATATATCTATCCCAATTTCCTTCATTAAAAATACCGCATTAAATGTGTTGGAGACACCTGAATATAACTTGTAATCAAATAATATCTTATTATCCTTATAATGTTCTTGAAAATGATAATTCTTAACTCTAGAATTTGGTTCTAATTCTAAATCAGCTAACTCCAAGTCATGAGTTGAAACAAGCCCTAATGTATTTCCTTCACATAATTTTTTTATTAAGGTTTTAGCACCTATATGTCTATCTCTTGAGTTAGTTCCTTTAAATATTTCGTCTAATAGATAAAATACTTTTTTACCCTCATTAGTAGCCCTAATTATTTTTTTAATTCTTAATAATTCTGCATAGAATGAAGATATTTTGTTATCTATATCATCTTTTACTCTCATAGAAGTATATAAATCCATAATCGGACAGCAAAATTCTTTTGCACATACTGGAGCACCAGCATAAGCTAACACTAGATTGATACCTATAGTTCTAAGAAATGTACTTTTACCTGACATGTTGGAACCTGTTACCAATAGAGAAGAATACCTTCCGCCAAATGTAACATTATTACACACTCTATCTCTAACATTTATCAAAGGATGTCCTATGCTAGTAGCTGATACTCTATATTCGTTAGTAATTGTCGGCATCACCCAATCAGGTTGTTCATAAACTACTGTAGCAAGACTTGCTAGAGCTTCAATTTCTCCCAATGAGTTTAACCATTTTGAGAGATTTTTCCCATATCTATTTTTCCAATTTTCAAGTGATATAGCACATTGATAATCCCATAATGTTAGTATATCAAATATCAAATAGAATTGAACATGTCGGATATTGACCATATCCATAATACTATCAAGTTTTTTTATCTGCAAAGAAGTAAGTTCATTATCACTTTCCATTTGTTTCTTCAAGTCTTCCAATAAACTTGATTCAAAATCTTGTGTTTCAATTAACTTAATCATCTTATCGTATATGGATATCTGTTTTCTGAAATCATCTATAGTAGATAACCTTGTATGGCTTTTATTAAGACCTATGAAAGCAACTATTATCTGTATGCTTATGAATATCAATCCATATATATGTGAAAAAGAAGATATACAAAAAGGTAGTACAATAGTCAAAATTGAAACTATAGGTAGTATCTTCACAAATAATCCTAAAAGGTTATTTAGATAGAATGGTGCTATATCCTTACTCCATTTTATTAACTCTCCTTCGTCGATACTGTCATTATCTTCTAACATACCTGCTGATTCTAATTCATGAACCCAACTCATATTTTTAGAAAGCTCTATTATGGCTTTTTGTCTTCTTCTAATTAGTTCAAGGTTTTTATTGGGTTTAATAAGTGCATCTCTTAGTTTCTTCTTACCCACCCAGGTATTAGTATGATTTATCCATTGAAACAAGGAATTCTTACCGAATAAGTCTAAATCCCATGAATAATTATGGTCCTCATCAATGAATTCTTTACCATTATTTTGAAATTTTTTCCATTCTCCCCTTAGACGTTTAATGCCATTTTCATTGATTTTACAAAGTGCTATTAGTCTAGGTTTTAAATCAATATTTTTTTGATGTATAATTATTAAGCTGATAAATAGAACCAGTGTAATAATTAAACTGTTCAAGCTAAGTAGATAAGATTTTCTAGTATATGACCATATAGTAAGTCCTAATCCTAAAAGAATTACAATAAGTCTAACATTACCATAAACATTGATTTTATGATTAAGCTTGTCTAACTCCTTATTATATGTATCTTTTCCCTTTATGTATTCTCTTTTTGGGTTCATTATTATTCACACTCCATTTACTAAATATTATTACTATAATTAATTCCCATAGTTTTTAATACAACAATACCACATATAATAATCTTTTTAAAGTGTGAATATATATAAAAATTAAATAATCTTATATACTCTAACCATGCTTGTTTTATATGTGTTTATTTGCTAATATATTATATCTCATTTTGTAATATATTTTATATTATAAATTTATAATAAATTCTACATATAATAATATTTTTAAAATAGTATTGATATTAACTTATAATTGTTATATAATTTATAAGCGGCCACATTAATAGTAAAATAATGAAATATATTAAATTACGAAGGATGAATAATGCAATAAAAACTTCAAACAACAATAATTTTATAGTTACAGATATCTCTAGAGATGAATATTTAAAAATAAGAGCGGACATTTTCAAGTAAAGGTTAATATAAGTGTTCATGGAGATATTGATGTAATTCCTGGTTTTTTTACAGTAGGAGCATCAACAGATAAAACTAGAACATTTTTATCTAATGATATGTTTATGCAATCTGAATTCTCAGTATATTAATAGATATATACATTTAATATAATTCTATAATAAAAGGCTATTTTACTCAGATTAGAATCTAGAGGTAAGTAGCCTTTTATTGATTTATAATCAAAAACATTTTAATTATTTATATAGACAATTCAATTAAAATAGTATAAAATAATAGTGTGAAGCAAAATATATAATAAAAATATATTTTTAAATTATTTAATAAAATAATGAGGGATTATGAGAGGTATTTTTATGAAAAAAAAAATAATTCTGATTACTATACCAATAATACTTTTAATTACTAGTTGTTTCTATTATTATTGGTATGTAGCAGAAGTTTCAATAAGTGATTCTAATTTAAGAAATGCAATAAAACAAAATATAGGTAAATTAACTAGAGCAAATTTATATGATGCTAAAATATTAAATCTATCTAATTGTAATATATCAAACTTAGATGGGGTACAAAACTTAAAAAATATAAGATTTCTAGACTTGTCATATAATCAAATTAAAGAAATTAAGTATATTAATAATTTAGATATAGATTCGTTGATTTTAAGCAACAATAAAATTGATAATATTCCAAAATTAAATTTACCTAAAATACGTATACTAGACTTATCAGAAAATAATATTAAAGATATACAGAATATATCAAATTTACCAAGTTTACAAGATTTAGTTCTATCTAATAATAATATAAATGATATTTCTGATATAACCAAACTACAGAATCTTACATTACTAAATTTGAACTTAAATAATTTATCAGCTATAGATGGTATTGAAAACTTAATAAAACTTGAATCACTTTCAATAGGCGGAAATAATATATCTTATATAAATACTATTGCAAATTTAAGTAATTTAAAAGAACTAATCTTATCTGGAAATAAAAATATTCAACAACCAATACCAACACAATATTTAAAAAAAATTAAGAGATTAGAAATAAAATTTACTAATATTGAAAACAGCATCGGAAAACAATTAATAGAGCCCCTATAGGCTCTATCTCTTAATTGACTTCTATATTAAATGTATTATCAGATCTTTCCTTTTTAGGAACTACAATCTTTAATACACCATCTTTTAATTAAGCAGACCAACTCCGTCCTTTATTTTTGTTTCAAACAGTGTAGGATTTAAAATGTAGTTTACTACATTCATGCTACATCTTTTGTATCAACCTAATCTTGAATTAGCAACTTTGAAAATACTCTCTTCGTTAAATCCGTTCTTATATCTTGCACCTTTATTGGCAACTACCTTTTTCTTGCAACCTCACCCACCTAATCGCCTTATCAAATTTCTGTTCGTAGGCTCGAGAACTTTGCTACACCACTTCCTTCATCTATGCCATTACTGACACCAACTTGTAGTTCGCTACACTTGGCGGTAAATACCTATGGCTAGACTTTCACTAGCTAGATTAGTGCCATGACTGGCACACAAAAAGAGGCAGTAGGATAATACATTCTTGGTATTATCCTACTGCCTAGTATTCTGATTAATACATTATGCTTCTACAGTCTCTTTCTTTTCTACAACAACCTTATCCATCCATTTTCCTTTTTTATAGAAGTAATACATAAAGAAGAAACTAACAATGAAAGATAATCCTACTCCTAACCATAATCCTTTTATTCCTAATTGAGTATATGATAGTGCATAAGAAAGTGGAACCCGAAATACCCATAAGCAGATAAGACTTAACCACATTGATACAGATGCAGCACCTGCCCCCTGGAATACATTGGACATAACAATTCTACAACCCACAAATGCAAATAATAATGTTATTCCATATATGTAATAACGTCCCATCTCTATTACTTCTTTATCATCAGAAAATATATCAAAAAATACAGAAGGAAAAATTGCAAAAATAGCACCCATTATTACAAGAACACAAAATGATACTTTCATGGCATATTGACCAGTCTTAAATGCTCTCTCCTTTTGTCCAGCACCAAGATTCTGTCCAACAATTGAACTTGCAGCTTGAGCCAGCCCCATTGTAGGCATAATCAACAGGGATTCTAATCTGTTTCCAATACCATGTGTTGCTATTGCAACATCACCAAACATATTTACTCTACTAAGAATAACTGTTCCACCTAGGCTTATTACAGCTTGTGAAATACTGGAAGGTACTCCAATCTTAAATAATTGTTTAGTGATTTTCAAATCAACTTTTATATTACGTAAGTTCATCTTCAAGAAAGTCTTACCCCTGAGTACTACATAAAAAATGTATCCTGAAGCAAATACTCTGGATATTACAGTTGCATAAGCAGCTCCCGTAATACCAAGTTCTGGGAATATCCCCCATCCAAATATAAGAAATGGATCCAATATCATATTTATTACACCAGAGACTATACCTGCAATCATAGGTGTTCTAGTATCTCCAATTCCACGTAATATCCCACTCATAATAAAGAATATGAACATGAATATCATACCTACCATTATTATAATGAAATAATCTTTTGCTAGATGAATAATGTTATCTGGGGTCTGCAATAGGGCAAAAAGCTGTTTGTAAAATATAATACCTCCTGCAACAAAAAACAATGCAATGGCACCAATTATAATTAATGATGTATAGGTTACTTCATCAACCTTCTTATACTCTCTAGCACCATAGTATTGAGCCGCTAGTGTTGCTGAGCCTATACCTAATCCAGCTGCTAATGAAACTAATACAAATACAACTGAAAATGTAATAGTAACAGCTGCAATAGCTTCAGTACTATTGTCAAGTTTCCCCACCCAATATGTATCTGTCATATTATATATAACCTGAATCAGATTACCTATCATTATAGGCCATGCCAGTATCCAGAGATTATTCTTTATATCGCCTTTAGTAGCGTCAATATTTTTCTTCTTCATAAGTAAATCCTTTCTATATAACCCTTATAGCTTTATTGTTATAATGCCACTTTTTTCGAAAGTAATACCTAAGCATTATTAATATTTTCATTGTGACGCTTTTCTTTTGTAAATAATATATAAAGCATTATAAAAGCTATTACTCCAACAAATCCAGTCAATATCCAACCTTCTGAATTGCTGTATGAAACTAAGAACATTCCCATGAAGAATGGAGCAAAAGAACGTCCAGCAGCCTGAATCATACCGATTATAGAGTTAAATCGTCCACGATGATTAACTGGTGAATGATTAGAAATATAAACTCCTATATTAGTCGTAGCAATAATTTCACCTGTTGTCCAGATGAATACAGCAACAAAGAATACCCATAACTCATTAACAAATCCCATCATACCAAAACCTATTATGTATGTTAAGGTTGCAATTGCCACATTAACAACTGGTTTAATCTTTCTTGTACAGTACATAATAATTGGTGTAAAGATAACAACAATTATTGTATTAATAGCCATTATATTACCAAAATATTTTGCTCCACTATTAGGAAATAATTCCTCCAGATGCAATGGCATAATAAATCCATGTTGATTATATACAAAACCAATAACAGAGGATATAATTACAAAACCTAATAGAAATGGTCTTCTAACAAGTGCTGTAACAACAGAGCCCTTTTCTTCTTTTTCTCCCTCTCTATCAGATTCATTAATTTCTTTTATCTGAGCTTTTGTTGGTCTAGTATCTTTTATATAAAAAACAACTAATAATAAACTAAGTAAAGAGGTTATACCATCACCCCAAAATATCCATCTTGTGTAATGTTCAAATAAATATCCTGCAATTGTAAAACCAAAAGCAAGTCCAACATTCATTCCTAGATACAATAAGGAGAAACTTTGTTTTCTATTTTCAGGAGTAGTTAAATCTGCTGTCATAGCACCACTTGCTGGTCCTGAAAAACTAGATATAAAGCTTGAAAAAATAAGTAAATAAACAACCATTATTGAATTACCGAGGAAGCCACAAATAATAAATATGAAAGCTGATAAAGTTCTTGAAACAAGTAAAATTGTTTTTCTATTACATTTATCAACTAGATGACCAGAAATAAGTGAACCAGGTATACCCACTAGAGAACAAACTAACATTAAACTACCAATAACATCTTCTTGCAAACCTAATCTCTTACTCAGAAACAGTGTTAAAAAGGCATAAACAAAACCGCCAATGGAATTAACAAATCTCTGAATAGCTAGAATGTAGATCTCTTTCGGCAAACCTGAATACTGTTTAAACGATTTTATAACCACTACATTATCCTCCTTATTAACTTTTTTTAAACATTGTTATAATATAATGGACTATAATTCGACTCTTGTCAAGTGAATTCATTTAATAATCATTATTTTGTTTTAAGTCTCCATCAATATAATTACAAAACACTTTTTCTTCTATTTTAAATAACTACTGGCTATTGCTTTTTCATAGATAAATAAAAAATTAAACATATGACATTATCCATTACCGCAATACTTGTAACGAGCAGTATAGATTTTATAGGCTAAAGTCACATTTACAAACTGGCTCAAGAGTGGTAAATATAGAGAAAATCATATATAGTGATAATAACGACCTTTACGGCTTGTTGCATCCTTATAAACAGATAGATGCAACAAACGTAACGAGAGTGATTATCACTATATATGATTTCAATATACGACCGTTGTCTGTTTTCAACTTAATACTTTGTCGACAGTCTAAAATGAGCAGACCTAAATATGCCTACTCATTTGTTCTATCTTCCTACCAATATAATTTCCAATCTCTAGTTAATCTTATGAGGGCTTCCATATAATAGTAGTCGCCCCATGTATTACATTCATCTACATTCCTGTTACTACATGGATTATACGGTGATTTTCTTGCATAGACACCATGTAGTAATTGACCGTTGGATATCTCGGGATTGCTGACTGCGTAGTTATCAATTAAAGATTTTAGTATCTTTAGAGCAATATCCTTATAGTAATTTGATTTATCTTCATCAAGGTATTTTGACATTTCAAGCATACCGCATACAGCTATTGCAGCTGCTGAACTGTCTTTTGGTTCGTCACTTCCATCAGTAAATTTAAAATCCCAATAAGGTACTAGGTCCTTTGGTAAATTCTCAATGAAAAAGTCGGTTATCTTATAGAATTTTTCAATGTACTCTGGATCCTTGGTATACATGTAGCTTAAAGCTGTTCCATATACACCCCAAGCTTGACCTCTTGACCATGGGGAATCATTACTGTAACCTTGTCTTGTTTCTCCATATAATGGCTTTCCTGTCCCTCGTTCAAAATAGAATGTGTGATATGTAGAACAATCATCACGCATAATAACTTTTAATGAAGTGTCAATATGTTGCTTAGCTATTTTAGCATACTTATCATCACCAGTTACGTCACTTGTCCAATATAATAATGGAAGGTTTAGAAGAGAGTCGATAATTAAACGATAGTTATCATCTACTCCAACATTTCCCCAAGCCTGAATGAATTTACCATCTTCTCTATAACGTGAAATCAGATTATCTGCTGCTAATATTGCAGCTTTCTTTGCACTCACATTACCTGTTAATTTATAAGCTGCTACACAGGATAGACTATATAAAAATCCCATATCATGATTGTTAGTCTCAATTTTATTTTCTATCCTATGAAGAAAACTGTCTACCTGAATCTCCGCTGCTTTTCTATATTTCTCATTACCTGTTATTTCATATGCCATCCATATCTGCCCTGTCCAAAAACCTGATGTCCAAGAAATATTGTCATTAGGGACATAAAAATTATCAGTAGTTCCATTTATCTTGAACTTATGTGTAAAATTTTCTAGTTCTATTTCTACTTGTATTACAGCGTTATTCATAGCTTGTTTTATATCTACATCACTAGGCTTTTTGTATTTAGATATATCAACCATTATAATCTAATCCTTTCATTAAGAATGGGTCATTGATTTCTTTCAAATAACCTTCTAAATATTCATCATATTTTTTGCATCGTTCATCATCTGAACTTAATATTACTGGATTCAGTTGATATGGATCATTTTCATTATCATATAAATATCTTTTTTGCTTTTCATCTGGATGAATACCGTTATCAATAACATAAGTGTGTTTTTTAGTCCTGATTCCTCTCCATCCAAAGGCTTTATTATTCAATCCCCTTTTTCTATAAGGTTCAATAAGTTCAGGCATTCCTGGCATCACTGATAAAAATACTGTTTCTGGTTCATCCATCTTATTGTTTTCTATAATATCTTTAAAACTTTGCCCTTGTACAGTATCTGGAATATCAACCTCTAATAAATCAAGTAAAGTAGGCATATGATCAATACTTGAAAATAGACAATCTGTCCTTCCAACTTCTATGTCTTTTCCTCTAATCATAAAAGGAATATTAATTGATTCTTCGTACCATATATTCTTTCCATATATTCCTTGAGAACCCATCATATCTCCATGATCTGCTGATAATACTACTATAGTATCCTCTTCCAAGTTGTTTTCTTTTAGATAATCAAGTATTCTTTTGAAGTTTTCATCAAGTCCTGTAATAGCTGCAAAGTATTCTTTGATAGTTCTTAGATATTCCTTATCTTCTCTCATTTCTTCGGGGACATTTTCTCTAAGAGGAATGTCATCATACATATCTACATATTTCTCAGGTACTATATCGTAAGGTGGGTGAGGAGGGTTCCATGAAACAAACATACAGAATGGCTTACTCTTATCCCTATTATCAAGATAATCAAGTGCTACATCTGTCTCTACTTCTGGAGACCACTTCCCTGGTTCAATCTTAATTGGTGTATTTCTCCAATAATGAGGATTTAGATGTTTATCCATAGCTCCATATGAGAACCAATAATCAAATCCTTGACGTCTTTCTCCAATAGGTGTAAATGCGTCCCAGTTAATTGCACCTGATTTGGGGTTATTATTAAAGTTAAGTTCACTTGCATCTAAATGCCATTTTCCTATATATGCTGTTTCATATCCATTTTTTTTAAGAGTTTTTCCTATAGTTTCTTCTTGTGGTTTTAACATTATTGTTTCATCTAATCCTATTTTACAATTTGTCCACATACCACAAGAATATGGGTATTTACCTGTCATTAGTGCAGCTCTATGAGGGGAACAAAGGGGATAAGTACTAATAGCATTATCAAAAATTTTACTCTCTGTCGCAAATCTATCCATGTTAGGGGTTATTATCTTATCTTGCCCTTCTATTCCTAATGCTATCTTTCTCCATTGGTCAGCAAAAATATATAACAAATTTTTCTTAGTCATGTGAATCTCCTCCCAAAAACTTACACTTATAAATTATATTTAACATATTATTTTCCTAAAAAAGTGTCATATGCTTTTTGGTTAATTTCAATAGCTCTTTCAATTCCTCTATTCTTTAATTCTTTAATGAATCTATCATAATCTTTTTCAAAATCTGAAGCTCCTAACAACCATTTTTGGAACATTTCATCAACATATGGTCTAACCTCTGACATAATTTTTTTATATTCTGCTTCATCTTCTGAAGAGTATTTTAATCCTAATTCACCATCATAATATGGAGGCATATCTTGTCTATACCATTGTTTATTTGCATTGTATAATTTTGCAGCATCTCTTGCTTCTGGTGTCATAAGGGCATATTGTAGTTCTAGATCATTTCCATATTGAACTCCTTCAAACATACCAATACGGTATAAAATACCTAATGAACGTAAATACCCTAGAGGTGTTAATTCACTGTTTAATACTGTATCTGTATAAGACTTTGTTCCATCACTATTAACTACATAAGTTTCATTTTCAATTCCGAAGTTCATTAGAGTTGAACCTTCTTCTGTAAACATAAAATCAAAGAATTTTATAAGAGTTACAGGGTCTTTACATTGAGAAGAAATTCCCCAACCTACTCCAGGATATAGTGTAGTTCTTTCAACAACTTCACTATTCTGATTAGCTGGTGGTGCAATACTTATATTGTTGAACCCAGGAATTTGTTCTCCAAGTCTTCTATTATAGTTCCCTGTACTTGACCAGTCATGTGTCATACCACCAATATTTGCACTGTATAAAGTATCTCTTGATTTTGCTCCACGAGTTAGAATCTCTGGATCAATTAAACCTTCTTTATACCATTTTACAAGGTTAGTAACACCTATTATAAAGTTTTCTTCCATTGGCTCAAAAGTCATTTTTCCATTACGTGGATAGAACTCAGTACTAGTATCCCATAAGTATAAGTATTCATCTGGCATTTTCCATCCAGCTCTATCAAATAGAGGTATTTCATCTTTTTCATTGTTTCCATTAGGATCTTCATTCCTAAATGCTGTAAGTACAGTATATAATTCATCTACTGTTGTTGGAACTTTTAGATCTAATTTATCTAACCAGTCTCCACGAATCCACCAGAATTCTGCAGATACTAAAGAATGATTTTTTGGTATATAATAAATATTGCCATCAAGTGAAGTTGCCGCTTGTTTGAATTTTGAATCTTTGTTAAGCATTTCTTGAATATGTGGTGCATGTTCTTTAATTAAATCATTAAGAGGAATTAACCCCCCATCACGACCTAGTTTTTCAAGATCTGCACCATTTTTATATCCAATAATATCTGCAAGTTTTCCTGATGAAAGCATTAGGTTGAATGCCTCTTCTTCATTGGAATTAGATTGTGAAATTACACCTTCAAGAGAAATATTGGTTCTCTTTGCAATTTCTTGCCAAACACGCCATTCAGGATTAAAAGGCATATTATTGAAGTTTAAGAATATTGAAAATGTCTGTGGCTTTTCACTAATCAAACTACCTTCTAATTCTTTTTCTTCTGATTTATTAGCTGTTGTTTGTGTATCTGTATTGTTATCCTTTTCATTATCATCTTTTTTACTACAACCAATAAATAATGTTCCCATTAAAGTTAACGTTAACAATATTGCTAGTATCTTTTTTGTTTTCATAATCCTACTCCTTTTCTTTTTAATTATCAAATTTATTTTTTCACAGTTAATATCTACTACAAGTTAAATTAGATGCTATAGAACTAGCAATTAAATACCATTAACTGTGGAAAAATCGTTATGTAAAAATTAACCCTTAACTGCTCCAACTGTAGCACCTTTTTTAAAATATTTTTGCACAAAGGGATAAGCTATCATCATAGGTATTATTGCAATAATGATAATTGCATAAATAACTGTGGTTGGAGAAAACAATGAATTAGCAGTTACAATTGCAGCTTCTGTTTCATTAGCCACTTTATCTACAATAAGTTTCTTCAATAGTACTTGTAAAGGTACTTTGTTATCCTCCTGAAGTAAATTCATTGCCCAGAAATAACCATTCCATCTTGTTACTGCATAGAACATACCAACTGTTGCAAGTGCAGGTTTTGAAAGTGGTAAAAATATTCTTGAGAATATCTTAAGGTTATTGGCCCCATCAATAAAAGCTGCTTCTTCAAGTGATTTCGGTATTTGTTCAAAGAAACTCTTCATTATTACAAGGTTATAAGTATTCATAGCAAATCCTACTATTATTGCTGTTCTTGTATCTAATAGATTAAAATCCTTGAAAGTCATATATAATGGGATCATACCTGCATTGAACCACATAGTGAATATTGCCATCAGAGTAAAAAACTTTCTAAATATTAATCTCTCTCTTGATAACGCATACGCCATTGTTGTAGTAAATAACATATTAACAAAAACACCTACTATTGTATAAAATATAGTATTTCCATATGCTATCCAAATACCATCTTTCATAAAAGCTTGTTTATAACTCTCAAAATTAAAGCCCTTGATCCAAAACATTACATCTCCGTTTTCAACAAATATTGGTTTGCTTAGTGAAGCTATCAAAACATAGAATATAGGATAAAGTGCAACTATGGATATAATTACTCCTACTACTGTCATTGCACCATTGAATATCTTTTCATTTCTAGAAACTGGTTTATGTGATTTCGTCATGCTTTATCTCCTTCCTTACCATAGTGATGTCTCAGAAAGACGTTTACTGATTCTATTTGCAAGAACTACTAATATTAGAGCAACAAATGCTTCAAAAAGTCCAGCTGCTGTAGCCAGTCCATAATTACCATTAGTAATACCCGTTCTATATACATAAGTTGCAATTACATCTCCAGTACTAAAAGTTGTTGGTCTATAAAGAAGTAAAATCGCTTCATATCCTACTTTAACCATTTTACCTATATTAAGTACAAGCATTACTACAACGATAGGTAAAATCCCTGGTATAGTTACATGTCTTATTTGTTTCCACTTTCCTGCACCGTCAACTTTTGCTGCTTCGTATAGCTGCCCGTCAATACCCATAATTGCTGCAATATAAACGATAGCACTAAAACCAGCTGTTTTCCATAGAGTCATAGTTGTATATATTCCTCTAAAATATTTAGGTTTTACCATGAAGTAAACTGAATCAAACCCTAATTTCTGTAATAAGAAATTGATAACTCCTGTACTTGGAGAAAGAAAGTTAATTGTCATACCACAAACTACTACTATTGAAATAAAATATGGTAGGAATGTAGCTGTTTGTGTTAACTTACTTACAAACTTATTCTTCATTTCTGTAATAGCTATTGCTAATATAATAGGTATAGGAAAACAAATAACCAACTGCCAAAAAGCAATCATTAAAGTGTTTGTTACCGTCTTAGCGAAATCAGCACCTTGTATAAACTGAATAAAATTATCTAACCCTACAAATGTACTGCCCGAAAAGCCTTTAAATATATTGTAATCATAAAATGCTGTTCTAAGTCCTATCATAGGTTTGTAAGCAAACATAATATACCATATCAAACCTGGCAATAATAAAAGAAACAAATCCCAATCTCTTCTAAATCGTTTAGTAAATTTACTTTTGCCTTTGACATATCTTTTATTATGTATGGGTAATGCCTTACTTGTTTTGCTCATATTATTGTCTCCTTTTCTTTTTCCTTTCTCAATTGTTTGTTTTGCACAATCAAAAGTTGTTTATGAAGGAATTATACATAGTTTTAAATAAAAAATAAATCATCAATTTACAACTCATTTATTTAATGTACAAATAGATAGTCTTTTTGTATCTTTTTATATCAATAGTTCATTCATGTACATTTTTCAACTATATACATTTTACTATGATTTAGCCATTTTTTTATTACTTTTTAATGATTTTGGGAATAAAAAAAAGAAAATTACACATTTTGAACATGTAAAATTCTATTAATAATTACTATTATGCTTTCTTACTTCACTATAAAAAAATACATAAAAAATTGAGATATAATTGATTTTATATCCATTTTTCATCATGAATTGTAATCTACCATATCTCTTTAGTATTATTTTTACTTATATATGTTTAATCTGCTCTGCAAAAGCCTTTGGTGTCATACCAGTATACTTAGTGAATACTCTAATGAATGTATTAGAACTGTTAAATCCAACTTGTTTACCCAACGTTGAAACCTTAATTTTGGCATTATTATACATTATCTCTTTTGCCTTTTCTATTCTATAATTGTTTAGGTAATTTTTATAGTTATCTCCTACAGTCTTTTTAAATAAAATACCGCAATATTTTTCAGATACATTCATTTTTTTAGCCATATCTACTAACATGATATCTTCCCAATAATGTTCATGTATATATGTTAGCATCTCTTCTGCGATTGAATTCTCACTGTCCTTTTTATTGTTATTTACGTATAGGAGTATTTCTTCCAATATCTTTCTTAATTTCGGTATAATATCTTTTCTGTTCCATTGATCAGAGAGAGTAACAAAATCATCATTTTCATTTAAAAATCTGCGTGAATCTATTTTCAACTCTTGTACTATTCTGCTAATTGTACCAATTATAGCAAATACCAAATTTTTAAATGCCTTTGGTGATAATTTGTCACCTGCACTATTTTCATTAATCAGGTCATTGAATATTTCTACTGCCTTTATGTCCCCATTAAGTACACTATGAATAAGTTTATTCTCTATAACTAGAGGATAATAATAGGAATTACGGTCCAAGTCTTCTTTGATCTGTTTCATTGTCAATATAGTTCTTTGATTATATAAGAATTTATATTCTAATATCTTATTGCTTTCCTCATAACAATCTTTAATCTTCTTAGTACCATATGCTACATTACTAATAGCTACTCTGATATCATAATCATAATCTATTTCAACTATTTCTAGAAGTGTATGTATCATAGTAATAGCTTCTTCTACTTTGTCACATTGGATTATAATAGCACATGTGTAGTAATTAATATTTGCATATCTAAGCTTATTGATATCTTGAGTGTATGCAAGAATTTCATTTTTATTTAAAAATATATTATCATCTACATCTTCGTAGGGATTATTAAGAAATTCCAATACAGCTACACAATAGTTGTCATCCCCTATTAGATGATCTTTGTATATAGATTTATTAATGTTGATACCAAATAACAGATCTCTGTTCAATCTCTGTACTATAAGATTATTTCTCTCACTTATAGCCAATTTCAACTGCTGGTTAAGTGTTTTAATCATATTGGAATTCTGTTTCAGTATCTTGAACTCGTCTACATCCTTCTGATAATTATCATCAGAAAAGTCATCTAATACTTCTTTTATTGGACGATACAATTTGTTAGTAATGATTCTTGATAGAAATATTGATAAGAACGTGAGTAGTAAACATGGGAGCATAAAATATATAATAATCATTGCTGTATCAATATTCTTATCTTTATATGAATACAATAATATCCAATCTATATTAATAAAAGATTGTTTAAAAACATTATAATCCTTGTAGATAAATTTGTTAGAAGCTAAATCACTGTTTTGAAATGCTTCAAAAATCTCATTTTCCGGTACATTTGCATCTTTTTTCATTGCAAATATGCCATTATTATTACATAAATACCAGTCTTGCTCTAAATTTTCCTCAACAAAAGAATTGTAACTTATTGTTGTAAAATATAATATATCTCTTTTTCTATATGCTTTCTTTGTAATATAGCATATCTGTGAAGAACCATCCCTGTTATTGATGGTGAAAGCCATATAACTAGATTTTTTTTGAAAATGATTATAGATTTCCTTTACCTTAACTGTAGTCAGGCCAAGAGTCTTTTCAAAATAATAGTCTTTTGTTTCACTGGAAACTGGAGTAATAACTAATGAATCTTCATCTAAGAAGGTTGCTGAGATTTGAAAATTAACATTATTTACCTTGGAAGATGATTTTCTGATTTTTTGTTGGACTTTTAATAGTCCCAAGTAAAACATCTCATTGTTATCGCTTTCTGACCAGTTCTTGGCTTCGTCACTCTCCATTACCAGATCTAATGCACTATTAATAACTTCTAGTTTTATCTGACTATTGTTAAGCGTTGTCTTGATAGTGTTAATAATGGTGGTTTCATATTCTTTTGACCTCTGGTCCATAACTATCTTCATAAAAATACTCATAAAGCTAACAGTGATTAATGTAAACACAAGTAAAAATACTGTATTCAATTTCTTCTTGTATTTGCCACGTACCATAATCTTTCCCCACATCCTTTAATCTATATGTCACATTTCCATTTTATTGGCTTATTTAAAAAATGATGGATCTTTTATAGTAATAAAAAAAGGCCTATTATTGCCATTTTTATCTATTATATATAAATCGTTTCATAATGCAAGTATAATAATAACATTAATGCACAAAAAAAACAAGAAATGGAGTATTATAATGTCCTTTAATGTCTCATCATATACAAGTATATGTAATTCCCCCTTATCTGTTATACCTATCAAAACAATAGAATGACCTGTTGTAGGAAAAATTATTTTTTATAAATTATTTATTTGGATTTTCTAAAGGTGATTTTATTATATTTTATTAATCATACTAGCATTATAAGCCGCACCAAATCCATTATCTATGTTAACCACCGAAACACCAGAAGCACAGCTGTTCAGCATGGAAAGTAACGCTGATAAACCATTGAAGTTAGCTCCATAACCAACACTTGTTGGAACTGCTATGATGGGTTTATCTACCAAACCTCCTACTACACTGGCTAATGCTCCTTCCATACCAGCTATTACAATAATGACCTTTGCTTCCCTAATGATATCTAGTCTGGCATATAATCTGTGAATTCCTGCTACACCAACATCCGTTATTACCTCTACTTTGTTTCCAAGTATTAACGCAGTTTCTTTTGCTTCTTCAACTACTGCCAGATCTGAAGTACCTGCTGAAACTATAGCAATATAAGATTCTGTTCTTTTAATCTTATTTGTCTCATAGGTAATGGTTCTGCCTAGCTGGTTATATCTTAAATCCCTATGGAGATCCTTAACTTCTTCAAACATCTCCTTACTTGCTCTCGTTGCTAGAATATTATTATTTTTAGTTAACATGAATTTTATTATTTCTCGAACTTGAGATATGGTTTTATTTTCACAATATATTACCTCTGGATATCCTACTCGAATTTCTCTATGATTATCAATCTTAGCAAAACCAAGATCCTTGAATGGCAGATCTTTTATTGCTCTATATGCTTCATCTACAGAGATATTATTATTTTTCAATTGCTCCAACAGCTGTATAATATCAATTTCATTCATCCTTATCACCTACCTCAATATCTTTTATACTGAAATTACCCATTTTATAACCTTGTAAATCTAATGTAGTATAGTAGAAACCTATTCTTGAAAAATAATCAGTAATATTGTCTCTTACTTTTTCATCATATATCTTACTTAAATCATTCTTAGATAGTTCTATTCTAGCTAGGTTTCCATGTACCCTTACCCTACATGCTCTCATACCTTTATTCATCAAATATTTTTCTGCTTCTTCTATCCTAGATAAGGTAGTATTTTCTATTATTGTATCATGTGGGATTCTAGTTAAAAGGCAGGCATAGGAAGGTTTATTCCATACTTCTAATTGTTTATCCTTTGCCATTTCTCTAATGTCAGATTTAGTAATCTCACATATCAATAAGGGGCTTACAATCTCTAATTCTTTCAACGCTTTCATGCCTGGTCTATAATCTTTGATATCATCAAAATTGGTTCCATCAATAATATATTTGTAATTTTCATTTTTAGCCTTGTCAATAATTTTCTGGAAAATATATTTTTTACATAGATAGCATCTATTTATGGGATTATGCTTTATATCTTGTACAACATCCACCTCTAAAAAATCATGTTTCACTCCTATTTTTTGTGTAAATTCTTTGGACTCTTCTATTTCCCAATTTGCTATATAAGGTGAGTTTATTGTTACAGCCTTCACATTATCACCCAGTGCTTCTTTTGCTGCATATAATAAAAAAGTACTGTCTACTCCTCCTGAAAAAGCTATTATTACCTTTTCTAGTTTTTTCAAATATTGTATTAAGGTATTATATTTGTCCATAATCATTCTCCAATCAAGTTAATCTATATATTTCATCATAAATAGTTCTTATTGGTACTCTATTTTCCTTTGCCAATCTTTTACATACTTCATATTCGGGTTTCATTTTTATGACTTTACCATCTAATAGCCCTTTTTTTATTGGTATATCTCCAAATTTTGTTGAAAGGGTTATGAACTCTCTGTCTAACATTACTTTTTCAACTGTATATTTTCTAAGACCTAAGGTAGTTGTCTCTACTAGTAATATATTCTCTATTTTGTGTAAGCTAGTTGAATCAGCTAAGATACTTAATTGAATGGCTGGTCTTCCTTTTTTCATTATGATAGGTGTTTTATATACATCCAGTGCTCCATTTTCAAATAGTTTATCTTCTATATAACCAAATAGCTCTGAATTCATATCATCAATATTGATTTCTAACATTGTCTGTACATCTTTAACTTTGTCATCAACCTCACCTAGAAAAGTTCTTAATACATTTGGTATTTCAAAATCTTTGGTACCTAGTCCGTACCCTGTTTTTATTATTTTAAAATCTATTTTATCGGTGAATTCATTAACCATAGTCTTCAATATTGCAGCTCCTGTAGGAGTTGTTGTTTCAGAATTCACTTTTCCCATGTGTATAGGTATTTGAGTAAGAATTTCTGTAGTTGCAGGGGCTGGAACAGGGATAATTCCATGAGCACATCTAACGAAACCACCACCTAACTCTACTGTAGAAGACATGATTCTATCTACCTTAAGATTATCAATGCATATAGCTGCTCCTATAATATCAACTATGGAATCAACAGCACCTACTTCATGAAAATGAACTTCTTCAATAGATTTTCCATGTACTTTTGCCTCAGCTTTTGCTACAACTAAAAACATATCCTTACTTAATTTCTTCACGTTCTCGTTTAAATCACTATCATCAATAATTTTATATATATTATTTAGATTTCTATGCTCGTGATTATGTGTATCTGTATCTGTATGCTCATGTTCTTGTCCATATCTGTGTCCATGTACATGCCCATGTTCATGATCTTGTATATGTTTATTCATATGTTCATTACTATTATGGTTATGAATATGTTCATGAGCAGGATTACTATCTTCTAAGATCACATCTACTTTCGTTCCTGTAATTCCCATCTTATGTTTTGTTTCAACCTTAATCTTGAATTCTTGTGAAATAGTTAGCTTATTGAGTTCTTCTATAAGATAATCTTTGTTCACACCTAAATCTATTAATGCACCTAAGTTCATATCTCCACTTATTCCAGCAAAACAGTCATAGTATAAAATTTTCATTCAAGTCTACTCCTTCTTTTTATATATTAATTATTTATCCCCTAAGAATTAATTAATTTATTGAGATTTTACCAAACTCACCAAAATCCTCAGCCATTTTCTTATATACTTCTTTACCTAGTAGGAATTTATAGATCTCATTTGCTTTTTGCTCTGGTTCTATATCCTTAAAACTATTAGGGTAAAGAACTTTTCCAAGATAATATGCATCTGCCATTGCAGTTCCTATGTTGGTATGATAGAAATTATATGGTAATTGTGAGTACAACTCACCATTTTTGAAGGCAGTTAAAGTGTTATAAAAATCTGGATTCTTGTTATAATCATCCATCACTAGATTAAGTCCGCCATAGTCAATAAATATCTTATCCGGATTCCATTCAATTAGCTTTTCTTTATCTATCATGATAGAACCTGTTTTGCCAATTTCATCAACAACATTTTTTGCATTTATTGCCTTGAATAAGGAATAACCACCATAAGTACTTTCTATACCATGACTTCCTTTATATGATAAAGCACCTATATATGTAATTGATTTTTCATCTTCTTTAATCTCTTTTGTTCTGTTGTTCAAATCATCATGACAATTTTTCATGAAATTGATGACTTCACTAGCTCTATTTTCCCTACCCATAACTTTTCCTATGATTTCTAATGACTTATATACAGCAGGATCAAAAGTCGATACTTTACCATAACTCAATGCTACTACTGGTATGCCAGTCTTAGCTTGTAGTTCTTCTACTGTAGCTTTATCATATGCATACATAGAAAATATTACATCTGGTTTAACTGATAAAAGTTTTTCGGCATCAGGAGAATTATTTGGTCCTCCTTGACCTATCACCTCTAACTCTTTCAATGACTCATTAGCAAGAGCATAGGGTCTTCCTGTAGGATGCTCCTTTTCTATCTGTTCTATTCCAACTACTTTATCTGCACTATCTATGTAACAATATAGCCTTAATGCTCCTGGTCCAATAGCGACTATTTTTTTTGCTTTGTTATCCATTGATATAGTTCTTCCTAGCATATCTGTCAAGGTTATGCCATCTGCCCTTGAATCTTTGCTAATTGTAGATTTGGAAGCACAGCCAATAAGCAATATTGTCGTTATCAAGAACGTTATAATTACTAATTTTATATTTTTGTTACTCATATTCATAAATCTCCTCTTATATATTTCTATTGATTTCATAAGTTGAATATAATTTTATGATTGCTGTCTCTATTGATTCAACTTATCTGGTATTCATTATATAGGCACTACAACCATTTTACTGTTTAATTTCTCAACTTTCACTGGTACTGAATAGACAGACTCTATATTATGAGAAGTCATAATTTCTATTCCTCCAGCTGCATATATTTTGCCCTCTTTTAGTAATATAAATTTATCAGCAAACCTTAGTGCCATGTTTAGATCATGTATTGTAACTAAGGCAGAGATTTTCTTATTTTTTACTACATCTTTAATTATGTTAATTACTTCTAATTGATTTTTTAGGTCAAGACTACTTGTAGGTTCATCAAACATAAGAATCTTGGGTTCTTGTGCTAATGCCCTGGCTATAATTACTTTTTGCAGTTCTCCTCCGCTTAATTCATCTATATATCTCAAAGAATATTCTTGTAATCCAAGCATCTCTATTGCTCTATTGACAATGTTCAAATCTTTCTCTGTAACGTCCCATTTTATATATGGTTTTCTGCCAATAAGAACAGTATCAAATACAGTTGTTCTAAAAGACTGGTTGCTCTGTGAAACATAACCTATACGCTTAGCTAAATCTGTTTGGTTTAATTTTTGAACATCTGATTTGTCGATTAAAACTGCTCCTTTTTGAGGTTTTAGAATTCTGTTTATACATTTTAGGAGTGTGGATTTTCCCGTTCCATTAGTACCTAATATGGCAAGACATTCTCCTTTCTTAATTGAAAATGAAACGTCTTTCAAAACTTTATTACTTGGGTAACTAAATTCTAATCCTTGTACTGATAGAATCATTTTCTATTATGCCCCCTTAACAGTAGATATAAAAATAATGGTGCTCCTAGAAAAGAAGTTATTGCTCCTACTGGTAATATTACTGGTGCAACGATGGTTCTAGCCAATGTATCTGCAAATAATAGAATTATGGAACCTGTTATAGCAGATATTGGTATCAAGAATCGATGATCGCCACCAATTATTCTTCTTACTATCTGCGGAGATATGAGTCCAATGAACCCGATTATTCCAAGAAATGCAACCGCTACTGATGTTATTAATGATGAAACAAACATACCTCCAAAACGGACTCTTTCAACATTAACACCTAGACTTTTAGCGGACTCTTCGCCACTATCTAGAGCATTATAATCCCATCTTTTTAACATAAAATATATTAAGGCAATACCTATAACAACAGCCATTATTATTACTTCGTTCCATGATACTCTGCCTAGATCACCGAATGTCCAGAAGACTGCCGCAGCCACCTGGACATCATCAGCAAAATATTGGATCAAAGTGGTTCCCGCAGAGAAAAGTGAACCTAGTGCAACACCAGCTAATATAATTGATTGGGGTGAAAAACTTCGTAATTTAGCTAGTAATAAAATGACAAAAGCTGCTGTGATGGATAGAGTAAAAGCCGATAGGGTTACGATATAAGGATTATTAATAATAACTGCATCAGCTCCCAAGCTTCGAAAACTTCCTGCTCCAAATATGATTATAGCTAGATTAGCTCCAAAGGCTGCTGCGTTAGATATTCCTAATGTTGATGGTGAAGCCAAAGGGTTTCGCAGGTTATTCTGCATTACACACCCTGATACAGATAGACCAGCACCTGCTACAATTGCAGCAATAATTCTTGGTAAACGAATACGCAGAACAACCACGTTAGAGACTTCTGTCCCTCGACCAATGATAGCTCTAAATATTTCATGATATCCTATATTAGTTGAACCTGCACCTATAGCAATGATTGATAATATAATCATTATAATAATAGAACATATGGCTATAGCTACTTTCTTGGCAGTATAGCTTTTATATGCTTCTATCCCATTCTTTTTTACTACTGCTCTAGAATTAATATTTATCACATCTTTCATTTCATTATGTTTACTAGCCTCCCTAATATTCTTCATAACAATCAAGACATAGCTTTTTCCCGTTGCTTAATCTTATATTACTTTCTTTTGCACCTTCACCACATTTCTCACATATGACAGTATTAAATATTCTTGCACGAGAAGGTACTTCATTGTTTGTTTTTTTTATGCTGAATACCTCTTCTGCTGGTGCTTCTAATATATGTATTTTTTTCTGTTCCCTAGTCATTTCACTATTAACTTCGTTTAGTATCAATCTTATACTATCTCCATTGTTACGATTAAAAAATGAAAATGCCATTTTGCCAGTATCTTTGTAGATAAGATTACCTTTTCCCATTGTACAGCCAGTGATGACTTGTACCGCATCTACTCCGCAAGCGTCATTTTCTGTAATACATACTAATTCTTCATCTTCTGAGAATGTTAAATTGATTTTTTCCATAGCTATTTCACATGCACGGTATCCAATAGCTAGGCCTGGACATTCATGTCCGTGGAATTCTTTACATTTTTCCCATAAATTTTTATTCATGATATTCCTCCTTTTGATTTAGGTAGCAATGGCTAATTAATATAGTTAACTAATTTGGCTAACAGTCGCTCCAATAGTATAGGAGAATATTCCGTCAGCTATTAAACGTCCATGTTTAAAAAGCTGAGTTCGCCGTCCATGGCTCACTGCTCCATATTCTCCTATACTATTTACGCTCGAATTTGCATTTTGGTTTATGTGTGCGTTTAATAAGAGTTTCTTTTGACGTAAAAAAGCCCATAAAAAGTACTAATTAGATTAGTACCCTTCATGGGCTGTTTGTGTCGTAAACTTAAATTTCTATAAGTCTTTATATTAAGCCTTCATGGCTTATATTCTAAAAAGATATTATCATAGGTGTTATTAAAAGTCAAACCAAATTTACACCAGTAAAATATAAATAAACGTTATATTTTGAATATATCCACTGTTTTCGTTAGTCTTCCTGTGGCTTCTTTACTCTCTTCTGCTTTTGCTGATATTTCTTCGATGGAGGCAATTTGTTCTTCTGTTGATGCTAGTACCTGCTGTGTACTGGAGTCAGTTTCATGAGTTATTTGAGAGATTTCATTTATGGCATCAAGAATATCTTTTTTGCTTTTTACCATATTAGTGGCATGATCATTTTTCAGGTCGTCTAGGTTATCTACTATACTATCAATATATTTTACTGTCTTATCAAATATGTCTTTTGTGTTAACCATATAATTAGCACCAGTACTTACTATATTGTCTATTTTTTCTATGGAATCAACTGCTGAGCCTGTTTTTTCTTGGATATTATTAATTAATTCTTGTATGTCTTTAGTAGCTTTACCAGTATTTTCTGCAAGATCTCTTATTTCTCCTGCTACAACAGCAAATCCTTTTCCTGCTTCTCCTGCTCTTGCTGCTTCAATACTTGCATTTAATGCTAATAGATTAGTCTGGCTTGCAATATTTTCTATTAATCCAATAATATTCTCTGCATTCAATGATGACCTATGTACTATATCAATAATTTTAACTATATCTTTTATCTGTCTAGTACTTTCTTCCGTAGTGTTGTATAATTCATCCATTATCTTAACACCTTTTTCCCCCAGTTTCATTGTATTTTCGGAAATCTCAAGGGATTCATCAAGATGTTCGATAGTTTCTGATATATCTTCTTCTAACGTTTTGGATATATTAATAATCTTATCACTGTATTCTACCTCTTTTATAGTCCTATCTGCAAGACTTTCCATCGTTTTTGTAAGCTCTTTTGCTTGTTTCTCTGAATTATCTGCAATGACTGAAAGAGTACTGGAGGAATTAGATACATTACTAGATTCGTATTTAATTTTATTTATTAGTTCAATTGAATTTTCCTGCAATTTTATTAAAGATTTTGCCATAACGCCTATTTCATCATTCATATTAAATTGATCTTGGGATATTTCTACTGTATAATCTCCATCAGCCATTAATTCTAAATGTTCAGATGCAAATTTTAATGGTTTTAATAATTTATTGATGATGATAGTAAGAATTCCTCCAACTAGTATTAAGCAAATGACAGCTATCAATATTGATTCTCTTATAAGTGAGCTATTATATGTATCACTGCCCACATATTTATTTACAGTAAATATATTAATTATTGTTAATGCCCCTAATGCTAATAAAAACATTATATTTACGCTAAATATTATTTTTTTTCTTATTGTTCTATTGTTAATTTTAATGTTTTTTGCTTTAACTTCATTCATACAAACTCCTCCTATGTTATTAATATTAAAAATCAACTAATTTGATTATATTGCAAATGATAACAATTTTCAAGTATCATTCTATCTCATTTTTCATTTCATAGGAGGATTATATAACATGACTCAGTCATCTGGACAAATTCTAATTTATCAAGCAGTTTAATAAACAACTTCTTGTTAATATAAGGCTTGTACTTGTGCTAATTCTTATGGTACTTAAGCTTCTACTCCATACACTTCAATCTGTGTAAGTGCTGGGAATGGTGATGGATCGTCAGCTTTCTTCAAATCTTTTAGAATCAACCACTTGATTTTCTTTTGCTCAATATTCATTATATGTGGTTTATAGCTTTTTTCAAGATCCCAAACTAATTCAGAATCATCGGAGAAAACAATCTTAACTTGTTCCCACCAGTTGTCATGTGGAAAATCGCTTCTTGTGTATAATACGATTTTATCAACTGCTACTAATCTTCCGAAATCCAATTTCATCTCGGCATCATCCTGCATATTGATACCCCATGATTGATAAGGCCAAGGACCATGTGATCTGTTTTCACAAACACCATCAATTGCGTTTCTTGCTGCAAAAACTGCTTCTCCTCTTGTCTCTACATTTGCCTTTGCATGAGGATATAGTCCTTCAATACCATTTTGGTCAATAACATTTTTGGCAAGATTCTTATATCCAACTATTTCTTGATTGGTGGCAAGTCTCAAATGTAGCAGATGAATATCTCCACTAAATACTTTTGGTGAGAAATTAGTTCTTTTTTCTCCAGATGGTACATTATAAACTACTTCATTTTCTGTAAAATACACAAAAGCTTCGCCAAGTGCATCATCAATTTGTGCTATAAAATATTGATTCTTTTCACTTGACTTGAATACGATTTTGTCTCCTTCTTTATATGTGTCTTGATAAACTAAATATACTTCATCAGTATTACTACACTCTGCTAACTTATTACCTTCTTGATCCAATACTTCTATTGATAGATTAATCATAACTACCTCCTATAGCATTTAATTTTCATAGTATATATTATATCAATATTTTCAAAAATTTCAAATTAAAAAATATAACCCCCAATGCAAAACATAGTGGTACGTTTCGGTTTATATTTTCTTTATTATAAAACAAACATGTTAAAAGGATAATACTCATTACTTGGTTTTAGTTCAAATCTACAGATCTTATTCTCTTTTGGATGCTTGAATGAAACGAATCCAGCCCATAATGCAATCTGAGTCCATTTCTTCATTTTTATAAAATTATC
>NZ_JAOARO010000098.1 GCF_025211055.1 Vallitalea sp. | reverse complement strand
TATACAATGTATATGTAGCGGAGAAAAGATGTTTATCGTTAGGCATCTTTTTTTCTTGTAAAAAAGTCAGCCTAACTCCTAATGAGTTACACTGACTTTTTTTATGTGTGGGCTAGTCTATTTAACGACAGCCCCTTTCTTTTTCATTGTGTGCCCAGCATGGGCACACAATGAAAAAGAAAGGGTATAAGCAGGGATATCAATTCTTTTCAGATTACTACAAACTTGTCAGAGCGTAAACTTAGGAGGCGCCGTATACGAGACCCGTACGTACGGTGCCGTGGAAGGTCGGAAAAGCTATTTAACTTTTCCTCCTATCCGATTTATTTAACATCTCTTGCATTATGGCATAACTTCATGGTTTATTGGTTTAATATCTGAACTTGTTTTAACTATTTTTACCTTGTTTTATGGAATAAGCTCTTGTTCTTCATCTACCATCAAATAACCAAATCCGCAACAACTGCTAATTTTAGATAAAAAAAAATGAGCCACCCGGGACTCGAACCCGGGACACCTGGATTAAAAGTCCAGTGCTCTAGCCGACTGAGCTAGTGGCCCATAGTGTAAAAAATATGTTGTATAATTGCTCATTATTTTTAATGAGCGTGCCTGCAGGGATTCGAACCCCGGACACGTGGCTTAGAAGGCCACTGCTCTATCCTACTGAGCTACAGGCACATACAAATCGGGGTGACAGGATTCGAACCTGCGGCCTCTTGAACCCAAATCAAGCGCTCTAGCCAAGCTGAGCCACACCCCGTTTTGAAATCAGATCGCAAAACAATTTTAAACTACTAATTAAAAGCAACTCCCCGAGTGGGACTCGAACCTACAACCCTTCGGTTAACAGCCGAATGCTCTACCATTGAGCTATCGAGGAACAGCAAAATGAATTATATAGTAATTTCATCAAAAAGTCAATACTTTTTTTGAAAAAAAATTATGATGCTATAGAAACCCAGTAAAAATCAGCATTACAAGGCAAAAGGTCAAATACTCTGAAATGATTTATTTGTGTGAATTGAAAGTCATTCGTAGAAACATATAATAATCTTGAATAATTTTATAAAAAATGATAAAATTAGTAAGACGACATACGGACAACTATATGACCTGACGTTATAACATCGTCAACATATATTATCTTAATAGGAGGTGTAATATAAATTCACATTTATAGATACATATAAAATATATATTGTTTATTAGTGGTTTTACTTGTATTCCTGTGTTAAAATAAAACTAAGTAATTGATACGGGAGGAATTATGGATGGGAAAATATGTACTTGCAATTGATTGTGGTACACAGAGTTTAAGGGGATTAATTTTTGATAAGAACGGAAAATTATTGGTAAAAGTAAAAAGAGAATTTAATCCTTATTACTCAGTTGAGCCTGGTTGGGCTGAACAAGATCCAAATGTTTATTGGAATAGTTTATGTGAGGTTTGTAGACAGATCAAAGAAGATGATGAACAGGTATTCAATGAAATTGACAGAGTAGTTGTAACTACACAAAGAGACTCATGTGTTCTACTTGGTAAAAATGGTGAAATCATTAGACCTGCTATTTTATGGATGGACCAAAGGAAGATTGAGAAGCCAAGAGATATGACACTATATCATAAGTTAACTATTACGACTGTAGGAATGATGACAACAGCTAAGAATTTTAGTCTTAATTGTAATGCTCATTGGATACAAGATTATGAGCCAGAGAATTGGAAGAAAACTTATAAATATTTACAAATATCGGGATTCTTAAACTATAAATTAACCCATGAATTCAAAGATAGTATTGCATCTCAGATTGGACATATTCCATTTAATTATAAACACTTTAGGTGGGAAGGTAAACGAGGTCAAAAGAGTCAAATATTCCATATTGAAAGAGAAAAACTATGTGACTTGGTAGCACCCGGAGGTGTAATTGGTTATGTAGTAGATGAAGCAAGCAATGAAACTGGATTAAAAAAAGGTATTCCAGTAATAGCAGGTGGTTCCGACAAAGGTTGTGAAACATTAGGTGTTGGGTGCTTTGATAACTATACCGCCAGCATTTCATTAGGTTCTAATGCATCTATACAAACCACTTCTAGAAAATATTATGAAGCGCTGAGATTTATTTGTCCATTCCCAGCGGTGATACCAAAAGCTTACAATCCAGAAATACAAATATACAGAGGATATTGGATGATTTCTTGGTTCAAAAAGGAATTTGCTCAAAAAGAAGTTACACAAGCAAAAGAATTGAATATAGCTCCAGAAGAATTACTTAATAAAAGATTGAATGATATACCTCCAGGTTGTGATGGATTGGTATTTCAGCCATATTGGGGAGCAGGAGCTAAGCGACCGGAAGGTAAAGGAGCAATAATAGGTTTTGATGATTATCATACAAGAATACATATATATAGGGCAATCATAGAAGGTATAGGTTTCGGATTATTTGAAGGTTTACAATATATACAGAAAAAATCTAAGATAAATATACAAAAGATTATGGTATCTGGAGGCGGTTCCCAGAGTGATGCTATATGTCAAATAACAGCAGATTTATTTAATAAACCTGTTTACAGGGTTCAGACTTACGAGACGTCTGGATTAGGAGCTGCCATTGTAGGATACGTATCAAAAGGTGAATATAAATCATTTAATGAAGCAGTTAATAACATGGTTCATCTAAAAGATGAATTCTTACCAGACCCTGCAAATGTTGAAGTATATAAAAATATATATGATAACATTTATTCTAAGGTATATAACAAATTAAAACCCTTATATAAACAGATGCAAAAATAAACTAGAATGTAATCACTTGAAACTATATGAATGATATTACAGCTCAGAGCGTAATATCCAAAGGAGGAATTTGATGTCAAAATATAAAGGATTTATGCCAGAATGGGAACATGAAGCTCCACCGGAAAGAAGTTTCAGATCTATACTAAAATGGGGTAGTCCTACAGAATATAAATGCCCTAATGAAAGATTGTACAAAGTTATAAAAGATACTTTTGGACTAAATGATGATTATTTCAAGACAAAACAAGGTGAAGGATTGGATAAAGTTGATATGGAGGTTCCAATCAATCTATCAGAAAAACAAATACAAAGGTTCAGAGAGATTGTTGGTAACGATAATGTCAAGTTAGATACATATACCAGATTAAAGGTTTCATATGGAAATACAATGATAGACCTTATGAGACTAAGGAAAAAAATTGTAGAAAATTTACCAGATGTAGTTTTATATCCAAGTAATAAGTCACAGATAGAAGATATCGTCAGCTATTGTACAAGTGAAAAAATTCCAATTTACTGTAAAGCTGGAGGGTCAACTGTTACAAGAGGTATGGAAGCTATGAAAGGCGGAGTTAGCCTTGATTTAGCAGTTAATTTTAACAAGGTAGTATCTTTCAATGAAAAGAATCAAACCATTACTGTAGAATCAGGAATGCAAGGACCCGAATTAGAAAGGGTACTTAATAATGCAAGAGACACATTAGGAGCTAATGGAAGTTATACTTGTGGACATTTTCCACAGTCATTTGAGTATTCCGGTGTAGGTGGCTGGGTTGTAACTAGAGGAGCTGGTCAAAACTCTAGCTACTATGGAAAAATAGAAGATATTGTAATATGTCAAGAATATGCAACACCAGTAGGTATAATAAAAACAGAAGAATATCCAGCAATGGCAACAGGACCTTCAATAGATCAGATTATGATTGGGAGTGAGGGAGCATTTGGTGTTCTAACTCATGTAACATTAAGAGTATTCAAATATATGCCTGAAAATAGAATCAGATTCAGCTATATATTCCCAAGTTGGGAAAATGCTCAAGCTGCTGCCAGAGAGATTACTCAAGGTGAATTTGGAATGCCTTCTGTATTTAGATTATCAGATCCAGAAGAAACCAGTCTAATGTTAAAATTATATAATGTTGAGGGAACTAAGATTGATTCCATCATGAAGAGAAAAGGATTCAAACAAATGGAACGCTGTCTTTTTTTAGGGTTTACTGATGGAGAAATGGGATTCTGTAAAAATATGAAGAAGAATGTTCACAAGATATGTAAAAAATATGGAGCTATGTATCTAACAGGATATCCAACTAAGCAATGGGAAAAAGGTAGATTCAGAGACCCATATATGAGAGATGCCTTAGGAGATTTCGGAATTATTATTGATACTATGGAATGCTCAGTAACATGGGATACAATGAGTGAAGTTCATAGAGGGCTAAGAGAATATTGTAAAGCAAGACCTGAGACTATATGTCTTACTCACATGTCTCATGTGTACCCACAAGGTGCTAACTTATATTTCATATTTATAGCTAGGATGGAAATGGATGAATATGTTGAATATCAAGCAGGAATTCTAGATAACTATGTAAAATATGGGGCAGCTATCAGTCACCATCATGGTATTGGTAAAACATTTGGTCCTTGGTTGGAACATTCAATTGGGGAAAATTGTTACGATATAATAAGAACACTTAAAAAACACTTTGACCCTGACAATATTATGAATCCAGGTGGAACTCTTGGATTAGATGTAGAAAGTAGAAAACTGAAATACAAATAAAATATCTAGGTGGGAGTATATCATAATGCTTTGATTATAGCTGATAGCTAATATTAATTATTATGATACACTCCTTTATTTAGCTATTTATTAGATGAGTAATAAGTATCCTCAAGCCTATAATAATAAGAATTATACCACCTAAAATATTAACATATGATTGTAGCTTAGTATTTTTACTAAGCCCTTTTCCAATATAAACCCCGATTACAGATGCAAAATATGTAATTTGACCTATTAGACATACAGCTATTAATATATTTGCATTCAATAAGGAAAAAGTAACTCCAGTTGCCAGAGCATCAACGCTTGTAGCTAAAGACAAAGTGAGAAGAACTTTCAAGCTGTCAATGGACAATGCATTCAGAGAAGGATTCTTAGATTCTTTTATAAAATTAATGCCTATAGCAGATAGTAATAAAAATGCTATCCAGTGGTCTATAGGATCGATTATTCCTCTTAGTGAACAACCTAAAGCCCATCCTATTCCTGCCATCCCTCCTTGAAATAATCCAAAGGACAAACCTGTTTTTATAGCAGTTACATTATAATTAGTATTACTTGTAAGACCCAGAGTAATAGACACTGCAAAAGCATCCATAGAAAGACTTAATGCAACTAAAACAATAGAATATACACTCAATAAAAGACGTCCTTTCAACTATTTTTCTAAAAGTTACCTAGTCATTTAATATATAATACATCATAAGAAATAATATGCTAATATTCTAATAAAACTTTCATAAAAATTGATACTCAATTATAGATGTGTTATAATAGAAAACTACATGAGTTCTAGCAGATATTCTATTACGTAAATATGATGTAAGAGGTGATACTTTGAAAAAAGACAATAAGATGTTGAAGAGATTTATTAGCTACTATAAACCCCACAAAAAATTATTCATAATTGACATGATATGTGCTTTTTTAATTGCATCAATAGATTTATCAGTTCCAATGTTATCTAGGTATGCATTGAATGACCTACTACCCAAAAACCAGTTTAGAACTTTCTTCTTATTTATATTAATGTTATTAGGACTTTATTTGATAAGATCTGTTTTTCAGTATATTGTAGATTTTTGGGGGCATATTTTAGGTGTAAGAATGGAATATGATATGAGAAGAGACTTGTTCAAACACCTACAATCATTATCTTTTAGATTCTATGATAAGACAAGAACCGGACATATAATGTCTAGGATGGTTAATGATCTGAATGAGATAACAGAACTTGCACATCATGGACCTGAAGACCTTTTCTTATCACTTATTATGTTAATTGGAGCTTTTTTTGCTATGCTATTCATGGAATGGAGATTAGCTCTTGCCGTATACATATTTATTCCTTTTCTCGTATGGTTTGCTATTAAGCAAAGAACAAAAATGTCAAGAGGATTCAAGAATGTCAAGAAAAAGATTGCTAATGTAAATGCTCAATTAGAAAGTAGTATTTCAGGAATAAGAGTGTCCAAATCATTTGCCAATGAAGAACATGAGATGGAGAAATTTACTTTCGGTAATAAAGAGTTTAGAGCTTCCAAAGACGTCGCTTATAAAAACATGGCTATATTCAGCGTAGGGATGGGCTTCATAACTAAGATTCTTAATCTAGTAGTTATAGGGTTCGGAGGTTTCCTTATTATGAAGGAAACTATGACTATAATGGATTTATTGGCTTTCATAATGTATGTTAATGCATTTTTACAGCCTATAAGAAGATTATCCAACTTTGTCCAGCAGTTTGAATCTGGTATGACTGGATTTGAAAGATTCACTGAACTAATGGAAATCGAACCTTTGATAAAAGACAAATTGGGTGCTGTAGAATTAAAGAATGTTACAGGTAATATAGATTTTAATAACGTAACCTTTTCCTATAATGACCATGAAAAAGTACTTAACAATATAAATCTTAATATTAATGCAGGTAGAACATTGGCGTTGGTAGGCCCTTCAGGTGGAGGTAAGACAACGTTATGCCACTTGATTCCACGATTCTATGAGGTTGATGAAGGAAAGATCACTATTGATGGTAAGAATATAAAAGATATTAAGGTCAAGTCACTAAGAAGTAATATAGGCTTAGTATCTCAAGATGTATTTCTATTTGCAGGAACTATCAAAGATAATATCATGTATGGTGATATAAGTGCTTCAGAAGAAAGACTAATTGAAGCTGCTAAAAATGCTGAGATACATGACTTCATAATGGGATTACCAGATGGTTATGATACTAATGTAGGAGAAAGAGGTATAAGACTATCAGGAGGACAGAAGCAAAGAATAAGTATAGCTAGAGTATTTCTCAAAAATCCTCCTATACTAATATTGGATGAGGCAACGTCAGCTTTAGACAATGAAACAGAGATAAAAATCCAACGTGCACTTGAAAAACTATCAAAAGGCAGAACATCTCTTATTATTGCACATAGATTATCTACAATAAAGAATGCTGATGAGATTGTAGTTATAACTGAAGAAGGTATCAAAGAAAAAGGTACTCATGAACAACTACTTGTCAGTGAAGGTATATATGAAAAATTGTATAAAGCACAATTCAAAGGTTATATACCTGACCAAATCTAAGTTGCTGTGTATATATGATATTAAAAAAGGGTATGGATTCAAAATAATAAGGTATATATAGTTAATCGATTTTAATACTAAAGGTTGTATCATAATACATACTACTTATTGTATGTTTTATGATACAACCTTTAATAAAATTTAGTAAGTTTATTAAAAATTTCTGATTAGATCTTCAAAAGTATCTCTACGGCGGATAAGCTTTGCATCACCATCTGAAGTTATAAGCACCTCAGCAGGACGAAGTCTATTGTTGTAGTTGGATGACATGCAATATCCATAAGCACCTGCATCTAAAACATTAATTATATCGCCTTCAAAAATCTCTGGTAATTCACGTTGTTTAGCTATGATATCTCCACTTTCGCAGATATTACCAACAATGTTAACTGTTTCTGATTTTGTTGATGGTACATTGGACTCTCTGAATATTTCTATGTCATGGTGAGAATCATACATAACTGGTCTTTTAAGTACATTAAAACCTAAGTCTGTCCCTACATATTTCATTCCATAATTATTTTTGATAGAATAGACTGTGCCCAATAGATTACCACATTCAGCAGCGATATAACGACCAGGTTCTATTTTGAAAGTTATTTGTTTGCCATACTTATCAGCAAAATCAAAGAATACTATGTCTAACTTATTACCTAAGTCTTGTAGGTCTAATCTCTTTTGACCATCAAGTTTTTGGTAAGGGATACCGAATCCACCACCCAAATCTACGAATTCAAGATTATCAAATTTTTCAGCTATGTCTAAAACAGATTTAACACCCTCAACATATTTATCACCTTCCATGAATAATGAACCTATATGTTGATTAATACCTACTAGGTTAAGTTTATATTTAGATAGAATTTCTCTTATTTGTGGTATAAAACTAGGATCCACACCGAATTTGGTTTTCTTACCACCTGTAATAACTTTTTCATGATGTCCTGCACCCACACCAGAATTAAATCTTATACATACTTTTCCACCTTCATTAATCTGACCATAGGACTCTAGTTGTGATACTGAATCTACACTTACTAGAATATCTCTATCTACTGCAAACTGCATTTCTTCTTTTGATACATTATTACTAATGTACAATATTTGTTCTGGTTTGAATCCTGCTTTTAATTCAACAAAGATCTCACCTGGTGACATTGCGTCAGCATTAAGACCTTCTTCACGAGCAATTTGTAATAAAGTGAGATTACCATTAGCTTTTACAGAATAATTTACAGAGAAATTAGGATATGTTATAAGATTTTTCAGCTCTCTACATCTTTCTCTCATTACATTTTCATTATACACATATAGTGGACTACCATATTCTTTTATTAACTTTACTGGGGTAGTATTACCAAAAAAATTATTTTCATCAGATACTTTGTTATATGTTGTTAGCATACTCTGTTGCTCCTTTCTAAGAAATATATTGTAATAAACTAGTTTAATTATTTTTAATTAGATATATTATTCTTTATATCTATTAAACGAATTTCATTAATTATTGCTTCTCTAATAAGTTGCACTAAAGTAGCATTACGAGAGTAGAGTGCTTGATTCAATGTTCCTGTAATAACTTCTTCAGTATCTATAATAAGCTTAAAAGATTCGTAGTTAAATGATTTATAGAATTTGTTATGACTGAACTTTGGAACCTCTGGTGATAGAATTACTATTTTTTTATTTTTATTATAAGCTTCTATTATCTCATCAGAAAATATATCCAGAATTTTTTTATCAGCACAAAAATATAATCTGTACTTAGACTGTGTAATCATGTTTTTTATTTTATTAATTATATTTTTAGTGTCTACAATAGTAATATATGGATTATTAGTAACTAGGTTGAATTCTAGATTATCTCTAATAACTTGTATATTTTCATCAAAATCTCTTGTAGCATTCATAATCAGTTCGTTTTTAGAGATAGCAATGTATTTTGCAGAAGTACCTTCTATTATATTAGCACTACCTTTGTCAACCAGACTTGATAGTGCAGCGTAGGCATTAGAACGTGATATACCAGATATTTTTGCTGCTTCGTAGCCAGATAATTCTCCATGCTTACACAAGGTAATGTATATAATTGATTCCTGCTGAGTAAAGCCAATGCTTCTTAATGCATCAATCAAATTCATATTTTCACCTCATTAGTATTCCTTTATAGAACTACTATAAAGCATGTATCTATAATTGTCAAGAAAAAACTAAGGGACAGTATTCTCTAATATATTTTGCTGAATATAACCCTAAGTCGGTAACGCTAGTTTATCGATAAACTAATGTTGCAAAAAATATATTTGGATACTGTCCCTTAATGGATATTTTAGATATCAGATTTTTTATAAACAAACTTATTGCTTGTGAGTACTAACTAATGATTAATCATTATGGAAGATTAGGATTCTGTGTAGGTTAAAAACTGTAATTATCACCAAAGTTATTATCCCAATAAGTTACACCATTAATAGTATATCCGATAACATACTCGCCACTAGAATTTACAGGGAAAGGACTTTTTTCTTTTATGGTATTAAATGACCATAATTCTATATCATTATCATATTTGCAATTATAATGGGCGTTAATATCATGATAAGTTTGCCAGTTATCTGTAGTATAACGTACTATAACTTTTTTATCATAAGATAAATTTTTTAAGAAAATGTAGCCCCATAAAGAATTTGGAGTAGATATACCCTTGTCTAACATAACAACACTCTTAGATAATGCATAAGGAGCATTGTAAATCATTGTAGTATCTTGAAGAAAATAATTTTCACCATTATTATTATCCCAATATGTATTCCCATCAATCTCATATTTTATAGCAAATTTACAATTATATTCAATTTGATGTGTAGGTGTATAAGATTGTTCAGGTGTTTTGAAATTCCATAATTCAGAACCATCTGCTAATGTTTTTTGATAATAAGCAGACTGATCCAACCAGTTGGTACCGTCATAAGTATAGTGTACTGTAACATTTTTGTTAGTACCTAAATCTTTGATATAGATATTACCAGTTGAATAATAACCAATGATGTTACCCATATCACCGTAGGTTGGTAATATTTTTGCAGAATACAATTGTACATTTGTTGTCTCAGCTAAAATACTAAAACAATTAATGTTAAGTACCAAAATAAAACAAATTATAAAGGTTATTAAGTTTGTAAAATACTTTTTTTTCATAATAATTCCTCCTATATTTTTTATAGAACATATTATAATAGTAAAATAGAAACATGTCAAATAATAAACAGAATATTAGTTAATAATAAAATATTATAATACTAATTATTTGTTGTCCAATTTTCAATATCATTTGCATTTGTATGTTATAATAAACAGATAGATACAGTAATAAATTAGTTCTAATACAAGAAATATAGAAAAATTATAATCAGTATAGATGACAGAGGAGATAGATATGGATTTATTTGATATGATGAGAGAGAAAACTCTAGAAACTGAATCCCCATTAGCGGCTAGACTACGACCAACGTCTATAGAAGAAGTAGTTGGGCAAGAGCATATAATAGGAAAAGGTAAATTATTATATAGAGCGATAAAAGCAGACAAACTAGGGTCACTTATTTTCTATGGACCACCTGGAACAGGGAAAACCACCCTTGCAAAAGTTATAGCAAACACCACAAAAGCTGAATTCGTTCAATTGAACGCAACTATATCTGGAAAGAAAGACATTGAAAAAGTAGTAAATGAAGCTAAGAACAGACTTGGTATGACGCTGGGAAGCACTATCCTGTTCATTGATGAGATTCATAGATTCAATAAAGCACAGCAGGATGCCCTTCTGCCATATGTTGAAGATGGTACCGTAACACTTATCGGTGCTACTACAGAGAATCCTTATTTTGAGGTAAACAGTGCTCTTGTATCTAGGTCTAGAGTATTTGAACTAAAGCCTTTGGAAAACAAAGATATTCGAAAGCTCATAATGAGAGCCATTGAGGATAAAGAAAAAGGACTAGGTAATTTTAATGCCAAGATCAATGAAGAAGCCATAGAGTTTTTGTCAGATAGAGCCAATGGTGATGCAAGAGCCGCTCTTAATGCCATTGAACTAGGGGTTCTTACCACTGAACCAGATGAAGATGGAATAATCAACATAGATATAGATGTAGCATCTGAATGTATACAAAAAAGAGTTATCAGTTATGATAAAAACGGAGATAATCATTATGATACCATATCAGCTTTCATAAAAAGTATGCGAGGTTCAGATCCAAATGCAGCAGTCTATTATCTTGCAAGAATGATTTATGCAGGAGAAGACCCTAAATTCATAGCGAGAAGAATCGTTATATGTGCTGCTGAAGATGTAGGAAATGCTGACCCAATGGCGATACAAGTTGCAATGGCTGCCGCTGATGCAGTTAATTTCATAGGTATGCCCGAAGGTCGTATAATATTATCCCAGGCAGCAACATATGTTGCATGCGCCCCAAAAAGCAATGCTGCTTACGTAGCTATTGATAAAGCACTGGAAGATGTAAAAAGAGTACAGATTACCACAATACCATCTTATCTAAAAGACAGCCATTACAGTGGTGCAAAAAAACTAGGTCACGGAACAGGATATAAATATGCTCATGACTATGAAAATCACTATGTAAAACAGCAATATTTACCAGATGAACTTGTTGATGAGATATATTATAACCCTACTGAACAAGGGTATGAAAAGAAAATTGTAGAGCATTTCAACAAGATAAAGGGGAAGGTTAAATAGTTCTTTCCAACATTTTTTATAAAAAAACATTTATAGCCGTTAGTTATGTTAATTAGAAGAAAAAGTGTTTTGTGATTATATTGTAGATGCTAGGAAGCAAAATAGTATATGTATATGTGGAGTAGTGAGGCAGGACGCCGAACCCAGCTTTTTGCTCAGGACGAGCAAGTAGCTGGCGTAACATATACATATACTATTTTGCAATAACCAAGTCAGAACAAAACACTATTTCTGACTTACTTGCAATATAATCTAATCTAGATAAAAAACAGAAAACTCAAAAGCTAGTTTTATCTTGACATATCTATATTAAAGTATATAATAAAACTATCTTTGGATATATTTATATATAACATAAGATACTAAAATTTAATAGATGAAAAGGTACTCGTTGAGTTAAAAGGGAAAGTGGTTAGATGCCACTGCAGCCCCCGCTACTGTAAATGGTATGAAATCTAAAATGTCATTGGGAAACTGAGAAGACTAGAGAGTAAGTTAAGCCATAAGCCAGGAGACCTGCCTTTTTATAAGTTTTAAGCTTTCGGTGGGAGAGTGTAGATTTACATATTTATTTGTAATCTGACTGTGCCTTAGCACAGTTTTTTGTTGCTTATAAACAGAAAATGCTGCATGAGTATACCGAGTGTTAATCACTTTTCTTATTAAAGAAGATATTATGGAGGTTTAAAGGATGAAAAAATTATTAAAGCTGTTACTGACAACTATGTTAATTTCAGTACTCGTTTTTAGTTTAGCTGCTTGTGGCGGCAAGAAGACACCAAAGGATGATACATACAATCAAGAGAATCAAGTAGAAAAAGATGATACATCAAAGACTGATGAAGACAAAGATACTAATGAAGATAAAGATACTAATGATAAGAAAGATGAAACCACTAGTAATGAAGATGAAAAAGATACTAGTAGCGAATCAGATATTTATCCATTAACTATAACAGATAAGTATGGTAAGGAAATAACAATTGAAAAAGAACCAAAAACTGTAGTTTCAATTTCACCAGAATTTACAGAAACAATATTTGCTCTAGGAGCAGGAGACAAAATCATTGGTAGAACAGATTTTTGTGACTATCCAAGTGAAGTAGCGAATATAGAATAAATTGGTGGTTTAGAAGAATTTAATATCGAAAAAGTAGTAGACCTTAACCCTGATGTTGTAGTTACATCTGCTCATGTAAAAGATGATGCTGTAGCTAAGTTACAAGAACAAGGTATCACTGTCTTATCACTTTCTTGGAATAATAGTTTTGATGGCGTATACGGATATATAAATACAATCGGCGAAGTTCTTAACAAAAAAGAAGAAGCGGATAAAATAGTAACTAGTATGAAAGATAAAGTATCAGAAATCCAAAAAGCAATAGAAGAAAAAGAAAAACCAACAACATATTTTGTAGTAGGATATGGAGAAGGTGGAGATTATACAGCTACTGGAAATACCTTCTTAAGTGAGGTCATGGCTATGGCTGGAGCTGATAATATAGCGAAAGATGCTACAGGTTGGGCATATAGTATTGAACAAGTAGTTGATAAAGATCCTCAGATTGTTATATGTTCAGATAAGAATAATGCTAAAACTACGTTAGAATCATTAGAAGGATATAAAGATTTAACTGCTGTCAAAGAAGGAAGATTATACGAAATTGATGAAAATCTATTCTATAGACAAGGACCAAGAATAGTTGATGGATTAACTAAATTAGTAAAAATAATTCATCCAGACGCTATTAAATAATGTAAAAAGATTAGAATTAAGTATACTTTAAGTAAGTCTATGTTAAATATAAACATAGGCTTACTGTGTTATAGATAGAAATGACATATTAAAGTAAAGCAGGTTAAGACTATGAAGATATTTAGAAAAAGTAATATTATAATAAGTTTATTAGTACTTATAGCAGTAGTTATTATTGCATGTGGATTTGGTTCTGTCAGAATAGATTTTGTTGACAGCAGTAAAGTATTATTAAGTAAAATTCCATTCATTAATGATTTGATTTCCCTTGAGGGTATTAAGGAATCACATATAAAAATAATAGCTGACTTAAGGCTACCTAGAATAATACTTGCATTATTTACTGGAGGAGCATTAGCAGTTGTTGGCTGTTCTTTCCAAGGGGTTTTCAAGAATCCCATGGCAGACCCTTTTGTATTAGGTATCTCATCAGGTGCAGCACTAGGTGCAACAATTGGACTTATATTCAATTTTAATAAAACTATTTTTGGTTTTACTGGAGTGAGTATGTTTGCATTTATTGGTGCCATGCTTACAGTTCTGGTAGTACTGAGAATATCAGCAATTGGTAAAAAACTTCCTACTACAACATTATTGCTGGCAGGTATATCACTTAATTACTTATTATCAGCCCTTATGTCTTTGATGATGTTATTGAACAGGGATAAATTAGAAAGAGTATATCTATGGACATTAGGAAGCTTTAGTACATCAAGCTGGAAAGAAGTAGCCATTATAGCACCTTGCGTAATTATATGTTCTATTATCTTGATGGTATTTAAGGAAGAGTTAAATCTTATGTTATTAGGAGATGAAACGGCAAGGAGTCTAGGAATTGATGTAAACAGAACTAAGAAGATAATATTGGGGATATCATCAATAATGGTGGCTGTTGTTGTTTCCGCTAGTGGAATTATAGGATTTGTAGGACTTATCATACCTCATATAATAAGAATGATTAATGGCCCTGACCATAAAAAACTAATACCACTGGCAATGCTTATAGGAGCAATTTTCATGATTGTATGTGATACTATTGCTAGAACTATCATATCACCGGCTGAACTATCCGTAGGTATAATTACCTCGTTATTTGGAGTTCCATTTTTCTTGTTTTTATTATATCAAAACAAAAAAAGAATTATCTAAATCAGTAGCATATTACAGAAGGAATGAACAATATGAATAGTATAGTTAGTACAAAAAAATTAAATTTCAATTATGGGGGAAAAAATGTTTTAAAAGATTTGTCAATCAATATGGAAAAAGGTCTGTTTTATAGTATAATCGGACCTAATGGTTCTGGAAAAACTACTTTATTGAAGTTATTGGCAGGTATTTTGCCTTCTAATAAAAAGACAGTCTATATTAAAAATGACGATATCCATGTTATCAAACAAAAAGAAATTGCTAAGAGATTATCAATGGTACCACAGATAATGGATATACAGTATGAATTCTCGGTTTATGATATTGTCATGATGGGAAGGACTCCATATACTTCCAAATTTCAAAAAAATACTGAAGAAGATGTAAAGATAGTTAACGATGCAATGAAAGAAACGAGAGTCATAGGATTGAAAGATAAGAAAATCACTCAGATTAGTGGTGGAGAACTTCAAAGAGTCATTATTGCTAGAGCTATAGCCCAAGAAACAGATATCATGTTGTTAGATGAACCAATATCCCATTTGGATATTGGATATCAATATGAAATAAGTGAGTTGGTTCATAAACTATGTAAGAAAAAAGGAATTACGATTATAAATATTGTTCATGATTTAAATATCGCTATGAGGTATAGTGATAAGATATTGATGTTGAAAAATGGTCAAGTATATAGATATGGTGATCCAGAGGATGTAATAACCAAGGAAACCGTTAAAGATGTATATTCTATTGATGTAGAGTTAATAAATCATCCCATTTTAACTGATAAAAAAGTAATTATTAAGTAATATTTCAATATGTACTTGCATATATATATTTATTGTGGCAATATAGTTATATAAGATAAACTATCAATTAATTTGTAATTGATAGAAAATTATAATTAATTTTTATATGTAATTAAGAAAGGATATATGCAAGATGTCAGATAGTAGATTTGAAAATGTTTTACGTCTAGAATACCCACTATTTGAAAAAACACTGAATGATAATCTAACTAGAGATTACGTAGGAGAAATATTAAAACTATATAAAGATTTAAAAAAAGATGCCTGTAGATTTGAGACAAAAATCTATAAGGTATATTTAGATTTTGCTGTAGCTATTAACGCAGTCTATAAGTATCTATTGGTGAATGAAGTAGAAAAAGATAAAGCACTTAAAATATTGTCAGAATTTTGTATAAATACAATAAATAAGTCTTTGGATAGACTAAGTTTTATACAATTAGCATTTCACTATTCTACTAATAAAGCATATCTTAAACTTATTACAATAAGTTCAATTATAACGTTGGAAAGTCTTAAGTTGGCGAATGAATTAAATGAACATGATATGGATGAAGAACTAAGTAAATGCATGAAAGAATGTAGGATATTAGATTATTTCAACTATTATGGGGTAGAAGAGTTAATGGAAATAGTTGAAGTAGTAGAAAATTCATTCCATATGTTCTTAGATAAAAATGTTAATCACAATAAAGGAAAAGAAGTAGTTATTAAAATATGATAAAACAATTCTTCAAGGGGCTATTCATTTGAGAATGAAACAGCCCTTTCTTAATAAGATCCTCTTATAGATACATGATGTCACTTGTTTTTCCTTATCCTCAATATAATTCCAATAAAAACTGATAACACACAAGTAGAAGCTATACAGAAAACTATTATTTCACCACTATTTTCTCCGTGGGTTAATGCATAATAAATAGCAATACCATAGAATCCCAACAAGATGATTATTACAGCAAAAACCAGTATTCTTTTTAAATTAGTCATATGTTCACCTCTAACCACTCAACATTTGTATATGATTAGTATATTTGAAATGATTCAGTATGTCAAATAATCTGGAATTAATAAAAAATATGAATGAATAAAAATTTATACAATATATCAAGGTAACTGTCATAAATTAGAATAAGAGAGTTTTATTAGGGTGAGATAATGGATAATAATCAAAAAGTCGATGATAAATTGAATCTAGCTGTTGATCTGACTAGTGATGAAAGACAGTATACCAATAATCTGAATGTGGGCTATAACGAAGAAGCTAATACGTGGGAACTAATTGTGAAATACAATGGTAATATTAGAGATATTCCTGAAATAAGAACATTGACAGAAGATATTGAGCAGCTAACAATGGATTATGCTATAGTCACAATAAAACAAGAAAATATCGATAAATTTGCTTCCTTCCCAGAGATAGAATATGTAGAGAAACCTAGCAGCCTATATTTTAATCTTGATACCAGTCTTAGAGATGCATGTATCACATCAGTTCAAAATGTTTTTCCACGTTTAAAAGGTAAAGGCGTTTTATTAGGGATAATTGATTCCGGTATAGATTATTCCCATCCTGACTTTAGAAATGAAGATGGAACAACTCGTATAGTATCCTTATGGGATCAATCTATACAAGGTAGCCCACCTGAAGGATTTAGTGCAGGGACTGAATATAATGATGAACGAATAAATGAGGCACTTAGTATGAATAATAGATTTGAAATGCTTGAATTAGTTCCTTCAGATGACTTCTTAGGTCATGGAACCCATGTAGCAGGTATAGCAGGAGGCAATGGCAGAGCAAGTGACGGACAATTCATTGGGGTAGCACCAGAAGCAGAATATATCATTGTCAAGTTAGGAAGGAGAGGTCAGGAATCATTTCCAAGTACAACTGAGATTATGAGAGCGTTGGTTTATGTAACAAGAAAGGCAGAAGAGTTAGAGAGACCAATATCTATCAATCTAAGTTTCGGCAATAATTATGGATCTCATGATGGTAAATCATTATTTGAAACTTTTATTGATAGTATAGCTAGTGAATGGAAAAATGTTGTTTCTGTTGGCTCCGGAAATGAAGGGAGTACAGCACTTCATACTAGTAATACACTTGATGAAGGTGATGAAGAAATTGTTGAAATAGCAGTATTCACTGGAGAGCCTAACATAACTATACAATTATGGAAAGCTTATTCAGATGCAATAAATGTGTCAATCCTAGCACCTAATGGTGTGTCTTCAGGTTTTATATCGCCTACTCTTGGTAAACAGCAATTTAACTTAGATGGAACTAGAGTTTTATTATACTATGGTGAACCATCACCTTATAACTTGGATCAACAAATCTATATTGAACTAATTCCACAATCTGGTAATTATGTTACTGAAGGAATATGGAAGATAACTCTTCAAGCTGATACTATAGTATCTGGCAATTATGATATGTGGTTACCTGGTTCAGTGGGAAAAGATACAAAATTTCTTAGACCTACCATAGATACAACCCTTACTATGCCTTCCACAGCAACAAAAGTAATAACAGTTGGAGCATATGACTCATCAACAGGAAGTTTAGCACCATTTTCAGGAAGAGGATATACTAGAAGGTCCAATACAATAACTGTAAAACCAGACCTAGTAGCACCAGGGGTTAATATTGTAGCAGCATATCCAGGTGGGGGTTACGATTCATTAAGTGGAACCAGTATGGCAACCCCCTTTGTCACAGGATCAGCAGCTTTGTTGATGGAATGGGGTATTGTACAAGGTAATGATCCTTATATGTATGGTGAAAAGGTAAAATCATATTTGCAGAGATCCGCAAAGAGGAACGAAGCCCTATTTGATTATCCTAATAATTTATGGGGATATGGAACTCTTTGTTTAGCTAATGCTTTTAGAGGATTAGGCTCGGTTGAAATAGTTGAAAGTAAGGATAGAGTAGAAGAGATTAGAAAACGAGTTATTGAAGGAAGTGACCCTGAAATATGTAAACAAGCAGTAATATCAGAAGAGTATTTTGATTTACTGATTGAATATGAGAGTATAGAAGATATATATGAGAGATATAACCCAGAGTGTATACAGATATTGGATGACCAATATGCAGTAGTACATATATTTATTGGCAATGATGGATGCAGAGGGATTATTGATAGAGTTGATCTAAGTGATATTCCACACTGCTTTGGACCATATGCAATAAGTGCGTTAGAAGATGCAGGTATATTAACCTTTCATAATCAGCCATATGTACCTCTTAGAGGTGGGGGAGTTATGATTGGAATAATTGATTCGGGAGTTGATTATACTAACTCAATATTTAAATACGAGGATAATACTACTAAAATTAAAGCTATCTGGGATCAATCTATACAAGGTTCACCACCAGAAGGATTTATATATGGAACAGAATTTACGGAAGAACAGATTAATGAAGCATTACAAGCAGAAGACTCGTTAACTATTGTACCGTCTGTTGATAATACTGGTCATGGAACTTTTCTAGCTGGTATGTCTGCTGGGCGTGAAGATAGGGCTAACAATTTTGTTGGAGCTGCTCCTGATGCATCAATAGTAGTAGTAAAATTAAAAGAAGCTAAAAAATGCCTTAGAGATTTTTACTTAATACATGATAATGTTGAGAGTGTTTATCAAAATACAGATGTAATATTTGCAGCCAAATATATACGTGAATTGTCTGTTAAATTACAAATGCCACTTTCAATAATAATAGGTGTAGGAAGTAATCAAGGAGCACATGACGGAAGTTCAATAACAGAGAGTTATTTACAGTCAATCGCTAGAAGGATAGGTAATACAGTAACAGTTGCTGTTGGAAATGAAAGCAACTTGGCACATCATTATAGAGGTCAATTTGAAGAAAATGATGAACTTAAGAATGTAGAAATAAGAGTACCACCTAATGAACCAGGATTTACTTTTAACATTTGGAGCAATGCACCTGATAAAATATCAATATCTATTACATCTCCTACAGGTGAATTTATTGATAGAATACCAGCTACACTCGCAAAAAAGGAAGAAATAAAGTTTTTATTAGAAAGAACAACCATTTATATTGAGTATCAATTATCAGAAGGCAGAACTGGAGATGAAGTTATCTTTGTAAGAATGGAAGAGCCTACAGAAGGAATCTGGACCATTACTGTATATGGTGACTTGATAGTGAATGGAAGAATTGATGTTTGGTTACCTAGAAAAGATTGGATAAAAGAGGAAACACAATTCTTATTACCAGACCCATTTACAACAATCACTAACCCATCATCAAGTATTGGACTTCTTTCAGTAGGTGCATATAACCATAGAACTGGAAGCTTATATCTTTCTTCAGGTAGGGGATTGACAAGAGATGATGTATTAAAACCAGATTTAGTAGCTCCTGGTGTAGGGGTAGTAGGACCGTTACCAAAGGATACTTATGGAGCTATGACAGGAACAAGTATAAGTACAGCTATAACAGGAGGGGCAGCGGCATTATTATTAGAATGGGGAATAATAAAAGGTAATGACCCTACAATGGATACAGGTAAAGTTAGAAATTATTTAATTAGAGGAGCTAAGAGAAAGAGGGCAATCAAATATCCTAATAGTGAATGGGGATATGGAGAATTAGATTTACTTGGTGCTTTTCAAGCTATAAGAGGAAGTAAATAATTATAAAGAAAATAATAGTCTCAAACCGCTAATATACACAGTTTTAAGACTGGTAATAAGGGTTTTAGTACTTATTGTTTTTGTTCAATTTGTCTGATATACTGTTGATAGAGATAATAATACCTAAAACATGAAAACACAAAGGAAAAAGCCAAAAAGACATTCAAAGGAGATACATTTGATGTTCAGATTAAATAATATATATGGTCGTAAATATGAGATAGAAATGTTAAACAAGGCATATAGAGAAGTGTGTAATGGCGAATTTAAATTTATATTAATAAAAGGCAACTCTGGTACGGGAAAAACAGCATTAGTTTTGAATGCACTAAAACCTGCAATACAGGAAAATATTTTTTTTATATCAGGTAAGTTTGACCAATTTAATGATGATGAGCCTTATAGAGCATTTACTCAAGCATTTAAGTATCTTATTAAAAAGATATTAACACAGCCTAAAAACATAGTTGATAATTGGCATAAAAAATTAAAAGATATTCTTGGAAGAAATGGTACAATTATTGCACGATTTATCAGAGAAATTGAATTAATTATTGGAAAACAACAATTCAATGAAGAATATATTCCTCAAAAAGCAAAACGAAGATTTGAAAACGTATTCAAAAAATTCTTACAAGCTTTTCCTACCGAGGATCATCCTATGATCTTATTCATTGATGACTTGCAATGGGCAGATTCATCTTCTTTAGAGATGTTAAGATCCATATGTGAGAGTTCTGATAGTAAATATTTAATGATTATTGGTGCATATAGGCAGGAAGAAGTGGGGGGGAATCATCAATTACAAACAATTCTTGATAAAATAGATTCAAATAATTCCAAGATAGAATATATAACCCTAGACAATATAACACCTTATGATATTAATAATATGATAAAAGAAAATTTACAGTGTAATAATAAAGATACAACAGTTTTAGCTAATATAATCTTCAAAAAAACTCTTGGTAATCCGTTCTTTATAAATCAATTTGTAAACTATATCATAGATGAACACTATTTATGGTATAACCATAAGGAGGAGATATGGAGCTATAATTTAGATATACTAAGAGGTATTGAAGTTGATGATAATGTAGTTGCTTTGGTACTAAAGAGAATTAGTAAGCTAAACAATACAAAGCTTCTAAAACTTATTTCATGTTTGGGATGTTCTTTTGATTTGGCTTCTATAATGGTAGTAAGTAATCAATCAATTGATAAGATTAAGTTGATTTTGAATTTATATATTGATTCTGGGTTGATAATAATTCAAAATAAAGAATATAAAACTGATAGTGATAATGAAAATAACATTACATATGAATTTTTACATGATAAAATACAGCAGGCTGTATATACATTGATCCCTAATTTCGAAAAAAAACAAATACACTATAATATAGGTTGTTCTTTTCTAAATAATTTTAATGAAAATGAGATTAAAGAAAAAATTCTTAGTATAATGCATCATATTAATTATAGTATAGAATTAATTGAAGATAAGATGAGGATAAGTATAGCTAAGTATAATCTAATGGCAGGGAAAAAAGCTGTAATGACAGCAGCTTTTGATTCAGCTTTAAAATATTTTAAAAATGGTAAAAATCTTTTTGGTGAGGATAACTGGAAGGAAAATCATGAGCTGATTTTTCAATTAAACTTAGAATATGCAAAAAGTGAATTTCTATGCGGTAATAAAGAAGAATCAGAAAGAGTTTTTGAACTACTTGAAAATAATGCGAGAACCAAAAATAATTATGCTAATATATATAGCGCAAAGACATCTTTGTTTTCATATGAAGGAGATTATAATTTGGCTATTAAAACTGGTATAAAATCATTAGAATATCTAGGATATAAAATACCAGATAGTCCCAAAAAAATAAATATTATTTTAGATACTTTGGTATCTCTTTGGTATTTTAGAAATAGCAGGTCTAAGAAAATATTGAATATGAAGCCTAACAGTTCGAAGAAAATCGATGTAATACTTGAACAGCTTACATTATTAGCACCAGCGGCAAATCTTGTAAATGCAGATTTGTTTGTAATTATTTCTTTGAGAATAGCTATACTTTCTATTAAACATGGTAATTCTAAGTATTCATCTATAGGATATATTGGGTATGGAATTATAGCTGGAAGTGTTTTAGGTAATTATAAAAAAGCGAATTTATTAAAAGAAACAGCTTCAATATTAAGTGAAAAGTACAATGATGGTTCTGCATTATGTATATACAATTTTATTGATGCGGTATTTATAAATCATTGGAGAGAACATGCAAGAAATAATATAAAATATTTTCAAGATGCAATAAAGTATGGTATAGAATCAGGTGAATACATATACGCAGCATTTTCCGCAAGTATTCAAGTGGAATTTGAATATTATATTGGAGTAAATATAGATGAAATTTGTAATAAGTGTCTTCATGCTAGTGAATTAACAAATCAATTACAAATGAAAGCTACAGCTGAATATTTAATAAAATTCCGAGAAGCAGCAAAAAGTGTTAAAACAGGTGACTTAGAATTCTTTTATAATAAAGATATTGAAAGATTCATGAAGTTGGATTCTAATGATTTAATCATGTACTTTCTAATAAAGATACAAGCATTTTACTTATATGAAGTTTATGATGAAACTCTTCAGTTGATAGAAATGTCACTTAAACTCATTGAAGTAATAACAGGGTTTATACATTATGCAGAACATATTTTTTATCATTCATTAATAATTTTAGGTATGTATAATCAATTGACAGGAAGTAAGAAAAGAAAATACTTAAGAATGTTAAGAAATAATTTATCAATTCTAAGAAAATATTCAAATAATTGTAAAGAAAATTATCTACATAAATATTATCTAATCTACGCAGAAATATGTGGTATTAAAAAAAATCATGAAAAAGCTTCATTGTATTATGACTTGGCAATAAAATCCTCGGCAGAAAATGAATATATTCAAAATGAAGCTATTGCAAATGAATTGGCTGGAAAATACTATCATAACAGAGGTAATAATAATATTGCTACATATTATTTTAAGGAGGCTTATGATAGATATAGTAAATGGGGTGCAATAGGAAAATGTGAAAAACTAAACAGACAATATAAAGAATTAATGGAGGAAATGCCAATACATAATTATAATCCTATGAAAACTCTCAGAAATCCTATCGATAAATATAAAATTATTACAAAAGCATATAAAGAAATATCTGAAGAAAAAGACAGAAATAAGCAGTATAATAAAATACTTGAAACAGCTATAAGTATAACAAATGCCCAAAGAGGATACTTATTTGTTGAAAAAGAAGAAGAAATGTTTACTAAATATTATAAAGAAAATGATATGCAAGATATTGCACCAGTAGATAATGTGCCGCTTGAAGAGAATAATCAAATTCCCAAGATGATTATACGTTATATGGGAAGAACAAAAGAAACGATTATTATTAATAATAATATTTCAACAAGTATATTTTCCACAGATAATTATATTATAGACAATGAACCATATGCCATTTTAGGTATACCTATTATTGTTTCGAGCATTTTTTTATGTGCTATATATTTAGAAAATGTAAATAATAAAATATGTTTTGCACAAGAAGATATAACTAGTATTAAAATGCTGTCACACAGCATTCAATTACCGATAAAGAAGAAAAAAAGCACTGTCTCCATAAAGAGTAATAATAAGCTTTCAAAACGAGAACAGGAAGTTATAAAACTAATGGTACAAGGATTATCCAACAAAGAAATTGCAGAGTCATTGAATTTAACTATAAATACTGTTAAAACACATGCAAAAAATATTTATACCAAGTTAGGTGTCGATAGACGTATACAAGCTGTAAGTCTTGCAAAAGAATTAGGCTATTAATATCTAATACATAGGTTATTTCGTAAAAAAACACGAAATAGCCTTATTTTTTATAAAAAATCACTCCTTTGGGTGAAGTTGAAACCTCTTAATTTTGCTACAATAACTTTGACATTTAGGTAATATATAACTAAAAATAGTAATAAGGTTATTAGTAGAACATAATTATATAATGCAATTACCTATAAAAAAAGAAAGGAGAATGTATAGTAATGAAAGTATTATTTCAAAAGATAGTTTTCTTTTTCATAAGTATTGTTATGGTAACAACATTTAATTTTTCAATTATATCTCATGCTGAAGTCTGGGTACCACCTACTATAACAAGTGTTAGTTTAGATTCACAAAATGAGGTATATAAAAAAGGTGATATTATAACAATTAATATTGAATTTAATAAGAACGTTACATGTGATCCAAAAGTATCTGTGTTTGAAATAAATATACCTACAGTACCTTCAGTTCCTAACAAAGTATTAACATATAAAAGTGGAAACGGCACAAATACTTTAAGTTATGAATATATTGTAGATGATAATTTAGAATACAATGGTAATATTATTTTGTTCAGTGTGATGGGTAGCTTTATAAGAGAAGGACAAAACTATATATATCCGTCTATAAAAGATGATACTAATTTTTCTTGTTTAAAAACTCAAAATACTATAATAGGTCAAGTAAATATTGATACAAAAAAACCAGTAATAAATCAAATGACAGTATATGAAGGAGATTTTCCTAGTGATAAATATGCAAAAGAATATAATGTAAATATAGATATTTTAGAAAAAAATCTGGAAAAACCTTCTGCTGAAATTAAATATTATTGGTCTACTGATAGTAATAGATCGTTGAATAAAAGTGACTATAATAACTCTAAACAATTCTTAGTAGGCAATAATAGTTCTAATTATGTAGTTATACCATCAAATATATTAGGTAATGTAGAAGGAATATATTATTTACATGTTTGGATAGAAGACAATGCTGGAAATGCAACAACAGGGACATTCAGTGGTAACGATAATAACACACATCAAGGTGTGTATATAGATAAAAAACCACCAGTAATTACATTTGAACCAAAAGATAATACTCCACAAAAAGAGCAGACAGTTACAATTAAGATTACAGATCTAGGAGCAGGAGTAAAAGGGTATAAGTATTCGTTGATTAATGAAAAAGGTAATAAATATGTTGGTAAAGATAACGATGAATATTTCATTCTAGACGAAAATAAAGAAAATTTTTCAATACCTATTGTATTTAGAAATATTATTCCAGATATAATTGATGGAAAATATCAACTAGAAGTTTCTGCATATGATGAAATGTTGTTACCCATAGAGAATAATACTGAGCGTAATTATCAGAATCAAGTAAAGTCAATACTATATACAGTTGATACGACAAAGCCTAATATTAAATTTGATGAGAAAATAGAGGATAATTCAAGGGTGGGATTTGAGGTAACCCTAGAAGATGTGTTGAGTAATAAAATAACATTATATTATAGTTGGGAAAATGATTATAATGTAGAACATTCGAGTATTCAATGGAAGCATTATCAAAATTCAGTTAATAATAAAGAAAAAAACGTTATATTACCTGATTCATTATTAAATTCTGGTGCTTATTATTTGTTTATAAAAGCTGTTGATGAAGCAGGTAATGAAAGCATTAGTAATAGTACAGATTCTGTCTATATACCTGAAAAACCAACAGGAACAATAGCTATAATGACTTCTCAAGGAGATAATGAAGGTTATACAAATGACATAAGATTAAATGTTAACTTTACAGTTTCAGGAGAAAAAACACCCCTATCAATGCGTTTAAAAATTCATAACGGTAATTGGCTAGATTGGGAAAAAGTCACCTCAAATAGTTTTAGTAAGCAAATTAATTTAACAGAAGAAGAAGGCAACCAAACAATTTTTGTACAGTATAAATATGATTATCATAACAAGGAATATATATCAGATATATATTCAGATACTATAATATATGATAAAACACCACCTGTTGGGAATGTAAGCTATAGTACAAAAACAACTACTAGAGATCCTGTAACTGCTTACTTAAAAGTAACAGATAACATTAATTCAGAAGATCAAATAATATGTAATCCTAGTAGTAAAGAAATAAAATTTGATGAAAATGGAAATAAGACATTTACTTTTACAGATCTTGCAGGTAATGTTGGAACAATTTCTGCAAAAGTAGATTGGATAATTAATGAAGCACCAAGAGGTACAATAACTTATAGTACTTTGGATATGACAAGAAATGATGTTACTGCAACATTAACATTTCCAGATTATAAAGGTAAAATTACCATTGAAAATAATAATGGAAAAAATAGCTATGTATTTACTAAAAATGGAAGCTTTACATTTAATTATATAAATGAAAAAGGCAAAGTTGGACATGCTACAGCAATAGTTAATAATATTGATAGAATTAAACCAGAAGTAAAAATAAGTTATTCAAAAATTAAAAAGACAAATCATAATGTTAGGGTAACTTTTATTCCTAATGAAACAGTAAATATTGTTATTGAAGATTTACAGGGAAAAGAACTAAAAACAATAAATGCAGTTAATAAACAGAAACTAGCAGATTATACTTTTGAAAAAAATGGAATAATTAGAGTCAAGATTACAGATATAGCAGGTAATGAAACAAATACAATTAAGAGTAAAGACTTAGCAGGTAATGAAATTGTATTAAGTGAAATTGAAGTTAATAATATTGATAAAACACCACCTGTTGTATTACTAACATATGCTATTATAGACAATCCAGATACTAATATTAGTTATGAAAAAGTAGCTAAGACAAAGGAAAATGTGAGTGTAACAGTGTCAGCAAATGAAGATTTTGTTGTTTTAAATAATAATCATCAAAAATCTAAAATATTCACTGAAAATGGGGAATTTATTTTTAATATTGCAGATTTGGCTGGAAATGTGACAAAGATAACTGCAACAGTCAATAAGATAGATAAGTCAAAACCAAAATTAACTCTTTCATATAGCACTAAGGAAGTAACTAAAGACAATGTATATGTAACATTAAAATCAGATAGGGAAATTAATATACTTAATAATAATGGAAGTAATATCTTGGAATTTACAGAAAACGGTATGAATTGGTTTAAAGTAAGAGATAAATTAGGAAATATCATTTATAAAGAAGTTTATGTAACAAATATAGATAGAATTAAACCTAAAATAGTATTTGAAAATAATGAAACTTTATTATTAGATATCAATAATAACAATAATGCATTTGATCCAATGGAAGGGGTTAAGGTTATTGATAATGTAGATGGCGATATTACAAATAGAGTAAAAGTAGAGGGTATAGTGAATCTATCTAAGAGAGGTAAATACATTATTAGATATTTGGTTTCTGATAAAGCTTTAAACAAATTAAGTTATGATAGGATTGTACAAGTATTATCTGATGAAGAATTAGTCATATATGTTGATTCAGAATGTTTAAGTGATACCCATACCAATGTAATACGAAAGAAAGACTTTGTATTTAATGTATATGGAATACAAGGTGATTATAAATTTTGGTGGGATTATGGAAAACAAAAAATGGGATATTTTAAAAGACCAAAAGAAATAATGAACAGTTTCAAATTTTCAGCTGTTAAAACAGGCTGGTATACATTCTATATACTGGATCAAGAGAGAAAATACAGATTGTTTAATGTATTTATGAGTTATTGAGGAGGGAAAAGATGAAATTATATAAAAGATGGGTAGCTTCAATGTTACTTGTAACAATGGTTTTTTCTACATGTATTCAATCAAATGCAGAAGTAATGAAAAATAATTATGAAGAAACAGTAAGTAATAAATTTATAGAATATACAATTAACTCAACTAATGGTAGATTCAGTATAAAAACAGTAAAAGGATTGGTAAATAGAGAAGATGATGATAATCAATCATTATTATATGAAGACATAGTACCAGATACGTCTTTTACAACTTTTAGAATTAACGGTAAGGATTATATTTATGGGAATAAGTATGATTTTTTAAAAAAAGATGGACAATTCAAATATGTACCTCAAACAGTAGATAAATCAAATCAATCAACATGGAAAATTGCAGACATAGAAATAACACAGAAGATTACTATAGTTGATGATGAGAAAAACCCTAATGTAGGAAATGTTAAAGTAACCTATCATGTAAAAAATACTTCTAAAAAAGAAGTAGATATTGGTGCAAGAGTTTTATTAGATACAATGCTTGGGGCAAATGATTCAGCCTCAATAACATTACCTGGTATGTCGCAATTTATTCATAAAGAAACACGTATAGATGGTGCTAACGTACCAATATATTGGAAGGCTATGGATGACTTATTTGCTCCCCAAATCGTATCTTACGGTGTTTTGGGAGGATGGGGGAATGAAAAGCCTGATTCCATAATTATTGGTCATTGGGATGGATTATCTAAAACCAAATGGGATTATTCAGTTAATACTGATTTGGATTTTACATCAAAATATAATAAGTATGGAACAGCTGATAGTGCAGTTGCACTTATGTGGAATCCAAATAAACTTGAGCCATCTGGTGAACGAGTATATGAAACATATTATGGACTAGGCGATTTTTCCACAGTTGGAGATGATAATAAATTCTCAGTAAAAACCTTTGCACCTGATAAACTTAACTTAAATTCTACTAAAACAGGATATATTCAAAATGAATTTGAAGTGGGAGTAGAAATAGATAATACATTAACAGGTGCAGGGAAGCTAACTAATGTTGAAGCTCAAGTTGAGTTTTCATATGGTGTTAAGCTAAAAGGAGGAGAAAGAAAAACCAAAAAAATATCATCAATAGAAGCAGGTAATATGTCAACTATTTCATGGAAAGTAAATCCAATGAAGCACTATAGTTATTCTATTGTAAGATATAAAATTATCATATCAGCAGATAATCTTTCTAATAATATAGAAAAAATAGGTAATATTATTATACCATCACTATCAGGTGAAGCACCAAAAATAAACTTTATTAATTTTTCACCTGACATTATTCATTATGAAGATACTGATACTAATGTAACAGTTATAGGAAATGGGTTGCAACTATTAATGGTTGATGATAATTGGAAAGTATATGCTGAGAATACAGTTAATAATAACCAAATTATTATTCCTAGAAATAATATAACTATCCGAAATAATCAAACCATGGTTATTAAAGTACCAGATGCGTTAAAAGTACGTGGTGAATACCGACTTTATGTAGAATATAGTCAATATGATAAAAAAGAAGTGTTTTGTTTTAAGAAAACATTAAAAATGACTAATGATATAAAATATATGTCCAGAAAATATGGAATATTATTAATAGAAAAAATAAAAAAAGAAATAAAAAATGATAATAATCAAATTGAAGTTTCATATAGTTATGGATTTATTGAAGGTAAAAATGAAAAGGATATTAAGGAGCTTAGGAAAGGTAAAGATATAATACTTGAAATAAGAGGTGAGATGAAGAAGTCAGATAATAAGTATACAGTAATTGGAAAGAAATCAACAATTAACTCATTTATTACCTATACCTATTCAGATAACAGCTTCGATAGAATGCAACCATTAGTTATTGAAAAGAAAAAACGTGATATAGCTCATGAGGCAGACTATATTACTATAAATGGACGAGGTAATCTATCTATTCCAAACCTACCTTTTTGGAATCAGGATTTTTACATTGAATTAGTAGATGGTATTTCCTATTCTTTAAGTCCAGAAAAAGAGGAAAATGAAGATGATAAAAATGAAGTTAAAATTATATTTCCTTCATTAAAATTTGTTCAGAATATAGATGGTTTTCCTATAAGACTAAACAATGCGGTTATTAGAAATAAGGGAATATCTTTTGGTGGATTTCTTGGTTTGAATTTTGGTAATTACAAAGATATGAAAAAGAAATCTGAGAATAATAATGATGATAATAAGAATAAAAAAAGTGATAACAATAATAATGATAATGACGAGGAAGATGATGATCATGGTCTCTTGAAATTTGGAATAGATGTTGAAGATATTCGTTTTGGATATGATAAATATAATAAGTTTAATCTTCAAGGAATTAAAGGTGAAGGAGAGATTGGATTACCTAGTAATTTAATACCTGGTTTAGACTTGGGGGCATCAGCAAGACTTGCTATTGACACATTTGATAATTTTAAAATAGAAGCTGAGGTGGAAATAAAATTCGAGGTTATTGAAGCTAATGGTTTAATTAGCATGAAATTATTAGATGTAGGCGGTGCTAAGATATATATACCAGATAAAGTAGTTTTTTCTGCTGGCGGTGAACCAGGAATTCCTATTATTCCAGCTGCACCAGTAGTCTTTATTAAAAAACTCGGCGGAGGGTTTGAAGGATTATATGATACACTTGCTGGTAATTTTAAGGTATTGCCACCATTAACACTTATAGCTATTTGTGGGGTTGATATAGCTAAAGTATTTGAAGGAGATGATATAACATTAAAAGCTTCACCAAGAGGCTTATCTTTATCTGGTGATTTGAAAATAGCAAAGTTCAAAATATTAAAGCATGCAGAATTAGCTATTGATTTTGCAGATAGATTAGATGCTATTGCATTTAAAATGTCAGCCAGTGCACAGTTAGAAGCTTTTGATATATTAACAGGTAATGTTTATATGACATTTGGAATAGATACGTTAAAACACGGAAACTTAGGTCCAGTATCTATTGCTGGTGGAGGAACAATAGGAGTTAAAGTTCCAGAAGTAATACCATTTATTGGTGGACTTAACATTGGAAATATAGATGCAGGTATTAGTGACGAAAGTGTATACGGTGTATTTCACATATTACATATACCTCTAGGTATCAAATATAAATGGGGAGACTCTATGCCTGTTCTATCAGCTTCGGCTAATGGTATAAGCGGGATAAATAATCTTGGGAAAATAGATTGTATTGATGATAATTCCAATTATGAAGGAACAATTATCTTCGGAGACAATATAAAAAGAATAGGTAGTTCAAAAACATGTTACGCATCATTAGGGGATATTTATATGACACCTAATAATAGACCACTAGTTATTGCTTCTATTGGAAAATTAAAACACACAATAACTATTCCAGAGAATCAAAAATACGCTTTAATTGAAGTTGATTATGAGGGTGATGAACCTAATTTAACAGTAACATCCCCAGATGGACCATACTTGTTAAACAAAGGTGTAAACTATATGCTCCAAGAAATAAAAGCTGAAGATAGTTCTTCTGGTAAGTTAGAAAAAAGAGCGTATATATCAATTGTAAACCCTACAAGTGGTTCATGGATAGTAGAATCAAAGAATAAGAACCAACCAATTGATACAGTACTTATGGATGTAAAGCCATTACCAAAGTTAAATAGTGTAGAAGTGAAAGATAATAATAATACATTAGACGTGGTATGGCAGACTGAAGATGCTGATAATACGGTTATTTCATTATATCTAGCATCTGATAAACAAGATGCTGGGAAGATTATAGCAAAAGATTTACCAGCTTCTAATGGAAAATCCACTGTTAGCATTCCAGATAGCTTTGCATCAGGAGAGTATTATGTACGTGGAGAAATAAAAAAGGATCAAACAACTTATAATAGTGTATATTCAAGTACTAAAATAAACATAGTTAATAAAAATGAACCAAATAAACCAACCAATCTAGTTGTAAATAGTAAGGGAAATGGTATGCTAGGTTTAACATGGAATAAATCATCAGATGCAGACGGATATTATATACAGGTACTTAATGAGAACGGAGAAGAACTACCTGAGATGGGAGTTATTCAATTAAAAGAAAATATTAACCAAGCATTAGTAGGAGGAAAATATAAATATAAAAAGACAGGAAAGAAAGACATTATTGAAGGTAATACAGGTCTTATTCCAGGAAAAACTTATAAAATATCATTAGCTGCCTATAAAGTTGTTGATGGGAGAAAGCATATAACGACTCCAATTATATCAGAAAAGATAGCTTTGCCTATTCCAAAACCTGCTACACTTAACGTAGCATTTGAGAAGAAAGATGGAATATTACAGCAAAAAGTAGATGATACAGGGAGTACTTATTATATATGCAATAATGATAAAATAAATATAGCTTTTAGTGCAAATCAAAATGTGGAAACAACTGTATATATTAATAACAAAAAATATAAGACAATAAAAGGAAATAAGTGGAGTGAGCCAATTAAGTTACAAGAAGGAGAGACTAATATAATTTTTGAGGCAAATAATAATAATGGTGATACTTCAAAAACAGGTTTAAGAATAATATCAGATAAAACACCTCCTGATTTGAAAATTGAAAGTCCTAGCAATGGTGATTTAATTGAAAATAGTATTATTACTGTAAAAGGTGTTGCAGAAGTAGATAGTAAGGTAATAGTAAATAATAAAGTAATACAAACAAATGCAGAAGGGTTATTTGAAACGGTAATACCTATGGAAGAATACATGAATAGGGAAATAACCGTAACAGTAGAGGATGAAGCATTGAATAAAACAATATATAAAGCTACAGTATTTAATAGTACCATTAAAAAAATTAATAATGTAAAAATACAACCTCCAACTTCTGTCATGGGAATAAATATAAGCAAGCAGTTTACATTAATTGCTGTTGATAAAGATGCAAAAGAATATGCTGTTGATAACAAATTAGTTAAGTGGAGTTTATTAAGTGGGGATGGAATAGCTCAGATATCAGATGAGGGTATGCTTAAGACCATGGATGAAGGAGAGGTTATTGTAAAAGCTTCTTATTATATATCTAAAAAATATGCTTATGAAGATGCTATTATTATCCAAGTAAAAGATGGTGTGGTTAATAATGAAATTGCTGGTATAGAAATAAGCCCTTCACAGGTAAAAATGTATACTAATGAAAAGAAAGAACTAAGAGTATACAAAGTGAGTAATGATCTAAGGAGAGAGAAAATAAAAGATAATTTAATCAAGTGGAGTATTGTATCAGGAAAAGACGTTGTAAATATTGAGAAAAATGGCAGACTTAGTGCATTAAAAGAAGGAGTAGCTGTAATTAGAGCATCCTATCTCTATAAGGGAATTCTATATAAAAATGCAAGTATAATTAAAGTTGTAAAGAAACCAGTATATAATTATGAAGATGGTAGTAATAATAAACATGAAAAAGAGGATAATATAGATTCCAAAATACTTAATATTATTAAAAATATTATTATTGCCGAAAAGAATATAAAATTAATAGAAGTAAAAAAAATAGAAAAACAAAAAAATACAACTATTAATGTAGATAAAAAAATTAAAATAACTATCCCTTTGCAGGAAGTATTAGGAGATGTAGGTATTGGGGTAGGAAAAGTACTAGACACTAGTAGTTACGTTAATAATAATATTAAATTATATAGTGACATATACGAAATAATACTAGATCAACCAGTACATTTTGAAAAGCCAGTTAAACTGCAAATACAATATAATCCAAATGAGATAAAAGATGTTAGCAAATTAGCTATATATTATTTCAATGAAATCACTAAAAAGTGGGAATATGTTGGTGGAAAAATAGATACAAAAAATAATATAATTACTGTAGAGTTAGATCATTTTAGCAAATACGCACTTGTTAGTGATAAAAAAATGATTAATATGGAAGATATTAATGGCAGATGGTCACAAGATATTGTTTATCGACTTATTTCAAAAGGAATTATTAATGGTGTTAAGGTAGACAATAAATATTACTATTATCCAAAACGTACTATAACAAGACTAGAGTTTGCTAAACTAGCAGTAGAAGCAAGCAATGTAGAAACAGAAATAATTGATCTTAGCAATATATTTGAAGATGAAGATCAAATACATAAATGGGGATTGCCATATGTAAGTACATTATATAAACATAGTTGGATTAACGGAATTACTGTAGATAATAAGCAGTTTTTTAAGCCAAAACGCCAGATAACAAGAGCGGAAGCAGCTGTATTATTAGGCAAAATACTTAAGATGGAAAAAGATACTAAACCATGTAATTTTAAAGATTATGAGAACATTCCAGAGTGGGCAAGAGATTATATTAATATATTAGTATCAAAAGAAATAATTAATGGTTATCCAGATAATACATTTAGACCTAATGATTTTATAACAAGAGAAGAAGCAGCATCTATGATTGAAAAGTTTAATACAATAAATAATAAAAAGGTAAATGATAACGTAGTAAGTAAATATTAAAATTAAGTGTAGGGTAAAACCCCATTCTGTTTTATGATAGAATGGGGTTTTACTTAACTGGAGCATAGGTAATGAAAATTAAAACAAATGAAAGGTTAATATTTTACATTTAATATGCTATAATATGAAATGATACTATTAAGATGAGTAATCTTATAAAAGAAATTACATGATTACTGGAATGGAGTAATACCAATGAAAAGATTGTTAAGTATATTGATAATAGTAACCATATTTATAGTAGGATGTGGTTCTGATAAAGAAGTAATTAAGATTAATGAAGAAGGTTTCAATCTTTTTTCACAAGGAAAATACCAAGAAGCACTGGAAAAATATAATCAAGCTATAGAAAAATATCCAGATTTTTCTACTTCATATGCTAACAGGGGTATGATATATTATGAACTTGGTAGTTATGATGAAGCATTAAAGGATGTGGATAAGGCAATAAGCTTGAATAGTAAAGATGCAGTAGCTTATAGTAATAGGGGATATATGAATCTTGCTCTGGGAGAAGTCCAAAAAGCATTAGAAGACCTAAATAAAGCAATTAGCCTAAAAAATTATTTTCAAGAAAAAGAGTCATTAGGAATAACTTATACTACTAGAGGTACAGCATATGGATTATTAGGTGAATATGAAAAAGGTATTGAGTCATTTGATAAAGCCCTCAAAATAAATAAGAATGACAAAACAATATATAATGCGAAAGGTATTCTATACAAGGATTGGGGTAAGTATGAAGAGGCTTTGGAAAGTTATAACCAAGCATTATCAATAGACCAATCATATGCTTATGCATATGCTAATAGAGCATTTGTTTTCTTTATCACAAAAGAATATGATAAAGCTCTTGCTGATGCAAATACAGCTATAGACCTTAATCCAATAATACCTCAGGTCTATAATACAAAGGCACTTATATATAGTGAAAAAGGGGAAACTGATAAGGCAATAGAAATCTATGATTTCATTATAGACAAATGGAAAAACTATGCTGATGCATATATTGGCAGAGGTAATGAATATCTTAAGAAAAAAGACTATGGGCAAGCATTAATTAACTATTCAGTTGCTGCTGATTATGGAAATAACGATGCTTTAGCTCAAAAGGGATATCTACATGAATATTTAGAACAGGAAGAAGAAGCAATTGCAGCTTTTGATAAGTACTTAGAAGCCGTTCCAAATAATTATGATATAACAATAGAGATTGGTGATCTATATCAAAAACAAGAAGAATATGAGAAATCAATGGAGTATTATGACCAAGCTATAAAGATAAATCCTGACATATACAATAGTTATTTTAAGAAAGGATTATCTTTAGAATACCAAGAAAAATATGAGGAGGCGCTAAAAATGTTTGGCAAAGTATTAGAAATCAACGAAAATCAGGTAGATGCAAAAAATGAGATTAAATTTATTGAAGAGAAACTAAAAAGGTAGAGTTAAAACCTCCCTTTAGTTTCTATAGGAGGAATTTATATGCCAGAAAAACACTTTGAAATAAAAAGAGATTATGTTGATAGAGTTATACTTGTCTGTGTAGCTACTAGGGAAAATGATTCTTATTGTATAGAATCCCTTAATGAATTAGAAGAACTAGCTAACACAGCAGGAGCTATAACTTTAGAGAAAGTGATGCAAAATAGGGAAAGTGTTCATCCAGGAACTTACTTGGGAAAAGGTAAAATTGCTGAAATAAAAGAGTTAATATATGAACTTAATGCAACAGGAATAATATGTGATGACGAATTATCACCAGCTCAGCTTAAGAATCTGGAAGATGTATTGGAATGTAAGATTATGGATAGGACAATGTTAATTCTAGATATCTTTGCAAAAAGAGCTCATACTAGAGAAGGTATAATTCAAGTTGAACTAGCACAACTTCAATATAGATTATCAAGATTAGCTGGTATAGGAACATCTTTATCCAGACTTGGTGGTGGTATTGGTACAAGAGGACCTGGAGAAAAGAAACTAGAGACTGATAGAAGACATATAAGAAACAGAATATCACAACTTAAGAAAGAGTTATTGGATGTTAAGAATCACAGAGATCTGATTAGAGAAAGAAGGAAAAAACAAGGTAAGGTAAAAATAGCTATAGTTGGTTATACTAACGCTGGAAAATCAACTTTGCTGAACAAATTAACTGATGCAGAGGTTCTTGAAGAAGATAAATTATTTGCAACACTAGATCCAACTACTAGACAACTGATATTACCTAATGGGACAGAAGTTTTATTAACAGATACAGTTGGATTTATTAGAAAGTTACCTCATCATCTTATAAAAGCATTCCATTCTACACTTGAAGAAGCTGTTGTAGCAGATATTTTAATCCATGTAGTAGATAGCGCTAATGAACAAGCCCAGAGCCATATAAGGGTTGTATATGAAACTCTAGAAGAATTAGGTGCAACAGGTAAAACAGTAATAACTGTTTTTAATAAGATTGACAAAGAAGGAAGTAACAAGCATCTTGAGGATTATAATGCATACAAGACTTTACGAGTTTCAGTTAAAGAAGGAACAGGATTAGAAGAGTTGTTGGATATAATAGAGAAAAAGATTCAACAAGACAAAATATTAATTAAAGAAGTTATTTCTTATGATAATGGTAATCTACTAAATCAGATTCGTGTAAATGGACAGATAATAAAAGAAGAGTATAGAAATGAAGGAACTTATATAGAAGCTTATGTAGATGATAAGACATATGGAGAACTAAATAAAATAAAGACTAAAGTACTAATTTAAAATTATAACATACAAAATTAACCACCAAATATTGTGACAATATATAATTAAATTCACAATATTGGTGGTTTTAATTGGCAAAAGGGACTTCAAATATTATATCTAATACCTAAAAATAAAACATAAAACAACATATATTCTAGTATTAATAGCCTATCCTACACATACTATATATAGTGTGCTTGTGTGTGATAGATACATTATATAGTGTTTTGTATATTGACTAGTATGGGTATATATGGTATATTATTATTAATTCGTTGTGAGAGAGGAGACTATCAATGTTTGACGTTGTTAAGAGAGATGGAAAAATAAGCAAATTTGATTTTGCTAAGATTAAAGAAGCAATTACAAAAGCATTTATTGCCACAGATAATAATTACACTGAAGAGATACTTGATATATTAGTGCTAAGAGTTACATCTGATTTTCAAGATAAGATTGAGGATAGTAAAATAACTATTGAAGATGTACAGGATAGTGTAGAAAAAGTTTTAGAGCAGACAGGTTATACAGATGTGGCAAAAGCATACATTCTATATAGAAAACAAAGAGAAAAAATAAGAAATATGAAATATACAATACTTGACTATAAAGAAATAGTCAATAGTTATGTAAAGGAAGAAGATTGGAGAGTTAAAGAAAATTCTACAGTTACGTATTCAGTAGGAGGACTTATTTTACATAACTCAGGTGCTATAACTGCTAACTATTGGTTAACAGAAATATATGATGAAGAAGTAGCAAAAGCTCATAGAAGTGGTGATATACATATTCACGATCTTTCAATGTTAACAGGGTATTGTGCTGGATGGTCATTAAAACAATTAATAGAAGAAGGTCTAGGTGGTGTTTCAGGAAAGATTACATCATCACCAGCCAGCCATTTATCTACTCTTTGTAATCAAATGGTTAATTTTCTTGGAATAATGCAAAATGAATGGGCAGGAGCACAGGCATTCTCTTCTTTTGATACATATTTAGCACCTTTTGTCAAAGTTGATAATCTTACATATAAAGAAGCAAAACAATGTATTCAATCATTCGTATTTGGTGTCAACACACCAAGTAGATGGGGAACACAATCACCATTTTCTAATATTACACTTGATTGGATGGTTCCAAACGATCTTGCTGGATTACCTGCCATTGTGTCAGGTAAAGAACAAGATTTTACATATGGTGACTGCCAAAAAGAAATGGATATGATTAATAAGGCATTTATTGAAATCATGATTGAAGGAGACGCCAACGGTAGAGGTTTCCAATATCCTATTCCAACATATTCCATAACAAGAAATTTTAACTGGGATGAAACAGAAAACAATAAATTATTATTTGAAATGACTGCAAAATATGGAACTCCATATTTCAGTAATTATGTTAACAGCGATATGGAACCTAGTGATATAAGAAGTATGTGTTGCAGATTGCGTCTTGACCTAAGAGAGCTTAGAAAGAAACAAGGTGGTTACTTTGGTTCTGGTGAAAGCACTGGTTCAGTTGGTGTTGTTACTATTAACATGCCAAGAATAGCATACCTAGCTAACAATGAACAAGAATTTTATCAAAGACTAGATAAAATGATGGATATAGCAGCACGTTCACTTAAGACAAAAAGACAGGTAGTAACTAAATTATTAGAAGAAGGATTATATCCATATACCAAAAAATATTTGGGTAACTTCAACAGTCATTTCTCAACTATTGGATTAGTTGGCATGAATGAAGCTACATTAAATGCTAAATGGATTAAATCAGATATAACAAAAGAAGATGCTAGAAAATTTGCTCTTAACGTTCTTGACCATATGAGAAATAGACTCTCAGATTATCAAGAGGTATATGGAGATCTCTATAACTTGGAAGCTACACCGGCAGAATCTACTAGTTATAGATTAGCAAAACATGATAAAAAACAATATAGTAATATATTATCGGCAGGAAAAGAAGGAGAAACACCTTATTACACTAATAGTACGCATCTACCTGTTAACTATACAACAGATATATTTGATGCACTTGATATGCAGGATGAATTCCAAAACAAATATACGTCAGGAACAGTATTCCATGCATTCCTTGGAGAAAAACTTCCAGATTGGAAGGCTGCTGCTAATTTAGTTAAAACAATAGCTGACAATTATACATTACCATACTATACAATTTCACCTACTTATTCTGTATGTAAGACTCATGGTTATATACCAGGTGAAGAATACACATGTCCTCATTGTGGAGCATCTACTGAAGTATACAGTAGAATAACTGGATATTACAGACCAGTACAACATTGGAATGATGGTAAGGCTCAAGAATTCAAACACAGAAAAGAATACGAAACTGATAAATCAACCATAAAATCAATAAATACAAGTTTCATAGCTGAAGAAGAAATTGCAGCAACATCTGAAGTTACAAATAATGCTGAAAAATTATTATTCACTACAAAGACATGTCCTAACTGTCATATAGCAAAACAATATCTTGAAAACAAGAGTGTTAAAATAATTGATGCTGAAGAACATGCTGAACTAGCAGCAAAATATAAAATAAGAACAGCACCAACACTTATTGTTATTGATGATGAGAATGTTAATATATATATGGGACTTTCTGATATTAAGAAATATGCTGAAAGTGAAAAATTAGAGGCTTAATTCATATAAGCTATAATGATATAGGGTATACAGATTCGATAAAGTATTAAATTAAAGGAGACAACGGTTGTATATTGAAACCATATATAGTGATAATACACTCTCGTTACGTTTGTTGCTTCTATCTGTTTTTAAGGTATGGCTGGTAATAGCCAATATTTCTGACTTACTTGAATACAGTATAACTGAAAAAATTGCACGGCTTAATATAATTTTTATAGACAAGTTCTCATTTATACTGTAATATTATACAAGGTTAAATGAGGTTATTACCATAGAGAAAGGAATGTGAGTTATGAGTAGAGCAGATAAGATATTTATTGATATGTGTAGAGACATCATTGACAATGGTTATAGTTCAGAAGGACAAGAAGTACGACCTAGATGGCAGGACGGAACACCAGCACATACAATCAAGAAGTTTGGTGTTGTCAACCGCTATAATTTAGCTGAAGAATTCCCAATTCTCACGTTAAGACCTACATACCTAAAATCAGCAATTGATGAAATTCTATGGATATGGCAGAAAAAATCTAATAACATAAAAGACTTAAAGAGTAAGATATGGGATAGCTGGGCTGATGAAACAGGTTCAATAGGAAAAGCTTATGGCTATCAATTAGGAATAAAACACAAATATAATGAAGGAGAATTCGACCAAGTAGATCGTGTATTATATGACCTTAAACATAATCCAAGTAGTAGACGAATTATGACTAATATTTATAACCACCATGATCTACATGAGATGAATCTTTATCCTTGTGCATATAGTGTTACTTTTAATGTGACTGGTAATAAACTAAACGCTATACTCAATCAGCGTTCTAATGATGTATTAGTGGCTAACAATTGGAATGTAGTTCAATATGCTGCTCTAGTCCATATGTTTGCTAGAGTATCAGGACTAGAAGTGGGAGAATTAGTACATGTTATTGCTGATGCTCATATTTACGATAGACATATACCACTAGTTGAAGAGCTTATATCACGTAAAAGTTATGATGCTCCAAAACTTATTATTAATCCAGAGATAAAGGATTTTTACGATTTTACAGTAAATGACTTTGTATTAGAGAATTATCAAAAAGGTGAACAGATTAAAGGTATACCTGTAGCTGTGTAAGATGTTAACAAAGATTAATTATATGTGGATAACATATAAACTAAAAGGGTGATTTGTGGATGAACTTAATAGTTGCTGTGGATAATAATTGGGCAGTAGGTTATAACGGTGGATTACTTACCTATTTACCAGGAGATTTACCTTACTTCAAAGAAAAGACAATGAAAAAAGTTGTTGTCATGGGAAGAAAAACTTTAGAGTCCTTACCAAAAGGAAAACCTCTAAAAGGAAGAAAAAACATAATCTTAACTAGAGATAGAGATTTTACTTGTGAAGATACTATAGTGTGTCACAGTAAAGATGAAGTGTTAGATTATATCACAAGGTATGAATCTGATGAAGTATTTATTATTGGTGGTGCCGAAATCTACAAATTATTTTTAGATAATTGTGAGAAAGCCTATATTACTAAGATATATGATGAACTCCCTGCTGATAAGTACATCACTAACTTGGATGAACTTGATAACTGGAACATAACATGGAAAAGCCAAATGAAAGAATATGAAGGGCTTAAGTTTCAGTGGACAATATATGAAAATAATAAATTAGGATAAATATATGAAAGCTATCAATTTATAAGGGTAAAGTGTTAAAAAGCCTTATGAATTGATAGCTTATTATTATAATTATGTACTGCATTTATTAAGCTTAATATTTCTAATGAAGAAAGCTATACTACCAATAAGTCTCAGTATTCCAACAAGTATCAAAGTAAAATAGATTGAAGTCATATCTTTCAGCCATACTGAAAAAATTGGGGCAATGGTAGCTGATATGTTGATTAATATACTATAAATAGCTATATAAATAGTTCTATTCTTATCTGGTGTTACCTCCAATAAAAGGTTAAATAATATAAGTATGGTTCCAGCTGTTGAAATTCCAACTATAATATTAAATATTACTAACTGCAAAAGGCTTTTTGAGAAAACATATAGTAATGGAGTAATTGCCATTCCCAGGGTTGCTAAAGCTAGTGCCAGGCTATTACCTTTTTTATCAGCAAATTTTGCCCATCTAGTAGATGCAATAATTGAACAACCACCGTTTACGATTGTCATTATACTCAACCAAGATTCATTAGCGTGTAAAATCTTAATAGAATAAATACTGAATAGGGGCCAACCCATTTGCCAACCAAAGTGGAACATAAGTGAGCATATGATAAAAGTAATCAATTTCTTTTGCTTAGGAATATCTTTAACTGTCTGTAGAAATAGTGCAAAATATTTTTCTTTTACAACTTCTTCCTTGTCCTGTCTGTTCTTGAATCTAAGTAACATGATGAATTCAATAATACCAAATACGAAGGCAATAAAGAAGAAAATCTGATAAAGAACAATGGTTTGCTGGGGTGTCTTAGGTATCAGTGTAAGAGCTTGACCTGATATAAAAGATATAATCAGTCTAGAAAAATCTGAGTACCTATTTCTAACACTCATAGCTCTACCTCTATTACGAGGAGTGAAAATATCTCCCATTGAAGATTGATAACCCATTATTGCTATTGAACCAGGGAAATTCATTAAACCAATTAATAAAACAAATAAAAAAGGCTTGTTAACACTACCTAGAAAAGGAACAGTAACTATTAACAAGTATATCAGTTTCTGTGCTAATAAAAATTTACTAGTAATCTTTGTTTTGCTTTTTGCTGATTCTATCATAAGAGCACCAGGTAGAAAAGCAAAAACACTTAATAATGCAGGTAAAGAATTGAGTAATGCAAAATGATAGTCATTACCCCCCAGTCTTTCAGCAAATTTTGCAAAATAAGGTTTAACTAAGTTTATGGATATAGAAAATGCGATACCGTTATATATATTAACTTTAATGTTATTATCAGTGATACCTTGTTTTTTAGACTTATTAAAAATCATAATATACGTCCTTTTTTTTGGCATTAAATAAATAGTGCTACTAAACGTTCAAGTCTGATTGTAAATCCAATATAATAAAAAGTCAATAGAATAGTAAAATACTTTATAAAAATAAAAGAATCAGGAAAAATTTATAAATAAATATTTTTTTACTATGCATGTATTTATAATAAATACAAATAATAAAAGAAAATATAATTACTAAGATGAGGTGTTATTATGAGTAAGAAGGTATTTCTTTGGGAATTTGTAGGTCTGATTGGTGTCATTATATTGTGGGCTATTCTTCATATATCTTATAAGAATACTGGAATAATGAGTTTAACATTATTCTCAGCTGTTAATGAAAGCATATGGGAGCATGTTAAAATAGCATTTTTTTCACTTTTTGCATTATATGTTGTAGAAACGTTTTTTATATCTAGATATTGCAAGAACTTCTGGTATAGTAAGATGATAGGGTTATTAGTTGTAATTATTACTTCACTTATAATATTCTATGTATTATCAGGTGTCAATTTACCTTTTTATGTAGTAGATATAATTGCAGGTATAGTAGGTTTCATTACAGCTCAGATTATTAGTTATAGAATATTGATATCCGAAGTTAATCATTCCCAATATGAGAGAGTATATATTTCTATGGTAATATTATTGATTATACCATTTTTTATCTTTACCTTTTATCCAATAAAAACAGATATATTTAAGGATATATCCACAAATGCTTACGGAATATTTTTTAGATGACTATATGGTTTTATGTATTGGGAAATTTGAATAAATATTATTTGATTTGATATAATTGTAACCATAATAAGAATATTAGTATTCAACATAAATCGCCTATTTATTTTATATTATTACAAAAAATATAAAATATTGTAGACAAAAACTTAAAATTAATTTATAATAATTCTAGGTGTGCTGAAAATATATTTTGTTAAAATATAATAAATTCATTATGAAGTTATATTTTCTGCATATTAGGGGGGATATTAATTAGTTTGTAATGCTATTTTTACTTTGAATATAAATTGTTAATTATAGATAAGCTTGCAAAGGCTTATTTTTTATTATGCTTAATGGGGTGAATTTGGATGAACAAGAAAACAGATGGAGCAGTAACAGTGTTCTTGAGCTGTATTTTACTAATAATAATTGTATTTACTTGTACCGTTATTGATTCAACTAGGATCAGGGTAGCTAGGTTACAATCTCTAAGGGCTCTTAGAAACGCTACTAATTCAATTCTAGCTAGCTATGATTCACAAATATCTGATGAATATGGGATGTTCATGTTAGAGAAACAAGACTATACTAATAAGATTGAAGAATATGCTAATGTTTCTCTTGAACCTAAGGATAATCTACCAGAAATGAACCGTATATATAAAAGATTATATTCTGATGATAGCAATAGGGATTTTAATTTATATGACTATAATCTTAAGATAACTAGTATCATGCCTACAGATACTATAGTGAAACCTGATACTGATTATATCAAATTAGAAATTCTGGAATATATGAAATATCGAGCACCATTATTAGTAATAGAACCTATTCTCGAAAAACTTAAGCTCATAACTAAAGCCTCAAAAACCACTGAATATGTAAAAAACAAAATGGAGATAACTAATAAAGCTGCTAAAATAGATGATGAATACAAGGAACTTGAAAGATTAATAGATGGTCTTAACATCAGCAAAAAAGGAAAAATAAGTTATGAAGACTTCTATGTAAAAGGAATAATTCAAGATAAAGGTATAACTAGAGACAAATGTTTTAAGGAAATACCTGATAAATATATAAGAAGCAGATTACAAGAAACCATATTTGATATTTATGGTGATATTAATAAGCTAAGATATGATATGGATTATTTCAACAGTTGTAAGACTTCAATGATAGATACATATAAAGAATTATATTATATAAGACAAGAAATAAGTGAGCTATCTGATAGTGATTTAGCAGATCAAGATGAAATTAAGTATCTATCTAAATTAATAGAAAGAAGCAATGAACTTCATAATTTGTTTATTAATCATTTAGATACTGTTAGGGTTTATAAGGATAACATAGAAAGATGTATTGTCAATCTTTCCTATCTGCCAGCATATCTAGAGAGTAACAAATCAGCTCTTGAAGTAATTGAGAAAATACAAGTAAAAGGGAATAGAATAAAAGAATCCATCAATGAACTAGAAAATAATATGAACAATGATAAAGAGGATATAATTGAGCAAACATCTAATGCGATAAAAAATGAACTAAAAGATTTAAAAGGTAGGTTAGTAATAGAAGATAAAGAAGATAAAACATATACTCTAGTAAATAATCTGTTAGCAATAAAGGATGAACTCCAGAATAATATTAGGGTATTGTCAAGTAATTTACCCTATGTAAAAGATTTGAATAATATGAAAAATAATCTAGTGAATCATATGGTATATGGGGAATTTAACACAGAAGAAAAAGATATATTATATGCTTTTATGAATGAACTTAAAACAACAAGTAATCTATTAACAAATCAAAATAGTTATATGAATACATATAATGATAATAATTATACAAAAGAGTTTAAAAGGTTATTATATCAATTAGAGAATGGTTTACATAATAATTATTCAACAAAAAATATGGTATTCAATTATGGGGATATGAAATCTTTATCAGATAAAGAAAAAGATAAAAAAGACCCTAGAAATGAGGTAACAGATGTTACCCAGTATATTAAGTTCAACAAGGAAGACCAAAATGTAAGTAATGAAATAGATAAGAATAACATACCTTCTATCCTTAGTTCCAATAATGATTATATTAACTTAATCAATGAAGAAGATGTAGATTTTGAAAATGAGGAAGAGGATAATTATACTAACAAGTCGTTAGATGTCTTTGGAAATATTGTTGATAAATTAAAAGATATTACTTATAACCTTAGAGATGAAATATATATAGGTGAATATATATTAGGGAATTTTAAATCAGCTACAGATAACTCATCCGATACTCTTCCATTAACTTTAAGTAATTATTCTAAAAATGATCATTATCTAAATAATGAAGTAGAATATATTCTTGGAGGGAGTTTAGATGAAAATTATAACTTAAAACATGTATCACATACTATATTAGGTATTAGATTTGTTATGAATTATATACATATACTGACAAACGCTAGCAAGAGGACCTTAGTGATGAGTATTGCTACTTCAATAGCAGGATGGTGGACTTTTGGATTAGGTACATATATTGTTGCGGCACTTATTATGGCAGCATGGAGTTATGCTGAATCATGTGTAGATGTAAGATATCTGTTACAAGGGAAAAAAGTTGCTTTTATTAAAACTAGTGGTGATTGGTATACCAGTTTAGAAGGAATCGCAAACGGTATTATTGACGAAGCAACTGATTACGTTACAAATAAATCTTTGCAGTTAATTGATGCAGCTTCAAAGACTATACAGAGTAATATATCTTCTATAACTAAAAGATTAGAGGGTAGCGTATCAGATTATGCAGAAGATAAATTATCACAAGTGCTAGATGAAGCAAAGAGATCACTTAACTACACCATTGATGAAGTTGATAATACTATTGATATTATTATCAATGATTCATTCAATAATCTTAGGGAAGGAATAAATAATCGTCCTTTACCGGATAATTACAAAAATATTGATTGTAATGATTTAATAAAAGAAATCATTGATACCATATATAATGAATATGCTAATCAAATAGTTAATGGGTCATATTCAGAGGTTATTTCAATTAAAAAAGAGATACTAGAAAAGTTCAAGGAAAAGATAGAACAAGCTAAACAAAAGATTATTAACACAGTTCTAGAAGGAATAGGACAGATATCTTATAGATTTGAATCAGAAATAAATGAAGTAGTTAAAAAAACATCATGTAAATATAAAGATATAACTAAAAAACATATTAACAGCATTGCTGATATAGTAAGAAAATCAACAGTACAAAAGGTAAATATTGATATAGATAACAGCTTAAAAACTAAAGGGAAAGGTTCTAAGATAACTTCACTGATGCCATCATTCTCTTACAATGATTATCTTCGTTTAATGCTATTGATAGGAGTAGATGATGATGTTAAGTTATATAGAGTACTTGATTTAATTCAATTTAACGTACAAAAAAGTAGGGAAGAGAGTGATTTCAATCTTAAGGATTACTCAGCTGGCTTGAATGTTACTGCTGAAGTATCAGTTAATTTCTTGTTCTTTGATTTACCATTTATGCCAGATGAAGCAAAGGACTTAGCTGATAAAGGTTATAGTTTTAAAATTAATACATCCATGGTTTACTAATTATGAAAAGAGGCATATATAGCATGAAAAAACTAAAAGGTTCATTGACAGTAGAAGCAGCCATTGTGTTACCTATTTTTTTAATGGCCATATTATCTGTTGTTTATATAATTAAGATTATGTATATACATGAAAGTATTCAATATAGCTTATCAGAAACAGCAAATGAATTAGCCACCTATTCTTATATAATGGAAAAATCAGAAATATTAAATGCACAGCAAGAAATATATAAGACAGCTAGCGAGAATGTAAAAAATACTAATGAGAATATAGATAATATTAATGAAAACTTAGAGAGTATATTTAATATTATTGATGGAGGGAATTCCTATATTAGTGGTAGTGATATAAATATAAAAACTACATTTGAAGATATGTATGGTAGCGGTAATCTAAATGAATATATAAAGGATTTTGCAAAAACCATATCTAAGATTAAGGAGCAAGTAATAGGGAATGCCAGTGAAGCTTATAGAAGCCTTAACAATATTATAAACTCGGTAGAAACAATATTACATAGTATCAAAGGAACATTAATTAGTGAATGTATATATGATGGTTTAGCTGTTTCCAATAATTTTGTGGGTACTAAGATTGCTAAGAGTATTTTTAATGATCATATAAGTGATGAACAATATAAGAAGTGGTATATAGTTAACGGTAAAGATGGAATAAATTTTAGATATTCAAGGTTTATGTTAGATGATGAAGATATAGACTTGATTGTTAAATATAAACTGGAGATTCCAATACCTTTTCCTGGGATAAAAGATATTTATATAACTCAGAGAGTAAAGGTAAGGGGATGGACAGGTAATGGTAATGGATTCAATTCTTGTTTGGAAGATGATAATATCGAGACAGATGAAGCTAGTGAAGATGATATAATTGTGTATTGTGTACAAGATAGAGAAGTATATCACACATATATTACTTGTCTAAACAATATAACCATGTGGGAAACATATGACATTAAGAAGCATGGTTCAAAATTATGTGAAACATGTGCTAAGAATATAGATAAGTATAATACTAAAATTGTATACTACACTCTGGAGGGAAAAGTATATCATGTTAATCACTTATGTTCCCAGATACATTCTGATAATATAATGGAGTTGTCATTAACACAAGCTAAAAATATGGGTAGAAGAATATGCAAAAACTGTGAGAAGAAAAAGAAAAGGATTGATTCAAAATGAGTATGGTAATTATTCTAATAGGTTTGGCATTAGGAATACTAACTTATAGTTATTCTTTTGATACTAATATCAAAAATGTGTTTTCAAGTTATAATAATAATAAAATCAAAGAATTATTGGTTGTAATAGTAGTAACTACCATGACATATCTATTTTACTATCAATACCAACTAACCAATTATTTTATTGTCATGGAATTGACTACTTGGTTTTTGATAATTACTACCATAAGTGATTGCAAAAATAAACAGATACCTATAGATGTTGTAATAATAACATTTATTATTGGAGTGATATTATTATTTTTTAATCCTAATGTCATATGGACTCATTCTCTTATAGGATTTGTGGGAATAGGTGGAGTTATAGCACTGATTTCAGTCCTCACAAAAGGAGCTATAGGTATGGGAGATGCTCTTGTTATAGGAACTATTGGTCTAATACTAGGATATAAAATGGCATTAGCTGTTTTGCTATATTCATTAGTGTTAAGTGGATTGATAGGGTTAGGATTGATGGCATTTGGTAAGGTGAATAGAAAAACTAAGCTGCCGATGGTGCCTTTTATGCTGTGTGCTTTTTTAATAATAGTTATGCTATGATGAAATCTATTAAATAATCTTTTTGAAATCAGGTGATATATAATTATGAATAATAAACTAGGTGGAAGTTTAACTGTAGAAGCAGCTCTAGTCTTTCCTATAGTATTTTTTGGGGTAATAAGTTTGATATACATAGGTATCTATCTTCATGATGTAACGTGCATGAAAGCTATAGTTAATGAAACAGCTGATCGTTATGAATTGGCTTATGTTGGCAAAATTGATTTTGATACAGGAAAAGTATTATCAAATGATAGTAGATTGAATAGAGGTTTGTATTGGAGGTTCAAATCAGGTAATATCCTAAGGGATAATGTTAAGACTTACGTAACAAAACAAATGAAAAACCAGCTAATATTGAAAGATGATAAAATCAATGTAGGTATAAAGGTAACAAACTCTGTATTAAGAAAGAAGGTTACTATAACTGTAAACAAAGACTTCAATACTCCTATCAATGTAATTAATAAGATATTGAGTATTAATAATAGACAACTTACTATGTGTGTAAATTCAAAAGTAGTAATAAATGATCAGGCAGAGTTAATAAGAAATGTAGATTTACTTGATGATATATCAGATTATATTCCCTCAATAAATAAAGCAAAGATGATATATAAGGATAAAGTAAATAAAATTGTAGATTTTTTTAGAAAATTATAATAGAAGAAATATTTTTTATGATATAATTGCTGAGTAACAATCTATAGACGGTAAAAATGTAATAAAAGAAAAAGAAATTATTTTGGGGTAGGAAGATGATCAAGATATTACTTAATGAATTATACAGAAGGAATGAGTATCTTATGAATATGAAGGCAAAAGAAATATTAAAAAAGTTATATGGATATGATGATTATAAGAAAGGTCAGGAAGAGGCCATAGACAGTATACTTAATAATAAGGATACTGTAATTATTATGCCTACAGGTGGTGGTAAATCAATATGTTATCAGATACCAGCACTTATATTTGATGGTATAACTATAGTAATATCTCCTCTTATATCTTTGATGAAAGATCAAGTTGATAGTCTTAAGGCAACGGGAATAGATTCTACATATATTAATAGCACTCTATCTTATGAAGATATTGAATATAGATTACAAGCTATAGAAGAGGGAAAATATAAGATTGTTTATATTGCACCAGAAAGACTGGAAACTGAAAACATGTACAGGATAACAAGAAGAAATAAAATATCTTTTATTGCCGTAGATGAAGCTCATTGTATTTCACAATGGGGGCATGATTTTAGACCTAGTTATATGATGATAAACAAATTCATAGATAATCTTGATGAGAGACCTATTATTGCAGCTTTGACAGCTACTGCAACCAAAAGAGTTGAAGAAGATATAATTAGTGGGTTAGGATTAAATAATGCAAATGTATTCAAGACCGGATATGATAGAGAGAATCTTACATTTACTGTGTTAAAAGGTGCTAACAAAAATAATTTCATTATAGATTATGCTAAAAAACATAAAGAAGAAGCAGGAATCATCTATGTAGGAACAAGAAAAGATACTGAGAATCTATGTAGATTACTAATTAAGCAAGGTATCAACGCTGGTATGTACCACGGGGGTATGAATTCTCAACAAAGAAAAGAAAACCAAGACAAATTCTTATTTGATGATATTGACGTAATGGTAGCCACTAATGCATTTGGTATGGGTATAGACAAGTCTAATGTTAGATATGTAATCCATTATAATATGCCCGAAAATATAGAGGCTTATTATCAAGAGGCAGGACGTGCTGGAAGAGATTCGTTAAACTCTCAATGTATACTGTTGTTTAGTGCTGGTGATGTACAGCTTAGAAGGTTTCTAATTGATAGAGCAGATGAATTAGATGATACAAGAAAAAGATATAGATATGAAAAACTTCAAAAAATGACTAAATACTGTCATGTAACCACTTGTCTTAGAAAATATATACTAGAGTATTTTGGAGAAGAAAATATTAAAGATTCATGTGGTAATTGCAGTAATTGTAATGAAGACATTAAAAAAGAGGATATGACCATAGAAGCCCAGAAAATTCTATCCTGCGTCATAAGAATGAAAGAACGTTTTGGTACCAAAATAATTGCAGAAGTATTAAGAGGTTCTAAAAATAAAAGAGTTCTTAGTCTAGGATTCAACAACCTATCAACCTATGGGCTTATGTCAGAATATACTATTGATAGTATAAAAAATATGATAAACCTATTGATTGCAGAAGGTTACCTTAGAATGACAGCTGATGAATATCCTGTTATCAAGATAGATAATAAAGCAATTCCTGTACTAAAAAATAACGAAAAAGTATTTAGAAATGTAATGAAGACAGAAAAAATACAAGTAAAACAAGAGTTATTTGAGAAGTTAAGAGTACTTAGACGTAGAATTGCTAGTGAGCAAAATCTTCCACCTTATGTAATATTCAGCGATGATACACTAAAAGAATTAAGCACAAAATATCCTACAAGCAAATATGAAATGATGAACATTAAAGGTGTTGGGGAGAAAAAGTACGAGCAGTATGGTGAAATGTTCATGGAAATCATAAGACAATACGTAGAAGATAATAATATAAAAGTAGACACAATTAATTACTCTGAACCAATTACTAAAAAAACTAAGAAAAAAACCAATGAACCATCATATGTTATATCAGCAAAACTATATAATGAATTAAATGACATTAAGGAAGTGGCCAAAGAAAGAGGATTAACTATAAGAACTATTGAAAATCATATATTTGAAGCGTATACCAATGGAGTAGATGTTGATATTGAAAAGTTCATACCAGAAGGGGAAGAAGATACAATCAGAAGTACCATTGATAATATTGGTTTAGACAAGTTAAGACCTATCAAAGATGCACTGCCTGAGAATATAAGTTATAATGCCATTAAGGCAGTAATTGCTAAATGGTATTAATAAAGAATTATAAAATTTGACAAAAAATATATTTAATGGTAAACTACCTAGCATAACAAAGCATTGTTATGCTAGGTAATCTGTTTCTATGAACAATGAAAACCCAGTGGCAATAATATAGGTGGTGTTACATATGAATAAAGAGTTATTAAAGGGAACAACAGATATAATGATATTGAATCTGTTAAAGAAAGAACCTATGTATGGATATGGAATGATTAAAGAATTTGCAATCTTATCAAAAGGAACTTTCAAATTCAAAGAAGGAACCCTATATCCCATATTACATAATTTAGAAAAAAAAGGGCTTATTGAGTCTCTATGGAAACAAAATCCAGGAGAAAGAAAAAGGAAGTATTATCAGATTACCCAAAAGGGTATAAGTACTTTAGAAGAAAGAAGTACGGAATGGGAGATATTCCAACAAGCCATTAATGAAGTGTTGAGTTATGAGTAGAGAGTATAGATATTGTTTGAAAAAAATATATGTAATGAATATATTTTTTTTTGTAAAAAAATCGTTGACAAGTAAATTTTTTTGTTATAAAATAGTTATAAGTTATAACTATTTAACTATACAACTGTTATAACTTATAATTATTATAAAGTATAACAGTTATATATCTAATAAGTAATGAGTTATAAATCATTATGTAGGGTATGAAAAATGAAAGGAAGGTATATATGATTCAAAGAGAAAGGTTGATACAATGTATATTAGGATTCTTTCCTCTTATTAACGAAAAAATATTCAAAGATATAAAGTATAAGAATTCATTACATCAAATGAGATTGATTGGTATGTTAGAGCATAACAATGGAAAACCAATGAAATATTTTTGTGAGAAATTAATGATTCCAAAATCAAATTTGACAAAGGTAGCTAATAGATTAATAGAAGAAGAATTGATTGAAAGAAAAACAGACGAAAAAGATAGACGTATTATTAATTTGTATATAACGAAAAAAGGGAAAGAAGAGTTAGCTAAACATAAACAGGTTATGAAAGAAAATATTAGAATTAAATTAGAAAAGCTATCCAATGAAGACATCCAGAGGCTTATTTCCGATTTTGAAGAAATAGAATTAATATTAAATAAGCTTTAGAAGATTACATCATGAAAGGAGAGATAAAATATGATTAAACTTCTTAAAGGTTTAAAACCTTTTAGTTTATCAATTATTATTATACTTATATTTACATTTTTAAGAACTTTAACAGAGTTATTTTTGCCAACATTAATGTCTGATTTAGTTGATATAGGTATTGTTAAGCAAGATATAGGGTATATAGCAAAAACAGGAGCGTTTATGCTACTTATTGCTTCTCTAGGGGGCCTATGTTCTATATTGACAAGCATGATGTCAGCAAAGACTGGAAGTGCATTTGCAAGAAACCTAAGGAATAAGGTCTTTAAAAAGATTGAAAATTATTCGTTAAAAGAATTTGATGAAAAAGGTACTGCTTCACTAATAACTAGAACAACTAATGATATTACACAGATACAAAGTCTTGTTGTTATGTTATTAAGAATGTTTATTAGGGCTCCTCTAATGGCTATAGGTGGTATAATTATGGCTATTAACAAAAATCCTAATCTATCGTTAATTATTATAGTAGTTGTTGTTATATTAGGGATTGTAATAGGTTTGGTGGCTAGTAAAAGTATACCTATGTTCAAGTTAATGCAAGTTAAGGTAGATAAGCTTAATCTAGTACTAAGAGAAAGATTAACTGGTATAAGGGTTATTAGAGCTTTCAATAAGATTAATCATGAGAAGAAAAGATTCAATGATGCTAATAAAGAGTTAACTAATACAGCTATAAAAGTTAATAAGTTAATGGCATGTTTGGCCCCAATACTAATACTGTTATTTAATTTTACAACTATATTCATTATATGGTTTGGTTCTTATAAAATTAATAATGGTGCTATGCAAGTTGGAGATTTAATGGCATTTATCCAATATGTATCTCAGATAATGTTCTCATTAATCATGTTAACTATGATTTTTATCTTGATACCACGTGCTTCTGCATCTGCTATTAGAATTAATGAAGTTTTGAATGTAGACCCTGAAATCAATGATCCTAATGATCCAGTGGAAAAGACTGAAAAAAGAGGATATATTGAATTTAAAAATGTATCTTTCAGATATAATAATGCTGAAGGTGAAGCATTGAAAGATATATCATTTCAAGCTAAACCAGGAGAGATTACTGCTATTATAGGGGGAACTGGTTCAGGAAAATCTACATTAGTTAACTTAATATCTAGATTTTATGATGTATCAAAAGGTAGCATATTAATTGATAATGTTGATATTAGAAAAATGTCTCAGAAATATCTACGAAGTAAGATTGGTTTAGTTCCTCAAAAAGCAGTATTATTCAGTGGAACAATAAATGAGAATATCAGATTTGGAAAAGAAGATGCAAATAATGAAGAAATAATTCATGCTTGTGAGATAGCACAAGCAAATGAATTCATAAATGATATGAAAGAGGGGTACGATTCTGTAATTTCTCAAGGTGGTACTAATATATCAGGTGGACAAAAACAGCGTTTGTCAGTTGCAAGAGCTTTAGTCAGAAAACCTGAAATATATATTTTTGATGACAGTTTTTCAGCTTTGGATTTCAAGACTGATGCGAAACTTCGTCAAGCTCTTAAGAAAGAAACACTAAATGATACTGTAATAATTGTTGCACAGCGTGTGACTACTGTAATGAATGCAGATAGAATTATCGTTCTAGACGAAGGACGTATTGTAGAAATGGGAACACATAAAGAATTGCTAAGCTCAAGTGATGTATATAGACAGATTGTATCTTCACAGCTTTCAGAGGAGGAATTAGCATGAGTAAAGGTAGAGTAGGGAGAGGACCGGGTAGAGGTCATGCCATGAGTATGCCTGTAGAGAAAGCAAAAGATTTCAAAGGAACATTAAAAAGACTATTAGGGTATCTAAAACCTAGAAGAGTAAGTCTTATCTTCGTAGTTATAATGGCTATTTGTAGTACAATATTCACTATTTTGGCACCAAAGATAATGGGAAACGTTACAACAAGACTTTTTAATGATTTTATGGAAATCATTAAAGGAGTTCCTAATGCAGCAGTTAACTTTGATGTTATATGGAATATTCTACTTGTGCTAGGGATTTTGTATATTTTAAGTTCTTTATTCAGCTTCATTATGCAATTCACTATGGCAAGTGTTGTTCAAAAAACAGTTTTTAACATGCGTGAAGATGTTAGTAGGAAGCTTACAAAATTACCACTTAAGTATTATGACTCTCATACACATGGTGAAATACTAAGTCGTGTTACTAATGATATTGATAACATAAGTAATACTTTGCAACAAAGTGTTATACAGTTAATAACTTCTATAATAACTATAGTAGGTGTTATTATCATGATGTTGACAATAAGCCCTTTGTTGACACTTATTACTATTACCACATTACCATTAAGTATTATAATTACTAAGAATATAGCTAAGATGTCACAGAAATATTTTAAGACTCAGCAAGAAATAATTGGTAACTTGAACGGTCATGTTGAAGAAATGTATACAGGGCATAAGATTGTAAAAGCTTATGGACATGAGAAAAAAGCCCTTAAAGAATTTGAAGAGATTAATGATAAATTATATGAGGCTGGTTGGAAAGCGCAATTTATTTCAGGTATTATTATGCCGATGATGAGTTTTGTTAATAATCTTGGTTATGTATTTATTTGTATAGCTGGTGGTATATTGATGATAAAGAAATCTATACAGTTAGGTGACATTCAAGCTTTTATCCAATATTCAAGAGCATTTGGTCAACCTATTGTTCAAACAGCTAATATTGCTAATATTATTCAGTCAACTATTGCATCAGCTGAGCGTGTTTTTGAAGTATTAGATGAAGAGGAAGAGATACCGGATAAAAAGAATTCAGTGCAAATTGATAATCTACAGGGTAATGTTAGATTTGAGCATGTTGATTTTGGTTATAAAGAAGATGTTATTCTTATCAATAATATGAATATTGATGTTAAGAAAGGTCAAACAGTGGCTATAGTGGGTCCTACTGGTGCTGGAAAGACAACGTTGGTTAATTTACTTATGAGGTTCTATGAACTTAGGGATGGTACTATAAGCATTGAGGGTGTTAACATTAATGATTTGAGAAGAAGTGATCTTAGAAATCTGTTTGGTATGGTTCTTCAAGATACATGGTTGTTCAAAGGAACCATAAGAGATAATATCGCTTATGGAAAAGAAGGGGCTAGTGAGGAAGAAATCATTAGGGCTACAAAAGCTGCACATGCGGATCATTTTATTAGAACCCTTCCAGAGGGGTATGATACTGTACTTAATGAAGAAGCTAATAATATATCCCAAGGACAGAAACAGCTTTTGACTATTGCTAGGGCGATACTTGCTAATCCATCAATTCTAATACTCGATGAAGCAACAAGTAGTGTTGATACTAGGACGGAGATATATATTCAAAAAGCTATGGAGTCACTTATGAAGGGAAGAACAAGTTTTGTTATTGCCCATCGTTTGTCTACGATTAAGGATGCGGATATGATTATTGTGATGAATAATGGTGATATTATAGAGAAAGGAAATCATCAGGAATTACTTGAATTCAATGGTTTTTATGCTGAGCTTTATAATAGTCAGTTTGTTGGAAGTGAAGAAGCGGTTTAGAGATTTATTTCAAGGCTTGAGATTTTATTTTTGATGGCTAGTGCAAGGTGTATATAGTAGGTTTAACTTGCCTTACCCTGAGAAGCGGTCGGTCTGCGTTAAACCTACTATATACACCTTTTTTATGGCTAGGGTAGCGGGGGGGTGAAAATTATAATTATTGATGTATAATGTTAAAAAGATAAAGGAGGATATTATGGGATATGCAATCGAAGTTAATTTTGATAAAAAGAGTGAAGATAAGTAAATAGAATATTGGAGACTATTATGTCAAAATAATATTAGTTCATACATGTATAAAAATGGGGCACACCCACATATAGCGTTTGCTGTTTTTGATGAAAAGACTAAAGATATTAGTGGGCTTAAAAAATTTTATAGCACCAAAGGTATCTCAACAGTTATTGGAGTATCATAAGGGTTTCATTAGTAGAATTCTTTCCTAGTAAATATTTAGAAGTGATAGAGTTATAGTAATAAATATTTGACAAAACAAATAGATATATGTAAAATTAATTTCAGAGTGAAATAATTGAGCTATACTTATATAGTAGTAAAGGATTGATACAATGATAAATAAAAATATAAAAGGCACATCAGCTCTTAGACAAAAAAATAGGATACAGATTATTGACTATATTAGAAAGAATGCTCCTGTTACTCGTATAGATATTTTTAATGGTACAAACATTTCAAGACCTACAATAACAAGGATAGTTAAGCAGCTGGTAGAGGAAAAAATAGTTGAGGAAAGTGGTATGGTTGAAACTCACGCAGGGCGAAAACCTATTTATCTTAAGCTAAGAAAATCTGCTTTATGCTGTATGGGAATGAATATATATAGAAATAATATTAGAGCATCAATAATAGACTTAGATAAAAATATATTAATCAGTAAAAAGGTTTCTATTAATAATGTGAAAACAGAAAAAGAGTTTTTAGAAACTGTACTTGATATGATTCATAGTTTAATTGATGAATCAAAAATATCAATAAAGCATGTAATTGGTATAGGAATAGGTTCTTCAGGAGTTGTTGACTATGATAAGGGCATACTACATAATTTTAATCCACATCTTAATATTAGAAAGGTTCCTTTGAAGACTTTTTTAGAAAAAGAGCTTAATATTCAAACTTTTGTTGATAATAATCCAAACACAAGAGCTTTAGGTGAATATTGGTATGGCTATGGTAGAGGGTATAAAGACATAGCTTATATTGTCTGTGGTGAAGGTATTGGAAGTGGAATTATTGTTGATGGTAATATCCTAAGAGGAAAAAATAATATTACTGGTGAATTTGGACATATGACTGTAGCTGTTGATGGTAGAGAATGTAATTGTGGAAGATATGGTTGTGTAGAAGCATATTGTTCTACTGAAGGGATAGAAAAGATTTTAAACGAAAAGATATCAGAAGTTGACACATCACCTATAAAAGATTTCATAGAAGGAAATAGTAGTAAACTAAATTATAGTTTGATTTGTGAATTTTATAATAAAGATAGATTTTGTAAGGAAGTATTGGATCAAGCGACAACTATACTTAGCATTGGTTTGTCTAATCTTATGGGAATACTTAACCCAGAAATTATTGTTTTATCAGGTGAATTATTTGATAATGATTTTATGTTTGACCAAGTAATAGATAAGACTAAACAGGAAGTATTCACTAATATCATTGGAGATATAAAGTTCAAAAAAAGAGAGCAGTTGGATTATGTATATGAAATTGGAGCGGCGGCATTAGTATATAAAGCATATTTTAAGAGTGTATAGAAATTTAATATTCAGAGGTTAATCACTAGTATATAATTGCCTAACATTGGGCTTATAAATTATTAGAATTGGTTATATTCAATTAATTTATATTCAAATAGCTTTAATAGATAAAATATTATGGAAGTTAATATTAAATCAAAGAGATATAAATGATACATCATCTTGACAAAACTTTAATAAGGATATAAAATAAAAATAGGTTAATTTCAGACTGAAATTTAATTGGTAAAAATGTATTATATAATAATTTAAAAGTGATTTACTCACTTTTTATTATTGGATAAATAATTTCAGACTGAAATTATAAAAAATGAAAGAAGGTATGATATGAAAAGATTAAAAATTGGTCTAGTAGGATTAATGCACAAAAATTTCACAGGTGACAAAGTAGGTGTTTATAATCGTTCAAAACAGGAAATAAACAAACTAAGTGAAGAGATGAATTTTGATGTTGTATGTGTAGAAGATGGAATATATACTGACCAAGAAGCTGAAGCAGCATACATTTTTCTAGAAAAGGAAAAAATCGATTTTATTATGATTCAAAGTAGTGCTTTTAATTCAGGAACAATTATTCCAATTTTAGCGAAATTAAATATACCTATTGGTCTATGGGCAGTTCAAGAACCAACTTCGTCAGGTCCATTACCAATTAACTCTTTCTGCGCAATGAACATGAATGCTAGTATCATAGGGCAGTATCTAAAAGAATTTGATTTACCATTCAAATGGTTCTACGGCTATATGAATGATGAATTATTCAAGAAAAGATTTAGAATAACAATAAAGGCTCTTACAGCTATAAAAAATATAAAAAATGCAAAGATTGCTCTAATTGGTGGTATTGCTAATGGATTTGACAATCAATATTTTGATGAAAGAAAACTTCAAAAAAGATTTGGAGTAAAGCTATGTAGAAATCATGAATTTTCTGAGATAAAACATAAAATGTTATCTTATAAAGATGAAGATGTGCAAGATATAATGGAACAAATATTACAAGATAGTTGTAGTTGCAATGCTTTAGCAAAAGAGAAAATAAATAAAAATGCACGTTTGATTAAAGCTGTTGTAGATTTTAAAGAAGAAAATGGATATGATGGCATTGCTCTTAGCTGTTGGCCAAAATTCAGAGTAGAACTTGATATGGTTTCATGTGCAGCAATAGGAAGGCTTAATCAACTGTATTTTACTACGGCTTGTGAAGGTGATGTATACGGACTGATTACTATGATGATGATGAGATATATGAATGATAAACCTTCATTACTTATGGATTTATCTGATCTTGATGAGCAGGATGAAAGTGTATTATTCTGGCATTGTGGTTTGGGATGTAATAATGTAGCTTATAATGGAGAAGTTAAATTAGCCTCTCACTGTAATCCAGGACCTTGGTCTGGAGAAGGACTCAAAGAAAATGCTCCAGTAGCTGATATGATTTTTGCTAAGCAAAAAGGGACAGCTGCAAGATTTACTAAAGATGGGGAAGAAATGTTTCTCCTCACAGGAGAATTTAATAATCCAGAAAAACCAAGTTTTGATGGTTCAAGAGGATGGATGTCCAACTTGAAACTTAATACAAAGCCAATTAAAGTTAGAGATTTGGTGGAAACTATTATTATGAAGCATCAACCACATCATTATGCCCTAGCATTTAATGATTTAGGTGAAGAAATGATGGAAGTAGCCGCATGGCTTGGTATTAAACCAATGGAAAAAGTAACTTATGAACATTTTTTACAAAGATAATATAAGGAGGAAGAATAATGTCATTAGTACCTATGAAAGTATTACTTGATAAAGCTTTAGAAGGGAAATTTGCCTATGGAGCATTTAATGTACATACTACTAACGAAGTAAAAGCAGCAATTGAAATTCATGAAACATTTAGATCACCTGTTATATTACAGATAATAGAATTTGCAACTGGTTTTATAGCAGGTAGAGAAGATTTTCTTAATGCAACATTAGAAGAAAAGATTGAAGGTATTAAGATTATAACTGAAAAAGTAAAAGAAGCTGCTAAGAAAACTGATATACCTGTAGTTCTACACTTGGATCATGGTCATGATAAAGAACTTGTGAAAGCTTGTATTGACGAAGGATTTACATCAGTAATGATTGATGGCTCATATCTTCCATTTGAAGAGAATGTCGCTCTTACTAAAGAAATAGTTGATTATGCACATAAAAAAGGAGTTACAGTTGAAGGGGAACTTGGAGTATTAGCAGGTAGAGAAGATAATGCTAATCATAGTGGTTCATTATATACAGACCCTAACAAAGTATGTGAATTCTTTGAAAAAACAGGTGTTGACTGTTTAGCTATATCTTATGGTACTAGCCATGGAGCTGCAAAGGGTAAAGACGTTGTAATCAGTAAAGAAATTGCTATAGCAGCATATGAAAATATGAAATTCAAAAACATTAAAGGTTCTCTAGTTTCTCACGGTTCTTCAACTGTTCCTAAGTATTTAGTTGAAGGAATTAATAAATTAGGTGGGAAATTAGAAAATGCACATGGTATCCCTATTGAACAAGTGCTAGAAGTAGTTCCTTACGGTATAGCTAAAGTAAATGTAGGAACAGATATCAGATTAGCAATTACAAGAAATATTAGAGAGTATTTTAAAAATAATAAGAACATAGATGATAATTCTAGGGTTGGACAAATCAAGAAAATTGTAGAAGATAGACCAGAATTAATTGACGAAAGAGTTTATTTATATCCAATGTATGATAGTGTAACTGATGGAACAGGTAAAACTGCTGAAGAAAATGATATATTAGACTGTGTTGAAAAAGGTGTTAAGGAGATAGTGGGACAATTGATTGTTAAATATGGTCAAGTTGGTACTGCTGAATTATTTAATTAAAACCTTATTACTTATAAACAAAAATTCCCCTTTTATATATAATATTTTATATGTGTAATATTAATAAAGGATGAATAATTATCAATTATTCATCCTTTAAATAATGGTTATTGGATATAAATGGTGCAAGTATAGTAGCTTATAATGAAATTAAGGGTGTTACATTCAAGATTCAATGGAAATTGTAGGCATATTAATAATTTTACTTGAAAAAAAACCAAAATCGTATATAATATATAATAATATATAAGTACTTAAGAAGCTTCTTTCATAATTGAAGGAAGCTTTTAAGTTTAATATCATATAAATATATTAATATATATTGGAAAAGGGTGGACAGATGGAAGAATATGAAGTGATTATTAGGATAGTTATAGCTATTCTAGTAGGTGGATTAATAGGCTATGAAAGGCAGATTACCAATAGACCAGCTGGTTTTAGAACTCACATACTAGTATGTGTTGGTGCCGCAGTAGTATCTATTATTCAAATCGAGTCAGTTGAAAGAACAATAGCTCTAATTCAGGAAAAACCAGAGTTGGCTAATGCTCTAAAAGCTGATATTGGTAGGATGGGAGCACAAGTTATAACTGGTGTAGGTTTTCTTGGTGCTGGAACTATAATCCGTGAAAAGGGATTAGTAAAAGGATTAACAACTGCTGCTTCTATATGGGTAGTTGCTTGTATAGGTCTTGCAATAGGTCTTGGGATGTATGTAATAACAGCTGCATCTACTATTGGAGTATTTATTTCACTAGTTATACTTAAGAAAGTGGAAGACAAATTCATTGACAAAGTATCAACTATTTCCTTGGATATACAATATACAGGGGATAAGGAATTTATGAAAGGTATTCAAAAATACTTTAACATGAAGAATATCAAAGTAAGAAAAATTAAATTCTTAAGTGAAGAAGAAGGTTTAGATGAAACAGCTGCTACTAGTGAAGGAGAGATCATTAGACATTCAATTTACAGCATTGATGTACCTAAATATGTTAATTGCACTAAAATAGTTCAAGATCTATGCAGGAAAAAGAATATTAAACAGGTAAAGATTTTATAACCTGCATGGTATTTTGGTTAGCAGATACTCAAGTTTAACTAAAATACATAAATAAAATAATTAATTAATACTTATTGATAGACTCATACATTTGGGTCTATCTTTTTATTATCTATATGAAATATGACGAACGAAACGTCCCATAGTCATATATGTGGGAAATTGATATAAATGCCTGTTTTTAGGGGGTATCTATTAATATAATACAACAATATTAATATTTTTTAATATGAAAAAAACGCAAAGAATAAAAATAATACTATAAAATTAAAATTATATTATTGAAAGTTGGGCAAAATTAATGTATCGTGTAATCATCCAATAAGCAATGCGCGCAATAAATGTTGGTTGTAAAATTTAACCATTATTCTTATGAAAACAACAGGGAGGGTTACATCAAATGAAAAAATTTACAGTAATTTTATTAATTATTGCAATGTGTTTAGCTAGTTTTACTGGTTGTGGTAAAAAAGATAGTGTAAATGTAACGTCTAATGAAAATAATGATGAATCAAACAAAGAGAAAAGCAATGAACCAGTTAAGTTAAAATTATTTTTACATAGTAAAGATATTCAAGAAGAGTCATTTACAAAAGATTATATTGAAGAAAAAACTAATACTATATTAGAAGTTACACAAGTAACAACTAAAGAATTGGAAAATAAATTAAATCTTATATTAGCTTCCGGTAATAGACCTGACATTATGAATTTTTATACGGATGCAATGGAAGATAAGTTAGTTAAAGGAGGAGCATTGATTCCTCTTAATAAATATTTTGATAAATATCCAGAATTAAAAGCAGCTAGAACCGATAGAGAATGGGAAGTAATGACTCATGATGATGGTAATATTTATGCAATTGGGATAAGTACAGCAAACCCATTATCAATTATTGGTTATAGAAAAGATTGGTTAGATAAGTTTGGAATGGATGTTCCTACTACACTAGATGAATACTATGAATTTGCAAAAGCAGTAGCCTTAAAAGATCCAGATGGGAATGGAAAGAATGATACTTATGCTTTTGGAGGCTATAGTATAGTAGATAGATACATGGATCATATCTTTGGTGCCTATGGAGCATTACCTCACTATTGGATGGAAAAAGATGGAAAATTAGTAAATGGCTCTGTTTTACCTGAAGCAAAAGAAGCATTAAAATTCTTAAAGAAAATGTATGATGAGAAATTAATAGATCCAGAATTTGTAACAGATGATAGTAAAAGATGGAAAACAAAAGTAAAAGCAGGTACATTTGGTGGTGGTGAAATGAAAATACATTTATTTGACAAAAATAATCATCAAAATTATTATGTGCCTTTCAAGACAAAGAATCCAGAAGGAGAGTTTGTGTTTGGACCTATTCTAAAAGGTGGTTCAGATAATCCTGTTGGTATAAGAATGGCATCTATAAAAGGTTGGGTAAGAACAGGTGTTAGTAGTGAAACGAAAGATGTAGATGCAGCTCTTCGTTTGTTAACTTGGACAGCTAGTGAAGGAAATAAGTTTATTAATTATGGTTTAGAAGGCGAGCATTATAAAGAAGAAAACGGTAAACTTATTAGAACCATTGATAATAATAAATCTAGTGAATTAGATATTAATAAATATAATATTGCTAAAAAAATATTATTTAATCACTCATCAAATGAACTATTTGATGCATTTAAACATAATGAATCAATAGCTTTAGCAAATCCAGCTGACGGAATTTTGGTATCAGAAGCTACTAAATATGATGCGGATTTAAGAGATTTTACAAATATAGAATTTATTTCTATGATTGTTGGAGCTATTGATATAGAAACTGGTTTTGATTCATTTGTAGACGAATGGAATAAAAGAGGTGGAGAAGCTTTAACTAAAGCGCTTAACGAAAAATACCAATCAAGATAATAGGAGTAAATATTTTTGATAGTGTGTTCTAGAGAAGTCATTTAGAACGCACTGGTTATTTATGACTATAGGAAAGAGGAAAACAGATGGTTATTAAATCCAATGAACAAAAACAATTAAAAAGCTATAATAATTCATCAAATAAGTTATTGAAATATATAAAGAAAAATAAATGGTTATACATCTTATTAATTCCAGGTTTAATGTATTTTATTCTTTTTAGATATGTACCTATTTTGGGTTTGATTATTGCATTCAAAGATTACGATATATTTAAAGGTATTTTTGATAGTGCTTGGGTAGGATTTGATAATTTTAGAGTGGTATTTGGTTCAAGTGATTTTAAAAAAGTATTTTCTAATACAATGGTTATCAGTTTATTGAAAATATTAATCGGTTTTCCTGTACCTATTATTCTAGCATTAATGCTTAATGAGATGAAAAATTTTAAGTTTAAACGAATGAGCCAAACCGTACTGTACTTACCACACTTCTTATCATGGGTTGTAATAGGGGGAATTATGTTAAATTTATTCTCTCCAAGTTATGGTGTAGTAGGTGAAATTTTTAGACTGTTTGGAATGGAACCTGTTAACTTGTTGGCAAGTAAAAAACATTTTAGAAGTATTTTGATTATATCAGATATATGGAAAGAGTCGGGTTGGGGAACTATTGTCTATTTAGCTGCGTTAACACAGATTGACCCTAATTTGTATGAAGCTGCTAATATAGATGGTGCAAGTAAATGGAAGCAAACAATTCATATTACTTTACCTGCAATCTCAGGTATTATTGTGATGCTACTAATATTAAGAATTGGTAGAGTAATGAATGCAGGATTCCAACAAATCATGGTATTACAAACACCATTAGTTCAAAGTATTAGTGATATTTTTGATACATATGTCTATAGAAATGGATTAACCAGAGGACAATATAGTATAGCTGCAACGGTAGACATGTTCAAATCAGTAGTAGCATTATTATTAGTAGTAACTACAGATAAAATCAGTAAGCGTATTGGTGAGGAGGGATTATTATAATGGTTAGTAGAAAAGTAACTCCATTTAAAATATTTAATTATACTTTCTTTGTAATAATTGGTCTTCTTATGTTTTATCCATTTTGGTATGTATTAATGTATTCAC
>NZ_JAOARO010000097.1 GCF_025211055.1 Vallitalea sp. | reverse complement strand
GTATCTAATATCTGTGGTGGTGGTACTGTTGGTAAAGTGAACTCTTTTATACATGGTAAACTCCATGTGTTTTCTAAGTCTTTTACAATGTATTCAACAGTATATGTTGCCCCTGGCTTAAGGTTATCAGGGATTTTATAATATTTTTCTATAGGACGTGTTTTATCCCAATATACTATTTTACGTTCTATAATACCTTTTTGTGGGTGGTTGTATTGATGGTCTAGGTCATATGACCCATCTTCCCATGTTGTTTCATATACTCTTGTTGATGGATTGTATACCCAATCTAAGTTAAACTGTGCAATAGGTTTACGGTGTATATTGATTGAAGTCCTGAATATATTTGAATATAATTCATCATCTTCATAACCAGTGATACTGTCCTTTACTCTATGGTAAATGTCTAGTCTCCCTGTTTTATCTAAAACAGTTGGTTTATGTGTTGTCCACTCTTCATCCTCTTTGTACTCTGCTTTACCGTAACTAAACATTCCTAGTGAATTATCGTAGTAGTTTGGATTATGGATATATTGGAATCCGTTTTCTTTTAACTCGTCCCCTTCTGTTTCTAATTCTACTGTTTCAATGTTAACATTACTTCCTAACTCTACTAAATAGTCAGAAGAAAAAGGATTATCTTCAATAATATTATCTAAGGCTTTATTGATGCTACCTAAAATATCATTAGCACTATAGTAATGATTATACAAGCTGTACTGGCTCTTTATAGTACTGTTACCTATAAGTGTTACATTAAAATCATGTTCTTTTGCCAAGTCCTCAAATTCCTTAATTGGTGTTAATCTATTTTTATGTTCATATGGTGAAGTTGTATTAATGCCGTTTTCTGATACATAAATGATATACTTGTCGGCTTCACTCCTAAGATTTATTTTTGTCGTTATAATGATCTTGAATCCTTGATGTACAGCTTGATTCAGCAGTCCGAAAGGATTTAAAGGGAAAGATTATGATAAACTATTAGATAAATAAGATAAAGAAATATATATATTATATATAGAAATTCTCTGGGAAAAATTGTAAATATATGAGTCAAAAACACAGACAATAAACCCTTAAAAAGACAAATTAGTGATATCTCTTACTAGTAACTGTATAGTGGTACTTATAAAAATAAGTTCTCATAAAGATACCACTATAGAATACCAGTATCAAATACCACATCAATAATTACCAGTATGATATTAAAAACATAGTCAAGAAAAGATTAATTGCAATGCAACCAAATGACAAGAGTATTTCCCTTTTTAACTTGCTAATTAATACAATCCCTTTGAAGAAATTTAATGCCTTGTACTCTTAAAATGCTTACATGATTTATTCGTTATCAGGTGGGGACGAGGTGCAACCCCTAACCCTAAAACAGATATATCTAGGATAATACTATAGTGTATATCTATATGTATAATACTAATAGTGTTTATATATAAAAAAATCGCCCAATCGAACTATCCTATTGAACTATCATTCAACCCATCTCGAGTGCTTTGCTAGTAATAGTCCCAATTGTCGGCGGGGCGAAAATCAGGGCAGAATAACAACGAAAATAGAATTAGTTGCAATGCAACTAAATATTTGACGTTTTAAGGGGTGCTAAATTGTACAAGCCATAGATTATTTTGCCTAGAAAGCAAAAAAATGGTTTAAAATGACCAAATTTGCCATTTTAAACCGTTTTTATATTAATATCTACCCCCTGCATATTTAACATAATATTTATAACAATGATTATATATATTTTTTTCATTCATGTAATATTTGACTATTCCCGAATGGATATAGTACAATTAACGAGTAAAGTTTTATTACTCTACTAGATAGAAAAATGTATAGATACTCATTAGATGAGGAAAAGTTTATATTATTGTTTAGTTACTCTACAGAGATAGAGAAAATAGTTATTACCTTATCCAAGAATAAGGAAAGTTAAGAGAAAAAATGTTTAAAGATTCAATACACCAACATGGTGTAAGTCATCAAAGATGGCTATAGGTGCTTAAAAATTAAGCTATACCTACAAGTAAACTAAACTCGTCTACATTTGAGCGTTATCAAGTGAAAAAAATACTTCCAGGAATGAACTATCATTACTGAACTACGAAAGTAGCCTAGATATCTTAGGGGCATTTAGCCACCGCTATACACTATAGCATCTGTGAAACAGATATGTGGCGTTTGGTGTTAAACTCTGGTACATATTACGCATACGGTAGTGCTGTCTCTGTCTCTTTTTTTATAAAAAAGTAAGACAGAGACAGCACGGAAAACTGGCGATACAATTAGATAGAATGATACTCTTGGGAGATATAAGAAATAAAATGTTAGGAAGACGGGTACTTACTTTTCATTTCTTCTATTTCTTATACTCTTTTTTATGTAAACTAAAGGAGCTGATAAAGTGTTTAGTAAATTGGACGTGAAAAAAAAGATCAGTAAACGACTAAGCGAAAAAGAAAAGAAGGAATACGAAAAGTTCAAAAGGGAATTTGACCGTTGCTTCAATGAAAAAAAAATAATGGTTCAACACCGTCTTCCATAACGATCATGTTCTTAGGTCGTTATGGAAGGCGGTAGCATCAAGAAAGTAAGTTACATTAGGGGTAGCGTCATGAAAATGCTTAGCGTTGTAAATCCGCATTTTGCTGACGCTACCCCAGTATAGGAAATAGTAAGATATATCATAGAATAATTGCTTGTAAAATTAAATTTTTATACTATACTCTTTTATATTGATAATTATTTCTGAATTACATATCAAAATATTTTTTTAGTATTAACTTCAGCTTGCTTGTATATTTTAAAATAAACTATTTATTTTTTTTAATTTCTTCAATAATTAATGATGTATACACACTAATTACAGATGATAAATATAATATAGCAAAAATAATTGAATTATTATAATTAGGTTTCTCATCTAAAAAAAAACCTCCTACTGATATACACAATAAATATCCTATAATAAATACAAATATTCCTTTTATTACAATTTTCTTCATTTTTAGACACTCCTTAATATATTTTTTTATTTGACATATAGATAATTTTATTGTAACATGTATTGATATTTAAAAAAAGAGGAGGAGTTAAAATGAAAAAATTATTAATTACAATAATTTCACTATCTTTACTTATTAGTTCAACAGCATACGCAAATGAGGAAAAAGAAAATACATTAGCGGATTACCCTGATAGAATTTATGAATGGTATCTTGCAACTCAACGAACCTTGGAGGCACCTTCTTCAAGAGGAGCTGATTGGACATTATTTCATAGTGGAGATCCCGCACAAAAGGCTGGAGAAGTAGAGGATGTAAGTATCTCACGTTCATATAGTAATGGAATAACTGTAAATGTTTGTGGTGAAATATTAAGCAAAATAACTCCTAATATAGGTTATAATATTGGAGAAACCATCACATTTCAAACCGGAAAATTTTCAGCACCATTAGCATTAGGTGAATATGTTAGAGGTTATTATAAAGAACAATATGAAGTTACTGAATTTGATTTTAGACTTTATGAAAAAGATTTAACAGGACACATAATTAGAGTCGTAGAGTATTCACATATCGTAAATACATATAGAGCAATTTTACCAGTAATAAGATTGGAATATCATCAAAAAACAAACACAAGAGCTTTTAATACAGCTGATGATTTAGCATCTTTAACAAAAACTGAATATTACAAAGCGGATAAAGAAGGAAAATATTATTTAATAAAAACTGAATATAACTAAAAAACATTTAGTTATATTCTAGATGTAAGGGGCTGTCGTTAAATAGACTAGCCCACACATAAAAAAAGTCAGTGTAACTCATTAGGAGTTAGGCTGACTTTTTTACAAGAAAAAAAGATGCCTAACGATAAACATCTTTTCTCCGCTACATATACATTGTATAATG
>NZ_JAOARO010000096.1 GCF_025211055.1 Vallitalea sp. | reverse complement strand
TATATTTCATAATCAAGGCGCGAAGCGCACATTTTTCGATGAATATGTCAATGGTTTTTGACAAAAAAGTGGGGGGTTTTAATAAAAAGGAATCTAGAAGCGTTGAATTTACTGGCTTAGAGATTCCGAGAGAATATATAAAATATTAGGAGGATAAATCTATGTTAGATATTTTAAAAAGATTTTGGAAAGAAGAAGATGGTATGGGAGTTGTGGAGATAGCACTTATTATTATTGTGTTAGTAGGTATAGCAGTTATTTTTAAGACAGAGATAACTAATTTAGTAAAAAACCTTATTGGAAAGATAACTGGTGATGCTAATCAGTTTGTAAGCTAGAATCATAATATTGAATTTGGTATATGATGAAAGGATGTAATTAATGAATACTGATATTACATATGAAAGAGACGCCATAAACAGTTATCTTGTAATAAAAGCAGATAATGCTACTCATATTGAAAATTATGAGGTTGAGATGTTAGAGAGGAATTCTATTGATTCCTTTCTAGACCTTAACATTAGAACACTTAACACAGAAAAAAAGCTGTACTACAATATTACATCTAAGCAAAAATTAACAGAAGTACTGGAAAGGAAAAAGTTGACTTATAGTGAGCTAAACAATTTTTTTGCTAATCTAATAGGAATTATCAAAAACTGTGAAAAATATTATCTGAATTCTAACAAAATATTATTGGAGCCGGATATGATTTATATTAATCCCAATGGTTTTTTACCTTGTTATGTATATACACCTTTGGATAATTGTCAAAGGGATATTCTTGAGGATACAAAGATTATTATTGAATTCTTTTTTGATAAAGTTAGTCAAGAAGATGTAAATGCAGTAATGATGATTCATAGATTAATAACAGCATGTAAGCAACATGATTTCAATATAAATACTATAGAAAATATAATTAATAGTTCAACTAGTCCCAAAGTACAGTCTGATAATAAGATTCAAATGGAGCAAGATGATAAGAGTAATAATAGTGTAGATAAATCCAATGAGGAAGATAATTTCATTATTTCCAAGCTGATTGAACAAAATAAGCAAAGAGAAAAAATAGAAGAATCAAAGCATAAATCAGAAAATATTAAAATATCACAAAATAAAAAAGAAGAAATGACCACTAAGAATAAGAGTATTAAGAATGGGATTAAGCCAAAACAAAATAAAAAGAATGATAATCAGAAGTCAGCTACTGATAAAAGAAATTATATGCATTTTATAATTATTGGTTGTATTCAGATTCTGACAGTATTAATATTTTTGATTATGTTAAAATCTAAGATATTACATTCTGATGTAACTGGTGAAATAGAAATGGCTTCATTATTAGCATGCATTGGTATGTTACTTGCAGTTAATCTTTACAGTTCAAAAAAAGCATATGACTATATAAAGAACAAAGAAGGCAAGAATAGCTCTATCAACATGAATAAGAAAAAAGTCTATAATGAACCATCTGTCAACTCTTTTAATGTTGAATATAAGAATAGAGCTAAACTTTTTGAAGAGCCTATTCCTAAGAAAGAAAAATTAGTAAGGGAAAATAATAATACCATAGAAAAAAAATCTTATAAGGTTAGACAGAAGATGGTTACAAAACAAGAAAGTATTGATTATTCTTCAGAGGATACTATATTATTAGAGGATTACAAACAAAAATTGAATATTGAAGCTGAACCATATCTATTAAGTAAAGACGGAGATATAGTTAATAAAGTAATCATATCTAATAATCCATTTATAATTGGAAAGTTAGATAGTCAAGTAGATTATATAATAGAGAATAGTTCAGTAAGTAGAATGCATTGTAAAATTATTGAAGAGGATGGACAATATTATATAATTGACCTGAATTCTAAGAATGGCACATATTTAGATAAAGAAAGATTGGTTAGTAATAAGAGATACCAACTACATGATGGAACTCACGTTGCAATTTCCAATTGTGAATATACTTTTGAAATCAATTGATTTGTTATAAAGATTATAGTTATTATGGTTTTATAGGGAAGGATTAATAAAATTGACTAAAAAGAAATTTGAATATGGGATAATAAGCGAATGTGGATTAGTTAAAAAAGTAAATCAAGATAGGATATTAATTAAGATAGGACAAATAAATTCTATGGAATTCGGGTTATTCGTTATTGCTGATGGTATGGGAGGGCATTTATTAGGAGAAGTTGCTAGTACTATTGCAATCTGTGAACTCACTAATTGGTGGGATAGCAGTCTGGAAAAGATTATGATGGAATCTAATAATATTTTTCTTGCAGTCAAAACTAGTTTATTGGATTGTTTTAAAAATATCAATAGGACAATATACGATTCTAAGGATAAAGATAAAAAGATGGGGACAACTTTAACAGTTTTGTTCGTGTATGGGGATAAGTATGTAATTACCCATATTGGAGATAGTAGAATATATATAAAAGACACTAATTCATTAGAACAAATTTCCAAAGACCATTCCCTTGTTGCAGCAGGATTAAGACAAGGACAGCTATCTATAGATAGTTTGTATTTTAATACTAATAAGAATATATTAACTCAATGTATTGGTCTAAAAAAAAATATTAATCCATTCACTAAGATTGATTATACAGATAAAATGAGTATATTCATGTTATGCAGTGATGGAGTTTATAATTTTATTGCAAAAGAAGTAATGGATAAAATAGTAATTAAGCAACTAAAAAATAATGTAAGTTTACAATCAATTGTCAATGATATATATAATATTGTTTTAAAAAATGGAGCAGGAGATAATGCATCTATAATTCTTGTAAATTATAAAAAATACTTTTGGAGGAAATAAGATGAAATTAGATTTTAAAAGGATACCTCTAATAGTTATTGGGGGTATATTTATTTGTCTGATAATTATTGTGAATATTTCGGTAATTGATATTGGTAAAACTCCTATACAGAAATTATGCAAAGGTATAGATGAATTAGTAGACAATGATTATAACATAATAGGTGAAATAAGTATTCAAAATAAAAAAGATGATATATTGGTAACAGATGATATTTCTTTTTTATATGAAGGTGTGATCAGAAACTCTGATAATAGGATTAAATTAAGTGTTGTTGTAAAAGAAAATACCCTGGGAATAGAAAAAGAGTTAGGTGATCTGTATAAAATAGATGATAGAATAATAATTGCTCCATTAGTTGAAAAGAACAGCTATTATTATAACTTGCCTAGTAAAGAGGTGGATAAAAAATTAGGCATAATTAAGGTTGAACAAATACTGGATTATGTACATAATAATATTGATAGTGAAGGAAACAAACCAATAATAATCAATAGCCTCGGCAAAAAGTTAATGACTAATAAAATAAGCATCAATATAACTAGCAAAGATATTAATGAGATTATAATCAATGAAGAAGAATATAAAAATATAAATAATAATTTATTTGATACATTACGAAATGAAGAATATACCATTAATATTAATACATATATAGACAAAGCAAATTATGTAAAAAAAATAGAATTATTTATAGAAAACAATAATTTTAAGATTTCATCAGTAAATTGCATTGAAGAATACAATAAAGTTGATAAAATATCTATTGAAGATATATTAGATAATGGGTTAGATATTGAAGATATAGAGGAAAGGGACATATTAAGGATAATATCTAAAATGTTTGATATGTAGACTTTATGCAGAGCTAAACAGAGGGATTAATCAATGATTATCTAGATTAATAAGCGTAATTAATAAGCTTTTAATAATTTTATAATGGTATATTTATCCTAAAATATCTTATATTTATTGAAATTATTAGGTTTATAATATATAATTTAAAGAGATTTATTAAATGATTGGAGGGGGGCTAATATCATAATGAATGTCGAGAAGATGGAAACCTATCTAAAGAAAATTAGAGCAGTTCATGGTTGTAAAGTAGTTATTGACGAGAATAAAAACATTGAAGAAATTCATATAGTATCTGATTTGAGAAGAAATCCGAAACAAATCTTAAGAGACATAGAAGCAATTCTTATATCTGAGTTTGACATATCCATAGATTATAAAAAAATAAGTATTGCCCAGATAAAAGGTGATACAGTACAACAAGAGTCAGATCCAAGACTAAAGATTAAGAGTATAGAATACAATAATAATGGTTCTAACGTTGAAGTAAGAGTATTATTAGAAAAATGTGGACAAGTATATGAAAGCAGTATGTCTGGTATAAATACATCAAGTAACATTAATAGAGTACTTGGTAATGCAGTTTTAAGAGCGGTTGAGAAATTTTGTCAGGTAGAAGATAGATTTGTATTTGAAGATGCCAGAAGAGTAAATCTATCTAACGTTGAAATTATGGTTGTTAGTATCTCATCACAGTTAAAAGGAAGAGAAGAAATCTATACAGGTTCAGCCAAGATTGGTAATGATGCCAAAGAAGCTCTTGCAAGAGCTACTATGGATTCTATAAATAGGCACATTTTACAGCTGACACTTTAGTTATAAGAGGTCGACTAACCTAAAATTATTATAGTTTTTTCAGTATCTAGAGATTAGCGGAGTGGAATATAGCCTGCTATTATAGCGGATTAGCAGAGATGAAAACAAGGAGGCTATATTCAATGAAAAAAATTATTGTAGCTTTAGTTAGCTTATTATCATTAGTTTTATCAGCAGGAGCTTGGATTAGCGTTTGGTAGAATATATATGATCGGTTAGTCGACTTTTTATATATATGGAGGTATAAGAATGAATAATAAAAAGGGTATGCTGATGTATATTATTTTTATGAGTATATTAGCTGTAGCTGTTTTATATTTCCTTTATAATAAGTATGAAATAGGTCCAGCAGATGATATACTTTTTTGGGGACTATTGGCTACTGTAACTGAAACTTTTTTAATATCTTTTCCTTCTGGAGTAGCTGTTTCTGTTGGGCTTGCAGTTACTATAACAGCTATGATTATATGTGGTCCTATTACTGGTGCAATAGTTGCTGGTATAGGATTTATCTTCCGAATGCCTGTAATTGAAGGAGAGAGAAGGCATATTTTTAATACACAGATTACAAGAACAATATTTAATATTTCTCAAGTAGTAGTTGTTATTGGTATTGCCGGGGAAATACTATATGGTGTGCTTGGATATACAAAAGGAACTCTAAATACTTTATCCGAATTAATTCCAGTGGTACTTATAATAATATTGATATGTGAAATTTTAAATTCATTCTTGGTAGCGATTATGATAAATCTTATGTATGAAAAAAACATATTAGAAACATTTGTAAATAACATAAAGGGTATTGTTCCTAGTTTATTAGGAATTGGTGCTCTAGGTATAATAATGGCCCTAGCCGATATAAGATATGGGAAAGGTGTAGTTGTTTTGTTTTTTGCCCCTCTATTGGTAGCAAGGTATTCATTTAAATTATATTTTGAATCACAATCAATGGCAATGGAAACGATACATGCATTAAATGACGCTTTGGAAGTAAAAGACGCTTATACAGGAGGACATGCAACACGTGTTGGGGAATATGCTGTCAAACTTGCAAAAGCATCAGGTATGAAGAAAAAAGAAGTTGAAATGATTCAAACAGCTGCACTTCTTCATGACATTGGAAAAATAGGAATACCTGACTTCATCCTGAATAAAAAAGGCAAACTAACAAAAGAAGAGTATGATATTATAAAAGAACATCCTGTCATGGGTGCAAGAATACTTAGTAATGTAGACTCACTAAAAGATATATCTAATATTATTAGACATCATCATGAAAAATATGATGGAACAGGCTATCCAGATGCTTTAAAGGGTTCTGATATTCCTATAGAATCAGCTATCTTAGCTATAGCTGACAGCTTTGATGCAATGACAACAGATAGACCATATAAAAGAGCTATGGCTTCTTTAGAAGCGCTAGATGAATTAAAAGTAAACAAAGGTAAACAGTTTAATCCTCTTTTGGTTGATGAATTTATTAAAGTTATGTATGAATAAGGTGAGAATATGATACTCGAAAGCATTGTTTTATCTATTATAGTTGGATACATTAGAAAAGGGCGATTAATTAACTTTGAAAATATAGAAATCAAAGCATGGTATTTAATTATTACAAGTCAACTACTCCAAATAACAGCTATTCGACTAGGAAACAGTATTAATATCAATACAACTGTTTTCTATATAATGCATATATTATCATACATAATACTATTAATACCACTTGCAGTAAACCATAGATTAATATCTATGAATCTATTATCCATAGGTACAATTCTTAATCTAATCCCTATAGCATTAAATAATGGACAAATGCCCGTATATCTACCACAAGGTGCCAACGCATCTTTTGATATGGGACACGTACTTGCCACTAATACAACAAAAGCATACATACTATCCGACATAATCCCAATACTAAAACCCTATCCCCTACCCAAAATCATTAGTATTGGCGATATATTCATCCTAATAGGAATCTTTCTCCTAATCCAACAAGGAATGCTTAAAACCAAAACCAAAATATAAAATTCTTCTAGCCTTGTCACAATCTTATCCACCAATACAAAAGTGGATATCTCACTTCAAACCACACTATCCACAAAGTGTTATATAGTTAAGTTTTACTCAGACCGTTCCTTTGGAGTAAGGCAAGTAAAACTTAACTATATAACACAACGTAGCCATCAGTGAAAAAATAAACCATAATTAAATAAAGTACATTGCTATCATTCCTAGTCACAATTTGTTAACAATTTAATTTGTCGACAACTGTTAAATGAACGAGAAGTTTGTGATATAATACCTTCAAGGAGTGATAAATAATGAAAAAAGCAATGAAAGTTGTAATGATTTCTTTAATTTTGCTATTAGGGGGATTTTTTGCTTATCATTACATAGTTGATATGCTACCTAATTTTGAACAAGCAAGCATAAAGGAAATATTACCAAACTATCAAAAAGGGAACATATCAGTTATAATTGAAGATGAAAATATAGAAATAAACTACACAATCAAATTGGTAGAAGAAAAACTCTACATACCAGTGGATTTAGTTAATAAATATATAGATCCTTATTATCATTGGGATGAAAAAGAAAAAACATTAACTTATACAACAAGTAATAAAGTAATCAGAATGAAAAATGATGCTCTTACATATTTTGTAAATAGTGAACCCTTAGAGTTAGACATGCCCATAATGACATTTGAAACAGATATGGCATACATACCCATGGACTTGATATTAGAATTTTCTGAAATAGAATTCGAACATAACAAAGACTTGAAGATACTTGTATTAGACTATCTAAGTAATAGATATAAAACATCTAATGTTGTCAAGAAAAAATCCTACATAAGATTAGACACAAATGAAAAAAGTAAAGTCGTAGAAAAGATATCCATTAATGATGAACTAAGAGTATATGAACAATATGATGGATGGGTAAGAGTTAGAAGTGAAAGCGGGTTATTAGGTTATATGAAAAGAGCTGATCTAGGGGTAATAAAAGACATATATCCAAAAATTGCAAAAAAAGAAAATCCACAGTATAATTATAAAAAGAATATTGATGGTCTTATTAATATCGCTTGGCACCAAGTGACAAGAACGGCTGCTAACAGCTCAATCAAAAATGTATTAGAAGACGTTAAAGGTCTTGATGTCATATCACCGACTTGGTTTTCAATTAAGAATTCTGATGGAGATATAAATAATATCGCTAGTAATGAATATGTACAATATGCAAAAGCAAAAGGATATCAGGTATGGGCATTATTGAGCAATAAATTTGACAAAAAGATTACTCATGATGTATTAAGCAGTACTGAAAAAAGAGAAAAAGTCATAAAACAAATATTAGCATTAACGTCTATATATGATTTAGACGGTATCAATATAGATTTTGAAAATGTTGCAAAAGAAGACGGAATATATTTTGTACAATTCATAAGAGAATTAACACCTTACCTTAAGGCTCAAGACGTAGTCGTATCTGTAGATACCTATGTACCTTCAGCTTGGACAGCTCATTATAATAGAACGGAAGTAGGTAAGGTGGTTGATTACGTTATTATCATGGGTTATGATGAACACTGGGCAACATCACCTGAAAGTGGTTCTGTAGCTTCAATAGGTTTTGTTGAGCGAGGTATCTTGGATACTCTGAAAGAAGTCAGGAGAGAAAAAGTTATTCTAGGATTACCATATTATACTCGTTTATGGACAGAAGAAGAAGAGGATGGTTTGATTAATGTATCTTCTAAAGCATACAGTATGGATAGGGCTAGAAAAATACTTGATGATAATGACGCAGAAATAGTATGGAATGAAGAGGTGAAACAGTTCTACGGTGATTATGAAAAAGATAATAAAGTTTATAAGATTTGGCTAGAAGAAGAGCGTTCCATAGAAGAAAAGGTTAAGTTGGTAATTGAGAATGATTTAGCTGGTGTTGCAGGATGGAAAATAGGATTAGAAAAAAATGAAATATGGGATGTCTTACATGATTATCTGAAGAAATAAGTAGAAAATAAATTATATATGCATAATAAGTATGTCTTAATTAATATATTTATAAAAAATACTTGGTGGATATATGATAATAATTATTAAAAAAACTCATGTTATGATGTGGGTAGTCTCTTTGATAATATTAATATTTTTGGTAGCAACCATATTATATGCCAATAAGGTGATTAATGTTTTTTCAAGTGTGGAAGATAAATATGTTGTTGTCGTTGATGCTGGGCATGGAGGATTTGACCCTGGCAAAGTAGGAGTCAATGGTGAATTAGAAAAAAATATTAATCTATTAATTGCAATAAAATTAAAAGAATACTTGGAATATAGTCAAGTAAATGTTGTCATGACACGTGAAGATGATGGCGGGCTATATAGTGAGTCAAGTAAAAATAAAAAAAGAGAAGATATGAACAAACGAAAGGAGATAATTAATACAAGTGGGGGAGATATACTAGTAAGTATACATCAAAATAGCTTTTCTCAAGAAAAATATAGAGGAGCACAAGTTTTTTACTATGCTTCATCTGATGATGGTAAAAAATTAGCTCAGTACATACAGCAAGAAATAAAAACTTTTGTAGATAATGAAAATAATCGACAAGTAAAAGATAGTAATTCATATTTTATATTAAAACAAACTAATATACCAGGTGTTATAGTAGAATGTGGTTTTTTATCCAACTATTCAGAGGCAGAATTATTGATGACTGATATATACCAAGATAAAATTGCATGGGCTATTTACATTGGGATTATAAAATTTTTAGAAGAGAAATAAATTTTAGGGCTGTCTTAAAACACATTTAATGGTAATTAGGTGCCTTATCATGTATATTAAGACAGCTCTTTAATTAAATGTTAAGAGGTGCAAATATGAACAGATTAAAAGCTTTTGGGAATAGTGTAATATACGTGATTATTTCTAAGTTGATACAGGTATTAGCAGTTGTAGTCGCAGGTATTTATTTTACTGTGAAGCTTAATGTATATGGAACTTCGGAAGAAGATTTATATAGTTTTTTTGCCAGTCATTCTTTGCTAATAACTATAATTGCGTGGGTTGTTACTTTTGGAATTATTTTATTAATATATTTAATTAGTAAAAATAGCTTTATTAATGAAACTAATTTGAATAAAAGAATATCATTCAAGACTATAGCCATATGCATAGTATGTGGTATAGGTATTAATATAGCTATAGATGGAATTTTGACTATGATAAATATAAATGAATTGGTTCCTGAATATGAAGAATTGATGGCAAGTATCTCCAATAATAATTTTTATATTACTCTAATTAGTGTAGGAATATTAGCTCCTATTTTTGAGGAATTATTATATCGAGGAATTGTGTTAAATAAATTAAGAAATGGATTCAGTATTTTTGGAGCAGTAATGATACAAGCTATATTTTTTGGTATAGGTCATATGAATTTAGTACAGGGTACATATGCATTTTTGATAGGTATTATTTTAGGGTATGTAGTTGTTTGGACAGGCAGTCTATATAGTTCTATCATATTACATATTGTAATTAACTCCTTCACTACGATTATTTCAAATATGCAAGGGAAAGAAATAGGATATAATTACTTATTAACTTTTATTGGGACTGGAGTTTTGTTGACAATAATAGGTTTAAGAATTATATACGTAATGAGTGAAAAAAAAGAAAACGATATAATAGAGTTTATTGATTGATGTTATACTATATATAGGTTAGACTTTTAATTTGGTAAATTTATGGTATAATATATAAGTTGAATTAAATACTATAGAGATCATTTTATGGAGACATTTATAATGGAGACAATAATTCGTAGAGTAGACATTAATAATATTGATAATAATATAATTGTAGAGGCAGCAAATATCTTGCAAAATGGGGGGCTAGTGGCATTTCCTACTGAGACAGTATATGGAATTGGTGCTAATTCTTTAGATATTAATGCAGTAAAAAAGATATATATAGCAAAAGGAAGACCTTCTGATAATCCATTGATTGTTCATGTAGCTAATAAAGAAGATATTAAGAAATATGTTACTAATATTGGTATGACAGCAGAAAAATTAATGGATAGATTTTGGCCAGGCCCTTTAACTCTAATATTTGAGAAGAATGACATCATTCCAGATAATATAACAGGGGGACTTTCAACTGTAGCTATTAGAATGCCATCTCATAAAATTGCAAGAAGTATAATAGAAGCTTCTGATCTACCTATTGCGGCTCCAAGTGCTAATGTGTCTGGTAAACCAAGTCCAACTATGGCAAAGCATGTAATTAACGATTTAAGCGGAAAAGTTGATATGATTGTTGATGGCGGTTTCTCAGAGATTGGCCTTGAATCTACTGTAGTAGATGTATCAGGCATTACTCCTACAATACTTAGACCTGGTGGAGTAACAAAAGAAATGCTTCATGAAGTAATAGGTTCAGTTAGTATTGACCCTGCAATTAAGTCTTCAAATAAGAATTTGGTACCTAAAGCACCAGGAATGAAATATAGACATTATGCTCCAAATGCAGAGTTGATTGTGTTTAAAGGCAAAAGTAATAAAGTAGTATCTCATATTAATGAATTAGTTGATATAGAACAACAAAAGAATAAAAGAATAGGTGTTATAGCTACTAAACAAACAGAAAACTACTATAATTGTAATAATATTATAAGTATTGGTGATAAAAATAATTCAGGAGAAATAGCATCTAACTTATTTAGGATATTAAGAAAATTTGATGAAATGAACGTTGATATAATATATTGTGAAGCTTTTTCTAATAAGGATATTGGTACAGCTACTATGAATAGACTTTTGAAAGCAGCTGGTAATAAGATTATAAATATTGATTAGTCAAAAAGGTGATTTGATGAAAAAAATTATTTTTGTGTGTACTGGAAATACTTGCAGGAGTCCTATGGCAGAAGCGTTGGCGTATAAGAGTTTTAATGATAATGATATTGATATCAAAGTTTCGTCTAGAGGTATACTTGTAACATTTCCTTCACCTGCTAGTGAATATACAGCTCAAGCTGTGAAAGAGTATTATCCTGATGTAGTAGGACATGTTGCTACTGTATTCAGTGAAGAAGAAGTTGATACTGAAACTTTAGTACTTACTATGACTGGTAGACATAAGGAATACCTACACATGACATATCCAAATATTAAAGAAAATGTTTTAACATTAAAAGAGTATGTAGATGAATCAGGAGATATAACCGATCCATTTGGTAATGGAAAAGATGTTTATATGAAGTGCGCTGAAGATATTAAGGTTTTAATTAATAAATTAGTTAATAGAATTAAAAATACGGAGGAAATATTATGATAGCAATTGGTAGTGATCACGGTGGTTTTGAATTAAAACAAGAAGTAATTAAATATTTAGAAGCTAATAAAATAGAATATAAAGATTATGGATGTTATAATCAGAATTCTGTAGATTATCCTGATTTTGCAAAACACGTTTGTAAAGCAATTGTTGATAAAGAATGTGACAAAGGAATACTTATTTGTGGTACAGGTATTGGTATATCGATGGCTGCTAACAAAGTTAAAGGTATTAGAGCCGCTCTATGTCATGATTGTTTTTCAGCTAAAGCTACTAGAGAACACAACGATGCCAATGTGTTAGCTCTTGGTGGAAGAATTGTTGGTGTTGAGTTAGCTTTAATGATTGTTGACATTTTCTTAAATACTGAATTTTCCAATGACGAAAGACATATTAGAAGAATAAATAAAATAGAAATAGATTAATATATCGGGGGATAACATTATGAGACCATCGTGGGACGAGTATTTCATGGATATTGTTGAGATAATTAAAGGCAGATCTACATGCTTAAGAAGAAAAGTAGGTGCTGTTATTGTTAAGGATAGAAGAATACTTACAACAGGTTATAATGGAGCACCATCAGGTTGTAAACATTGTGCTGAGATTGGATGTTTAAGAGAACAATTAAATATTCCATCTGGACAGAGACATGAGCTTTGTAGAGCTTCGCATGCTGAACAAAATGCAATAGTACAAGCTGCTATGCATGGAGTATCAATTGATGGTGGTACAATATATGTAACAGATCAACCATGCGTTATATGTTCTAAGTTAATTATTAATGCTGGTCTGAAAAGGGTAGTTTTCAAAGGCTCGTATCCAGATGAACTCTCCATGGAGCTATTAAAAGAAGCAGGCATTATTGTAGATAAGTATGAATAAGCTTTTTAAGGGGAGATGGAAAGAAAATGTTTGAATTTCTAAAAGGTATAAATAGTAATTTAATATATATAATTGCTTTTGCCATTGCCTTTGTTATAGCATGTTTTACTACACCGCTTAGCAAAAAATTTGCGTATAAAGTTGGTGCTATTGATATGCCAAAAGCCAGAGGAATGAATACAAAACCAATGCCATTAGCCGGTGGAATATCTATTGTATTAGGTTTTTTGGTTACTATAGGCCTAATTGCACCTTCTATTAAACATCTGGAACTAATTCATTTGATTGGTTTAATAATTGGTGGTATTGTAATAACCATTGTGGGATTGTTAGATGATATATATGATTTACCAGCTAAGTTGAAATTATTTTTTCAAATATTAGCTGCTCTAATTGTGATAATTACTGGAACTACAATTCATGCAATTAGCTGGCCGTGGGCACCTGGTGGTGTTTTATTATTGGGTTCTTTTAGCAATGTTATAACAATTATATGGATAATAGGAGTAACTAATGCTGTTAATTTGATAGATGGATTAGATGGATTAGCCACAGGAGTATCCTCAATAGCAGCACTTTGTTTAATGTTTATATCTATATTAAATGGAGAACCAACTGCGGTACTATTAACCGCAGCACTTGCAGGTTCTTGCTTAGGATTTTTACCTCATAATTTTAATCCTGCCACTATATATATGGGTGATACAGGATCAACATTTTTAGGATTTACATTATCAGTTATTTCTATTCAAGGATTTATCAAAAGTTATACAGCCATAACTATCATTGTAGCTGTGCTTATTTTAGGATTACCTATATTTGATACTTTTTTTGCAATACTTAGAAGAATAGCTAATGGTAAACCTGTTATGCAAGCGGATAGAGGACATCTACATCATAGATTAGTTGACAGAGGGTATAGTCATAAAAGAGCTGTACTCACCTTGTATGGTATAAGTGGTGGATTCGGTATTGCTGGTATACTAATAGCTATGAACGATATAATGTTCGCTCTTATAATTATTGGTTTGATCCTAGTAGTTTGGTTACTTGATTTTATAGCAAGAAGAATTAAAAATAAGTGATAGTCATAGAAAAGATAGGTAGATTATATATAATGTGAGGAAAAAATATGAAAAAAATAATACTATTAGTGAGTATAACGATAGTAGGAATGTTATTATTATTTTTTATAAATGATAATTCCCATGACATTCAGATTACGATTAACGAAGATTTGGATTTATATATAAGGTCTTCAAATGATTTTACAATAAAAGTTGAAGATAAGAACTGTATTGAATATTCTCAGTTGATTAGTGAGGAAAACCATTTTTCTGTATATGACAAACAGAATAAGATTGGGTCAGTGGAAGTTATCAATAAAAAAATTGGTAAGGATAATATCTTATTCTTAAAAGCTAATGGAGAATCTAAGGAGTTTTCATTGGATGTTAAACTTAGAAGTAAAATGAAAGTAAATAATATCATAGAAGGCTTATATGATAATAATGATATAATGGTATTCAATAATAGAACCAACGATTCAATAAATATGAATAATGAAAGTCAATTATACCTAGATGGTGAAAATTATAGTATAAGATTGGGTAATCCTTATTATGTTAAGGAATTAGGACATTCAGTAATAGATGTTATTAGCAATAGTAATGGATGGAATATTAACGGTAACGAAGGAATTGATACTAAGATACAACTTGATGTTAAAGATAATATGGAGATTAATCTAGAGACTATTATTTCATCTAATAAACTAGTTGATTTTGAAGATGATACTACTCTTGATTTAATAAGAAGATTGGACTTATATAATAAGAAGATATTCAGAAGTGATGGTATCTACTATAATATAGCTAATAATTATATACCTTATGGAAGGGAATCCAAATGGAATTATCCTTCAGGGTTTCCACTTATAATAATGTATGAAAATATTAAGAACAATAATTTGTTTAGGCTAGTTGGAATTAGTTTGTTATATGATTACATAGATAAATTCAACGATAATCATTACATACCTAGTTTACCAAGATCAACATGGCTTTATGAAGATTACGATATTAATTATGAATTTTATGATACAAGATTTAATACTGATACTATCATGGCACTAATCTATTGGGATCAAATATTAGATGAGCCTATAATAAAAGATATAATCGATAATTATTTTTCTTTTTTTATAGATTATGTATATACTAATAATTGGAAAACGGAAAATGATGGTTTGTTTATACCAGATTATAAGAACAAAAATGGAAATAAATCTAAAACACACTGTTCTCTTAATCATCTAGTATCAGAAATTAACGCAATATATCTATATGATAAATATTATAATTGTGATAACAAGTACATAATATTGGCTGAACAGATGCAGCAGGCTATAATTGACACATATACTAATTGGATAAAGGATAATAATGATTTTTGGTATTGTATAAAACAAAATGGTGAATATGGATTAACTGATTATAGAGAATTAACACTAAAGGATATGAAATTATTAGTTGATCTTTTGAATGAGAGAGGCGAAACTATACCCAATGAATTTAACAAGCTCATTGAAAGCAAGACAAAATGGCTTGAAATTAATTAAAAAAGAATTTTTAAAAAGCTATCTCAAAATAATATATTTAAGAGATAGCTTCTAAATTTTAATCTTTTATTATATTTTTAAGTGATTGTATAGCCTTTTTTTCATCAGATGCGTATATGAGATAAGAAATGTCTATTTCAGATGTAGTAATCATTTTGATGTCTACATCTGCTTCTGATAGTATGACCATTGTTTTAGCAGCGATTCCAGGTTGGTATTTCATATTTTCATCATATAGTGAAAGCTTGGTATTATTAGAATTAACATCAATACGTAGACTAGGTATATGCTTTTTATATGTCCCTAGTGTTTGAATAGCATTAAATAATACATCATCTTGTAGAGTAAAACATATATTTATTTTTCCTTTTAATGGTGATGTTTGGCTAATCATATCTACATTAATATCAGCTTCTGCCAAAGAAGTAAATATTTTAGCTATGCTTTTATTATTAATAGGTATGTTAGCTAATGTAATTAAAGTTACATTTTGTGTAATGTTAAGTTTACTAATAATTTTATCCATATATAACACTCCTATGAATTATTTATAATAATAAAGTATAAGAATGATTATAGCATATACTAACCTAGGTAACAAATACTATTTGATAAAAATCAGTTATTAAAATAAAACCAATAGAGTTAATTGTTTATTTGAAATACATATTTGCATATAAGAACTTAATAATTAAATATCTAAATTAAATAGTGGGAATAATGAAATGAAAATTATATAAAATATTTTGCAAGTGGTGTGAAATGGATGTATAATATAAAATGAATTGTCAAAAAAGGAATAGAATATAGTAAGGATAAGGAAAACGTAGATATATTATTAGGAGGAAAAGTATTCATGTCAAAGATAAAAGTTATGAGTATCTTTGGAACAAGACCAGAAGCAATAAAAATGTGTCCTGTTGTCAAAGCTCTAGAAAAAAATGAACATACAGAAAGTATCGTATGTGTTACAGCTCAGCATAGAGAAATGTTAGACCAAGTACTTGAAGTATTTAACTTAGAACCTGACTATGATCTTAATATCATGAAAGAGAGACAGACACTAGCACAAATCACAACAAGAGCACTAGAGGGGCTTAACAATATTATTAGCGAAGTAGAACCGGATATAGTTCTCGTACATGGGGACACAACAACAACTTTCATTGGATCTTTGGCTGCATTTTATAATAAAATAAAAGTTGGACATGTAGAAGCAGGACTAAGAACATATAATAAATATGAACCTTTTCCTGAAGAAATGAATAGAAAACTTACAGGATGTTTGGCAGATCTACATTTTGCCCCTACTGATACAGCTAAAGGACACTTGTTAAAAGAAAATATATCAAAAGATAATATCTTTGTAACAGGTAATACAGTTATAGATGCCCTTAGTACTACAATTAGGGATAATTATAAATTTGGAAATGATTTACTTAATCATTTGGACTACAATAATAAAAAGATTATTGCCATGACTGCTCATCGTAGAGAAAATCTTGGTGAACCACTAGAAAACATATGCAATGCTGTACTTAGAATAGTTGAAGAACATGAAGATGTAGAAGTTGTATATGCGGTACATCTGAATCCAGCTGTTAGGGATGTGGCTCATAAGATATTAGGAAAGCATGAAAGAGTACATTTAGTAGAACCTCTTGAAATGCAGGATATGCATAATCTTTTAAACAACTCCTACTTGGTTTTAACTGATTCAGGAGGATTACAAGAAGAAGTACCTTCAATGGGTAAACCTGTATTAGTTCTTAGGAATGTTACAGAAAGACCAGAAGGTGTAGAAGCTGGTACATTAAAATTAGTTGGTACCGAAGAAAATACTATTTATGAATTTACAAAATCATTAATTGAAGATGCTGACGAATATAATAAGATGGCGAATGCTGTTAACCCTTATGGGGATGGAAAAGCATCAAGTAGAATTGTTGATATTATCATAAATAGTTTAAAATAGATGCATTAATATGTCTATCTTTTTCTGTTTTTTCATAGGTTTTCTAAATTCATAGGTAATATGATAGAAATTGTAAAAAAATAGATATTACTGTAGACATATGATTAAATCATGCGTATAATACTTTATTAAGAGGGAGAAACTTATGAAGTTTGATCCGAATATAATGAAAAGCTTATCTTTAATAACTCAAATAGGTTTTTTAATGGCAATACCTATTATTGGTTGTATTTTGTTTGGAAACTTTTTGGACAGGATACTTAGTACTGGAGTACTATTTCTAATTATTTTTACAATATTGGGTATGTTAACAGCCTTTCGCAATTTATACGTCATAGCTATGAAAAGTAGTAAAAAGAGAAAGAAGGACTCTTGATATGAACTCAGAAAAATCAATATTAATTCCACTAACTATTAAAATCACAATCATTGTAGTCCTTTCATTTGCAATAGGTCTGTTTTTTGTAAAAGATATTTTAGCTTATGGTAAAGGTTTGGCTCTTGGAGGAATATTTTCCATTCTTAAGTTAAAACTAATGGAAGTAACATTTAAAAAAGCATTGGAAAAACCTCCAAAAGATGCTAGTAGATATGCACATTTTCATTATTTTTTAAGGTATTTATTAACTATTTTAGTATTAGTTGTTGGAGCATTAGAACCAACAATTAATTTAGTAGGTATTATTATTTCACTTGTATCTGTGAAATTAGCCGCATATTGGCAAGGATACATAGAAAAACCTACGCCAAAAGATGGCTCTATACAGTTCCTAGAATGGGAAGATGAAGAAGAAGAGTCAGATTTTTAACGTTTCCTATATGGAAAGGAGGGTTAATTAATGGATATTGGTATTCATCATGTTAAAACCATAAAGATCTTTGGTTTTGACCTATGGATTACTGAATCAATGGTAAATGTATGGCTTATTGGACTTGTTCTAATAGTTATTGCATTAATCGTAAGAAGAACTATATTAAAACCTAAAAAAGTTCCAGCAGGTGTTCAAAATGTTATTGAATGGATTGTTGAATTATTAGATAACTTTACAGTATCTACGATGGGTGAAAATGGTAGAAAGTTCTCTTCTTTCTATGGTTGTATGTTCATATTCATTTTGATTTGTAATTTATCTGGTTTATTATTAGGTCCTAACTTCAATAATGGAAAATTAGGTTTTGGTTTCCTAAGACCGCCTACAGCTGATGCATCAGTTACATTTGCATTATCACTCATTACATTTTTCATGGTGCAGGGTTATGGAATTAAAGTAAAAGGTGTTGGAAAATGGGCTAAAGGTTTAACAGAACCCTTATGGCCAATGACGCCACTTAATATTATTGGAGAACTTGCTAATCCAGTATCACTAAGTTTCCGTTTGTTCGGAAATATACTTGGTGGTACGATTATTATGACTTTATATTATAATTTACCTTGGTTTGCACTTATTGGTGTACCAACAGCATTACATGGATATTTTGATGTTTTTGCAGGTGTATTGCAGGCATTTATATTTGTTATGTTAAGCATGACTTTTGTATCAAGTGCTATGGAATAAAATCTAAATTCACAAGATATTAATATTAAGTTTTATAAAAACAAGTGAGGTGAGGTCATGAACGGCATACTTGATTTGCTAATAGGTTGGATGGCACATGTTGATAAAAGAGCATTAATCCTAGCCTTTTCAGCAATTGGTGCTGGTATAGCTATGATAGCAGGGATTGGCCCAGGAATAGGTCAAGGATTTGCTGCTGGTAAAGCTGCTGAAGCAGTTGGAAATAATCCAGAAGGTGGAAGACCAGCGACAATCGTTATGCTATTAGGTTCAGCAGTAGCCGAAACATCAGGAATATTTTCTTTGGTAATAGCCATTATTATGTTATTCGCTAATCCTTTGGTAACACGTGAAGGAATTGGAATAGTATTAGCAGCCAGTGCAATTGGTGCTGGGCTTGCAATGGTAGCAGGAATTGGTCCAGGAATAGGACAAGGATTTGCTGCAGGTAAAAGTGCAGAAGCAGTTGGAAAAAGACCTAAGTTACAAAGTCCTATAGTAAGAACTATGTTACTTGGTCAAGCAGTTGCTCAAACAACTGGTATATATGCACTGATTATTGCATTAGTATTATTATTTGTTAATGTTTTAAAATAAAAAATTATGGAATTAACAATAATATGAAAATTAATATTATAGGAGGATGTTAAAATGGAACAAATCGATGGAAAAGCGTTAATCTTAGCATGTTCAGCAATAGGAGCAGGTTTAGCAATGATAGCAGGTATAGGTCCTGGTATAGGACAAGGTTTTGCAGCTGGTAAAGGTGCAGAAGCTGTAGGAAGACAACCAGGTGCTCAATCAGATATTTTAAGAACTATGTTATTAGGTGCAGCGGTAGCTGAGACAACAGGTATTTATGGATTGATTGTAGCGATTATTCTTTTATTTGCTAATCCACTAATCTCAAAATATATGAGTTTAATTGGCTAATAGAATGTGAAAGGGACTTACCCTTTCACTCCTTAACGAAAGGAGGAAAGAGAAGCTTATGTACTTAGTAGAAAGCTGGATTATAAACTTTGATGCTCAGATGGTAGCCTCAATTCTTCTACATGTTATAAGTGTACTTCTATTATTCTTTATTTTAAGTAAATTATTATTTAATCCAGTACGAGAAGTCTTGAAGAAAAGAAAAGACGGTATTGCCAAAGAATATGATTTCATTAAAGATGAAAAACAAAAAGCTACTGGGCTTGAAAAAGAATATAGAGATAAATTAGCTAATATTAATAAAGAAGCTGACAAAATTTTAGAAGAAGCTAGAAAGAAAGCTCAATTAAAAGAACGTGAAATTATTAAAAACGCTGATGAAGAAGCGGCTAGACTTATGGCTAGAGCTAACAAAGAGATAGAACGAGAAAAAGACAAAGTTAAAGATGAAATTAAAGTTGAAATGATAGAAGTTGCTAAGATTTTGGCAAGCAAATTTGTAGCATCATCTATTGACAAAAAAGTAAGCGATAAATTATTAGAAGAAACTTTGGATTCAATAGGTGATAAGACATGGCTGAATTAATAGCTAAGAGATATGGAACAGCTTTGTTCGAGCTTGCCGTAGAAACAAATCAAGTAGACCTTGTAGAAGAACAACTAAAGTTGATTACAGAGATATTTCTTGCAGAAAAAGATTTTATGGGAGTATTAAACCACCCAAAAGTAGTAGTTGAAAACAAGATTGCTATGGTAGAAAATACTTTTAATAAAAAAATCATAAAAGAAATTTTAGGTCTTTTGGTTATAGCGATAAAAAAAGGAAGAGCTAATGACTTATTAGATATAATAGAGTATTGCCTTGATGAAATTGATAGTCTAAAAGGAAATGCAAAAGCTTATGTATCATCTGCGCAGGAGTTGACTAATGAACAGTTAGAAAGTATTAAAAACAAGCTTGAAGAGACTACAGGTAAAAAAATAATACTAATAACAAGCGTTGATGAAACTTTGATAGGCGGGTTAATGGTTCGAATAGGTGATAGAATTATTGATAATAGTATAAAAGGTAAAATAGAAGCTATTTCAAAAGAATTATACGCTATTCAGTTAGGTTAAAATGAATACACTTTATGTACAGAAAGGCGGTGGAACCTTACCATGAATTTAAGGCCTGAGGAAATTAGTTCAGTTATAAAAGAACAAATTAAAAGATATAAAACAGAACTAGAAGTAAGTGATGTTGGAACTGTTATCCAAGTTGCTGATGGTATTGCACGTATTCATGGTCTTGAAAAAGCGATGGCTGGAGAGCTGTTGGAATTTCCAGGTGAAGTATACGGAATGGTACTTAACCTAGAACAAGACAATGTTGGTGCAGTTTTGATGGGTTCTGATAAAAATATTAGTGAAGGCGATATTGTAAAAGCAACAGGAAGAGTTGCAGAAGTTCCAGTTGGAGATGCTCTAATTGGACGTGTTGTTAATGCATTAGGACAACCAATAGACGGAAAAGGTCCAATTAATACGGATACATACCGTGAAGTAGAGAGGGTTGCACCTGGTGTAATAACTAGAAAATCAGTTGATACTCCATTACAAACAGGTATAAAAGCCATTGACTCAATGGTTCCTATTGGAAGAGGACAACGTGAATTAATCATTGGAGATAGACAAACAGGTAAGACTGCTATATCGATTGATACTATAATCAATCAAAAGGGACAAGACGTATTATGTATATATGTTGCAATTGGTCAAAAAGCCTCAACTGTAGCAGGAATTGTTAAGACATTAGAAGAAAATGGTGCAATGGATTATTCTACAGTTGTTGCCGCTACAGCATCTGAGCTTGCTCCATTACAATATATTGCTCCATATGCAGGGGTAGCAATTGGTGAAGAATGGATGGAAAACGGTAAGGATGTACTTATTATATATGATGATTTATCCAAACATGCAGTTGCTTATCGTGCACTGTCATTACTACTTAGAAGACCACCTGGACGTGAAGCTTATCCTGGTGATGTATTCTACCTACATTCAAGACTTCTAGAAAGAGCCGCAAAACTTTCAGACGAGTACGGTGGAGGTTCAATCACAGCTTTACCAATTATTGAAACACAAGCAGGGGATATCTCCGCATATGTTCCAACAAATGTTATCTCAATTACAGATGGACAGATCTTCCTAGAAACAGAGTTGTTTAATGCTGGTGTTCGTCCTGCGATTAACCCAGGATTATCTGTATCAAGGGTTGGTGGTGCTGCACAAATAAAAGCTATGAAGAAGATAGCCGGACCTATTCGTGTTGAGTTGGCACAATATAGAGAACTGGCAGCATTTGCACAGTTTGGATCTGATTTAGATAAAGAAACGAAAGCAAGACTTGACCAAGGTGAAAGAATCATTGAAGTTCTAAAACAACCTCAATACAAGCCTATGTCAGTAGCACATCAAGTAATAATACTATATGCTGCTACAAAAAAATATTTAATGGATATTCCTGTATCCAGTATTCTAGACTTTGAAGCAAAGCTTATTGAATTTGTAGATACAAAATACCCTGAGCTTGAAAAAGATATCAAAGGTAAAAAAGGACTAGATGAAGAACTGGATGGAAAAATTGCTTCAGCTATTGAAGAGTTTAAGAGTGGATATAAAAACCTAAGTAAAGAGGTGTGATTCCATGGCATCCATGAGAGATATCAAGTTAAGAAGAAATAGTATACAAAGTACCCAAAAGATTACAAAGGCCATGAAGTTAGTAGCTACTTCCAAGCTTCAAAAAGCTAAAACAAGAGCTGCCGAGTCAAGACCATTCTTTGATAAGATGAGAGAAACAATAGGTTCTATATTAGATAAAAGTAATACAGTCAATCATCCTTATTTAACTCAAAGAGAAGTTAAGAGTAGAGGATATATTGTTATTACATCCAACAAAGGTCTTGCAGGTGGATATAACTCCAATGTGGTGAAACTTGTCATGAAAAACTCAGAACCTAATGATTCCAAAATAGTTGCAGTAGGAAAAAGAGGTGCTGATAACTTCAGACGAAATGGCTATGAAATACTTGAACAATATAACGATGTTATAGAACAACCTATATATAAAGATGCAATATTAATTGGCGAAAAGATGTTAAAAATGTATACCGAAGGTATCATTGATGAGGTTTATATAGCATATACTTCTTTTGTTTCTGCGCTTACACAAGAAGCTGAGCTTATTAAAGTTCTTCCTGTAGATACGGAAGAATTTATAGGAACAGGTGAAAAAAGCAGTGATATGATGACATATGAACCATCACCAGAAGAAGTACTTGAACAAGTTATTCCAAAATATATTAATAGTATTATTTTTGGAGCACTTAGAGAATCGGTAGCTAGTGAACATGGTGCAAGAATGACCGCCATGGACTCAGCTACAAATAACGCCACTGAAATGATTGATGACTTATCCCTTGAATATAATAGAGCTAGGCAGGCATCTATTACTCAAGAACTATCAGAAATTGTTGGTGGTGCAGAAGCGCTTAAGTAAAGGAGTGAAATAATAGATGGCAGAACAAATAGGTAAAATCACTCAAATTATTGGTGCCGTTTTGGATATAAAATTCAGTGGACATCTTCCAGCTCTATACAATGCCATTGTAATTAAAAAAGCTGATGGATCAGACCTTATAGTAGAGGTTGCTCAACATCTTGGTGATGACATTGTAAAATGTATAGCCATGGGTCCAACTGATGGACTATCAAGAGGAATGGAAGCAGTTGATACTGGAAATCCAATAACAGTACCAGTTGGTGAAAAGACCTTAGGTAGAATATTTAATGTTACAGGGCAAGCGATTGATAATAAACCAGCACCAGAGACAAAGCATAGCTGGCCTATTCATAGAGAAGCACCAAAATTTGAAGAGCAAGTAACTGAAACTGAAATACTAGAAACTGGAATAAAAGTTGTTGATTTATTATGCCCTTACCAAAAAGGTGGTAAAGTAGGTCTTTTTGGTGGTGCAGGGGTAGGTAAAACAGTACTTATCCAGGAATTAATACGTAATATTGCAACAGAGCATGGTGGATATTCAGTATTTACCGGTGTTGGTGAGAGAACAAGAGAAGGAAATGACTTATACCATGAAATGGCAGAATCAGGAGTTCTTGATAAGACTACCATGGTGTTTGGACAGATGAATGAGCCACCAGGAGCGAGAATGCGTGTTGGATTAACAGGTCTTACAATGGCAGAGTATTTCCGTGATGAAGGTGGACGTGACGTATTATTATTCATTGATAATATTTTCCGTTTTACACAAGCAGGATCTGAAGTATCAGCCTTACTTGGACGTGTTCCTAGTGCGGTTGGTTATCAGCCAACACTTGCTACAGAGATGGGTGCATTACAAGAACGTATTACATCTACTAAGAGCGGTTCCATAACATCCGTTCAAGCAGTATATGTACCAGCGGACGACTTGACTGACCCAGCTCCAGCAACTACATTTGCTCACCTTGATGCAAAGACAGTATTGTCCCGTGATATTGTTGAACGTGGTATCTACCCAGCAGTAGACCCACTTGATTCAAGTTCAAGAATTCTTTCACCTTTGGTTGTAGGTGAGGAGCATTATGATGTTGCAAGACGTGTACAAGAAATACTTCAGAGATACAAAGAATTACAAGACATCATTGCAATTCTAGGTATGGATGAGTTATCAGAAAACGATAAGATTATTGTTGCAAGAGCAAGAAAGATTCAATATTTCTTATCACAACCATTCTTTGTAGCAGAGAATTTTACTGGTAAAGAAGGAAAATATGTACCACTAAAAGATACAATTCAAGGATTTAAGGAAATTCTTGATGGTAAACATGACAATATATCTGAAAATGCATTCTTAATGGCAGGTAGCATTGATGATGTTTTAAGCAGAGTATAGTAGGTGATTAGATGGCTAATAATAAATTTTTATTACAAGTTGTTACACCAGAACGAATATTCTATGAAGATGATGTTGAACGTGTAGAATTTAAAACCAGTGAAGGAGATATTGGAGTATATGCTAATCATATACCTCTAACTACGCCAGTGGTTAGTGGGATGATGGTTATCAAGAATGATTCCAAAGTAGAAAAAGCTGCAATCCATAAAGGTTTTGTAGAAATAACTCCTGAAAAAGTGACAATTCTAACAGATGCGGCAGAATGGCCCTATGAGATAGATATAAAAAGAGCCGAAGAAGCTAAGCTTAGAGCCGAAAGAAGACTTAAGGCTGATAAAGCTGAACTCAATGAGATTAGGACTAAAGCTGCTCTAGCTAGGTCCGTTGTTAGAATTGAAGTTAGTAAATATGATGATTCTGATAAATAGATAATAAGAATGATGATAATACCCATAGATATAACACTTATAAAAGTGTTTAATCTATGGGTATTTTTATGTTGAGACTAAACTAATGTTTTATGGGGAAATTTTCCTAATAAAAATCGTGGGTTAATTTGATGGTTTCTATCAATTATTATAAGTAAAATGCCGATATATAATTGAAAAAGATTTTTATGTTATTTTCTAGAAACAGAGATAATTATTTATAATTATATACTGATGAAATAGATTAGATATATGTATCGAGTACGCTTAGGCTTTGATATTAAAGGTTTGGTACTGGATACAAGATTAAATATGAACAAATAACATTAATAAGGGGGATAAATGATGAATAAAAGAAAAGGTTTGTGGATAACTTCAATGTGTTTAGTAGTTTTTTTATTTGTAGCTATTTTTAATCTAAGTAATACAAATATTATTAAAGCCGCATCAGATCTAGGCTTTGAATGGAAAAAAAATGATACTATGGATAAGTTATTAAAAATAGTAAGTAATAAAGCTGGTGACGATGAAGTTCTTATTAACTGGAAGTTAAATGAGTATGGATTGTATACATTAGAATATTATCTTACGGATAAGATAAAAACACAAGTTACATTTGAACATCAAGTTAATCAGTTAATTGTAAAATATAATATGATAAAGATTGATACAACAAAGAATACTGAAACTAGTATAACAGAAACAGAATTTGATAAATCATTTGCTAAGATGAATTATACTTTGCTTGTACCTCAATTAGAGTCTATAACAAAAAAAGATGGGTTATTTGATGGAGATTCCTTGAAATTTACTATTATAAAGGGAGCAAGTTCTAAGTATCCAGGAGCATCATTTGTTATTAATAATTTACCAGTTAGATTTAGATGGAATATGCAGACAAAAACAGTGAGCTTTCTTACAAAAGGTATTCAGAAAGGCTGTATTGTACCATTTGAAATAACTACACCAGATACGACAAAAGAAAAATTACAATTATTAAAAGCATTTAATAACTTTAAGATAGTACCAACACATTGGGTAAAGGATACAAATAATAATACAAATAAAGATATTGAGACCATAGAAATACCAAGTGATTCTAACATACGCCCAGGTAGTAAACCCGGTCTTAGAATTACTTTTGATAGACCAAAGATATTTAATACAGATAATGATAAATTACAATATGAAATTGCAACAATAGACGAATTGAAAAAAGCTGATGGTAAATTTATTAATGCTGTTTTAGCACTAAAAGATATTAGAGATAATGGGGATAATACTGATATTATAATACCTATGGATGTAAACGATGGAAAATTTATTAATCCGCCTAATTTAACTACTGGGAACAATAAGTTAGCAGAATTTGATTATAATTCAGTAACAGGAACATATACAATTGAGTTAGTTAAAGATAGGTCAGAACTTCATAATGATGCAAATATTGCACTGAAAAGTTTCTTGCAATGGGATGACTTAGGAGCAAGTAGAGTATATACAGCAGCTATTACCTTAGAAGAAAGCCCTAATTATCAGTTTAATCAATATGAGCCTACCAATAAGTATGCTTATACATATTTAGATTACATTGTAAAAAGAGCAAGTATGGATGATGCATATCTGGATATAGTGCCATATGCAGGTAGTAATGCAGATGATTTAGAATATACTATCTATCATAGTAAAACAAAAAAATCAAAATTTGATGATGATGATATATGGTTAAAACACTATCACAAAAAAGAAAATTCAGATCTTAATATATACATACCAGTTCCATTTAAGAATGGAAGTACTCAAGAATTCTATCAAGTAGGTATTCAGTTTGCAGGATCACCTCTTAGATCTCAAACAATAAAATATGTACCTACAAAAGACAAAAATGTGCCGCCTCCAGTACCAAGAATTAAGGAAATTAAGAATCTAGCTGTTGTTCCACCTGACGACCTAAATTCTACTAACCCTGATAAAGTACAATTTGACTTAACGTGGCATGCCCCTGATAAAGATTTATTAAATAATATGCTGTCAGAAACGAACAGTGCTATATATTACGAGATGTTATTCAATGATATACCTACAGAAGAAACAAATAATAAATACACAATTACAAAAGTCTTTAAGGTATATAAGGATGGAGCAAATATCAAAGTAGAAGAAGTTGATTCAGGAATGGAAAAAGCTACTCCATCGACAATATCGGGATATCAATATGGATATAATGCTAATGAAAATTTATTCCAAATCAAAAATATTGTTATTAGAGGTGAATACAAGGGTAGTCCATTAGCTGATAAACCAACAATCTGGTCAAAACCAATAAAAAAAGATTTGGGTAATAAAATAGTACCTTATACAAAATCCGAAGAAGCAGCTAGTGAATATGATTATGAATTTCCAGGAATTAATTTTATTAAAATGAGATCGGTATATATCATTCCTACAGGTGGAGTAGGACAAAGTGACCGCTCTATTGCAGATAGCATTTCACTTAGTATGTTAAGATATGACATACCCATGGTTGGAAACATTAATTATACCCCAAGAATTACCACGGAGCAACAACCAAGAGTAGGTCTTAATGTAAAATTCAAACTTGTTGATATTAAGAATTATAATGATCATATGATTTCACCAATTAATAAAAAAATTAAAAATATCAATTACAGGATATATATATCTAAAGATAAACAGAAGATATTAAAGCTAGATTCATTGATGACAACTATTGGTGATGTAGAAAAAATATTAGATTTAGATAATGCGGATAGAGAAAAGGAAAACGGAGTATATAAAATAGCTGATTACTCAGATGATATTGAGTTGACCCTAGATGAAATAGATAAACTAAGGTCTAATAATATACTTTATAGTGATATACAGACTAAGCCTACAGATGCAGGATTTGGAGAATTAAAACTATTGAATCTAGACCCTAATACTAATTACTATATAAGAATTGTGACTAAGTTAGATATTTGTAATGTGACGAACTTAAATGTTATTGTTGATAAGAGACGTTCAGAACCTTCTAGCATGTTAAGTACTACATCACCAGTTGTTCCATCTAACCCTGGAGATAATGAGTTAATACCATTAGCTCCAGAGAATATGGAAGTAAAGCATTTAGATGATAGCATGATTTCTGGGAAAATATCATGGGAGTTCCCTTCAGAAATTGAATTAGTAGAAGATAAATACGGTTTTGAATTAATCAGTATTGAGAATAAATCCTTGCCAAAATCATTAGGTAGTGGAAAGATGTTACAAGACATATTTGATTCAAAACTACTAACAGGTGTAGTTATAGAAGGATGGAGACTATATGTAAAAGATAAAAAATATATTTTAAAATATTATGATAAAAATACAAAAACATGGATTGATGCTAAACAGACATTCAAAGTTAAGGACAATAAGATTAGTATAATTGATAATAATAATCTATCTAACAAAGTATATTATTACTACGTACGTACAATAAGAATTGAGTCTGAGATTCCCAAATCAGCTTCTGCTTGGGTGGCGGATTCATTGACAACTGCTCCTATTAGAAGACCAATCAATTTAATTGTAGACCATAATTCTAAGTATTCTTATGACCCTAAAAGAGAAACGGTAATAAGATTTGATGCCCCTATACCAACTGATTATAACACTACAGGTAATTATGGTATAGAAATATTTGTAAAAGGCGATAAAGATACTGATTATAGTAATACAAAATATAGTAACTACTATTTAGAGCAGGTAAAAGGTGCTAATGATGGTTATACAAGGGTATTCTATAAGATTAGTGGATTAAAACCTGGAACTACCTATAGCATAAAAGTAAGGATAGAAGATAGAACTAAGCCCCAAGATACATTACCTAATGGGGATAAAGTATATCCAAGGTCTAGTTTTTCAGATAGAGTTAGTACACGTACAGAATTTAATCAGAAAGATTATGATAAAGAAAATAAATATATAGGGTATATCAAGTATTATGAAGACAAAGCTCAGGAACTTATAAAAAAATCTTATTGGGAAATTGAAAAAGATGATAAGAAACAAGTTATAAAATATCGCCAAGACTATAATATTGGAGATCTAAAATATGTAAAAGAAGGAAATTACTATTTGGTAGATGCAATAAAAGGTGTACAAGAGTATTATTTACCAGCTAAGATGATTGAGACTGCTAATGATAATGGAATAACTATCATGATTAAATTTCCAAATGGTGATTTAGGTATCAGACCATATGCTTTATCAAAAGATAAGACAGCTGAAATACTAGATAAGATTGATGAGATTAATAAGTATAGTAGTTCTACCAGAGATTATTATGTCAGATTAGTCATGAACATTGGGGAATATAAAGATAAGATAAATGGAAAGTTACCATCAACTAATCTTTTGAATTATGATGTTCAGGTAGTAGGTAGTAATATCTCAGAAGATGATTTGGAAAAATTAATTATACAGAAGTTTGAGAAGACAGTTGAAAGTAAAAAAACTTATCTTATAAAGCAATTAGATAAAGAGTTAGAGTCAGGTATTGACGATGCAAAATTATTGAAAATAGTAACTGATACTCTAAAACTAGTAAAAGAGACTCATAGAACTAATATTAAAAGCATGATGAAAAGTTATATTCAGACTAAATATAGTACAGTAAATGAATTTAATCAAAGTATTAGAATGACATTTAATGTTGGAAAGATTAATGATACTTTACAAGGTTATAGAAGAGATGGAAGTTCATTTACTAGGATTAATAGTGATAACTATGGTGGTTCATATAATATTGAAACATATAAAACAGGTTCTTATCTGTTTACACCAAAGTCAAATATGTATAGTAAATTAGATAATATATATAACGGTATGGTTACTGATTTGGTAACCCAGTATAGATTGACAGATATCTTTAACAGTGGTGAACTTAGTAATCTTAATTATAAAGTATACAACTACCAATTATTATCAGCTACAGCTAGAGTGTTAGGAGCTGAAAAAGGCTATGATAATAAAAAATGGTTAAAAGAACAAAATATTGATATTCCTGTAGATGATATGTATGGGCATATGAGAAAAGATGAGGTTATGTATATATTCATGCAGGCTTATTCAATAAAAAATAACCTTAACTTAGATAGTATTAATGTTACTGATTATAACATTATTGAAGACGCTGATGATATTCAGGAAGAATATAGAGATGTACTTATTAAAGGAGTTAATTTAGGTATAATCAAATTGACAGATGGTAGATTATTACCTAATAAAGAAGTTGTTACAGAAACAGTTTTAGAAATGTTGACAAGGATCAATAATAAGATTGATTGGTAGGAGGAAAATAGATGAAGAAGAAATTAATATGTTTAGCGATAATTATATGCATGTTTGTCCAACCAATTAGGGTAATGGCCAATGTACAGATACCCGTGAAAGATATATCAATTGATGATGTTTATTATATTATTGGACAGGATGTTGTTACTGGGAAACCTATCATTAGACCTACTATGACAGTCAGCTGGCAGGTACCAGATAAATGGGGTCCTGCACCAAATTTAGCAGATGTACATGATCCAGACTTTTATGAACTGAAAGTAAATAATAAAACTTCTAGAGTTGATAAGAAAATTAAAATTGATTCAGGATCAGAGGAGTTTAATAAAAAGAGTATTAAAGTTCATGATAAAATAGTATTAAATACTGGTTCTTTATATGAAGTATTTATACAACCGTACCACTATCATAAAAAAGTAGTTGATGGAAAAATAACACAGGTTCTTGCACCTACAACTGGGACGGCGAAGACAGTATATGCTATAACAGATATTAATGTAGAATTAATACCAGAGGATGACAGTATTGAGGTTGTATGGGATGATATTGGAATAGATACATTTGAATATCGAATAGTATATGCTGTTGGGGATTATTCTAATAAGACAAAACAAGAGCTTATTGATAACAAAGAAGGAGAAATCAATAATCTTACTGTAAAATCTGGTAAAATACAGCAATATTATGATAATGTTAAAAAACGAAATCGCCTAAGATATAAATTAAAACAGAATATATATCCAGGACAAATATATTCCATAATGGTAGAACCTGTGACTGAGTATTATGATAGTAAACCATTGGTTAAGAACGTCAATTATCCTTACATATGGACATGTTCAACTAATATAGATCTTAAGGTGTTCGAGGATGGAGAATATGTAAGATTAGAATGGAACATACCAGCAAGTTTTAAAGTAGGTCAGGATCAAAGTGAATACGAATTAGTTGAGGCAAGATTAGTTGAATACATTAATGACCAACCTAGGAATATAGCTATATTCGATAAAGATGCTGCTAAGATGGAGTATTATCGTGTAAGAAAACCTAATAAGTCTGTGGAATATCAATTACAATTATGTTATAAAGCCGTAGGAGATTCTAATAAGATACCCATTAAGCCTAAGTCAAAAAAAATTCCATTTGTACCTTTGGCAATGAATATTAAACCAACTAAACCGGCAGTTCCTAACTTAATGACTAAAGCAATACTTGAAACTCTTAAGACCAAGCCATTAAATGAAATAAAGAATGAGCTGGAAAAGAAATACTTAGTTCAAGGAGATTCATATAATGACAACATTAGTGATTTGTTAGAAGCTAAACGTACTTTTAATGTAGTTGAAGCAGGAGATTCCATAAATTTTGTATGGGGGGCGTTCAAAAGAAAAGATGTTGTTAGTAGTTCACCTACCTATGGTAAGTTAATTACTGATACAGATGTTTATTATGATATATACGTTACTAGAGATTTGGAGTCATTAGCAGGAGCTAAAAAGATAGTTGATAATCAAAAGTACGGAGATAATTCAACTAATAATATATTAAAGAATACCAGTAATGAAATTATAGGTTTTAAATATAACTTAGAACGCTATTATGATAAAGATAAATCGGAACTGCAAAAAATAACACCTGGAAGTTTATATTACATAAAGATAGTAGCTAAAAAAAAATGGGGTGATAAAGAAAATGCTTCAGAGCCAACTATTGTATCACTTTACTATGGATATAACGGAGACTCTTTTGAACCGCCATCAGTTGCAAAACCACCTCTAAAGGTAAAGGATAAAGATACAACCACAACAGAAGTTGCTATTCAATGGAAAGAAAAATGGTGGGAGGTTATTGCTAAGGATACAGCAACATACTCTACTCTTTCTAGCTGGACTAATCAAGTTTGGGTGGTAAATGATAATGGTACAGCGAAAATCTATACCAAATATGTTGAAGGAGCAGAATATTTTCCTATTTATAATGAGGAAAATGAAATTACTAGATTAACTAATTATGTAAAGAACATAGACAGTGTTAAGTATAAGGATTTTGAGTTATTAAGTAGAAAGATTGATTTAGGTAAAGATAAATTTGGTGTATCAGATGTTAAATATAAATTTTATAAGATTCCATATGCTCAAGTCCAAAAAGAAATTAATATACAAAAACAAAAGAATTCAAAGTACTCATTTGTGGATTATTATAATAAATTAGTTAGTGATGATAAAAAGGGAGTAAATAAAATAGGATGGGAGAATATTGAGGTTAAAAAAGATGTGGATGATGCTACCTATTTATACTATAAGCAAGATGGTTTGTTACCAAATACCTTATATCTTTTTATGGTATATCCATATAGAGAACTCAATTCTAAAAAATTAATATTAGCCCATTATCCTACACCAATTGTTGTTGCAACTAAACCAGAAGATTCCGTAGTTAATCCAGACCCAACTGTACCTAGTCTTTATATAAATGATTATACAGATACTACGATGACATTAACATGGAAATATGATACTAGTTTCAAATATGAGATTAGATATTCACTTAAAGAAGATGTAGAAGCAGCTAAGGTATGGGAATATAAATTGCCTAAAGATCCATTAGACGCACTTTATCCAACTGATGGAGCTTATTATGAAGTAACGGTGGATGATCTATTTCCTAATACCCAATATTATTTTTGGATTAGGAGTATTCAGCCAACTAATAATAATAAATCGCCATGGAGTAATGTAACTATAGGAACTACAAAAGATATAGATAATCCATTACCACCTAGAGGTATAGGTATTGCCTCAAGTGAGTCTATGAAAAAACATGATTATATTGACAGTGTAACAGAAGACTACATAGGCATAGAATGGCTTTTACATGCGGATGATAAACCTAAGCCAGAAGGTGATAAATCAACAATAAAGAAAAAGTTTACATATCTAATGGAAGTAGCGGATAATGGATTGTTTATTGATCCTATCTATATTGAAGTTGCTGGTGGAGAGGGAGACCTGAAACCTGATAACGTTGAAATACTAGAAAAATATTTGGTCAAGATAAATAAGCTTATTGGTAACAGGTTCTATTATGTTAGAATGAAGACTCGTGTAACTGTTACTGGACCAGAGAAAGGTCAGCTGATAGTTAAAGATTCACTTACCTTCTCTAATCCAATACGGGTTCTGACTAAATATTCTAATTCTGAATATGATGGTCATACAGACCCTGAATTAGAAATACTACCAGGTAAGGATTACGAACTTATATATGATAAAGAGAAAAAAGAGTTAACTTATAGATTTAGAAGTACTGGAACAGGACAAGATGATATGGCTGACAATAATGTGGATCAAAGACTTATTACTAATTTGATTAAACACAATACTTATGTATATGAGATAGATATATCAAAGTATAAAGATAATCCTATTGTTAAGAGGAAAGTGCTTATTCCACATACAGTTATTAAAGCTTTTGATTCTCATAGAGTCAAGATTCTAGTTAAAGCAGGAGATATGACTCTAGAAATGCCATACGAATCACTGAAAAGTGTTATTGATATGCAGATAACACAGTATGGAGCATCTCCAACCATCAGTATCAATATAGACCAATTCAGTAATTATTATATACCGGAACTTATGCCAGAAGATGCATTAGTTTCTGTAGGAATCCCTCAGAAATTAGGAATGTATATTTCAACGGATAAAGGTACTAATGAAATAAAGTATACGGATAAAGAAATGCTGATTAACGTAAAAGCTAAGCCTAGATATGGTTTGTATGGGAAAGATGTCATTACTTATAGAAAGGATTCAAAATATAAAAAGTGGCAGGAGATAGAAGGTAAATATAATACTTACTCTGGTAACGTTACATTTAACACAGGTTCATTAGGAGTCTTTGGATTATATATAACAGATCAAGAGAAAATGGATACAGTAACACCTACAGTTCCAACTCACTGGTCTGAAGTTGCAAGAAAAGAAATAGCTGGTAAATACAAGATTAGTGGACTTGATAATTATAATCCAGATAATAATATTACTGAAAATCAAATGTTAAATATTATGTATGGAGTATTAACTGAAGAAAGAAATATTGACTTGGCTAAATATATCAATAAGAATACTATGAGACATTTGACTAATTCTTTAATAAGTAAAACAGGTACTCATGACAAGGCAACAGTGTCAAGAGAAGCAGGATTCAATATGTTTATTAGGACTTATGAGATAATGAATGATAAATTAATCAAATATGACAGTGATGTTCTTAGTAATCTTAAGAAGGATTCCACTATAGATAGTACTTATAAGGAGAGTATTGCAAAAGCAATAAAGCTTGGATTGATTAGCAATGCGAATGATATAAGGGCAAAAGATAGTATGAAGTATGGAGAAGTATTTAGCATATGGTCCAAAATTGAGTGATAAAAAAGGTGTAGAAGGGAGGAATGAGTTTAATGAAAAAATATATCATACTACTTACAATTATAAGCAGTCTATTTATTAACACAATCATGGTGTCAGCTATTTCTAGTAGAGTAATATACAATTTTACTCAGGGTTCTGAAACTAAAGGAGAGATAGAACTATATTGGAATATTGATAATGATAACGAAGAAATACAAATAATAAGTTATTATTTGACTAAAGATAATGTTCTGGAAGTAACATATAGAGTTGGGAGTAATATTCCAAAAGGGTTTAATAAAATGACTATAGATAGAATTAATTTTCCAGTAAGAATCATCTTGAAAAAGCAAAAGGTCGAACAAGATATTCTAACGGATCTACCAGATGATAAAGTAAATAGATACGATATACTTAATTTATATGATAGAGGTATTATTAATGGTTATAAAGATAATACATTCAAACCTAATAATAATGTAGTTAGAGCTGAATTTTTTGCCATGTTGGCTGCGACTGCTGATTATGAGATTGATACCCAATCAGAATCCATCTTTAAAGATGTAGACAATGCTTTTTGGGGCAGGAAGTACATTATGACTTTAGCTAATAAAGGTATTATATCAGGAAATGGTAATGGGCTCTGTAATCCTAAGGGAGATATAACTATTGGTGAAGTATTGAAAATAATAGATAAGACATTCAGATTCCATGCTCAGTCAAGTAGTTTCAAAGCTCCTACAGTTAATCACTGGAGCAACGAGAATTTTGTCAATATGGCAAAAGCTGATATAGTCAGGGATATAGATACTTTCTATAATCCATATAAACCTAATATGAAGGCTACAAGACAACAATGTGCAACGATTTTGTCAAGAGTATTACAGACTATTTATACGATAAAATAATAATATTATATATAATAATTACTTGGTGTTAAGTGAATAAAATTTCTCCTAAGTGTTCATACTTTTAATATATTAAAGTATGAGATTGGGGGATTTTTTATGTTAAAGAAAATTACATGTATTATTCTGGTTTTTGCTGCTCTAATAGTGGCTAATGATGTAGAGAAGATGATTGTTAATGGTGAAGAAAAGTTACTAACAACTTTTAACGAAGTTAATTTTACTCTCTGTGAAACCGATTTGAATATATGGGGAGAATATAGTAAAAGTTATATGACTAAATCAGAAATGGAAAAGCTTGCTCTAGAAGTTGTAAATAAGCTGGGATTAGAACCAGAATATAATGAAGATTATAATTCTGAAGAATTCAAAAAAGTTTATAGTATCAATAAGAAAACAAAAGAAGCAGATACAACAATTAAAGTAGTTGAACTTGTAGAGGAAGTGGCTAATAATGGATTAAAAGTAGAGAATTATATAGTCATAAATATAGTTCTAAATGATAAGTGTGGTAGCATACTCTATTTCAGAGACAAGATCACTGAGATATTCAAAGAAATGGATATGGATGCGAGAGATAATCTTACTATCACAAGTAAGCATAAAGGTAAGTTAGATGAATCTAAGGCAAAAGAGATAGTTAAACAGATTGCAAATAAGATGAGTTGTAAGGTAAAAGATAGTTTCAAGACAGAAAACATATACAGCATTTATGGATATTCCAGATATATTGATGAACATATAATAACTGAAGGTGAAAAAATCAATGTTGATTTGGCATTGACTTATAATGAATTAGAAGATATGACCTATTTATATGCTGCTATTCCAGTTATAACCATTGATTATTAAAATATATTGATAAATTAAGAACCAAACCATTTTAAAAGCATATATTTATATTGACATATAAATTGGAGGATTTTAAAGTGGATAAATATAAAGACCCTTACCAATATTATTATAATCCATATTCTGTGACAGATGGAAGAGATGATACCTTTGGGTACGGTAATTATGGGTATAGAAAAAATGGTTCTATCCAAAATCGATATAATAAAAGTGGCTATGACAGAAAATATGACTCTGGAATATATATGAACCCTAATATGCAAGTTCCTATCCAAATGCCAGTAGAAGATTATAATGGTATGGATGAAATGGATAAAAAGAAAATGAGAGTCCTATATCCTGAAGTGTGCAAGAAAATTCAATATTACATTGATGAAGAATGCGATAAGATGGATTATAGTGGAAGTAACATGTATGATGATTATCCAGAAAAAGAGTTCATAGAAATGATAACAGATAAAATCTATGAAGCAGTAGAAAAAGATAATACAATAGATATAAAAGAATTTGCAGAAAAAATAGAGAGCAACAATATAGATAATAATGAAATAGAGCCTTCAAGCAAAAGATGCGGATTCTATAGGAAGCCTAATAGATGGTTAAGAAATACAATTCAAGTTATGCTAGTAAATGAAATGTATGGACGAAGATGTAGAAGATCTAGAAGAAGATGTTCCAGAAGACCAATATGTTATCCAAAACCATATTATTATAGATATCCTGACTTTTTTGAATAAGTTTAATAATATTGTAATACGTTTTCTTACAAAATGATCATTTTATGTAAATGAATCATAACCAACTTAATTTCCTCATGTAATAAATATGAATGAAGTAGGGAATAATAAAATAAATTTACTATATAAGTTAAATAACCAATAATATATTTTTATTGCTTATATTAAAAATTAATTTTGCGAGGAGTGACAGTTTGTGAAGTGTAAGGATTCGGATGTTTTTGCTCTTGAAAGTAGTATTGAAAAAATATTAAATACTGGTAAATGGAAAGATGTTAAAGAGATTGAGTCAGAATTAAAATCATCTGAAGAAGTGAAATGCAAGAATTGGTTCAATAGAAAAAATAATGATTTTAACAGTGAACATGCAGAAGAGTTGTTTTATAAAGAGTTAATGGATAGAATGTGCAAATTATTTCCCATGAAATATAAACATGACAATGAATCAGCTGGTTATGGTAGGATAATGGGCCATAATAATAGTATTAAATGAGGGGCTGTCGTTAAATAGACTAGCCCACACATAAAAAAAGTCAGTGTAACTCATTAGGAGTTAGGCTGACTTTTTTACAAGAAAAAAAGATGCCTAACGATAAACATCTTTTCTCCGCTACATATACATTGTATAATGTA
>NZ_JAOARO010000008.1 GCF_025211055.1 Vallitalea sp. | reverse complement strand
GTCCACGACCCATTAAACCCTATTACCTATCTTTTCTAAATTCCCTATATAGGGCAGTTCGTATAATAGAATGACAGTAACACGCTTCATTCAGAGAATGAAAAAGAACACGCATAATTTTAATGACATATTGCATATCTTCACCCCCAATAGCTATAGGATTCAGCTGTTTTGTTGACTGAACAGCTTATATCATAGGGTTTATTAGAGGTCAATGATTATTTTAAATAATTTTTTATTGTTCTTTGTCCTGACGATAAGTAAGACACAAAAAAAATAGCTAATTTTTTGACATAGCTATCTAATAAATAGTGGTTTATCCACTTATAATTATTAATGAATATAAGCGTTACTGTTATATTGATTTTTTATAGAAAATACAATTATCTTTTATGTGGGATTGATTAAATCCTAAAGCTGTATGTGCCTGCTGACTAACCTTGTTATGTAATTCTACATCAGATGCTATTTCTAAGCAGTTATTTGCTCTAAGCCAATTTTCTGCTATTTTAACAAGATTTTTTCCTGTCCCTTTCCTTCTTAAATCTTTATCAACATACCAACCTTCAATGTAACCGACAGGTTTTGAATCACAGAAATTTAATTCTGGGTATAGCGTCATTTCTATAAAACCTCCTAACTTTCCATCATCACGAACAACAACAAATGCAGTCCATGATAATTCATTCTTATAGAAATTTTTGCCTTTTAAGATATATTCCATTTCATCCCATAATTCTTTTTCAGTATGATGTGACCAGAGAGCATAACGCATTCTATGATACTCATTTTTTTCAATTTCGTTATTAGCTATTTGTCTATATTTCAATATAGTACCTCCAGTTACTGATATAAATACAATTTTTTATTTGATTAGAAATTTCTTTTTTGGCAATGTTATTATAGAATAGTTATTCGTTAAGATTTTAGTTTCATCATCTTAGTCATATTCTTTATATAATCATCCCAATAAGGAAAGTTTCTCTTCTTTCTAATTCTGATTTTTCTCGTAGCTTACTAGATGATTCTTTATGGTTTATAACAAATGTTTTATGTGCATATCCACATAGTAGAATATGTGTTGTAACATTATTAAGTGAATCTTCGATTATATCAGAAGTGCTATATCAATATTTCCACGTGTTGCGTGAACACATAGAATCTTATACCCATGTACATATAAGGATTGTGTTTTAATTTCATTAAAAGCATAATTTCATTTTTACTAGTTGGGCATCTAACTTTTTCCACTTGTTTAAACCATTCATCTATATTACTTTTACTTCAAACAAAAGGATTAAGTTTCTTTAGGGTATTAATAACATACTTTGTTTGTGATCCTTTACATATACAAAGCCAAGAATAATCTTTTAATATCCTTTTCTTTTATATCTTCAATGATAGCTCGTTGAGCACGACATTAATATAAATATCTGCAAATATTGCAATGTTAATATATATATTCATATTACTCCCTCTCCATAGTTCAAAAATATAAGAGTATCTCCTAATAGACTTATTATATCAATATAGAAGAACAAAGAACAATAAAAAATTATTTAAAATAATCATTGACCTCTAATAAACCCTATGATAGACCAAAGCTAGTCAACAAAACAGCTGAATCCTATAGCTATTGGGGGTGAAGATATGCAATATGTCATTAAAATTATGCGTGTTCTTTTTCATTGTCTGAATGAAGCGTGTTACTGTCATTCTATTATACGAACTGCCCTATATAGGGAATTTAGAAAAGATAGGTAATAGGGTTTAATGGGTCGTGGACATATAGATGGCTCTTGGTTTCTATGACCCCAGAGAAAGACCCTGAAAAGATTTAAGAGGGGGGAAGATCTTTTAAACACTTCGTAGCACCTACCCTAGATGGTCTTGCTCTCTTCTCTTGGCTATTGATTTTACTTGGAAAACTAAAAAGGTCGCCATATCTCCCAAGTACGGGCATACTTGGAAGCATATGCAGGTATCACAGTACCTACACATACAGCATTCGCTGTTATAGCAACCTTTCTATTCATTATAGATAATTCTACATGGTTTTACAAGTGTAGGTTTGCACTTTTTTGTTTTCCTTTCAACTACTTTGGAAGGAGATAATTACTATGAATTTACGTACTTTAACAGTTTGTAGCGTTACTAATTACCTTGGATTTAGGAAGGGGTATTCCACCTATCCAGTTATTAGGCTTCAAGGGAAATGGCTTGAGAAGCATGGTTTTAACATTGGTGATAAGATACACGTTATAGAAGATAAGGAACAGTTAATTATTAAGATTAAGAAAGATTAGGGAGAGTGATTTGTTATGGCTAGAGTAAGGTACAGTACCACTTTAGATGAAGATTTATTGACTATGGCGAAGCATAGGGCATCATTAATTGAAGAATTACATGGAGCAAATGACATCATTGAACAAGCTTTGAGATTCTATTTTCGTAACGCTTCTGTTACTGTTTGGGAGAAAAGCGTTAATACAGAAGATGACAACAAGGACAAGTATTTTCAAAAGCTTATTTTACGGTCAAATCGCTTGGTTTTAGAAAATGTCAAAGACCGTACAGTTATTAAGAAATATGACTCCGAAGCTGTCAGTCCAAAGACTCTTAAAGAGGGTGGTTGGACGAAGGTTTGGGATATATCGAAGATAATGCCCCACTAATTACGCTATGAAGGGAGTAGGCAGTTTATTACTTGCAGGAGTATGTTGCATTTATTAAGTGTAAAACTGATACTATCCATGTGAAGCTGTCTTATTCCTTCTATATACATTACTATTTATACAATTAAGTGTTTAACCATTGGCTTTACTGCTAGAGCCATTGTTTAAGAATTTAATGCGTACTTTGACAACTGAATATGTTGTTTTTATGCTATCTTTCTGTTCTGATTAGGAAATGTAAAAGCTAACTGGACTATCGTTGTACGGCTGTTTAATAACAGTTTGATACTGGTGTTGTGGATGTTTGCGTTTTTATTCATCAGAAATGGAGTGATACAGATGCACAAGAAACAAAGGTATTTATATGTAGGGGTTGACCCTCACCGTAAGAGCCATACAGCTATCGTCATGAACTGTTGGCATGAGGTGATAGGGTCTATTAAGATTGAAAATAAACCGTCAGGCTTTCGGGAACTATTAGACTTGGTACGTACTTATGAAATTGTTTATTCGCTACAAGCTATTTATGGTCTTGAAGATGTTGGGGGAGTTGGTAGAGCCTTATGCCATTTTCTCATTGATAATGGACAACAAGTAAAGTTTGTCAATTCTTCTCTAAGTGCACAGGAAGCTAAGAAAAATACAACATTACATAAGACAGATGAATACGACGCTTTTTGCGTAGCAAAGGTGCTTTTAGACGAGTTGGACAGGCTAGAAGATGTCACCAAAGATAATGGTATCTATTATAAGATTAGTCAATTGATGACTAGACGTAATAAACTTGTTGACCAACGTATTTCTGTTGTTAATCAGCTACATATGCAACTAACTTTTCAATACTATAACTATAACAAATTCTTTAGTGAATTAACTGGTAAGACAGCCTTAGCCTTTTGGTACAAGTATCCTAGTGCCAAGTATTTAGAGCATGTATCAATAGCAGAATTAGGCGAGTTCCTTAGTGTAGAAAGCCATAATTACCTTAATCACAAAAGGGCTAAGTTTATTCTTGACTTGATTGCAGAAGATGGGGATAGACTGGCTCATGATGAAACAAGGTGCTTTCTTATTCGTAGTTATGTAAATGACATCAGATATAAGAAACAAGAAATTTCTGCTATAGATGAACTATTACAGGCTTATATTGATGAACTAGAGGTTAATCTCCAATCTTTCAGTGGTATTGACCTTATTACATCAGCACAGTTATTATCTGAAATAGGTGATATTAATCGGTTTAAGACTTCTGCAAAACTTGCACGTTACAGTGGCATTGCCCCAGTAACTTATAGTTCGGGGTCTACAGAAAAGAACTTTAGAAATCAACGAGGAAATCGGAAATTGAATAGTATTTTCTTTTATATTGCCATTCGACAAGTAGGGACACACAGAAGCACAGGAACACCTAAGAACCCCATTCTATATGAATACTATCATAGAAAAATATCAGAAGGTAAAACAAAGTCACAAGCCTTGGTTTGCGTTTCTAGGCGATTAGTCAATATCGTCTATAACATGCTAAAATACAAGAAGGAATATACCATTCCATCAATTGAGACAAGGAATAATAATGCTACTTCTAAATGTGGCTAGGATTGAATTTTAAGTACTATCCATTATCATGATTGATTGAAATATCATGATTGACACAATTAACATGAAATTATCTGCTATAATAAAAATACTACAGAGAATAAAAGTGCTGTATCATCCCATCACCAGTGATATATAAATAGATGTGATATTATGACTTATCATCAGTATGATACTATCCGATATATATTATAATCCTACATCTATTTATATATGAACTATAAATCAGTGGTTAACTCATTATGTTAACTGCATTAATGATAAAAGGAATATTCTATTCCTACATTATATTTAGATTTATAGTTATGGATAGTT